>CACXUM010000006.1:9197-110372 GCA_902770835.1 uncultured Bacteroidia bacterium
TCCAAATTGAAGTGGTCGACGTGCCAAGTGGCATACCAGAACGAAACGCGGTAATAATTCCCAGCCGTCACATTGATTTCCTTGTAAATCCAAACATCGGTGTTATAGGTGGCATACATATACCAATCGCCGGTATGTGGTTTTCTTCCACGGGCTTCGTTGTCGTCAGGGATGGTGATGCCGGCCTTCCAGCCGCCATCGCCAATCCAACCCACCGGGTTTTGGCCTACAGTGTTACCATTTTCAAAAGTCTCATTGACAAGAATTTGGGCAAAGGCACTTCCCGCAAGAAGCCACATCGCAATCATTGCGTACAGTTTTTTCATATTAGGTTTCTTTTAATTTTGCCTACAAAATTAGAAAATGTTTTGATTGGAAGCCCAAACAAGTGTTATTTTCTTGCCAACACTAAGAAATGCGGGCTCATCCCCATCATTTCCGGCTCGGTTTCCGTCATCCTGACGAGGTCCAAAAGCCGCTCGCGACTGGCATCATCCTCCCATTTCTCTTGAAGGTGCGGCGTGAACCAAATGCAGCCCTCCACTGCAATGGCTTTTTCGACCTCGAATCCCGCTTCTGCAATTTCCAATTTCATTTCCTCGGAAGTCGTGAAATACGCCTCCGCAATGAACTTCGGGTATTCCTTCGGGCGGATGTGGTCGCCAGTGGTCATCTCGCCTTTAATCATATCGAAAAATACAGAGTCATCAAGAAATTCAACAAGATTCTCGTTCTTCTTCTCGCCATACACCGACAAAGCCCAAGTCATAGAACTGAACTTGGAAATACCCGCCGCCACCAAAAGACCGCCTTTTTTCAGCACCCGAAACGCTTCACGAAGTGCTTGCAAACGTTCTTCCCTATCGCGAAGATGATACAATGGCCCCATCAGCAAAACGACATCCGCACTTTCATTCGGTCGGTTGACTTGTAAGGCGTTGCCCGCTTCTGCAACAAAACGGCAATCCTGCATTATATTGGCTTTGGCATATTCCACGGCGTTTTCGGCCAGTTCGATGAGATGCACCTCGTTGCCCTTCTTCGCCAACCAAGCCGCATACATCCCAATGCCGCCACCGATGTCGTAAACTACCTTACCTTTATCAATATATCGCAACAGGATTTCCTTCGTCCGATGGAACTCCACAATGCCCAAGCCACGCTCCAAGCGGCCTATCTCGGCACCGTTGTTGTAAAATTCGTAGATCTCGTTCATAGTTTTTCATTTTTCGGCCATTTATCGACAATTTATCGGCCATTTATCGACAATTTTTAGTTTTATCGACGTTTAACGGCCAATTTATCGGCAATTTTTAATTTTATCGACAATTTATCGGCCAATTTTAATATGTCGGCCATTTATCGACAATTTATCGACAATTTTATTTCTCCGACACTTCCCAATGACCATTTCTTGTACCACCAACCCATTCGATACGAAATGATTTTCTTAGACTTCTCAAACCTCGCTTAACAGTAGCTTCAGATACATTTAATTTAGAGGCAATCCCTTCTTTTCCAATAGTTGGGGTCTCTCTGATGATACCCAAAATCAACAACTCTCGGTTTTGGGGGTCAAATTGGGTATTATTCTCACTCATTTGGGTATCATTTTTGCTATTTTTGGGGTCTTTGCTCAACTTTTGGGGATCATCCCCTTTGTTTTGAGGGTCACTCAACTTATTTTGGGGGTCATTTTCTATCTTTTGAGTATCATTTTGAGGGTCATTACCCAGTTTTTGGGGGTCATTATCCAACTTTTGGGGGTCAAACGGATTGTTTTGGGGATCATTCCCTATCTTTTGGGTATCATCCTGGGGATCATTACCCTGTTTTTGGGGGTCATTTTCTGGTTTTTGGGTGTCAGGATGACCCTCACACGCGACAAATTCAGAACTAAATTCGTTATTTTGGGTATCATATCCAACAAATGTCAGTTCCTCGGGATTGTCATAGAGTTCCAACATCGCCTTGACATCCTGTTCGTGACCGTCTTTGTTCAAAGTCAGGACGACACGCTCAACACCCATCTCCTCCTCAATTTTGGCCGCAGCGTGAAACACTTGCTCCCAAACAAGCATAATGCTACTCAAGCCGCTCCCGGCACGCTCGCCATAGTCGACCAAAGAGAAAATCTTGAGCATCACGCCATTTCGAGGGTCTGAAACACCACCCTCGACAGCCACACGCTTGGCCACACGCATACTGCCCGGGTTCGAGAATACAAAACCGTCCACCTTCTTCTGAATCACCAAACCGCGCCGACCATAAAAATCAGCGTGGACACAAGTATTCGTCACCGCCTCACGCAAAATCTTGTGCAAAGGCGTGTCATCAATGCGGCTCATCCCCTTCAACACGAAAGGCACCTTCAAATCAGCCGTCAACTTCGGCACCACCTTGAAAACAAAGTCAAACACATTGCCGCTCCAGTCGCCAGAAGTCGAAACGATTCTGTCTGTCCAACGGGTTCTGTACATCTGCCTGTTCTCTTGAAAATCAAGGAAATACTGCGAAAACTCCCTCGTAATCTCATACTCATAGCCAAACATCAGCAAACCCGCAGCAGTAGGATGATATGTGCCATCATCAGCCAAGGCCATAGCACCAATGCGACGCATAAACACCTCATCCTCAAGGTTATTCCAAATATGGTCAGGATGCGAAGTGCGGAACAACTGCCTATAACTCCTAATTGTTTCCAAACAAAACACCGACCAATCCATCCCCTTCAGCACCTTGGCATCCTGCGTCACCAAAGCCGCGTCGCGAAACAAAGCCGAAACCTCCTCCAACGAGCAACGGTAGTCGCCGGAACCGTTTCTGCGATACGTTCCATTGCGCGGATCCAAGCCCTTGAAAACAGGCCGCGCCGAACGGTCGGCACGAGGCACCTCAAGCACAAGAATGTCCTTCCCGTCAATCGTTTCCACACGCACACGCCGTTCCGTCATCAGGTTCACACTGATTTTCTGCCGGTTGTTCACCGCGTTCCAAAAATCCATTTTGAGTTTTTCCGCGTCCTTTAGTCCAGCAGCATACAGCGAGCCGTCGACGCGTTCCTTCACACCGAGCAAAATGCAACCGCCATCGGTGTTGGCAAACGCCGAGTACGACTCCCACAACGCATCAGGCAAGCCACCCTGCGCCGCCTTCACTTCCAACTGATTGTCTTCACGATAGGCATTGAGTTCGCTGAAATCAAATTTCCTTTCCGTCATAGTCTTCTCCTTCATAACACAATCACATACGATTGATTTTCACGGCAAAAATACACAATTTCATCATTTCCAACGCAAACCAGCATAAAACCTGATTATTAAAGCAAAAACGATTCACATCTTCATCTTGAAAACGTCGTTTTATCCAGCGGAGAAAAAGGTAATTTTGTCGTTCACCGCTGGATAAAAACACGTTTTAGCAACCAAAAATTAAAACAGCGACCATCGTTTCAATTCCTTCACTTTCTTTTCTGCATCTTCATCTCCCTGAGCAGCAGCCTTCTTGTACCAAAACACCGCTTCCCTTTTGCTTTTTTCAACGCCATAACCATTTTCATACATTAATCCAAGGTTGTATTGGGCATAAGATCGCCCCTGCTCTGCCGACTTCCTGTACCACCTCACCGCCTCTACGTAGTCTTTGTCAACTCCATAACCGTTCTGATACATCCAGCCAAGGTTGTATTGTGCAGAAGCTTTGCCCTGCTCCGCTGACTTCCTGTACCACCTCACCGCCTCGGCATAATCCTTGTCAACACCATAGCCATAGTAATACATATCTCCAATATTATCCTGGGCATAAGAATTCCCCTGCTCTGCCGACTTCCTGTACCACCTCACAGCCTCGATATAGTCCTTGTCAACACCATAACCATTCCGATACATCCAGCCAAGGCTATATTGTGCAGAAGCACCGCCCTGCTCCGCTGACTTCCTGTACCACCTCACCGCCTCGGCATAATCCTTTCGAGCGTATGCCTCCTCTCCTTTTGAATAAAAAACTTCACCTGAATCTGACTCATTCTCATTATTGCTATCCAATATATCCTCGTCAGATTGATTTGTCTCTTGTAAGCTTTCTCCCAAGCCAATCCATTTTTTCAAGTCTCGAATCAGTTTTTCCTTCTGTGGTTCATTATTCCAATCAATCAAATCACTCAACCCATACAAAAACAAAAACTCATCGTTCATTTGACAGTTGTCAATATTAACTATTACTACATGCTTTCCCTTCTTTTCCGCAAAATCCAATTCCTTTAGAGCAAATTTTGAATTTTGGGAATTCTTGGAAAGCATGAACAGAAACACCCGACAATTATTGATACCATCTATTATATCTTTTGTAAACCTTCTTGAGTCGCTTTCAATGGCATTCAAATCCATCCAACATTTAGTCTTCACAGTATCTTCGATGACAGATTTGATTTCCTTAATTCTATCCAATTCTTTCCTTGAATAACTGATGAACACATCAAACTGTTTCTGTTCCATATCGAGTTGTATGTTGTATTTAGAAAGTGCAAAAATAAAACTTTTCCAAATACAATTTGCCAAAATGTCAGTTTTTGCAATGGCACACAATTTGACAATCGCGGTTCGTCAATCTGGATTGCTTCGTTCCTCGCAATGACGCGAAGCGACAGAAATTTTAAATCTTAAATCTTGAATTTTAAATACATAACAATATGCAAACCGGTAACATTGGAGTAAAGACAGAAAACATTTTCCCTGTCATCAAGAAGTTCCTCTATTCGGACCAGGAGATCTTCCTGCGCGAAATCATCAGCAATGCCGTCGACGCCACACAGAAACTGAAAGCTTTGGCCGCCTCGGGCGAGTTCAAGGGCGAATTGGGCGACCTCACCATCAAGGTGGAAGTCGACAAGAAGAAAAAGACCCTCACCGTCCGCGACCGCGGCATCGGCATGAACGCCGAAGAAGTCGACAAGTACATCAACCAAATCGCTTTCTCGGGTGCCGAGGAGTTCATCGCCAAGTTCAAGACACAAAGCGAGGCCGAAGCCGCCAACATCATCGGACATTTTGGCTTGGGTTTCTACTCCGCTTTTATGGTCTCCTCGAAGGTGTCGCTGATTTCGAAGTCCTGCAAAGAAGAAGGCGCCAACGGCGTCATTTGGGAATGCGACGGCAGCCCGGAGTACACCATGAACGAAATCCCGAAGGGCGACCGCGGCACCGACGTCATCCTTTATATCAGCGACGATGCCGCCGAGTTCCTCGAAGAAGGTCGTATCCGCGAACTGCTTAACAAATACTGCAAGTTCCTGCCCATCCCAATCCAGTTTGGCACACGCAAGGTGCAGGAGGAAATCGAGGGCGAAACCGACAAGGACGGCAAACCCAAGACCAAGGAAGTGGAGAAGCCTTGGATCATCAGCCGCTGTTCCACATCCACCTCAACGTGGACTACCCCTTCAACCTCACGGGCATCCTCTATTTCCCGAAGGTGAAGAACCGCTACGAGTTCCAGCGCAACAAGATCCAACTCTACTGCAACGAGGTCTTCGTCACCGATAGCGTTGAAGGCATCCTGCCCGAGTTCCTCTCGCTGCTGCACGGCGTCATCGACTCGCCCGACATCCCGCTGAACGTCAGCCGCTCGTTCCTGCAAAGCGACCAGAACGTGAAGAAAATCTCGACCTACATCACCAAGAAGGTGGCCGAGAAACTGGAAGAGCTCTTCAAGAAAGACCGTGAGGCCTACGAGAAGAACTGGGACGACATCCGCGTGTTCATCGAATACGGAATGATGAGCGACCCGAAGTTCTACGAGCGCGCCGAGAAGTTCTTCCTCTTCAAGGACACCGACGACAAGTACTACACCATCGAGGAGTACAAGACCTTGATTAAGGAAAACCAGACCGACAAGAACAAGGCCCTTGTCTATCTGTATGCCACCGACAAGGACGACCAATACACCAACATCGAGAACGCCAAGGCCAAGGGCTACAACGTCTTGATGATGGACGGCATCCTCGACCCGCATTTCATCAGCGCATACGAGCAGAAGGAAGGCGAAAAGGGCGACGACAACCGTGCAATGTTCGCCCGCGTCGACTCCAACACCATCGACAAACTCATCGTGAAAGACGACAAGGAAACCGCCTCGGGCCTCGACGACAAGCAGAAGGAGACCGTGAAGGCTGCCTTCGAGAAGGTCATCGACAAGGTGAAGTTCAACGTGGAGTTCAGCAACGAAGGTGCCGAAGCCGCACCTGTGGAGGTCACTCAAAACGAGTGGATGCGCCGTATGAAAGAGATGGAACAGATGGGCGGCGGCCCAATGTCGTTCTACGGCTCGATGCCCGACAGCTACACGCTGATGCTCAACACGAACAGCCCGGTCATCACTGGCCTCTTGGACAAAGACGAAGCCGCACAGGAAGCCACCATTCGGCAGATTTACGACCTCGCGCTTCTCTCGAAGAATTTGCTCAAGGGCAAGGATTTGAGCGAGTTTGTCAAGAGGAATCTTGAGAAGTTATAATCAAGAATTGGAGAATTTAGAGAAATCCCCACAACGCCATTCAGTGCTGTGGGGATTTTGTTTTTATATCGCACAAAGAATCATTCCGCTGAACGCACTGCTCGGACAGACATACCTATACTACGAGTTGTCCATCCTCCAGTACTATATACGACAGGAGAACTGATGAAATTTGCCATGTAATCGTAGCACCCCACCATCTGATTATTAAAAGCGTAACATCTTTCATTGACCCAATAATAGCCGTGACCACCCACTTGCAAAGACTCGGGGGAAGGGCCAACGAAGTCCCCTTTCGCACCTCCCGAAGGCAGAAAGATCGTGTTGCCATTTGTTCCCACAATGCGCAATCCTGGTACGCCATTAACCGTGTCTCCTTTAAGTTCGCAGTAGCTCAGCAATTCATCGCCTTCACTTGCGCTCGGCATGCGCCAACCCTCGCCCCAATTCACCGTGGCTGCGTCATCCGAAGGTTGTAAATCATACAACTCATCGGTATAACCATCATAGCCAAAGCTGGCCTCTTGGCAGTACTTGGTCAACTGGTCGAATTCCCCATTGCAATACTTGTAGGTAGTCCAATCATAAACCGTTTTCGGTTCCGTCTCGCCCCAAGCGAAGTAATCGCCATAACCCTCGGGCACCTCGGCACCCAAATTGCAAGTGGCCCACAACGTACCGCTTGGCAGACCAAGGTCAACAAAATCGTGGCCATTCAAAGTACCGCTGTTATCGGCAATACTATCGTTTTGACCACTGTTGTTTCCGCCGTTATTCGGCTCATCAGGTTTTGTGCAACCTAACGCAAAAACCATCATCAGCATTATGGCTGCTGTCGCCTTCAAAGTTCTGTTCATATCGATTATGTTTTAGTTGTTTGAGATTGCAAAGAAACGAAAAAAAGCGCGATATGGCAAGTTTGGGATGCGAATTTGAGGAAAATGAGTATTTTTGCAGGTGAAAAACAAACCAATATGGAATACACAATTCTGATTCACAAAGATGCAGAAGGAGGTTGGTACTGCGGCCAATGCCAACAACTTCCTGGAGCCATCTCACAAGGCAAAACCCTTGACGAGTTGATGGAAAACATGAAGGATGCCATCCAACTTGTTCTGGATTATAACAAAGAGCAAGCCCTTCATACCTTCGAAGGCGAGCGTTTCTTTTATCGGAAATTGGCCCTCGCATGAAAAGGAATCTGCTCATTAAACATTTGACGCAAAACAACTGCACTTTGTATCGCGAAGGGGCAAAGCATAGCTTGTATGTCGGTTCCAACGGCAATGTCGCTGCCGTGCCGCGCCATCCCGACATATCGGACTACACAGCAAAAACCATTTGCAAGCAGTTAGGGATTCCTGTAATCAACTACAACTGATTTACGACCTCGCTTTGCTTTCGAAGAACTTGCTGAAAGGCAAGGATTTGAGCGAGTTTGTGAAGAGGAATATGGAGAAGTTGTAATTATCAAGAATTTGAGAATTAGAGAATAGAAAGAGCCGCAGTTAGGCATGTATTTGCATGACTGCGGCTTTACTTTTTCTTTAGCGCTTACTTTTTCGAACCCACCGCCCTAACCGTCTGCCCCCTATTCCTGTCGCTGCTGCCGCACAGGTGGCATTGGCTCGAATTGAAGTGGAAGCCCCAAGTGCGATATGGAAACTCCTTGTTGAGCGTCACCGACCAATAAACGCCGAGGTCGGCACCGTTGAACGCGCATTCCCACCAATAGCCGGCAGCGGGCAGGAAAAGGCTGTTGCCATCCTCGGCTGTGAAACGCCAGCCATTCACGCCGTTTTGGGTCGTCCATACAGAAGTCGTGTTTTGGTACATTTCCTCCCATTCGCCGATGGTGGGTATGCGCCAACCTGCGCCCCATTGGGCAAAAGCCACATCATCAGCGGGTTCCAAAACGGTCAGGCTATCGACAAAGCCATCAAGTCCAAAATCGGGATTGGTGCAATACTTTTTCAACTCATACCGCTCATTGAAAAATCGGCCATAACGGTAACTTTTCCAGTCATAGATTTCCTTGGGCGCGGTCTCGCCCCAAGCAAAATAATCGCCATAGTCCTCAGGCGTATCTGCACCTATGTTGCAAGTGGCCCACAAAGTGCCGCTCGGCAAGCCCAAATCAACAAATTCGTGGCCATTCAAAGTGCTGCCGTTATCGGCAATGCTATCGTTTTCGTCTTCATTTCCGCTATTGTTCGGTTCATCGGGTTTAGTGCAACCGACCGCGAAAACTATCATCAGCATAATGGCCGCTATTGACTTGATTAACCTGTTCATACCCATTCATTTTTGTCGTTTTAGGTTGCAAAGAAACAAAAAATCGCCTCACAAACGCCAAATGGCTGGAAAATGACTATTTTTGCAGTCAAAAGAACGATTATGTCAAACGCCATCAACATACTGAACCGCGAGGAAGACCGCCGCGTGGTGGAAGCCATCAAGCAGGCCGAACTGAACACCTCGGGCGAAATAAAAGTGCATATCGAAAACCTTTGCCGAGGCGACGTGGAAAAACGCAGCCTCGTGGTTTTCAACAAATTGAAACTCAACGAGACCCAATTGCGAAACGGCGTGCTCATTTATTTGGCCGTCCGCGACCACAAGTTTGCCATCCTCGGCGACGAAGGCATCAACAATGTGGTGGAAGACAACTTCTGGAACGACGTGAAAGACCTGATGTTGAGCCATTTCCGCGAAGGCCGTTTCGCCGATGGCCTTGTGGAAGGCATTATGCGCTGCGGCGAAAAACTCAAGACTTATTTCCCCTACCAATCCGACGATGTTAACGAAATCCCCGACGAAATCTCCTATGAAAACAATTGATAGACATAAACTTACCCTTTTATTCGGTTTACTTCTCGTTTTGCTCACTTTCGGCACAACGCTGAAAGCCCAATTGCCGAGTCCGCCCAACCCGCCACGCTTGGTGAACGACTACACAGGTACGCTTACCGCCCACCAAGTCAATGTTTTAGAGCATAAATTAGTGGCCTATAACGACAGCACTTCGACTCAAATCCTCGTCCTCCTTGTCGACGACCTTCAGGGCTACAGCGTGGAGCAGTATGCCACTGAAATCGGGCACAGTTGGGGCGTGGGACAAAAGGGCAAAAACAACGGCGCAGTCATCCTCGTGAAGCCCAAAAAAGGCAGCGAGCGCGGCCAAGTGAACATCAACACAGGCTATGGCATTGAGGAATATGTCACCGATGCCACGGCCAAGCGCATCATTGAAAAGGAAATGATTCCCTCTTTCAAAGAAGACGACTACTACACGGGCATCGACAACGCCGTCAACGTCATTATGGACCTCTATTCGGGCAAGTTCACGCAAGACGAATACACCAATGGCGGCGAAGGCATACCCATTTGGCTGATTCTCATTTTCATCATCGCTCTCATTCTCATTTTCCGTTCCAGCAACGGCAACCAGAACTATTCCGGCGGCGGCACCCGCACCATCTGGATTCCGATGGGCGGCTTCGGCGGTAGCAGTTTTGGAGGAAGTAGTGGTGGCGGCAGTTTTGGCGGTGGAGGCTTTGGTGGCTTTGGCGGCGGAGGTTTCGGCGGCGGAGGTGCCTCGGGAAGCTGGTAGTTTGCAGTTGATAGTTTACAGTTAGGAGTTGAGAGTTGAGAATTGTAGGGCTGTCACACCGTGGCAACTGAGAAATCTTGAAATCTTGAAATTTGAAATCTTAAATCAATAAATGTCAGAACCCATCATAGAAATCAGAAACGCCTCCATTTTCCAGCGGGAAAACCTCGTTTTGTCCAACGTGAACCTCACCTTGAACAAAGGCGAATTCATCTATCTTATCGGTCGCACGGGGAGCGGAAAATCCTCACTATTAAAGACTTTGTATGGCGAATTGCCCGCCCGCGACGGCTACTTCAACGTGGCTGGCTACGACCTCACCCGCTTGCGCAAGAAAGACATTCCCTATCTGAGGCGCAAAATCGGCATCGTGTTTCAGGACTTCCAACTCCTTTTCGACCGAAGCGTGGAGAAAAACTTGGAATTTGTGCTGGGTGCCACGGGATGGACAGAAAAAGCCGAGATTTCGCGCCGAATTGATGAGGTTTTGGCCAAAGTCGGGCTAAGCGACAAGCGTAAAAGTATGCCGCATCAAATGTCGGGCGGCGAGCAGCAAGGCGTTGCCATCGCCCGCGCCCTCCTCAACGACCCCGATGTCATCATCGCCGACGAGCCAACCGGCAACCTCGACCCCGACACCACCCTTGAAGTGATGAAACTCTTGCGCCGTATCAGCGAGAACGGTCAAGCCGTGCTGATGGCCACGCACAACTACACTTTGATGCAGAAATATCCTTCGCGCATCGCCAATTGCAAGAATGGGACGGTGATTTGCTCAGAAATGGAGTAGGATTGCTTAACTACGGATGATACAGATTTTACAGATTTCCAACCATGAATTTGAAAGACGCATGCGTCAAATTGGTACGGATTGTTGCAGCGTTAGCTTATCTGTAATAATTGGATGCTTGCATCCCAAAAATTTCGGAATCCTATCCGTCAAATCCGTGAAATCCGTAGTTTATGAAAAAATCGCTTGAATAATCTTCTGAGTATTCGCCTCATTATCATAAAGTTGCCGTATCTGATTATCACGCTCCTCAATGTCCTCCTCCGTAAAGCCCTCCTCCATCAACCGCTTGATTTCCGAAACCATTTGCGCAGGCTCATCGGCCACTATGCAAAGGCTTTCCAACGAAGTGCCGCGCACCATGTCTGAATTGACCAAACAGAAACGCCCGCAGTAAAGCGCATTCAACAACTTCAATTTCAACCCCGTAGGTTGGTTTGTAACCAAAACATTGACCTGAGCTTGCCGCAAAAGGTCAATCATTTCAGCATCGTCAGGATTGGCCGCCAAAGTCACATTGGAATATTTCTCAGCCATTTTTTTCAACTTGTCTGAAGGCTTCAAACCAGCTACAATGCAATGCAAATCCAACTTAGCAAAGACATTCTCTATCAGCCATTTGGCTGCTTCTTCATTCTCTCTCACCGACAAATTTCCATGATACAAAACATATTCGCCCCTACCCGGTTCCGAACACACCGAATCGGCGGAATTGAAACCGGGAACAAGCGTAGTCTTGCCATATTTTTTGGCGAAATAGTCCGCATCCTGCTGCGAGATAGCGAAAATGCCCGCCGCTTTGCGCAAAACCGGTTCGTAATGCCTTAGTTTCCAAGCCTCTGCAAAATAAAACAAACGCTTCCAAACGCACCTTTCCGAATCACCCAAGCTTTGGTAATAGTCGTGCTCCACATTGTGGGCACGGACATAGATTTTCCTGTTTTTCAGGCGATTATCAAGAAGAACTGCCGTGGTGTGCAAGCCTTCGCAAAGAATGGGATATTCGTCCTGCAACAAGTCTTGAACCAACTCCTCCGACCACCTCGAATTGACAATAAACGGCGTGAAACTCAACTGTTTGGAAAATGACGTGTCTCGCTTGTAATATTTTACTTCGTGGCAACGCTTCAAAATCTCCTGCTCGCCACGACCGTACTCAAAGCAATGCAAATGCACCCTCACACCAGCCTCCGACAAAACCTTCACTCGGTAAAACACATCAATAACTCCGCCGTAGTTGGCAGGATAAGGCACATCGAAAGCAATAATATGTAGGTGATTTTCAGGCATAATGACGGTAGATTTCAAGCAATTTTCGTTCCTCGTTCTCCCAACACAAATCCTGTGCTGCAACCGCCAAATGTTGCTTCCAAACGGCCAACCTATCCTTATCTGACAAGGCCACTTTGATGGTCGTCGCAATAGTCGACGGTTCGTGGTTTTCAATGAAAATACCAATGTCGTATTGACGAATAATCTTCTCAATTTCAGTCAGATGCGAAGCCACAATCGGTACACCCGCTTGGATGAAATCGAACAATTTGTTGGGCAAGCTGAAACGATAGTTAAGGTTGGTGTCTTTGTCCAAACAGAAGCCCAATTCGGCCAATTGCGTGTAAGCCATCATTTGTTGGTAAGGCATACGAGGGAAGAATCGCACACGGTCTGTAATTTTCTGTTCCTCAACCATTTGTTTCAAAATGGGTAGCACATCGCCGCCACCGATAATCATCAGGAAACAGTCGTCCAAAAGCGTCATCGCCTGCACCAATTCCTCCGCCCCGCGCTGGATGTTGATGCCAGAGCCTTGCAATATTAATAGGTGTTTGTCGGCGGGCAATCCCAAAGCCGTTTTGTCGCCTTTCGGTGGCAAAGCCTTTCGTGGAGGTATATTCCTGATAACGTGAACTTTGACACCATATTTCTCACGAAAAAGTTCGGCGATACTGTCGCAAACCGTAATCATTTCGTCCAACTTGGGCACCACGAAGCCTTCAATTCGTTTCCAAACGCGCTGCACCTTGGGCCGATTCACCAATTCAGGCGTTTCGGTAAAATACTCGTGGCTGTCGAAAACCATTTTGCTACCCTTCAAACGCGAAATGAAATAGTTGGGCAAAACCGTGTCCAAGTCATTGGAAAGCAAAAGATTGGCGCGATGAAACAGCAGGAAGAAAAACAGGCGGATATTATATTCAGCGTAAAAAGATGGACCTTTCTCGAAGAGCAGTTTCATCCGATGAATGGCGTATGGCCGCTCATCCATTGGCGGGCTTTTGCGCTGCTTCCGACCAACCAAAAGTACCTCATACCCAGCCTTTTGCAAAGCCAAGCACGACTTATTGACCCTTTGGTCTGTAACCAAGTCATTGATAACCGATACGATGGCGCGTTTCATAACTATTCAAGCTGAAGCCCCAATTTCGTACAAATATTCAGGCGCAAAGTCGGCACCGTTTTCCCATTCAATCGTGTTGAAGCGGATGGAAAAACGCTTGAAAAAATCCTTGTCAAGCAAGGGTCGAAAAGCCTCTCCTCGCAAAGAATTGGCTAAATCGACCACGCGGACTTCATCGTTGTTGAACCACAATCGTATTCTATAATCGCCTAAATACTCGGCTTTGTTGATTTCGAGGAACATAGCAATCATTTTAAAGGGTCAATCTTGTCCAAAGGCGAACCATTTTGCGCCTTTTCCCAATTTTCAAGCAATTCATCACGGTGAATGTCAAGCCATTCCAAAATCATACGCAAAGCACGACCTGGCATTTTTCCTGTAACTACACCATCACGAATATTTACTGTAACCTTGTAATCACCATACCAAGCATGAAAATGCGGTGGAACATGGTCATCGAAATTCATGAAAATGACGATTCCGTAGAAGAAACTGATTTGCGGCATGACTGAAATAATTTGCCGCAAATATACAAACATTTTCAATTTGGACGAACTTTCACTGATTTCACTTATTTTTGCGCCATGAAAACCAATGTCAACCTCCAGCCCTACAACAGCTTCGGCTTCAATACCGTAGCGAAATATTTCGTTGAAATCAATGATATTCAGGAACTTGAAGTATTAATTACAACCGATGTTTTCAAGCAAGAAAAGCATCTTGTATTGAGCGGCGGCAACAATGTCTTGTTTCAGAACGATGTTTTTGACGGTTTGGTCATATTCATCAACACGAAAGGCATTGAAATCCTTACAGAAGATGAAAACGAGATTATTGTCCGCGCCCAAGCGGGCGAAGATTGGCCTGATTTCGTGAAGTTTACGGTTTGCAAAGGTTGGCATGGTTTGGAGAACCTTGCCCATATTCCTGGAAAAGTGGGCGCGGCACCCGTGCAAAACATTGGTGCATACGGTATAGAACTGAAAGACAGCTTCTTGCAATGCGAAGCCTTTGAATTGGAAACGGGAAAAACCAAGGTTTTCGGCAAAGAAGGATGTCGTTTCGGCTACCGCGAAAGCATTTTCAAAAACGAACTGAAAGGCCAATTCATCATCACTTCGGTGGATTTCCTGTTGAAGAAAAACGCCCCACTCCACCTCGATTACGGCAACATCAAAGCCTATTTGGAGCAAAACGGCATAGAAAAACCAACTTTACTACAACTCCACGATGCCATTTGCGCCATCCGCGACGCCAAACTGCCTGATGTAAAGCAGATTGGCAGCGCGGGCAGTTTCTTCAAAAACCCTGTCATTGAAAAGGCGCAATTTGAGGCTTTGCAAAAGGAATTTCCAAACATTCCACATTACGACGAACCCAATGGCAAGGTGAAAGTCCCCGCCGGATGGCTCATCGAGCAAGCTGGCTGGAAAGGCTGGCGCAACGAACACGTCGGAGTTTATGACAAACAAGCTCTCGTCCTCGTGCATTACGGCGGCGGCAATGGCCACGACATCGTGGAACTTGCCCGCAAAATCCAAGATTCCGTGGAGGCCAAGTTCGGGATTCGGATTAGCCCAGAAGTGAATTTCGTTTAGCCAAATTGTGGCGAAAAACAAAATAGTAACAGCCATTACGGTAATGGCTATTACCATTTTTAGAATAAAACAAAAACAATTTGATTTTCAATTAATTACATATCTTCAAGGGTTAAAGAACCAAGATGCAATTTCATTTTTGCCAACTCGGGCGTTTGGGTTACCATCGTTTTCACTTTCTCTTTCAAAACCTTGGCCTCGTAACGCTCGCCTTGCTTCTTCAGTTCATAAACCCAAGCCTCCTTTTTGATGGGGTCGGCCACGATGAGGTCTATCTCGTTCTCGCCTTTGCGATCCCACCACTTGCCGATGATGTACTTGCCTTCCTCCTCAAATTTGCGGGCAAAATAACGCTCCATCATAAAGCCTGAAACCGTGCTATAGTCACGCAAGATAATGGTTTCCAGCGACTTCAACGCCCAGTTTTCGACGAGTGCCTGATACTTGTAGAAGAAACGGAACCAGAAAATCAGGAAGCAGTCGTTGAGTTGGTAGCGCATTTTCTTACTGTTTTCCTTCGAGAAAATGGGCAGCGACTTGCTGACGAGGTTGTAATAATTCTCCAACCGCGCCAGATAACTCCCGATGTTGCCGATGCCCAACTCGCCTTCAATCTCCGCACGGGTTTTCAGGCCGCCCGCAATGCAGGTCAGGATGGAGAAATAAGTGACATAGTCGGTGCCGAACTCCTCGATGAGGATGTTTTTGCCCTCATTGATGAAGGGTGAATTTTCCTCTGTCAAAGCGGTAAGCATTTGGTCTTTAGTGACATAACCTTTATCGAGCAAAAGCGCAACATACCACGGCACGCCGCCCGTGATGCTGAACAAGGCCAACAAGTCTTCGGGCGTGTAATTGGGATTGTAGTCGGCCAAGATTTCCTTCAAAACGCTGGTTGAGAAGGGCTTAAGCAATAGCCGTTCTGTGGCGCGACCGAAAAGCGGCTCTTCGTAGTCCTCGAAAATCCGCTTCATCAACGTGAACACCGAGCCGCTGATGATGAGGTTCAAATGGCTCGTGCGCTTGTGCAAGTCCCAATCGCGCTGCATGTCGCTGAACACGGAAGGATTGATTTTCAGGAAGTTCTGGAACTCGTCGATAACCAACGTGAAAGGCTGTCTTTCAGCCAATTGCAGCACATACCTGAACACTTCCGAAAACGAGGAAAGTTGCCCAATGATGGGAACGCCCAATTTGAAACTGATTTCTTCCAAATAATCGTGGCAAAGCAGCTGTTCCGTCTTCTTTCCGACGAAAAAATACAGCACTTTTTCGTCGCCACATTGCAACGAAAGTTCGGTCTTGCCGATGCGCCTACGCCCCATCAGCACGGTCATCTGGGCTTCTTTCCTGCTCTGTTTCAACACTTTATAGAGCTGCGCCTTTTCATTTTCACGATTGTAGAACTTCATACCGCATCAGTTTTTGAGTTGTTTCAACAAATAGTAATCATCTTTACGGTAACGACCATTACCATTCTGCAAAAGTACGCATAATTTTCGGAACTGCAAGCGTTTGCACAAATTTTTCTTCGATTTTTACATAAAAATAGTAATAGCTATTACGGTAATGGCTATTACTTTAGCACTCCAAAGCTCCAATCAAATCAGTAACTTTTTGGAAGCCATTCCTTTCACAATAGCCAGTTATGCCTTGGGCTACTTTTTCGGAAACCGCTGGATCAATAAAATTGGCCGTCCCGATTTCGATGGCGGAGGCTCCAGCGAGCATAAACTCTACGGCATCGGTGGCGTTGGAAATGCCGCCCAAGCCGACTACGGGGATCTTCACCGCCTTGGCCACCTGCCATACCATGCGCAAGGCCACGGGCTTCACGCAAGCCCCTGACAATCCGCCTGTTATAACAGACAATTTTGGCTTGCGTTTCTCCGCATCGATGGCCATGCCCATCAAAGTGTTGATGAGCGAAACCGAGTCTGCACCAGCGGCCTCAGCTGCCAAGGCGATTTCGGCGATGTTGGTCACATTCGGCGACAACTTGACCATCAAGTGTTTATGATACACTTTCCTAACTTCCGAAACAACCTGAGAAATACCCGCGCAAGTCACGCCGAAAGCCATGCCGCCTTGTTTCACATTGGGGCATGACACATTCAACTCGATGGCGGGAATCTTGTCCAAAGCATCCACCATCTCCGCGCCTTTCACATAATCCTCCAAAGTGGAGCCGGAAAGATTGAGCAAAACGTTGGTATCGAAGTCCTTGATGCGAGGATAAATCGTGTCGATAAAGTATTGGACACCTTTGTTTTGCAGTCCGATGCAGTTCAGCATCCCCGAAGCAATTTCAGCCATGCGCGGATAGGGATTGCCCTCACGCGGATGCAGGGTCGTTCCTTTCACGATGATGCCACCAAGTTGCGACAAATCCACAAAATCAGTGTATTCCTCGCCGTAGCCAAACGTACCCGAAGCCGTCATCACAGGGTTGCGCAGCACCAAGCCGCGACCCAAATCTATTGTCGTATTTACCATTTCAACCTCCTTGTGTTAAAAACCGGTCCTTCTTTGCAGACGCAAACATTTCCATCCACCGTGTCCTCCACGCAGCAGAGGCAAGCACCTAATCCGCAAGCCATCAAATTTTCGAGCGAAACCTCGCACCAAATGCCTTTTTCGTCGGCCAATTTCGCCACAGCTTTCATCATAGGCTTCGGGCCACAAACATAGATTTTGTCAAAGTTCTGCTTTTGCCAAATGGAGTGCATTGTTACAAATCCTTTTTCGCCCAATGAGCCGTCTTCGGTGGTCACGAACGTTTCTCCAAGTTGCTGGTAATCAGACAAACGGAGCAAGTCGGTTTCCGTTTTTCCGCCCAAGAGCAAAGTCGATTTTGTACCCTTCGCGTTCAGCACTTTGGCGAAATAAAACAGCGGCGCAATGCCGATGCCGCCCCCGACAAGCAACACCTTCTCCCCTTTTTCGGGAATCGTGAAACCATTGCCCAACGGCAGCACCATGTTAATATAAGTACCTGTTTCGGCTTGGGCCAAATGTCGTGTCCCTTCGCCCACCTGCTGCACCAAAAGCGATATTTCATTTTGCTGGAAATCAACATCGTGGATGGAAATCGGGCGACGAAGATAGGTGCTTGGTGAGTCGTCCACGCGCACCTGGACGAACTGTCCGGGCTGAATAGCTGGCAGAGGTTGTTCGGAACGCAACCGCAACAACACGGAGCGGCCAAAGTCTTGTTTTTCAACTAATTTGAAGTCTGCAATCTGTTTTGTCATGTGATTGAACCTTTACGCGCCACAAATATACAAAAAAAGCTGCCGAAGCAGCTTCTTCAAGAATAAACTAATAAAATCACTTTTCGTTTTCTGGGGTTTCAGGCTTTGCAGCTTCTTCCTCTGGCTTAGCTTCGGTTTCCTCGGTGAAGTCGAGCAAGCCCTTGTCATTCAGCATCTGATACCATTGAAACACTTTCTTCATGTCGGAAGGATAAACAGCATCCTCGTCGTAGTCGGGCATGACAAAGGCGAACTTCTCGCGCAACTCGTCATTTGAGGCCTTCTTGAAATCGAAATCGACCTTGTCGCCCATCTTGTCATGAATCATTTTGAAGACTTCCTTCAGCGGACGGTCCTCGTCGGTGGAGAAGATAGAAATCTCCTCAAGGGAACTCATTCGGTCGCGGGCGAAAGCGGGAACACATTTGCCCTCGGCAACCGATTCAACAATAATCCTTCCAATAGCCTGAGACTTAATCACATACAGTCCAGGTTTACCAGATATTGATACAATTTTAGTCAAATCCATAGTTCATTCATTTTCAAAAACGGCTGCAAAAATAGTTTTTTTTTCGTTTGCTTGTACAAAAAATTATTATTCTCCGCTCACATCGTTCAAGTCAAAGTAAAGCAGGCGGGTATCATCGTCCTTATCATCTTCGTTGAGTGGGACAAAACCGTTTTTCAGATAAAATGGTACAGTGTAAGCATCAACTGTGAGGAAACAACAACCAGCAAAATCAATTTTCTTATGATTTCATTATACTCATAATCAAATGGTAAGCTTCAAGTCGCTTTGCCCTTTCCTCTGCTGTCTCCGTCCGCTTCTCTTTCATCCGTGCTTCAAAACGGCGAGCGTCTTCACCGAAAAGGATGGGCGTTTCCTTGATAGGTTTTGCCATGGTTTTATCTCCTAAATTTTTAATCTATTCATTCAAATTTTGTGCAAAAATAAACATTTTTCCCGAAAACACTTTGCATATTCGTTTTTTTCCCCTATTTTTGCAGTTGCCAAGCCAAGAGATTGGCCTGACCAGAGAAAGCGCATTCTTCGCTTTGTTCCTTGCTATAGTTTTAAGGCATACGCATCCCATCAATTTCCTTGCACACCTGCTTCACATGATCAAGGCCATAAAGTAATGATTGGCTGTCGATTCCCAACCACATGAACAGCGTTTGCAGCTTTTGGTATTTGTTTAAGACATAAGTTGAATCTGGATGTGTGACACCTGTTGTAAAACAGATAGGCTCGTGATGGGCGATGCGGTTACGAAGCATATTTATCTTGTCAAGTTCGTTGAAAACGAAGGTGTTGTTGTACTGCATCGAAGGAGTTGTTTTCGGTTTGTTCGGGAATATGGTGAGTAAGGTTCTTCCTGAGGCCTGAAACTGTGGCGCAGAGAACATGTATTTCCATATCCCAAACTCCATGTTTGCAAGCAGTTGCGAATGGGTGTAGCTTCCTTCTGCAACCAATTTGTCATACACTTTTTGGACAATGCGTTGGGTCTCTCTCATTTTTGGACTGTCAAAAATGCCGCCGGGCAGAATAGCGTCGCGCAGCCAGTCATTGCCAAGCTTGGCTTTCATGTGCCTGTCGATGGCGTTTCTGAGTGCCACCTCAAAACAATTGATAACGGCAAACATTTCCAAGGCAAGATGCAGGTTTCTTCTATATAGCGTCATAGCCTTGCGAGTATCATTGTTCGTTGCCAATAAATAGCGGTGGGTACGGTCTGCGGAAAATATGGTCTCAAATTCGGAATATTTCATTTTTTCGACTTTTTTCGCGAAAACGCTTGTAGGTTTGTAAAAAATTTGTATTTTTGCAGTGTTCATTCCCGGTAGCCCCTGAAGCGATTCAAGCTATCGGGTTTTGTTTTTATCTCATAATCAGATATTTATCACCCATTTCCTCTGTCAATCTTTTGCAAAGATAAAGGTTTCGTTGGAAAAACTCCTCACTTTTTTCTCATTTTTTTCACCTCTTCCCTTGCATAATCCAAATTTTCCCTATCTTTGCCTCGCCAAGCCAAGAGATTGGCCTGACCAGAGAAAGCGCATTCTTCGCTTTGTTCCTCGGTTGTGAATCTGGACAATTCGCGTAAGCTTTGAGGAATAATGAGTTGGGGCGGCTTTCACTGTTTAATGTTTGTGTATCCTGTACCTAACATAAACAGTGGAGCTTTACCGTATCCATTATTTTGATAGCTTATGGGAGTCCAGACCCAACAACCAGAAATAAGGATAAGTTTGGGAGGCTCCGCTCTGTTTACCATTCAATAACGCCGCCCTTTGAGCCAAGGAGACAAAAAAATAAACAAATATGGAAAACGGAGAAAACAAAGTTCTTCAAGGAAGAAGAGAATTCTTCAAACAAGCTTCTAAAAGGACTCTACCAATCATTGGAGCCATTGCATTGATGAGAAGTCCTGTGTTCGCACAAACATTCAACTCAAATCCTACGGGATGTGAGAGTGGATGCGAGGGTTGTTCTGGCGGTTGCCAAGGTTGCACGGGTTGTACCGGCTGTTCAACTAATGATTCAAATCGATGTGGAGACAACATCAAATCTTGCACCAATAAGTAAACTTGCTAAAATTCAACAAATGGGTGTATCAAAAACTACATTTGAGCACCCATTTCGCTGTTATCTTACCAACAACAAAGCAAATGGAGCAAATCAAACAGCATACAGAATCATGGAAAGGATCTTTAGCAAAACAAATTACATTTATTGTCACTAAAGATTGTCAACTTGCTTGCAAGTATTGCTATCTTGTGGGTAAGAACTCAAATGAAAAAATGTCATGGGAAATTGCAAAAAGAGCTATTGATTATTTCATTTCTCATGAAGATGAATTTCCAGAGGAAAGTGTAATTTGGGATTTTATTGGGGGCGAGCCTTTTTTAGAAATTGAACTTATTGATCGCATCTGTGATTATATAAAACTTCAACTCTTTGAACATAATCATCGATGGTTTAACAGTTATCGGTTTTTATTTACAACAAATGGCATTAATTACAACACTCCTCAAGTACAATCCTTAATACGAAAAAACCACAAACACATTTTCGTAACTATTACAATTGATGGCGACAGAATTAAACACAATTTGAATAGAGTTTATAAAAACAATGTAAAACGGGGAAGTTATGACGATGTATTACGTAACATTCCTCTTTGGCTACAACAATTTCCTGATGCAAGTACTAAAGTTACTATTAGCAGCCTAGACATTCCATTTATCAAAGACAGCATTTTACATCTATATTCTCTTGGAATTCATGAAGTATTTATCAATTGCGTCTATGAGAATGTATGGAAAGAAGGCGATGATGTTTTATTTGAGAATCAATTGATACAATTGGCCGATGCAATTATAGATGGAGGGTATTATCAAGACTACGCTTGTTCCTTTTTTACAGAGAAAGTTGGCAGACCGATGGATTCCATTTATGAAAACACTAATTGGTGCGGCGCGGGCAAGATGCTCAGCGTGGATGCTGCTGGTAACTTTTATCCGTGTACCCGCTTTGCGCAGTATTCGCTTCGTGATAAAGAGGCATGGATCATAGGCAACATCCATGATGGCATCGACAAGAACAAACTCCGCCCCTTCCTCACCCTCGACCGCATAACGCAAAGTCCGCAGAAGTGTATCGAATGTGAAGTGGCCAGCGGTTGCGCTTGGTGCCAAGGCGAGAACTACGACGCGGCACAAACGCACACCGTGTTTGAACGTGCCACGGCCATCTGCCTCATGCACAAGGCAAGAGTGAGAGCCAACAACTACTACTGGAACAAGCTCTACCGCAAGCTCGAATTAGAGGACCTGCGCGAACAATACGAAGCCAACAAACGCGAAGTGAAACCCGAAATCTGTTAAGCCATGCTGCAATACCTTGTTATATTATTGGACGACACCAGCGTGGCCTACTGCCATGCCGACAATCCGCTGAAAGAAAGGCGTTTAATGCCTATTGAAACCCTCAAAAAAGGCATCCTTTTCGGGATGAAGCAGAACCTGATGATTCAGTATGTCTTCCCCGATTATGCACTGCCGAAAGAATACTCTGAAGTCATTGAGAGTATCGACAATGTGAAGATTTATCCTGTTGGCTGCAAGCCTGTTACGGGCATTGAGGACGAGAGCGAGTCAAACGTCATTGTCGCCAACCATGTCGACTTTTTCGTCCCGAAAAAGGACGTGGCTGCCATCTCCGAGACGGAGATGACGACAATGAAGCAGGCGACAGTGGTTCGCCTACCCTTCAGCGAAATGATGAAGCAAAAGGACGCGATTGCGAAACTATTCGCTTCTGGCGCAAGAATCAACCTTTGCATCACCGATGTGGAGCAATTCAAGGACGAGCAGATTGAAGCCTACAAGCAAGTCTTGAAAGAGTGGAATGCCGCTTTGCTCGACCTCTACAAGCAAGGCCAATCCCCGCAATTCAACCTCTTGACGGACAGGATGATGCTTGACAAGATGCACAACTGCGAGGCGGGCGTGAGCAACATCACCCTTGCGCCAAACGGGAAATTCTACCTCTGCCCTGCTTTCTATTACGATGAGCAAACAAAGGTTGACAACCAACTGAACCACCTCCAACCGACTTCGGACAATGCCGTTGGCGACTTGGAAAACGGCTTGGACATTCCCAATCTGCAACTCCTGAAACTCGACCACGCACCCTTGTGCCGCAATTGCGATGCCTACCAATGCCGCCGCTGTATTTGGCTCAACCGCAAGCTGACTTGGGACAACAACACACCCTCGCACCAGCAATGCATGATGGCACACATCGAGCGCAACGCTTCACGAGACTTGCTGAACAACATCCGCAAGGTCGGTGAGTTCATGCCGCAAACCGAAATCAAGGAAATCAACTACTTGGACCCGTTTGAGGTCAGGAAGGAATTTTAGGACACGAAAGCCACGCCCTGAAGGGGCGATACTTCATTAACCACGGGTCGCGACCCGTGGCAGCACACAAACAAACACACATACAACTATGAAGAAAAAAGTAGGTCAGGTAACCCCTGAAGAGAAAAACGAAATCCAGCAACTCTTCGAAAGAAGAAACGGCTTGAACGAATTGGCCAAAATCCTCACCGCCGACAACACCGAACTTTACGAGAAACTCGTCAAAGACATGGGCGAGACCGGCACCAAGTTCCAGAACTGGTGGGACCGCATGGCGCAAAAGTACCAATGGGAATCCGCCGAAAACGGCAATTGGGAAATCAACTTTGAAACCAACGAAATCTATCTTGTAGCATGACACTGTTATTCATTGGTACAACGGAACTGCTGCTCATCGCAGGCGTGGCCTTGCTCATCTTCGGCGGAAAGAAAGTGCCAGAACTGATGAAAGGCTTGGGCAAGGGCGTGCAGAGTTTCAAGCAAGGTATGAACGAGCCGTTGAAGGAAGAAAAGCCGGAAGAAGTGACAGATGAAGCGCAAGCCGAGCCCAAAGAAAACGACGGAGCCGGACAATAATCCCGACCCGAACCTGCTGACCTTCGGCGGACACCTTGAAGTGCTCCGCCGAATGTTGTTCCGCATCATCGCCGTGGTGATGGTGTTGGCTATTGCCGTGTTTTGCTTCAAGGACAAGACCTTCGAACTGCTCCTTGCGCCCAGCCAATGGGATTTCTTAACCTATCGCTACATTGAGGCTTTTCTGCACAAATTGGGTTCCAATTTCACTTTCAACCAATTCCATATCAACCTGATTGCCACGGAGTTGTCAAGCCAGTTTATGACGCACATCTCAACTGCGTTATACCTTGGTTTGCTTGGTGCTTCGCCTTACATTTTGGTCGAGTTGTTCCGCTTCATCACGCCCGCACTTTACGAAAACGAGAAGAAATATTCGGTGCAAGTGGCCGCCACGATGTACCTGCTTTTCATCGTCGGCGTGCTGATGTCGTATTTCATTCTGTTTCCCATATCCTTCCGATTTTTAGGCACTTACAGCGTTTCGGGCATGGTGGAAAGCAACATTACCCTGAAATCCTACATCAGCACCTTCACCACCTTGACTTTGGTGATGGGCTTGGTGTTCCAACTGCCCGTCATTGCCTTTTTCTTGGGCAAATTGGAAGTGATAACCTCCGAAATGTTAGCGAATTACCGCAAATACGCCTTCCTCGTCATCATGCTCGTCGCGGCCATCATCACGCCTCCCGACCTGATGAC
The DNA here is from genome assembly GCA_902770835.1 of uncultured Bacteroidia bacterium. Classification (GTDB taxonomy): domain Bacteria; phylum Bacteroidota; class Bacteroidia; order Bacteroidales; family F082; genus Limimorpha. The sequence continues at coordinate 33,571 of CACXUM010000006.1, forward strand.
CTTGGTTTTGGTCACGATTCCGCTGTATTTGCTCTATGAAGTGAGTATCTTGGTTCTGAAAAGGATGGAAAAGCGAAATCCAAATCATCCACTCTAATACTCCAATCTCACCTCATCCACCCAAAGCACATTGTCCAAAGCCCCGATGAAAGCACCGCAACTTCCCGATGCGAACCACAAAATGGCATGGGTGACAGGGCAATCCGCATCTGCCCAGCCTTCTTCGAGGATGGGCTTCTTCTTGCCTTTACTGTTGAAAGCGTACATATTCTTATAGCCTGTAATCAAATCCATGTAGGGCTTGTAATCCTTGTGTTTTCGCGCATCGCCGTAAATGACTGGCAGCCTACAGTCGATAATCCAATCTGCTGTCGACCTTTCCACTTGGCACATCGCCGTTCCCACCCGCTTGGCGTGGATGTTGCCATCTTCGTCTTCCCAGCGGTTTTGCAATATGAGAACGACTTCGGCAGGGTCGTAGCCGTCAAATTCGGTGGCGCGGAATGTGGTGCTCCTAATCAATTTTCCAGTATTCGGAATCTTCGCCTTATAATTGAAAACCAACGCTTTCGGTCGTTTGGTAAAAGGTATGCCCCAAGTCATGACGGCGTAGGGATTGCTGATGGCCGAAACAGGTTCCTGCGTCTGTCCCCAATAGATGGAACCTGCCGCCATCACCTTGACATTGATAATGCCTGCCACCTTGCACGACACCATTTGGGAAACCAATTTGGCGCATTTTCCCGTCGGGCCTTCGTCGGGCTTGACATTGGTGCTGGTCTTCACCACGCCCACCACCTTGGCAAAGACATTCGACGAAGACCAAATCGTGTTTTTGTAAGAATAAGGAACGTTGCCCCGAATGGTATCGGTTGGGCCGACCATATACACTATCTTCTCCTGACCCCCAATCACTTTCGATTCAGTGATATAACGCACGACCCATTGGTTGAAATCGCCGAAAGGCACTTTCTCGTAACGCTGAGCCGAGGCGGTCAAACAGGCCAACAGACATAGTATGGTCACTTGAATTTTTGCCATAACTTATCGACTAATCTTTGGGGTAACAAGGCAATCAGCGGTGGCAGATAATAGTTCATGAAACCCGGTTTCACCACCCTTTTCTTCCGTATCATGCCATTCAAGGCCTTGCGCACCAACCATTGCGGCGTGCCAATCAGCCCGATTCTCACTCCAAGATTTAACAAATTGGGTTTCAGCCTGTAAAGCGGTGTGGCAATGGCGGCGGGACAGACCGTCGTCACACCCACACCGTAGGGTCGCATCTCGAAATAGAGCGACTTGCCGAAACTTTTCAGATAGGCTTTGGTGGCCGAATAGACCGTAATGCCCGGACACGGCAACTTGGCCGCCATCGACGACATATTAATAAGGTATCCGTAACCGCGCTTTTTCATCTCCTCGCCAAACAAGACACACAATTTCGTCGGGGTAAAAACATGCAAACGCATCATGGTCAAGGCTTTGGATTCGTTTTCCGTGGTCAGTTCCTCAAAAAAGAACATCCCTGCGTTGTTGACGAGAATGTCTATTTGAAGGCCTACAGCTTGACAAAAACCGAATAATTCCTCAGCGGCAGACTCGGTGGACAAATCCTGATAATGCGGAACGATTTGGAGGGTCGGGTCATGTTTCAAATCTTCGGAAACCTTTTCAAGTTCCTCCTTTTGGTTGCTGACTAAAAGCAAATTACAACCGATTTCAGCCAATTGTCGGGCATACTCCAAGCCCATCCCTGAACTTCCGCCCGTGATGAGTGTCCAAGGCCGACGCCCGTGTGCCTCCTGAAACCGATTCAACCATTTCTGATAGTTCATTAACCCTTCTTTTCCGCTTTTTTAATCTCTTTCCTTATTGCTTTCGGCAGTTCATCATCCACGCAACGGTGACATTTCATCTCCAAGGTGTACATACGCCCGATGCAATAGTTGCTATGCTTGCACTCGCTTCGGGTCAACTCGCCGCTATGCAGTTTGTTGACAAACTCAGTGTCGTTTATCAAAGCGCGTGCCATTTGCAAGGCCACAAAGCCCGAATCGAGCACTTCCTCCATTTTTTCTCGTGAAACCATGCCGCCCACATAAATCAAAGGCAGTTTCAGGTTTTTGCGAAACACCTTGGCCTCCTCCAAGAAATAGCCTTCACTGAATGGCACCGTGGGAATCATCTTTCGGCCAAACAAGGCCAATCCCGCCTTGAGCCACCAGAACTTCTTCGGATCCATGTAATAGCGCAAGGTCTTGAGCGGCATTGCGCCACGCATCACCTCCATAGGGGCCTTACTGACGAAGCCTGCCGTAAGCACAAGTGCATGAACACCAAGGCGTTCCAGTTCTTTGGCCACCTCAAGGCACTCCCCTTGCTGCATCCCCTTCTTGAAGCCGTCGTGCATGTTCACCTTGACCACAACGGCCATGTCGTTGCCCGCCGTGCGCATCACCTCCTCGATGACGAGGCGCATGAAACGCATCCGGTTTTCGAGGCTTCCGCCAAACTCGTCACGACGGCGGTTGGTGTAAGGCGACAAAAACTGACTGATGAGGTAACCATGTCCCGCATGGATTTCCACACATTCGAAACCCGCTTTGCGAGCCAAATCGACGGCCTTGCCGAAATCAAGAACCAGCTTGTAAATCTCTGACTTTCTAAGTTTTCTGACGAAGGTCGGCGAATACAAATTAAAACCTCCCGAAGCCCCGACAGGCATACAGCTGCAGGTAGAGCGGTGCGTCATGTTGCCGCAATGCCCCAATTGGATGGAAGCCTTGGCACCATGACTATGGACGGCATCAGTGAGGTTTTTCAAGGTGGGCACAATCTCCTCGCGCATCCAAAGCTGGCCATTAAAAGACAGTCCCGACTGGCTGACTGCTGCGTAGGCCACAGTTGTCATGCCTACACCGCCTCGCGCCACTGCCACATGATAATTGTATAGGTCGTCGGAAGGACGGTTGCCGTATGCCATATTTTCAAAAGCCGCCGAGCGTATTACCCTGTTTCGCAAGGTGATAGGCCCGATTTCGCATGGGGTGAATATGATTGATTTTTCCATGACTCAATAGATAAAAGGAATGATTCTTTTGACTTTCTTCGTGTCCAGGGCTTTGCCGAACTCGCTTTGGTACATCTTATAGATATGGTCGGCGCGAGGGGCGAGGTTGGCGAAAGTCCACAAAGCGAACACCGCGCCCGCCCATGACCATGTAAGTATCGCGAAACCAACCCATTCCACAAACTCTCCGAAATAATTGGCAGAGGTCACATAGCGAAACATGCCTTGCTTGGGCAGATAATGCCGTGTGTCGCCATCCTTGCGCAGGTTGCGGATAATGTCGTCGGACTGAATGTTGATATACATGCCTATGATGAAAACCAAAAATCCAGCAATAAAACGCGGGTCGGTGAGCCAATCGCGGCCATAGTAGCCGTCGGGCGAGATGTAGAAAATCCAGCCGCCTTGCATCAGTGCGTTCAACACATTGAAAACCACGCCCATAACTACAATCGAAATCGGCATGACGCTGTTGCCCCTCATCCGGAACGGAAACACAAAAGACCGCTGGATGTAGTGTAGTTCAAACAAAAAGAAGAAGGCTATCCGTACCAAATCGCCGCGCCTATCGGAGAAGAGCCAAAGCAGCAACATGGCAACAAACACAGGCGATTCCATCAATACCCAGCCCAATTTGTTATTGACCGCCGGACCCCATTTCTTGTTGTAGAACTTGCCGTAGCCTGCATCCACGAAATATAGGCTCACAAAGACCACCAAGGCCACTATTGCCATGATTATCAGGAACAAATGAAAGGATTGAAGTGTCATTTTCGTTGAAAAAAAGTTTTCAAAAATAGGGAAAAATCCTTTTGCAGGACTTGTTTTTCACTCAAAGGGGGTGAAAACACAAAAAAATATGTATTTTTGCACACATTATTGAAAAGACGATATGAACACCACATCAGCAACAGCACCCGAACTGAATGCCCAGTTGTTTCTGCAACTCAGCAACATAGCCAACAACGAAAGCTATCTGCAAAAGACGCTGGATTTCATCATTGGACTGGCAAAATCAGAAAACCACTCCGATGCAAGGGGACGGGTTTATACCGAATTGTTGGAACGACTGTCCGATTTTCAGGAATACGAAGCTGGTTGGGACGGCGACAACGCCCTTCCACTGAATCACTTAGTGGTGAAAAATTTCAAAAGCCTGCTTCAGGAAAGCACTGATAGCGACCTGCTCGGCTGGACTCTGTTCCCTTTGGCCAATGGCACGCTGCTGCTTCAACACAAAAGGCGGAAATCGGGCATCAACATTGGCTCAAACGGTTTTTCCTACTATACAATACAAAACGGAGAAGCCCAAGGCGAAAACCATCTGGACTTCTCGCCCCAAGCCGTTCTCGACATTATGAAACAAATCTGACGACCATGATTGCCGATACTGAACTTGTGGCAAGGGCCATCTTCTCGCCCCGCATGATTGTCGACGGTGAAATACAGCCTGAAGCCTTCCGACTTCGCGCCTCCATCAGTGAAGACTACCTTTCCGTGATGCGCGTTTCCATTCCCACTTGGATGGACGACATCAAACTCATCCCACAGCGGCAAAACCGACACCTGTATGGTTATGCCGAAATGAATGTGGGCGAAATCCGTGGCATCCGATTGAGCAAAGTGACCTACGATGTTTGCGAACTCCCTAATGAAACCATCGCTTCCCATGCCGGTATTTTTATCACGGTGAACGGGGAAAACCTAATCGGGGGAAAACACATCGGCAGCATCCAAGACGGTAAAGAACAGGATTTCTTGTTATTAGCCATCCAACGCGAATTGGTTGACATTGCGCAAAAAGGGCTTCACCAAATTGATTGACCGTTTACCAATAAAACTGATACCCTAAGTTATACCATAAAAACCTGAAAACATGAACACAAGCTGGATTCTTATCATCGTCATCGGCATCGTCGGGATGCTGGTGCAATGGAAACTGAAAAGCGTATTCGCAAAGTACTCGAAAGTGCTCTCGCCTGGCGGAATGACAGGAGCGCAAATCGCGCAGAAAATGCTGAACGACAACGGCATCTATGATGTTTCGGTGACTTGCATTAAAGGGCAACTCACCGACCATTACGACCCCACCAAGAAGACCGTCAACCTTAGTGAAGATGTCTACCGCATGAACAGCGTCGCGGCGGCTGCCGTAGCTGCCCACGAATGTGGCCACGCCGTGCAGCATAAAGAAGGCTATGCACCGTTGAAATTGCGCTCGGCTTTGGTGCCAGCCGTCAGCTTTTCGTCAAAATTGTCAATGTTTGTCATCATCATCGGCCTCCTGATTATCAACACTTTCCCTGCCCTATTTTGGTTAGGTATTGCCATGTTCGCATTGGTGTTCCTTTTTAGCGTCGTCACCTTGCCTGTCGAGTTCAACGCCTCGCGCCGCGCTTTGGCATGGCTACAATCATCCAACTCGCTCAGTCAGGCCGAGGTGGGACAGGCCAAGGAAGCATTGGGTTGGGCCGCAAGCACATACGTGGTCGCAGCCTTATCATCGTTGGCTTCGCTGTTGTATTACATTGGATTGGGGAATAGCAGAAGATGATTTCGCCTCAATTCCCTATAATTCTTGCATAATCTTCCTTCACGCGGCGGGCAACATCGTCCTTGCCAGCGGCTGAAATGGCATCCATGAACTTCAGGCGGGCATTGTCAAACTTCATCTGCTCCTCATTCGTAAGGGATTTGCTGTTTTCATAATAGTTCTTGCACATGGTGACGAATTGCCCTACGGCAGCATCCCACTCCTCGGCTGTGTAATGCTTCGATTTCTTTGAAACCTGATTGACAAATTTCTCGGCATTGACCACAATTTCGTGCGGATTATCAGTGTATTGGTATGTGGCCGGACCACGCTGGCAACCCGCAACCGCGAGCATCACCAATAATAAAAGAGGTAAAAACTTTTTCATCTTGTTCAGAATTTTGGCGCAAAAATAAGACTTTTTGTTTCAATGTGAGAGTTTTTTCGTATTTTAGCCGACCTTTTGTTGTTGAGTTGTTGGCGGTTGGACCGTTTAATCATTTGACAGACAACCTCAAACATTCACAACATACAAAGAATCAATAATTAAACATTAAACTATAAACTATCACAAATGACAATCAAAGAATTGGAACCGAATGGCGTGTTTAGGAATTTCTACAGCTTGACACAGATTCCGCGCCCTTCGAAGAAAGAAGCAAAGGTGATCGCCTTCATGAAACAATGGGGCGAGGAACACGGATTGGAAACCATCATTGAGGACTGCGGCAACGTCATCATGCGCAAGCCCGCCACGCCCGGCATGGAAAACCGCAAGGGCGTTATCCTGCAAGCCCACTTGGACATGGTGCCGCAAAAGAACGCCGACAAGGTACACGATTTCGAGAACGACCCGATTGAAACCCACATCGAAAACGGCTGGGTGAAGGCCAATGGCACCACCCTCGGCGCCGACAATGGCATGGGTGCAGCCGCTGCAATGGCTGTGCTCGAAGCCACTGATTTACAGCACGGTCCGATTGAGGCCCTGTTCACCATTGACGAGGAAACCGGCATGACGGGTGCCAACAAGCTGCAACCCGGCCTGCTGCAAGGCGACATCCTGATGAACATGGACTCCGAAACCGAAGGCGAACTTTATGTGGGTTGCGCCGGCGGGGTCGACACCATCGGCACATGGACTCCTACTTTCGAGGATGTTCCCGCTAGAATGGTGGCTTATCGCCTGTTTGTCAAGGGATTGAAAGGCGGTCACTCGGGCATGGACATCAATCTTGGTCGCGCCAATGCCAACAAAGTGCTGAACTCCATGCTGCTGATGGCTGCTGAGAAATACGGCCTGCGCCTCGCCTGCATCGATGGTGGCAGCTTGCGTAACGCCATCCCAAGAGAGGCCGAAGCCATTGTTGTGGTTCCCGCCGACAAGGAGGAGGAATTCAAACAATTTGCCGCTGAGTATGAAGGCATTTGCAAGGAAGAGTTTGCCCAAACCGAGCCTGAATTGGCCATTCTCTGCGAACCCGCCGAAATGCCTAAGCAAGTCATTGACTTGAAGACGCAAAACAACATGTTCTGCGCCATCGCCCGCTATCCCAACGGCGTGATTGCCATGTCAAACGACTTTGAAGGCACCACTGAAACCTCCAGCAATCTGGCCACGGTGAAGATGGAAAACGGCAAGATTGTGTGCGCTGCCCTCACCCGCAGCCTTGTCGATGCCGACAAGGACAAGTTGGCCGAGCAAATCCGCAAGAACCTCACCGACAATGGTGCAGAGGCTTACTCCACTGGCGATTATCCCGGCTGGAAACCCAACATCAACTCGACCATCCTCAATCTGATGAAGAAAGTCTATCACGACAAGTTCGGCAAGGAAGCCAAGATTATGGTCATCCACGCCGGATTGGAATGTGGCATCCTCGGCTCGAAGTACCCGAATTGGGACATGGTTTCCTTCGGCCCGACCTTGGTACACCCGCACTCGCCCGACGAAGCCCTGCTCATCGAGAGTGTGCAGCCTTTCTGGGGCTTCCTCGTCGAAACCCTGAAGAACATTCCTGAAAAGGAAGCCGTTGCATAAGCAATTTATAATCAACAATTTGAGAAAGGCAGAATCAGAATTGGCTTTGCCTTTCTCATTTTTTTTGAGAAAAGTGTTGGAGCAAAGGAAATTCTTCGTACTTTTGCAGCCCGATTCAAAGGGATTCTACAGAAAAATAACAAATAAAAAGATACAGAGATGAAGCGCACTTATCAACCATCGAACAGAAAACGTAGAAACAAACACGGTTTCAGAGAGAGAATGTCAACGGCTAACGGCCGTAAGGTTTTGGCCCGCAGAAGAGCCAAAGGCCGCAAAAAACTTACAGTTTCTGACGAGTATTAAATTTTCGGAAGCCGTTATATTTCTTTTTAAGGTAAACGGAAGGCGACCCCGCTTGGGAATCGCCTTTTGTTGTTTTGTCAATACGAGGACATTATTAGACTTTCTCGCAGCGGTAAACGATTTCCTCTCCCCTACGCGCCAAGCGCATCCGCTCGCGCTGTTCCGCTGAAATCTCGTAGTAAATCCTGTCTTCAGTCACCTTGAAACCTGCCTTGCGTAAAACTTCGGCATAATCGCGGCCAAACTGCCGCACATGGTCATACTGGCCGAAAAGTCGCTCACGTTCCTTCGGGTCGGTGATTGTCGGGTCTTCAAAGGTATCCACATCAGGGTTGATGGGCACCAACAGAATCGCCCAGCCGCCCGGTTTCAAGATGCGCTTGATTTCGGCGAAGGCCTTGTTTGCATCGCTGACATGCTCAAGAACATGGTTGCAGATGACCACATCGTAAGTGTCGCTTGGCTGGTCGATGGCGGTCACGTCCAAATGGAGGTCGGCGATGGGCGAATCAAGGTCGGCGGTGGTATAGTCAAGGTTTTTCAAGGCACGAAAACGTTTCAAAAACGGCTGTTCAGGCGCAAAATGCAAGACTTTCAGCGGCGCGGTGAAGAAATCCGTCTTTTCCTTCAAATAAAGCCATAGCAAGCGATGCCTTTCAAGCGACAAACATTTGGGACACAATCGGTTATCCATCGCCTTGCCATAACCGTAAGGCAAGAACTTGCGGAAATGCCCGCCGCAAACGGGACATTTCACTTTGTTTCCAATATAGAACGGACGCACCAACAGACTGAACAGATAACTCAATTTGATGAGCCACTGGCGGGGAAAGATTTTGGTAAAGAGGGAAATGAGTTTCTTCATCATTACATATTTGACGCAAAAATACACAAAGATTGCCTATCTTTGCAAAAAATTCGAGAAATGCTGTTTTCAATCATCATACCCGTCTATAACCGGCCTCAAGAAGTCGATGAGTTGTTGGAAAGCCTTTGCACACAGACTTTCAAGGACTTCGAGGTCGTTGTGGTGGAGGACGGTTCGTCTGAGAAATGCGACATGGTTTGCCAAAAATACGCTGACCGTTTGCCTGTCAAGTATTACTTCAAGCCCAACTCGGGCCCAGGACCATCAAGAAATTATGGTGCCGAGCGCAGTCAAGGTGAATACCTTATTATATTGGACTCTGATGTCATTGTTCCAGACAACTACTTGGAAATCATCGAGAAAGAGTTGAAAACAAAGCCTTGCGATGCTTTCGGAGGTCCCGACAGGGCGCACCCGTCGTTCACGCCCATCCAAAAGGCCATCAACTATTCGATGACCTCGTTTTTCACCACGGGCGGCATTCGCGGAGGCAAGAAAAAATTGGACAAGTTCTATCCTCGCAGTTTCAATTTGGGCATCAAGAAAAGCGTTTATGAGGCCTTGGGCGGCTTCGCTCCGATGCGTTACGGCGAGGATATTGACCTGAGTACCAGAATCTTCAAGAATGGTTACACTTGCCGGCTTTTCCCCGAGGCATTCGTCTATCACAAGCGACGGGTCAAGTTCAGTTCGTTTTTCCGGCAGGTGAAACATTCGGGCGAGGCGCGTGTCATTTTGAAGAATAAATACCCTGAGACTTTCAAACTTGTGCATCTCTTGCCCACCGCTTTTGTGGTCGGCAACCTAATTTTGGTATTGTTGGGCGTTTTCTGTCATTGGCTTTGGTTCGCTCCCATCCTACTCTACTGCCTGATGGTATTCTATGATTCGTTGATGAAAAACAAGAGTTTAAAGGTTGCTTTGCTCTCTGTTCCAGCAGCTTATGTTCAACTATTTGGCTATGGGTTGGGCTTTCTTGAAGCCGCATGGAAAGACATTTTGAGCAAAAAACAGCCATCGAAAACGGAAAAATCGTAATTTCGCAGCATAAAATTGATTTACTCTATGGGATTTTTCAGAGTTTTAATCGTCAGCGTCTTAATTTTCTACGCTTTCAGTTTGATTATCAGAAAGATATTCGACAGAAGAATGAACAAGTTTAAGCGTCAGATGCAAGAGCAGTTTTCGCCCGAGGAACCAACCCAAACCAAAGGGAAAACCAATCCCCATGTTGACCCAAATATAGGTGAATATACTGATTTTGAAGAGATTAATTAGAAAAATATCGACATAATGAAGAATACTTTTTTACAAAAAAACAAGAACATTCTGAGCATCGTGGCGGCCATCATCGCCTTTGCGGTCATCACCTTGGTGTATTTCAGCCCAATTTTGGAAGGCAAGCGCATCAAGCAGCACGACATTGAGATGCATCTCGGTATGTCACAGGAAATTACCGATTTTCGCGAAGCCACAGGCGAACAAACCCTTTGGACCAACGCACCTTTCGGCGGAATGCCCGCTTGGAACATCTCGGTACAGCCCAAAGGTAACCTCACTAACCCAATTTACAAAGGCCTTAGTTTGGGTTTTCCCCATCCTATCGGCTCCGTATTCATCTGTATGTTAGGCTTTTTCGTACTGCTTTTGGTACTCGATTGCGGCTTTTGGATTAGTTTCGTCGGGGCCATCGCCTACGGGTTCACTTCCTACCTATTTATAATAATAGGTGCGGGTCACAATGCCAAAGCCATGGCCATGGCCTATATGGCTCCAGTCATCGCGGGTGTGCTCCTGACATACAAGGGCAAATACCTGTGGGGCTGGCTTTTAACCGCTTTCGCCCTCACTTTTGAGGTGCGTACCAACCACCTGCAAATCACCTATTATTTGGCATTGATTATTGTCATCCTCGTCATTGCGGAACTCATCAGCGACCTTAAAAACAAGAAATTAGGGCATTTCATCAAGGCTTCGATAGGCTTGGCGGTGGCAGCAATTATTGGCATATTGACTTGTTCTACAGCACTTTACGGAAACTACGAGTTTGGCAAAGAAACCACCCGTGGCAAACCCGTTTTGACCCGCAACGAAGACAACCAGACCAAGGGCCTCGATCGCGACTACATCACGCAATGGAGTTACGGCAAGGGCGAAACTTGGAGTCTGCTGATTCCCAACGCAAAAGGCGGCGCATCTGCCTACATTGGGAAGAAGAATCCAGCTCTGGAAAAGGCCGATCGCCAATTCAGAGACAGCATCGGGCAGAGCAGTGCCTATTGGGGCGACCAACCAGGGACGAGCGGGCCAGTTTATGTAGGTGCTATCGTGGTGTTTCTCTTTGTGTTAGGCGCATTGACCGTGAAAGGCAAACTGAAATGGGCCTTGCTGATTGCAACCTTGCTCTCCATCCTGCTCAGTTGGGGCAAGAACTTCATGGGATTCACCAACTTCTTCCTTGATTATGTGCCGTTTTACGACAAGTTCCGAGCCGTTTCCATGACCTTGGTCATTGCCGAGGTCACCATGCCCTTGTTGGGTTTCCTCGGCTTGGCCGAAATCGCGAAAAGCCCCGATAGTTTCAAGCAAAACATGAAGAAATTTTATATCGCCTTGGGCATCACTGCGGGCATTTGCTTAGTGTTCTACCTTGCGCCGAAAGCGTTCTTCAGCTTCCTCAGCCAAGGCGAGGCCGAGCAGTTCGCCTCCATGAGCCGTGGCAAGGACGGTGCCCTCTACGCTAATTTCGCCACCCAACTTGAAGACGTGCGCGTGGCCATTTTCCGCAAAGACGCGCTCCGAAGTCTGCTGTTCATCTTACTTTCAGCCGTGCCGATTTTCCTCTTCGGTAAAGGCAAACTGAAAGCCGCACCTGCCTTTGCCATCCTCGCCGCACTTGTGCTGGTCGACATGTTCCCCATTGACAAGCGTTATCTCAACAATGACAAGTTCATTTCGAAGAGCCAATACAGCAAACCATTTACGGCATCCGTTGCCGACAAAGCCATTTTGGACGATAAAGCATTGGATTTCAGGGTGGCAGACCTCACCAAGGACATGTTCAACGATGCCAGCACCTGCTATTTCCACAAGTCGCTCGGTGGCTACTCGGGTGCCAAACTTCGCCGCTACCAAGATGTCATCACACAATATCTCGGCAGCGAACTCAACCAACTTCGAGGCTCAAAGACCGCTAACGACATGATGCAGACCTTGTCGCAACAAAAGGTGATTAACATGCTGAATACCAAGTATCTCATCTACAATCCGAACTCCCAACCCATGCCCAACCCATTTGCTTTCGGGAATGGGTGGATTGTGCGCGACATTCGTTGGGTCGACACGCCGAATGAAGAAATCGATGCCATTGCAACCTCCGATTTGCAAAACATCGCCATCCTCAACAAGGAGTTTGTGCAAACAGTTGGAAACTATCAACTTACGGACAGCATTTTGCCTGAAATCACATTGACGGAATATCAACCAAACAAATTGACATACAATTTCAGTAGCGTTTCGACAGGCTCAACGGCAGCCAATTATCTGGTCGTATTTTCAGAAATATGGACCGAAAAAGGCTGGAAAATGACCATCGACGGGCAGGAAAGCCCGCTGCTCCGCGCCAATTACCTCTTGCGTTGCGCCCTCATCCCAAGCGGAGAGCACCAAATTGTGATGGAATACGCGCCCAAGGCATGGAAAATGGGCAACACCGTGGCATTTGTCAGTTCGTTGGTCATGCTTTTGGGCCTGATTGCCGCCCTTGTTTTCACCTTCAAACCCCAAAAAGAAGTTAGGAAATGAAGCGTGTCCTCATCATCACCTACTATTGGCCTCCGTCGGGCGGCAGTGGAGTACAGCGTTGGCTAAAGATGTCGAAATACCTGCCCGAAAACGGCTGGAGACCGGTAATTTACACTACAAAAAACGCTGAATATCCGATTGTTGACTCATCATTGGAAAAGGATGTCGCACCCGATTTAGAAGTCATCAGACGACCGATTTTCGAGCCATACGACTATTATAAAAAGTTCCTCGGCATCAAGAAAGAAGAAACCGTGAAGATGGGTTTCATCGAGGAAAAGGAGAAAAAACATGGGTGGAAAGAAAGTATCTCGCTGTGGATTCGTGGCAACCTGTTCATTCCCGATGCGCGTTGCTGGTGGGTGAAGCCCTCGGTGCGCTACCTGAAAAGCTATCTGAAAGAACATCCCGTCGATGCCATCATCAGCACGGGTCCGCCCCACTCCATGCACTTGATTGCCATGAAGTTGAAGGAAGAATTGGGCATTCCGTGGATAGCCGACTTCCGCGACCCTTGGACGGAAATTGATTATTATGACGACCTGCATCTCACCCGTTGGGCCGACCGCAAACACCACCGTTTGGAGCGCGAAGTGCTTGAAAAAGCAGACAAGGTGGTTACTGTGGCTCCTGACGGAGCAAAAAGGCTTGGCAGGTTGGGCAATAGAAATGTGAGAACGATTTACAACGGCTTCGACCGAGATGATGACGCTCAAACATCTGTCAGTCAGCCCAATACTTTCACTATGACCTACTTGGGTGTTCTCTCGAAAGCGCAAAATCCAGAGAAGTTTTGGCAAGTTTTGGGCGAATTGGCAAAAGAAGACAATGACTTTAGCAAAAATTTGAAAATCAGATTAATAGGTCAGATTGACAATTCTGTGATTCGCTCCATTGAGGAGCAAGGATTGAGCAGTTATGTTGCTTTGTCGCCCTACGTTCCACACGACCAAGTGTCGGAAGTGCATCGCAGTTCCACCTTGCTTTTGCTTTTCCTCATGCCCGACAGCGAACCACGCGCCAAAGGCCTACTGACTGGCAAACTTTTCGAGTACATGGCCTCGGGCCGTCCCATCCTTTGCATCGGCCCTGAAGACGGCGATGCAGCGCATATCCTGAAGGAAACCCATGCCGGACAAACCGTCAATTTCGAGGACAAGAAAAAGATGAAGGAAGTCATTAAAGACCTGTATCAAAAGTATTTGAAGAATGGATTGCCCTCAAATGAGAGCCAAGAAGTGGAGAAATACTCGCGAAGGGCTTTGACGGGGGAATATGCGAAAATCTTAAACAGGATTTGACAATGAAAGCAATAAAAGTCTGCCACTTGGCCTGCCACCACAAGATGAACGACATGCGCATTTTCGAAAAAGAGTGTAAGTCTCTGGCGAAAAGTGGTTTTGATGTCACGCTGATTGGTTTTGGAGAAACCGCCAAAACAGAAACCATTGACGGTGTGCGTTGCATCAGTTTGTATTGCCCGATTAAAAACAATCTTGAACTTCTGAGAAAGCGTAACAAATTGATTTACAATGCCGCTTTGGAGGTTGATGCCACTTTATACCATATCCATGAACCTGAGTTGCTTCCTGTTGGAATGAAGTTGAAACGGAAAGGCAAAACCGTTGTCTTCGACAGCCATGAGTTCTACGGATGGCAATTGCAAGACAACATCCACAAAATAAAGATTGTGAAAGTGTCTCCTGCTTTCATGAGAATCCTTGGAAAGCTGTATATGCATTACGAAGCGCGCATTTGCAAACGCATTGACGCGGTGATTCAAGTTTGCACTATGAACGGCGTGGATTACTTCGCAAACAGATGCAAAAAATCATTGTTTATCAGAAACTTGCCAAACTCAACCGATTATAGAAGGAAAACTCTCATCGATTTCTCGGATGGCATTTCAATAGCCATGATTGGCGGCATTACCAAAGAACGGGGCGTAACACAATTAGTCGAAGCAGCCTATCAAGCAGGGGCAAAGCTTTTCTTGGCGGGAAAATTCATGCCAAAAACTTATCAGGAGGAGTTGGAGCAAAAACCAGAATACCAATGTGTTGACTACAATGGATTTCTCAACAAGGAAGGTATGATTGCCCTACTGGAACAGGCCAACATTGGGGCTTCCACTTTGCTGAACATAGGCCAATACGACAAAATCGACACCTTCCCCACCAAGGTTTACGATTACATGTCGATGGAATTGCCTGTGATTATATCCAACACGGAATTTGCGAAAAAAATGAATGAAAAATATCATTTCGCCATTTGCGTAAATCCAGAATGCCCCGACGAAATCAGCAAGGCTATCCATTGGCTCAAAACGCATCCAGCGCAGGCTATTGAAATGGGCAAAAACGGTCGCACGGCCATCGAGGAGGAATTCAATTGGGAAAAGGAAAGCGAGAAACTGGTGAAGTTTTACAACACGTTGCTTTCCGAATCTAACGCTTTATAATCCTGTCAATCAAATCGTTAATGGAGGACGAAACCTTCAATTTATATAACGCCACCATTCCCAAAACAAGGAACAGGACTGATTTCAAGGCTGCATTGATGGCCAAGCCGAAAATGGGATTCTCGAAAAGGTTGGCAAATAATGGTGTTAATACGCTCGTCCACAGCCAATTGAGCGCAAACAAAGCCAACACTATCGCCGCCACGGGGATTAGTTTCTTCGACAGCGGCATCACGCCGATTTTCCACTTGATGAAAGCCAAAAGCAAGACGAAATACACCAAATAGGCCCCAACATTGGCCAAGGCACCGCCTGTGATGTCCCATTTTGGGACGAGCCAACTGTTCAGTACGATGGACATTGTGGCGAGCAAGATGGTGAAAATCAGCGAATAATAGTAATACTTAGAATAACTCAACGCTGTGGTTATCACGCCGAGCGTGGAATAGATGAGGCGACTCAACGATAGGATGAGTACCGCCCATTTGCCCAAACGGTAAATTTCGCCATTGGGCAACAGGTCAAAGAGGAAATCGATGTTAATCCACACGATGAAAAACACGAAACTGCCTGCAATGAACTGATGCAGAGCCACATTCTTGCACAAGGCATCAGCCGTTTTGATGTCCTGTTTGGCCATCGCGTCGGAGATGTGCGGCCTCGAAATGGCCCCCAACGAGCGGTAAGGCATTTCGACGAGTGCTGCAATGTTGGTGGCTATTGTGAACACGCCTGCCAAATGAAAACTCGTCTTGGCCGCCACGAAAAACTTGCTCAGCATGGGAATCACGTTGCCAGCCAAGGCCGCTGTAATCATAAACAGGGTGTAGAACAGGAAATCGCGCTTCAATTGTGCCGAAATGAACTTCGGCTCTATCTTGAACGACACCCGCTGGAGCGACATCAGATAGACTATATTGATTATGGTGGCAAGGCCATATAAGATACAAAACGAAACGATAACACCATCAAAATCAATGATTTTATAAAAATAAAGCAGATATATCGTCAGAGTTCCGAGGCGCAGCCCGACCTCGCGGATGAATTTGGGCAGTACTATTCGGAGCAAAAGATTGCTATTCGTCTCAAAAACAGAGATATAGAGCATGAAAAACGCCAGTGGAACGACGAAATTCACATATTTAGCAAACAAATCCGCGCCCACTTCGGAATCCTTCGTGAAGAAATCAACAATCGTGCCTTTGAAAAGGAAAAACGCAAGCAAAAAGAATGAAAAACCAATCAGCGGGACGAGCAAAGTCCAACCGAAAAAGCCGTGGTCACGATGCTCTTCGTCCTTGAAGAAAGGATAGTAGCGCATGGCAGACGAGTTGGTGCCCAACTGGGCCAAACCACCAAACAACAAGGAGCATTGCAACAAGATGTCGATGAGGCCAATTTGCTCAGGCTGAAGGGCTTTCGTCTGTATGAAAAAAGTCGTGACGATGCCCACGGCCACTCCGATATAGGTGGCGATGGTGCCCTTGATACTCTGTCGTGCTACGATGCCCATTGTGCCAATTTATGACGGATTACCCAACTTTTCAAACTCCTCTTTCAAGTCAATAGTCTTTTCGTATTGCTCGTCGGAACGCTTGCGTTCATGCTCGGCAAACTTCTGGTACGCCTTGATAATCAACTCGTAATCCTTGTTTTGCTCCTCCAAGTCATGAACCAAGACATTCTTCTCCTCAATGCTTCTCTTCAACTCCTCAATGCGCTCCAAACGGTATTCATTAGCGGTTTGATAGGCCTGAATGTGTTTCTTCAAGTCCTCGATGACGATTTCGCGGCGGCGCACCTCGTCTTCCGCGTCACTCAGTTTGTCGTATCCGCGCCGAATGCCCGAGTTAAGGTCGTTGCCAGCCAAAATCAGAATGGCAACAATCCAAATCCAAAGCAGGAGTATGATGAGCGTGCCGATGGAGCCATACAACACATTATAGCGTGCAAAATTGGAGATATAGGTGTTGAAACCCACAGTTCCGAGGACGAAAAGCGTGGTGGCGAGAATCGTTCCGGGACTGAAAACCACGAAGTTACGGTAGCGTTTTTCCCCGTTGGGGCCAAGCCGCTTGAGTTCCTGACGGTAATGCTCATTGAACCTGACATTGCCGAAATAATACAGCAAAGCAATGCCAAAACAAAGGGCGAAAACACCTATCACCCAACGCAATACCATGAACAAGAAGAAGGTAAACGAACCTCCTTCGATGATTTCGTTTGTGACCAAATATTTCAGGGCCGTGCCACCCAAGGAAATCAGCAGGACTGAAACCACCACCAACGCACCAATGATGATGAGCATGATGATGGCAAACAGCCGCTGAATCAGCCAACCTTTCAGCCCTAAGCCCTTGAAAGTGAGATAGTCGGCGTAAACATTTCGGAAGCCATTGAACACAGCCACGATGCCGCTTGAGCCGAACACCAAGCACAAAACGACACTGATGGAAAGCAAGCCATCGTGGGGCCGATTCATAATGCCATCGATGGTTTCCTTAACGTAATCCATTGTCCCTGAAGGGATAAGAAAATCATCCAAGGCTAACATCACCCTTCCGTAAAGGTTCGGGATGGGGATGTAGGGAATCAAAGTGAAGAAAAAGAGAATCAGCGGAAAGAGCGCGACAAAGAAATTGAACGCCACGCCAGCGGCGCGGTCGACCGTGCGGCCCTTGGTGAACAGTTTGAAGAAGTCGATGAGCACGTCCATCAGCGGCAACTTCGTGCCAGGGAAACGCACCAAGCGCAAGAAGTTGTCGTCGCGGTTGTACCACTCTTTCACCGTCTGCATTTTGGCTTGCAGCCAGATTGACAGTTTTCCGTCTTTCTTTTCTTTGTTGGGCATAAACGGAGTTTTATGGCGCAAAAATACGGGTTTTGTTGCAATGAGCCGATAAAAATCCTATTTTTGCGGCATTATGACCAACGAAAGCAACACCATATCCCACGAGGGTATCGTCACTAAAATCACCGACGACGAATTGGAAATCAAGATATTGGCGCAGAGCGCATGTGCAGCTTGCCACGCCAAAAGTGCCTGCGGCATGGGCGAACAGGCCGAGAAAATCCTCACCGTGCCACGCCCTAAGGGCCAAGACTTTGCGCTGAACCAAAAAGTGAACGTGAAAATGGCCATTGGGCAGGGCAACAAGGCGGCGGTTTTGGCCTATCTCATCCCGATTCTTCTGCTTTTGGCCGTGCTTTTCGTATGCCTTGGCTTTGGGCTGAACGAAGGCCTTTCGGCACTTATCGCCATCGTCGCGCTGATACCTTATTATATTATACTCTATTTGAAGCGAGACAAATTGAAAAAACAGTTTTTGTATATTATTGAATAACAAATAATTATTTCATTTTTTGAATTTTTATACAATTCGTATAATACAAAACGTATAATTTTGTAATGTGATTTGAATAATTTTTCCTTTGCCAAAAAAACGATATTCCGTATTTTTGCGGGTTCAAATCGAAAACAAACTCAAAATTCTTTTTTAAATGAGTAACACTTTATTTATTTCCCTTGCGGTTCTCGGAATCTTGGGCGGTGTGCTTGCCGTGGTTCTGTACTTCGTGGCACAGAAGTTCAAGGTCGAGGAGAACCCGCTGATTGACGAAGCGGAGGCTTGTCTGCCCGGCGCCAACTGCGGCGGCTGCGGCTTCGCGGGCTGTCGTGCCCTGGCCGAGGCCTGCGTGAAGCAAGCCGCCGAAAAAGGCAACATCGACGGACTGGCCTGCCCCGGCACCGACATGGGCAAGGTGGCCGCCGTCCTCGGACTGACCGCCGCCGCTTTCGAACCTAAAATTGCGGTGGTGCGCTGCAACGGCAGTTGCCAAAACTCACCCTCCAAGGTGCATTACGAAGGCGCCGACATCTGCGCTTTCGCCAACACGCTCTACGCGGGCGAAGGCGGCTGCTCCAAAGGCTGCCTCGGCCTCGGCGACTGCGTGAAGAAGTGCAACTTCGACGCAATCCACATCGACAAGGAAACGGGCCTGCCCGTCGTCGACCCCGACAAGTGCGTGGGCTGCGGCGTGTGCGCCAAGAACTGCCCGCGTGGCATCATCGAAGTGCGCCCGCGCGGCAAGAAAGACCGCCGCGTGTTTGTGTGCTGCGTCAATACCGACAAGGGCGCATTGGTCGTCAAGAACTGCTCGGTGGGTTGCATCGGATGCCAGAAGTGCCTGAAAGAGTGCCCGTTTGAGGCTATCGAGATGCGCGGCAACTTAGCCTACATCGACCCGGCCAAGTGCAAGGCCTGCGGCAAGTGCGTTGAGGTCTGTCCTCGTGGCAGCATCCACGCCATCAACTTCCCGCCTCGCAAGCCGAAGACCGAAGACCCGAAGGTTTTGCAAGGCGCAGAACCCGTCGTGAAGCCACAGCCGAAACCAGAACCGGTTGAGGTGAAAACTGAAGTCAAACCCGAAAACACCGTCAAAGCATGAACCCGATAAAGACTTTCCAAAAAGGCGGCGTGCATCCCGAAGAGAACAAACTCTCGGCTCACCTGCCCATACAAGACTTCCCGATGCCCAAGCAAATCATCGTCCCGCTCGGACAATGCCTCGGCGCACCGGCTGAATGCATCGTCAAGAAAGGCGACCGCGTGTTGACGGGACAACTCATCGGCACGGCCAAAGGATTCGTCTCGGCCAACGTCCACTCGCCCGCCACGGGCATTGTCGCCAAAGTCGATGTGGTTATGGATCACACGGGATACTACAAGCCCGCCGTCTTCATCGACCGCGAAGACCAAGACGAATGGATCGAGGGCTACATTGACACCGATGAACTGATCACCGACATCAAATTGGATTCCAAGCAAATCATCGACAAGGTGAAAGAATGTGGCATCGTCGGCATGGGCGGCGCCACCTTCCCCACCCACGTCAAACTGATGGTTCCCGAAGGCAAGAAAGCCGAATACATTATTATTAATGCCGCCGAATGTGAGCCTTACCTCACCTGCGACTTCCGCCTACTGTTGGAAAAAACGCAAGAATTCCTCGTCGGCGTGAAAATCCTGATGAAGGCCGTCAATACGGACAAGGGCATCATCGGCATCGAGGAGAACAAGATGGAAGCCATCGAACTGCTCGACAAGACCATCAACGAGCACCGCGACCTTTACAAAGGCATCGAGGTGCAGCCCTTGAAGACCAAATATCCTCAAGGCGGTGAGAAGCAATTGATTAAGGCCGTCACAGGGCGCGAAGTGCCGTCGGGCAAGCTGCCCATCGAGACGGGTTGCGTCGTGGTCAATGTGGCATCGACTTACGCCATTTATGAGGCCGTACAAAAGAACAAGCCCTTGATTGAGCGCATCGTCACCGTGACGGGCAAGTCGGTCAAGAAGCCAGGCAACTTCCGTGTGCGTTTCGGCACGCCTGCCGACCTCCTCATCGAGGCCGCTGGCGGTCTGCCCGAAGGCATCACCGATGTCATCAACGGCGGCCCGATGATGGGCAAGTCGGTGTCGGTCACAAATTTCCCGTGCATCAAAGGCACTTCGGGCATCCTCCTGATGACCTTGAACGAGGCCCAAGACCGTCGCCAGACCAATTGCATCCGTTGCGGTCGTTGCGCGATGGCCTGCCCGATGGGCTTGCAGCCGTTCCTGCTCCACAAGTTGGCCAAGCAGAACAATTTCGACGAGACGGAAACCAACCACATCATGGACTGCATCGAATGTGGCTCATGCGAGTTCACCTGCCCCGCCAACATCCCGCTGCTCGACTACATCCGCTACGGCAAGGCCAAGACGGGTGCCATCATCCGTGCAAGAAACCAAAAATGAATTTTAAATTTTAAATCTTAAATTTGAAATTATGAACAAATACACAATATCAGGTTCGCCGCATGTACACTCGACGGAAAACACGCAGAAAATCATGTATCGCGTGATTCTCGCCTTGGTTCCCGCCTTGCTTGTGGCTTTGTACTATTTCGGCTGGTATGCGCTCAGGCTGACCATCGTTTCGATAGCCGCCTGTATGCTGACCGAATGGCTTATCCAGAAATTCCTCATCAAGGGGCCTTTGACCATCAATGACGGCTCAGCCGCTTTAACTGGTTTACTTTTGGCCTT
This sequence comes from uncultured Bacteroidia bacterium, assembly GCA_902770835.1. Lineage (GTDB taxonomy): Bacteria > Bacteroidota > Bacteroidia > Bacteroidales > F082 > Limimorpha. The sequence continues at coordinate 54,749 of CACXUM010000006.1, forward strand.
CAACGTGCCCGCCAACCTTCCCATTTGGATGGCCATCGTGGGCAGCATCGTCGCCATCGGCGTGGGCAAGATGGCCTTCGGCGGCTTGGGCAAAAACCCCTTCAACCCCGCTTTGGTAGGCCGTGTGTTCATGCTCGTGTCGTTCCCGACCGCCATGACCACTTGGCCGCAAGCCCAGCCCATCTTCGAGAAAGGCTTCTTCGCCGATGCCGTCACGGGTCCCACCCCGCTCGGCATACTGAAGGAATCCGGCGTGGGTTCGCTGGCCGAAACAGGCGACATGCAGTTCCTTGACATGGTTCTCGGCAACCGTGGTGGTGCCTTTGGCGAGGTTTGCGCCATCGCCCTGCTGCTTGGTGCGATTTACCTTTTAGCCCGCCGCGTCATCGAATTCGTGACACCTTTGACCATCCTGCTCACGGTGTTCGTGTTCACGGGCATTTGCCATTTGGTCAATCCGGCCAACTTCATCGCGCCGTGGTACCATATCGTGTATGGCGGCCTCATCCTCGGTGCCTTCTTCATGGCGACCGACATGGTGACCACCCCCATGACCTTGAAAGGCAAGCTTTTGTTCGGTTTCGGCATCGGTGTCATTACGGTGGTGATTCGTCTTTGGGGAGCCTATCCCGAGGGGGTTTCCTTCGCCATCCTGATTATGAACGCCTTCACGCCGCTCATCAACAAGGCCTTCAAGCCGCAAGTTTTCGGAGTCGTCAAACCTGCTAAAAACTAAACGCCATGGCAAAGAAACCCTCCACCTTAATTAATATGGTCGTCGCCCTGCTCGTCATCACGGCGATTTCGGGCGGCTTGCTCGGCCTCGTCTATGGCATGACCAAAGACACCATCGCCGAGGTTGACCAAAAGAAGAACGCGGCTGCCATCGCCGAAGTGCTTGGCACCGACGAGAACTCAAGATTAGAAACCGTCACCAAAGACGATTTGACCTACAACTTGGCTTACGACGCACAAGGCAACCTGCTCGGTGCCGCCGTGAAGACCTTCTCCAACGCCGGCTTCAGCGGCCGCATCGAACTGATGGTGGGCCTGCTCGCCGACGGCACCATCAACAAGGTTTCGGTGCTTCAGCAAAGCGAGACGCCCGGCTTGGGCGCCAACATGGTGAACCCGAAATTCAAGGACCAGTTCGATGGCAAGAACCCCGCCTCGTTCAAGCTGAGCGTCACCAAAGACGGCGGCGACGTGGATGCCATCACCGCAGCCACCATCAGCTCACGCGCCTTCAGTGAGGCCGTGCAATTGGCCTGCGACGGCTTCGAGGCCAACAAAAACCAATTCATGAAAGGAGGACAACAATGAGTAACAACCTGCAAACCTTCACAAGGGGTTTCATCAAGGAGAACCCCATTTTGGTGCTGCTGTTGGGCTGCTGCCCGACTTTGGCCACCACCACCAGCGCCATCAACGGCATGTCGATGGGCTTGGCCACCACCTTCGTCCTTATCATGTCGAACTTGGTAATTTCGCTGCTCAAGGGCTTCATTCCCGACAAGGTGCGTATCCCCTGCTTCATCGTGGTCATCGCTTCGTTTGTGACCATCGTGCAACTCGTCATGCAAGCCTACGTTCCCGACATTTATGAGACTTTGGGCCTGTTCATTCCCCTTATCGTGGTGAACTGCATCGTGCTCGGTCGCGCCGAGGCCTTCGCCTCGAAGAACCCCGTGTGGCCATCGATTCTCGACGGCACGGGCATGGGCTTGGGCTTCACCTTCGCCCTTACCATCTTGGGCTGCATCCGCGAACTCCTTGGAAGCGGCACCATGTTTGGCCTTCGCATCCTGCCCGAAACGGCCAACATCCTGCTCTTCATCCTGCCTCCGGGCGCGTTCATCTGCCTCGGATTCCTTATCGCTATCGTCAACCAGTTCAGAAAAGAAAGTCACTAAGCCATGAAATACCTCATCATCATCCTTTCGACCATCTTGGTCAATAACGTGATCTTCAGCCAGTTCCTTGGCATTTGTCCCTTCTTGGGCACCTCGAAGAAGACCTCAACCGCAGTGGGTATGAGCGCAGCCGTCATCTTCGTGATGACTTTGGCCACGCTCGTCACATGGCTTGTGAACCAGTACATCCTGATTCCCTTGGGCTTGGACAAGTTCATGCAGACCATTGCCTTCATCCTCATCATCGCCGCCTTGGTGCAGATGGTGGAGATTATCTTGAAGAAAATCAGCCCATCGCTCTACACCGCCTTGGGCGTGTTCTTGCCTCTGATTACGACCAACTGCGCCGTTTTGGGCGTGGCTTTGACCGTGGTCACCAAGCCGTTCAACTACGGCGGTGTGCCCCATCTGCTGAGCCTTGGCGAGTCGATGGTGTATGCCGTAGGCATCGCCTTGGGTTTTGGCTTGGCCTTGGTGCTGTTTGCGGGCATCCGCGAGCACGTCGAGCTGATGGAAGCCCCGAAGGGCATGAAAGGCACTCCGATTGCCCTGATTGTCGCCGGCATCTTGGCTATGGCGTTCATGGGATTTACGGGAGTGGTGTAATGCAGGGACTCACGTCACCTGCTTACTGATGTGCCGTCCCTATGGGACTATATGCGACATATGCCGCGGTGGTGCAGGGACTCACATCGCCTGCTGCAACAGGTACATTATGGCGAGGCTTTTGAGTTGGATGTACCTATCCAACCTTTGGGAAACGACGAATATCGTGCTTCCACACACATTTGCTTGGTGGCAGGTTTTTACTCAAATCCTGAAGCAGGAACTTCACTTCTGTTCAGAATAAGCCATACGGGTATCCAAGACAACACATCCAACATTTCGGCCTATCCCAACCCGGCCAAGGATATTTTGAACATCTGCCTTTCGGGACGCCCTTTGGCGAAGCAAGCCACCGTCCAAGTCATTGACGCCAAAGGGCGCGTCTGCATGGAGCACCTTCCCGCCAGCCTTGGCGAGAGGCTTGTCCTCGACGTTTCGCCCCCCCCGTTCCCCCGAATTTCCAAATTCGGGATCCGCGAGCATCAGCATTTGCCATGCGGAAAAAAGGCTTGCGCAGTTGGAGGGAAAGCCTTAACTTTGCCGCCTGAAACGAAACGACTACCGCATGTACACCCCCCTGCGCTACATCGACCCAAGTGGCTGGGCACCTAGAGAACCCGGCAACGGACAACCCGACGACCCGCCCGGCTTCGTCCATTACCGCCCGGGGATATACAACCCCACCGACAGCGAATCCGCATGGCTCGTCCGTCTTCCCGACGCTTACGTCAATGCCACAAGCGACGGCTACACCACAAACACGAACACCTCAAACACGAACACCACAAACACGAACACCACAACCACCCCCTACACCGAAGGCACACCATGGAACAACTACCAGCAGTACAGCTATCTCGGAACAACCAACAATACTGGACCGACATTGGGAAGCGGAGGCGGCGGTGGCGGCTCGATAGGCATGGGAGCCAACAACCAATTTGGAAACAGCAAACTGACACCGAGCGTGGTGAACTATGTCGTCACTGGCGCAGGAACGATTACAGGCTACCAAAACAGCCTGTGGGAAAAACCCAAAAGCAGAGCCCAAAAAGCCATCAACCAGAAAAAGGCCTACGAAACCCAAAAAGCCCTAAAACAAAAAGGCATCACCAAGTCCGTGAAAGAAATCAAGGCGGGGAAAATTACAAACTTGAATAAAGCTAGTAATGTTTTGGGAGCAACAGGAGTGCTAATTTCTAGTTATGAATTATATACAACAAATGAGATTAAACCTTCTCACCTATATGATTTTACGGCATCTGCTACTTGTTTTGCTTTGGGTGTCCTTTTCGTATCTAGTCCTGCAGGATGGATAGCGGGAGCGGTAATTTTAGGAGCAGAAGTGGTTTCTTATGCTTTTACCGGTCAATCTGTTGGAGAACATCTGAATAATAATATTAATTGGAGTTATAAGCGGTATTAGTCAATCATGGTCTTTGATTACATATATTATCGTCTGTTAAAACAATACAGCAAGCAGAAATGGAACGACAATCCATGTGCCAGTGCTTGTTTGTTTCTATGCACAATACAGTTCTTGATTGTTTATTGCATTTGCATGTTTTTCAGGCCTATATTTGTGCCCGAAAGCTCTGACCCAAACAGAACTGTCACGTTTGTTGCTGCCATTGTGGTAATGGTTTCTTTGTATGTTTTTGACTATTCACGCTACAAGAATAAAGCCACAGAATTGGAGAGAAAATACAAAGACAGCAAAGCCAACAAATGGTTTAAGTTATGGATGTTGTTTGTGTTGATGTGGCTGTTGTTTTTGTTGCCATTTCTTGTGTCAGCCATTGTAAAGGGGTTGAATTAATGTTTGATTACCCCGTTCTCCCGAATTTCCAAATTCGGGAGCCGCGAGCATCAGCATTTGCAATGCGAAAAAAAGGCTTGCGCAGTTGGAGGGAAACACCTAATTTTGCCCCATGAAACGATACGCTCACGTCATGGATCTTGTCATTGGTGTCGCTTGTCTGAGCCCTGCTGGGTGGATAATTGGAGCTTCGTACCTTGCTGTTGACATTTGCTCGTATGCCATTACAGGACAATCCATCGGGGCTAATGTATATACTTGGTGTGGAGACATAGGCTTTGATTTTAAAACATTTTCAATCGTGTATTAAAGTTTTTCCATCATGTTCGGATATTTGTATTATTGGTTTGCCTGTCATTATTATAAAAGGGCTTACAAAGCTGACCATCCTGTTCATTTTTCTGCTGCTATTGCAGTAGGAGCCATCCAAATTCTTCTTGTGTTTAATGCGATCTTGACTTATAGAATGTTTTTTCCATCGAATGTTGCTTTTAGTAAAACCACTACTGTTGTTTTAGCAATCGCAATAGCAGCGGTCATTGCTTGGTTTAATTACAAGTTTTATGGCGGGAAAATAGAAGTTTTAAGCAAGAAATACAAATCATGTGCCTTAAATAACAAGTTGAAGGGATGGATGGTTTTTTTGTTTATGATTGTTGGCCTGTCTTTATTGCTCCCTTTATTAATAAGTTTTGTTGTTAATTCGTTGTTTTTAAGGTAGTTGGTTAACCCTCCGTTCTCGCGGATTTGTTTTTCCCCGTTCTCCCGAATTTCCAAATTCGGGAGCCGCGAGCATAGGCATTTGCAATGCGAAAAAAAAGGCTTGCGCGATTGGAGGGAAACACCTAATTTTTCTTGCACTTGACACCGTCCCTACCTGTTCTACCCCAACCCCACCCAAGACGTGCTTCACCTGCAATACTCCCCCGATGTAACGCCCAAAAGCATAGAGCTTTACGACCTGAAAGGGCGCTTGGTGCGCACGCAGCGCAATGGCCTCGAAAGCCTCAATCTGCAAGGCTTGGCCTCGGGTACCTACACTATGCGCGTCATGTTGGAAGATGGGAAGGTGTTTTCAGACAAGGTGGTGAAGGAATGAACCTTGGGCCTAAAATTCGGTGGTTGTTGATTTTTTTTTCTTTGCATTAAAAAGAAAGTCGTAATTTTACGGCTTTCTTTTGGTATTATCAAAACACTTGGCTATGAAACACACTGCATTTGCACTTGCCTTATTGTTGGCCTTCCCCCTGCTTTCCATCGGCCAAAGTTTCACGATTACTGCATCGGACAGCAAGCACATCAGCCTGCGTTTCGAGTTGGGCGACTTCAGCATCGACACCCTCATGCGCGAAGGCGAACTGATGCACACCGTCACGGCGAAAGGCATCGTCGCACCCAACGACTACGGCCTGCCCAACCTGCCCACCTTCAACCGCTTCATCGCCATTCCGCAAGGCGCGAAAGTCGTCGTGGAAGCTAAGACAATGCGCGACGAAATCATTTCGGGCATCAACATCGCGCCCTCGGTGGGGAGCCAATGCGAGAACGAACCCGAAAGGCCTTTCTTCAAGGATCCGAAAGTCTACGCCAACAATGCCTTCTACCCTTCGGAAGCCGTGCGAACCGCCGAGCCTCAACAGCTTCGCGGCGTGGACGCTATCCACCTCGGCGTTTGTCCCGTGCAGTTCAATCCCATGACGAAAAAGATTGCCGTTCACCGCCAAATCGACATCGACATCCATTTTGAGGGCGGCAACGGGCACTTCGGCGACGACCGCCTCCGCTCGCGTTATTGGGACCCCATCCTGAAAAACAACCTGCTCAACTACGACTGCCTCAAGCCTATTGACTACGACGCGCGTATGCAGCAATGGATGCAAAGCCGTGCCACCGGCTGGGAATACCTCATCATCACGCCCGACAACGACGCTTTCTACGAAGCCGGAAAGGAACTTGCCGAATACCGCACCAAGCAAGGCATCTACGCCAAAACCATGCGGGTTACGGAAATCGACAACCCCACCGGGCAAATGGGCCAAACCGTAATAAAGAAATGGATCAGGGATGCTTACGCCAATTGGGACATCCCTCCGGTAGCTGTTTGCATCATCGGCGAGAGCAGCAACGATCTTCAGCAACACGTGCCCGGATGCACGACACTGCATCCGAGTGACAATTTCATCACCTCCGACAACCCCTACGCCGACGTGAATGACGACTTCCTGCCCGACATCTGCTTCTCGCGCATCCTCGCCCAAAACGAGGAGGAACTGCCCGTACTCATCGGGAAAATCAAGGAATACGAATACACCAACCCTGTCAGCAACCCTTATTATTACACCCATCCCCTGACGGCGGCAGGCTGGCAAGACATCATGTGGTTCCAACTCACCATAGCGACCATCAGCGGCTTCCTGAGCCAACACGGCAAAACGCCCGTACGCATCAACGAAGTCTTCTCCGGCGGCATCGGCGAAGTATGGTCGGCGGCTCCGGGCACTTCCACGTTGGTCAACTACTTCGGGCCAGAAGGCTTGGGCTACATCCCCGCCTCACCCACCGAACTTGGGGGCTGGACGGGCGGCACCGCCGAACAAGTCATCAATGCCATCAACAACGGTGCCTACCTCATCCAACACCGCGACCACGGCTGGAACACAAAATGGTACCAACCCGAAATCTACACCACCGACTTCGACGCCATCAACAACGTGAACAAGTTGACTTTCCTCATTTCCGTCAACTGCCGGACAGGTATGTACGACATTTCGACCGTCAGTTTCATCGAGGAACTCCTGCGCATGACCCGCGACGGGCAAAACGCGGGCATTGTGGGTGCCATCGGGCCAGTGGGACAAACCTATTCCTTCGCCAACGACATCTTCCTTTGGGGCGTTTGGGACCTCTTCGAGCCTACCTTCCTCCCCGACTACGGCCCCTATGCCTCCCATGCTGGCAATTGGCTGCCCGCTTTCGGCTGTGTGTCAGGGAAATATTTCCTTGAAACCCAAGTCTTCCCTGGTACCGACCAAAACATGCGTACCACCATCTACAACACTTACCACACCTTCTGCGATGCCTTCATTCGCGTTTTCACCGACATTCCGCAACCCATCAACACCACGCACGACGAAAGAATCCAAAGCTACATGCCGTTCCACATCACCGCTCCCGAGGGGTCGCAAATTTCGCTTTCCGCCTACATCAACCGGCAATGGCGCATCTTGGCCACCGCCACAGGCACGGGCGAGGAACAAACCATGACCATTATGGAAACCATCCCCACAGAGACTATCCACCTCACCATCACGGGCGAAAACTTCCTGCGCGTGGAAGAAGACATCCCTCTGGGACCTTGCGATAGGCCTTTCGTCGTAGTTGATAGCATCGCCTTGAATGGAGGCGGACTCACGCTGCACTACAACCAGCCCGCCACCGTCGACGTCAATGTGACCAATGTGGGGCTACAAGGCTGCAACGGCGGCACGGTGAGCATGACCTCAACCTCGGAACAACTGACCATCACGCAAGGCCAAGCCTCATTTGAAGCCCTACCATCCAATGAGAGCCAATTCATTGTGAACGCCTTCCAAATCGAACTCGGCGACGACATTCGCGACAGGGCACACATCCCCTTCATCCTCACCTCCCAATTTGGCGACGAAACATACGCCCAACAATTCGACATTGACGTGCTGGCGCCCAACATCCACATCGAACTGACCGACATCGACGATACGCAAGGCAACAGCAACGGGCTTCTCGACCCGGGCGAATTTGTCAGGCTCATCTTCAGTGTAGAAAACAATGGCCACTATCCCGCCGAAAGTCCGTGCATCTCCTTGACCAACAACGAGAACCATATCCGCGTCATCACGCCCGAAATCCAACTTGACGACTTGGAAATAGACGAATCCATCGAAATCTCCTTTGATGTTTTCGTGGAGTTCATCGCGGGCGAGGTGTCGTTCATCGACCTTTTGTTGCAATCCACCGTCAACGGCATCCTGTTCACCCAAGACATCCTTTGTCCCGTCGGTTATGTGGTTGACAGTTTTGAAACCGGTGAATTCGAAACTGAATATTGGACCCACGACCCCATCCACCCGTGGACTATCGTCACCAGTTCCATGTCATTTGAGGGCAACCACTGTGCCAAGTCGGGCGAAATAGACCACAACGAAACCTCACAACTCACCCTGCGGTTCAACTCTACCGATCCGGGCGACATCAGTTTCTATGCAAGGGTGTCGTCGGAAGAGAGCTGGGACTTACTCAACTTCTACATTGACGGCGAGGAAAAAGGCCATTGGTCGGGTGAAATATGGTGGGTCAACCTAACCTTCCCGACCACACCCGGACGGCACATCTACAAATGGGCCTACACCAAGGACTCATCCGTGGACGCCGGCTCCGACTGTGCTTGGATTGACTATATAGTGCTGCCGCCCCACCTCGACGAACTGACCGAGCAATCCGACCAAACCCTAACCCTCCATCCCAACCCCACCACCGACCAAGTTGCCCTCGAACTGGAACACCTTGGCGACTTCAGCGTGAGGGTTTACGACGCCAACGGAAGGCTCATACTGGCCGTTCACAACAATAACACACTATCATTCAAGGACTTGCCATCAGGAATGTACCAAGTCATTGTGGAACAAAACGGCCAACGCTGGAGCCGAAAAATCATCAAAATGTAATCAAAAATCGGATTTTTTGCACAAAAAACGCTCGATTACAAGTTTTTGTCTAAATTTGCAGTTTCAATGTGTATCACCTCATAAAACAACAACTATGAATCGTATCTTCAAGGCTCTGGCCATCGTCGCACTGCTTTCGCTCACTCCCTTGCGGCAGTTTGCCCAACAACCCTACAGGCAATATGCCGACGAGGGCATCATGCTCAACTTTTTTGAAATCGGCAACCCCGACCTCCGTTTGTATCTGCTTTACAACATCGGGCTTGACGACAGGTTCTCGCTGCTTGCGGAGGACGAGTACGGCCAATTCATTGTCAATCCGAGCGAAGACCACTTCGACGGCAATTTCTTTGAGGCTTTCGAGTCGTTTTACAACAACGCCGCCACCAACTTCCGCATGATTGACAAAGTGGATCTCGACAGGCTCGTTCCCCAATGGAAAGAGCGCGTTCCGGCCATGTTTTTTACCTCTATCACCATGGATTTGGCGCTCAACCGAGCCATGACCGAAAACAACCATTGCGTTGATTCCGACCCTTTCTGCACTTCAGACGTCATCACCTTCAACGCGGCCAACACCAGCCAAACCGCCGACCAACTTGAGGCACCCGGCGTTTTCGACGACGGTTGCATTGGCTCATCCTACAATCCCTCGTGGTATCACATGAGAATTAACACGGGCGGACAGTTCATTATTCACATGGAAGGCCACGACCCGTGGTCCAACGTAGAAAGGGACATCGACTTCTGCATGTGGGGGCCTTTCGAGCATCCAACCGACCCTTGCGTTGCCCAACTGACGACAGACAAAATCATCGACTGCAATTATTCGTCTTCCTATTCTGAAGACATCTTTCTGGGCTATTCTGAAGGCCAGCATGTGCATAACCAGAGCCACGGCACCATCACTGAGCACACCCCCGAAACAGGAGAATATTACATCCTGATGATTACCAACTATTCGCGTGAGCCTTGTGTCATTTCGTTCACCAAGACCGAAGGCTCAGGCCCCGGCACCACCGACTGCGGCATCCTGCCCGGCATTGCCACCAACGACGGCCCTTATTGCGTCGGCGAAACCATTCATCTCTCCGTCACCACGCAAGCTGGTGCCACTTACAGTTGGACCGGCCCGAACAATTTCACCTCCACTTCGCAAAGCCCCACCTTGCCGAACTGCACTATGGAAATGGCTGGCACCTATACCTGTGTGACAACCGTTGATGGACAAACCACCACCGGCTCGACCGAGGTCGTCATCTATGCCATGCCTGTCGCCGACTTCGAGTTCACCGCCGTTTGCGAAGGCACACCCACCCAATTCACCAGCACAGCCACCACCAACCCCTTGGGGCATGAAATTACAAGTTATGAATGGGATTTTGGCGACGGCACCACCGACGACACCCAAAACCCAACACACACTTACGCCGCTCCGGGCACCTACAATGTGACACATACCGTACAGACGGGTCGCCGGTGCGTAGATGAAATCACCCTGACAGTGACCGTCTATACCATCCCGACCATCACCGTAACGTCTAACCCCACCCAAGTCATCTTCGGCGGCACCGCAACTCTCACCGCCAATGCGACACCAGCAGGGAACTACACCTACCATTGGGAACCCGCCAACATGGTGACCAACCCCAACAGCCAAACCACCCAAACCGTGCCCCTCACCTCGTCGCAAGTGTACACAGTCACCGTAACAAGTGTTGACGGCGGCTGCACCAGTACCCAACAAATAGTGGTGAACATGGAAGGCTCCGACATGACGGCAACGGCCATCGCCGAACCCGGCGAAATCTGCGAGGACGGCACGACTACCCTCCACGCCTACCCCATCAACGGCACGGGCAACTACACTTACAATTGGACGCCAGCCAACCTGCTCAGCAATGCGAGTGTGCAACACCCCATAGCCACACCTCCCCTTGGGCAGACCGAATTCTCTTGCACCATCAGCGACGGCATCGCCACGCAGATCGTCACCGTGACCGTGACCGTTTATCCCAAGGAAGTGCAAGACCTCTATGAATCCATTTGCGCTAACGAGACCTACAACTTCTTCGGCCAAGTACTCAACACTTCGGGCGTTTATACCCACCACTTGCAGACCCAACATGGCTGCGACAGCCTTTTGAGGCTCAACCTCACCGTAAACTCTCTCGATGCGTACGAGTTCACCGTTCCCGTAGAGGAAAGTTGCGACGAATACTTTTGGGATCCGCAAGGTCACGAAATCGTAGCAACCGACCATGATGGCCTGACCTACGACCTTTCCGGCGATTATGAAAGGACGTACAAAAACCACATGGGCTGCGACAGTGTTGTGAAGATGCACGTGCAATTCAACTACACGCCCGCACCCACGCCCATCTATCCAATGGACCCGGCAAACACCGCTCCCCACTGGGTGGTTCCGTCAACAGAATTCCAAATCAACACATACGATTTCGAACTTTGGGACACCAACCCGAACTGCTATTGGGACACCGTCACGTGGTCGTGCGACGAGGCTCCCGGATGGCCGCTTGAGCCTTTCGGCTTGAAAGGCCAGAGTTGCAAAGTGTATGTGCTCGAACACGTTGACGACACCATTTGGCTGAAAGCCCACGCCTTCAACCGTTGCTCGCCCAACGAAGGCATCGAGCAGAAGTATTGGCTCATCAGTTCGTTCTACGGCGTGGAGGAACAGGAGGAGGCTTTCGGTTTCGACGTGATTCCCAATCCCAACAACGGGCAGATGGCCTTGCGTTTCGAGTCGCTGACGGGACGAATCTTCGTAAAGGTGTATGACATGCGCGGCGTGCTTGTCGACGAGTTTGAAACCTTCAACGGCTCAGTCAGCAGCACGCACAATTACCAGATGAAGCCTTCGGCGGGCGGCATCTATTTCTTTGTCGCCACTTCCAAGGAAGGCACCGTGACCCGCAAGGTTGTGGTGGAGTCGGTACATTGATGTTTTTTTCGCATTTATTTCCATTCAAAGCCTTAAGTATTCAGATTTTGTGTATATTTGGCGGTTAATATAGGGATTCCATAAGTGAAACCCACCTGAAAAGCACCATAAAAACTATTGATATTCAATGAATTAAAAACGCTGTCACATGAATAAATTAGCAAAAATCTTAGGTATTGCCTCGTTCCTCTTGGTCATGCCGCTGCAACAGTTTGGTCAAACTGTAAAGAACAACATCATCGAAATCGAACTCAGCGCGATTACAAACCCCGATTTCCGTTATTGTTTGCTATCCTCGATAGCCAATGATGACGAACTCATCTACACGGTCGACGAGGAAAACAGCAGTGTGTTGCTTACCACCTCACAGCCTATGCCTGAAAACCAATTCCAAGCCTACTTTGACAATCTTATGGCCAATGCAGACACCGAATTCAATTCGTTTTTGGCTGCTGACAAGGAGACGCAGGGCGCATCTTTCTCCGCATGGAAAGAGAATTTGCCCCAAGACCTTTTTGTATTGCTATTCAGACAGATGCTCATTGAAAATCCAGTCAACAGGGACGGAAACCAAACTTGTGCCACAGCAGATCCGTTTTGCACGACGGACGTGGTCAGTTTCTATATTGATGCCAGCGTTAGCGGCTCATGCGAACCAGGGCCAGACTATGGTTGCATGACCCCCTACATTGCCAGACCTCCTTATTGGTTCTATATGAAAATAGGTGTGGCAGGCACATTCACCATCCAAATAACCAATAGCAACAACAACGACTTGGACTTCTGCGCCTGGGGACCTTTTACAGACCCTGTTAGCCCATGTACAAGCCAACTGACTTCCGACAAGATCATCGACTGCGACTCGCCTTACAACAGCGTTCAGGAATGTACCATCCCTGCGAGTTCGCAAGTCGGGCAATACTATCTTTTGGTGATTACGAGATATTCATCAGGTTCTACGACTGTCACCTTCTCTAAAGTCCCTGGTAGCGGCCCTGGCGAGACCGACTGCGGCATTTTGCCCCCAATGGTCGAAAACGACGGTCCCTATTGCGTTGGCGAAACCATCCACCTGACCGCCAACGGACAAACAGGAGCCTCCTATAGTTGGACAGGCCCTAACGGTTTTTCGTCGACCCAACAGAACCCGACTATCCACAACTGCACGATGGCCCATTCCGGCACCTACACTTGCACCATTTCCATAGGCAGCGCAACCAACAGCGCAACCACCGAAGTGGTAGTCATACCCCAACCCACGGCCAACTTCAACTACACCTCGGAGTGCAGAGGCACGCCGACACAATTCACCAGCACCAGCACCACCAACCCGCCAGGGCAGCAAATACAGAGTTACCAATGGAACTTCGGCGACGGGCAGACCGGCTCGGGCCAAAGCGTGACGCACACCTATGCCAATGCTGGTAACTATACGGTCACCCTGACCACTTCGTGCGGCAACGGCCATTGCACCAGCACCAAGACCCAAACCGTGCCCGTGTATGCCGCGCCTGTTGCCGCAGCCACGGCCAACCCCAGCACGGTAATCTATGGCGGCGTTTCGACCCTGACCGCCACGGCAGGCACCACCGGCTCATTCAACTTCCACTGGGAACCGGCCAACATGGTGGTCAATCCCAACGCCCAAACCACGCAGACCGTCCCGTTGCAGGCCACGCAAACCTACACCGTGACCGTCACCAACCCGCAAGGCGGCTGCTCAAGCACGGCACAAGTCACTGTGAGCATGGAAGGCTCCAACATGACCGCCCACGCCACCGCCGACCAAAACACCTTGTGCGAAGGCGAGTCGACCACACTGCACGCCTATCCTTCGGGCGGCACGGGCAACTACACCTATAGTTGGACTCCTGCCAACACGCTCAACAACGCCAACATCCAAAACCCCGTGGCCACACCGCCCGTGGGCACCACCACCTACACATGCGCCGTCAGCGACGGCATCACCAGCCAGAACGTCAACGTGTCGGTAACCGTCTATCCCAACATGGAGTCCGACATCTACCAGACCATCTGCGAAAACCAAACTTACCAGTTCTTCGACCAAGCCCTGCAAGCACCCGGCGTTTACAGTCACACCATCGAGACCACGCACGGCTGCGACAGCACCATCCACCTGCACCTTGACAATTGGGACATCTACGAAACCCCCATTACGCGCCATTTCTGCCAAGGCGAATCCTACAACTTCTTCGGCAATCAACTGAGTTCGGGAGGCATCTATTACCACACCTTGGAATCGGTTCACGGCTGCGACAGCACCATCAAACTCAACCTCATCCAAGACCCGGTTTATGAAATCCACCTGACCGAATCGACATGCCAAGGCGGACCGGGCTATTACTTTGCTCCACTTGATATGTATTTCCCGCCCAGCCCATATCCGAATGTACTCATGTTTGAAACGGCTGCAGGCTGCGACAGCATCGTTTTCCTCACCGTTGAAGAAGCCGAGTACAACTCAAAGACCTACAATGTGTCGCTTTGCGCCACCGAGTACACTTGGGGTTCAAACGGGATGACCTATTACGAATCAGGCACCTACTACGATACCCTTTCGTTCCCCAACGCTTGCGACAGCACCCTCACCCTCAACCTTGAACTGAGACCCAGTTTCAACGATAATATTGAGGTTACCAGTTGTGACAAATATCGCTGGAAAAACGACACTTATGGTGTTGACATGACCTTCGAAGAAAGCACGGTTTACACGCACCACTACAGCAATGCTTTCGGCTGCGACAGCGAGGCGACCCTCTATCTCACCATCAACGACCACGATGAGGTAACGTTAGAAGTGCCTGTAAATGAGAGTTGCGATAGTTACCTTTGGGATCCGCAAGGCCACGAATACACTCCGGGCAGCATTTACGTTCAAGGCAACGCCTATGATCCAGAAGACCATGTGTTCAACATTTCAACTCACGGGACTCCATACGTCAGGACTTATAAGAACATCCACGACTGCGATAGCGTCGTGTCGATGTATGTCACATTCGAGTACACCCCTCACCCCACTCCCATCTATCCCATGGATGCCACCAACGACAAGCCGCACTGGGTTGTGACGGCCACCGAGTTCCAAATCAACTCTTACGACTTCAACCTTTGGGACGAAAACCCGAATTGCCATTGGGACACCGTTCTCTGGACTTGCGACGAGGCTCCCGAGTGGATTCTCGAACCCTTTGGCGACCGCGCCCAATGCTGCAAGTTGTATGTGCTTGGCTATGTTCCCGACACGATTTGGCTGAAAGCCTATGCCTACAACGAATGTGCCGGAGAGGGCATCGAACAGAAGTATTGGCTCAAGAGTTCGTTCTATGGCATTGAGGAGCAGGCCACTAACATGGCCACCTTCGACATTGTGCCCAACCCCAACAACGGCCAGATGACGCTTAACTTCGAATACCTTACCGGAAAGACCAATATCCGCGTCTACAACATGCTCGGCACGATGATCGACCAATTCGAGACCTACAACAGCATCGGTGCCAACACCTACCAATACGACATGAAGACCAAAGCCGACGGCATCTATTTCTTCGTCGCGACGAGCAAGGAAGGCACCATCGCCAAAAAGGTCGTCATTCAGCATTAACCGAACTAAGATGAACTGCTTCAAGAGATGAACCGCTTTAAGAAAACCATATTGCTGCTATTGCTTTCTTGCCTTGCTCTGCCCACGGCTTGGTCGCAAAACACCTCCACCCAAGGCAAGGAGTTTTGGCTCTCGTTCATGCACAATGGTTACAAAGACCACACTTTGGGTGGCTGGGTCATCAACCAAGTGCTTATCAGTGCCAAGCGTGACTGCTCAGGCACCGTCACCAACCCGTTGACAGGATGGACGGAGAACTTCTCAGTGAGGGCCAACAACATCACCACTGTCGAGATTCCCGAGCAGCAAGGTTATCACAACGGCAACATTAACGAAGTCATTTCACAAAAGGGCATCAAAGTGGTTGCAACCGACACCATTTCAGTTTATTGCACCAACATCGCCTATGTTTCGTTTGATGCCTCATTCGTGCTGCCCACCGAAAGCCTCGGCGACGAATACATCATCCAGTGTTCCGATCAATCGATGACCGGGACAAATTCCTATGTCTACAATAACGAAACCAGCGCATTCCTCATTGTGGCCACCGAAGACAACACGGAAGTTGAAATCACGCCCACAGCCAACACCTTGGGCGGACACCAAGCAGGCGAAGCCTTCAGCATAACAATGAACGAGGGCGAAACCTACCAAGTAAGGTCGGTGAGAACCGGCCAAAACCGCGACCTCAGCGGGACGCACGTGCTGGCCAGCGACTGCAAGCGCATCGCCGTATTCAACGGAAACACGCTCACCTGCATTCCAACGACCATGGACAACGGCTACGACCAAGTGTTTGAGCAAGCCATGCCCTTGCGCTCGTGGGGAAAGAACTTTGTGGTGACCAGTTCGCGCAACCGCAACCGCGATTTCATCAAAATCACCTCAAGTGCCAACAATAACCAAATCACCAAGAACGGCGAGCCTTTGATTAACCTGAGGGCTGGGCAGTCTTACTTCTTCGACATGAACGAGAGCGAAGGCTCGTGCTTCCTTCAAGCCACACAGCCTTCCGCCGTCTATCTCTTCAACAATTCGAGTTACGACCAAAGCTGGGCAGGCGGCTTGGGCGACCCCTCCATGGTGTGGATTGCCCCCGTCGAGCAAAGGATTGATGAGGTGACTTTCACCACTTTCAACCATGTCAACATCGACATCCAAGTCCACTACATCAACATCATTGTCAATACCGAGGACATCAACAACGTGTATTTGGACGGCACACAGATTTCGCCTTTGTCGTTCAGCCGCGTTGTCGGCAACTCCGAATACAGTTATGCAAGGTTGGACATCGAACATGGCGTGCATCAGATTGCTTGCGAAAACGGTTTCAACGCCCACGTGTACGGCTTCGGCGATGCCAAGGGTTACGCTTACTTGGTCGGCTCTAATGCCATCAACTTGAGTTCGAGCCTCCAACTCAATGACGAATTGGTGCTGCCCAACGACAATTACAACTATTGTCCCGACTTGCCCATCAATTTCCATGTGGAAGTCAACATTCCGAACTACGAACTTGTTTGGGATTTTGGCGACGGCACAACGAGCAACCAAAACCCCGTGATGCACACCTATAATGGCAGGCAAGTCTACAACGTTTCGCTGACCATCAACACCGATGAAGGTGGCTGCACAGGCGCATCGAGCAACACTACTCATTTCACCGTCGATACGAGGCCGCAATACATTACCGAAAACGCCGAGGTTTGCTCCGGCGATTTCTATTCGGGCCACGGCTTCAACAATGTGCCCATCCATAACGACACCATCCTCGTACGTTTGGTGGACAACCTCGAACATCCCGAATGTCAGGACTCGCTGCTCGTTTATGTCGATGCGCGTCCCGCCTATCACATTCCCATCAACGACAGCCGCTGCTGGCAAGGTCATCCGGCCATTTACGACGACCACGGCTTCAGTTTCGAGTACAACCAACCCGGAGAATACGACCGCCAACTCAACCTCGAAACCGTCAACGGCTGCGACAGCATCCTTATGCTGCACCTCACCGTAGCCGACCAAGTCACCTACGACTTCGACCATCATGAGTGCAGCAGCAGCTATGTTTGGGACGGCGAAACCTACACTACCCCAGGCACTTACGAAAAGCTTTACACCACGGCAAGCGGCTGCGACAGCATCGTCACCCTGCACCTTACCATGGGGCTTTCGCAACACGTCGCTTTCGACACCATCACCTGCGGCATCTTTGTTTGGAACGGCATGGAATACGATGAAGACGGCATCTACCAGCAGGTTTTCACCACCTACGACGGCTGCGACAGCATTGTGGAGTGCAACCTCAAAACATCAGGCAATGTGGAAGGCACTACCACCTCCGTAAGCGATTGCAATTCATACATTTGGCTTGGCACGGAATATACCGAGTCGGGCACTTACGAAAAAACCCTGCCCACCGTTTTGGGTTGCGACAGCCTCGTCCACCTTGACCTCCATCTCAACTACACCCCCGACCCCACCGACATCTACCCTGTAGACCCCTTGAACACCGCTCCCCACTGGGTTGTGGCGGCCACCGAATTCCAAATCAACTCGTATGAATTCCACTTCTGGGACTATAATCCACACTGCCGTTGGGAATCCGTTGCTTGGTGGTTCGAGGATCCCGACATAGAGTGGTTGCTCGAACCTGACACCACCACCAACCCTGTAGGCTTAAAATGCAGGATGTATGTGCTTGACCATGTTGACGATACAGTTTGGCTCCACGCCAAGGCCTACAACGAATGTACCGAAGAGGGCATCGAGCGCAGATATTGGTTCAAGTGTTCGTTCTTCGGCGTAGACGAATCCAGTCAAGCCGATTTCAGCGTCCTTCCCAATCCCAACAACGGACAGATGGCCCTCCACTTCGAGCATCTGACGGGCAAGGTCGGTATCAAGGTTTACGACATGCGCGGCACGCTGGTCGATGACTTCCAGACCGCTAACCACAACGACTCCAGCACCTATTATTATAATATGAAGTCGAAGGCTGATGGCGTTTACCTCTTCGTCGTAACGAGCAAGGAAGGCATATTGACCAAAAAAGTGATTATTTGCAATTAAAATGGCAATAATTTGCGTTGATTTGGAAAAAAGTTGTATTTTAGCGGCATAATTCAAAATCAAACGCCATGAAGAACTTTAGAACCTTAGTATTACTGCTTGCGGCATTTTTCGCCTTTGCTGCCATCGGCCTCGCGCAAGACACTTCCACACAAGGCACCGAGTTTTGGGTTTCCTTTATGACCAACGGACATCGGTATCACCCCAGCGCACCCAACGACGGCAACTGGATTCTCACCCAAGTGCTACTCAGCGCAAAGCGCAACTGCTCGGGAACCATCACCAACCCGCAAACCGGATGGACGACCGACTTCAACGTGCAAGCCAACAACATCACCACCGTCGACATTCCCGACTATGTCGCCTATGTTGACGGCATATCGGAACAGGTGCAGAACAAAGGCATCCTCATCAACAGCACCGACACCATCTCGGTTTTTTGCACCAACATCGCCTACCTCTCATTCGATGCATCGTGTGTGCTGCCCCTGCAAAGCCTTGCCGACGACTACATCATCCAAACCTATAACCAGTCGCACGCCTCCTCACAACAATCCTATCTGCGTACCAACCAAACCAGTGCGTTCCTCATCGTGGCCGCAGAAGACAACACCACTGTCGACATCACCCCGACCGTAACCACGATGGGCAATCACCACGCCGGACAGACTTTCTCCGTCAACTTGGACCAAGGCCAGGTGTATCAGGTGCGGTCGACCAACGAGGGTGATAATCGCGATTTGAGCGGATCGAGGGTAACAGCCCGAGACGAAAAGCCCATCGCGGTATTCAACGGCAACACCCTGACCGCCATCCCGAACAACGCCAACAGCAACGGCAGCAGTTTCGACCACATTTTTGAGCAAGCCTTGCCTTTGCAGGCGTGGGGAAAGAAGTTTGTGGTGACCAACTCGCTCGAGCGCGAAAAGGACTATGTGAAAATAACCTCCGCCTCCGACCACAACAACATCCTCAAAAACGGCCAACACCTCACCACATTGCAAACCAACGACTCCTACCTCTTTGAACTCACCAACGACGACAGGTCTTGTTTCATCGAAACCTCGGGACGTGCGGCGGTGTATCTCTACAACACCGAGCGTGGCGGCAACAGCATCGGCGACCCTTCCGTGGTGTGGATTGCCCCCATCGAGCAACGCATCGACGAAATCACCTTCTCCACCTTCAACAACGAGAACATCAACATCGCCACGCACCATGTCAACATCATCGTGAGCCGCAACGACATAGAGAATGTCTATTTGGATGGCAACCTACTGCCTGCCAACAGTTTCGAAAATGTGGTAGGATCGAGTGACTACGCCTTCACCCGCCAAAACATCCAGCACGGGGTGCATCATGTGCAATGCAGCCAAGGGCTCAACGCCCATGTCTACGGTTTCGGTGTGGCCAAAGGCTATGCCTACATGGTTGGCTCGAAGACCATCGACCTCAGCACGAAGGTCACAATGAACGAAACCCCAGTCCCAAAACAGGGCACCTACGAATACTGCCCCGACGAAGCCATCACTTTCGAGGCCGAGGTCAACGCCAACGATTACGACATCCTTTGGGAATTTGGCGACGGTGCCACGAGCACCCAAAACCCCACCACGCACACCTATAATGAAAAATGTGTCTACGAAGTGACCCTTACGGTTCAAGCAGACTCCAAAGGCCAAAGGGCCAACGACGTTTCCAAATATTATGTTGACACCCGCACGCACACCATCACCGAATTAGCCGAGGTTTGCTCGGGCGATTTCTATATCGGTCACGGCCTCAATGTAGCCATCATGGGCGACACGATTTTGGGCACACAAATCGACAACAACGTGCATCCCGTTTGCAAGGACAGTTTGCTGATTTACATCACCGCACTACCTGGGTTCTACGCCAACTACAACGACACCCGCTGCTGGTTTGGCGAGCCTGAAACCTACAACAGCCACGGCTTCAATTTCATTTACGACCATCCCGGCGAATACGACCAACAAATCACCAAACCCAATCCCGAGGGCTGCGACAGCATCATCGACTTGCACCTGACCGTGGCCGAGCGCATCATCAACCCCGACACTCTCGTTCACACTGAGTGCGCGGCCTCGTTCACTTGGAACGGCATCGCCTACACGGAGGACGGCATCTACGACCAAGTCTACACCTCAGCCGCCGGTTGCGACAGCATCGTCAGCCTGAAACTTTCGCTTTCGGCCACCATCGAAGGCGGCACCGACACCATCAACGGAGGCTGCAACTCATACCTGTGGAATGGCCAGTATTACCACGAGGCAGGATTCTACACCGACACCATACCAAGTGCCTTGGGCTGCGACAGCATCGTCCATCTCCAGTTGAACTTGGCCTCTGCCCCCAATCCTTCCGAAATCTTTTGCGCCGACACCAGCAACCATGCCCCGCATTGGGTCATCACAGCCACCGAATTTGAGATTCACAGTTACGACTTCACACTATGGGACAACGAAGAAGGCAACCTATGGGATTCGGTAGTTTGGAGTTTCGAGAGCGACATCAACTGGCGGCTGGAGCCCTACGGCGACAAGAACAAGTTCTGCAAAGTCTTTGTGACCGACCATCTGGATGACACCGTTTGGCTCAACGCCAAAGTCTACAACCCATGCGACCCGGGCAACGGCATTGAGCGGCGTTTTTGGCTCATCAGTTCGTTCTTCGGCATGGATGAAAACGAAATGAAGACGCAAATCGACATCGTGCCCAATCCCAGCAATGGCGAGATTACCCTGATTTTCGGCCACATGACGGGCCAAGTCACCACGAAAGTCTACTCCATGACGGGCAAACTCATCGATCAATTCGACCTGAATGTGACCCCAAATAGCATCCACCCTTACAACCTAAACGGCTATCCGAGTGGCATTTATCTTTTCGTTTTCAATAAAGAAAGGGAAAAACTCACCCAAAAGGTGATTGTAACAAAATAATTTTCAAAAGGTTACAATAAAACGACAAAAATTTGCGTTATTTTTTGCGATTTGTAAAACATAAATCCTTACATTTGCCGATTAAATATCACAATATAGAAAGAACCTCTTCAAACGCAGATCTATGAAGAAGCACTTAATCAGAACTTTTGTTTTCCTATCTGGCATCGCGCTTTTCAGTTCATGTATGAAAAACGATCCGGAAAACAATTCGACGGTTTATTACGGCTACCAGCAAATCCCCAACATCAATGAATACATGCCTCAACGCTTGCTGAAGGCTATGAATGACCAGCATTTGTTGCACTTTGGCGACGAGCCGCCCAAGATTGAAGGTTGCTATTTAGCCGACAGCATCTACCGTTTTGCCGTCATCAAGGTGCCGTCAAGTCCTTGGATGGTGAGTGCCTCTCTCATGCCGGGTTTGAAGAACTACTATAAAATTACGGATCAACATAAAGGCACAGCCAAGATGAATTTCTTGGAACCTCACGGTTCGCCGGGCGACTATGACTATTACAACGTCAATTCGGAGAATGACTCGACCTATTATTACATCAGCCGTGATGAATCGCGCTTCATCAACGACAGCATTGCTCCCGCCTATTTCAAGAGCAGCCAATATTCGGTTGAAGACTTCCGCCATGTCTACATCATTGGCGACGCCCCCTATTTCACGGCTTACTACTATGAAATTCGCGACATCAAGGCACATTTCCTTCCTTTGAACGCTATCATCATTTCGGGTCGCGTCGACAAGGAAATCACCGTATTAACTGATACCGTCAGCCATACTACCGACACGATAGAGGTGCCCGTCATCAAGGATTTGGCATGGGGAGTTGAAACCATGATGTACTACAAAGACTCGCAGATGCTCAACCTCCTGATTCAATCGGGAAAGCAGCCCACCCCCGGCGACCTCACCATTTCAAAGAACCTTGTCCCTGCCAAATGGGTCGAACAGTAAGAACAACCTAAGACTTACAGAACATGAAAAAGCCTATCATCCTCATCATTATAGCCCTCTTCTTTGGCGTCAACACTGCAAACGCCCAATTCAACAAGCCTTTGCAATCGCCCAACAGCAAAGTGAATTCCTCCGAAGCGCAATACAACATCGGCATTGTCGGTGGCCTCAATACCACGCGCTGGTTCCATTCCGGCGGCACAAAAACGGCTTACCGCCAACCGTTCAATTTCGGCATTGTTGGAGGCCTTTCTGTGGAGCGTATGCTCACCAAGACCACCTCAATCAGCCTTGAAGGTTACTATGCCATGCGCAATTTGCAGTTGAACTATGATGTGTTGAACTTCCCGAGCCAATTCAACGTAAACGAGAATTTCTATCGTCAATTTGATGTCGATTATCAGGAAATCAACGTTCAAGCGCCCTTTACCTACTATTTTTCCAAGAGCAATCTCCGCCCCTATGTTTTCGTTGGTCCGCGCGTTAGTGTGCCTCTTTCGGGAAAGATGATTTGGCAAAGGACAAAAATAGAGGAGTATGGCACTGCAAACCAGCACTTAAGCGCAAATGGATCCTCAATCGACACAGTGGCTTTATCCGCCCAAAACACTTGGCAATGGAATCTCGGCGTGGTGGCTGGAGCAGGAATCATGTACAAACTCAACGTGGGAAATTATTACTTTCTCATCAAGGCCGACGTTTCCGCTCACGCTTCGTTGGCCTATTTCACCTTCCTAAATGAATCGCCCTTTGTCCACGCTTCTTTGCTCAACTCATTCACCTACGAAGAGCAACAGGGCACGTCGCAGAATGTGATTGGCGCGGGCTACATCGACCCCTACCTCTTGGGCATGAGATTCAACACTGATGCTGCCGTGAAAATCACCTTGATGTTCCCGCTGAAAAAGCAGTTGCAAGGTGCTTGCATCAGGTGGGGCGAGTATGATTAATCCATTATAAATCATATCACTATGAAGAAAATTTTACTAACCGTTTTGGCCATTATTATGCTTGCTTTGACGGGTGGCATTGCTATGGCACAAACCTTCAACTATCCCCTGAAAGGGAAACAAGGCTTCAACCTGACGGAAAAGACCCGCGACGGTTTGCACATCACCTACAATCTTGGGCAGATGTCGTTGAGCCAACTCGACTATCGTGGCGAGGAAATGTCGGAAATCAGCATTTCGGCCATCGCCATCCCCAATGATGCCGGTCACCCCAACCTCCCCACCGAGAGCCGCATGATGGCCATCCCGCACGGCGCCACTGCAACGCTCAACGTAATCAGCTTTGAGACCGAGACCCTCCACAACGTCAACATCGCCCCTGCCCTTCGCATCCAGTCGGAGAACGAGGAACCTGACATGAACTATGTGAAAGACATGGACATCTACGGCAAAGATGCGTTCTATCCCGCCGAGCCTTTTGTCATGGGAAGTTCGTATATCCGTGGCGTTGAGGCTGTTACGGTGGCCATTACGCCTTTCCAGTACAATCCTGTCACCAAGGAACTGAAGGTGTTCACCAACATTGAACTTTCGGTGAACTTTGAAGGTGGTAATGGGCATTTTGGCGAAGACCGCCTGCGCTCGCCTTATTGGGACCCCATCCTCGCCGCCGAATTGATGAATTATGACCAACTGCCCGTCATCGACTATGCCGCCCGTATGCAAGAATGGCAGCGCGGCGATGAAGAAGGTGCCGAGTATGTGATCATCACGCCCAACAACGACGCATGGGCAGAATATGCCAACCAACTGAGGGACTATCGCCAACGCCAAGGCATCATCACCAAGGTTTTCCGCCTTGACGAAATGCCCGCCAACAGCACTCAACAAATGAAGGATTGGTTCCACAATGCCTACAACACATGGGAGATTGCCCCAGTAGCAGTGTGCCTGCTCGGTGACCATGGTTCCAACATGGGCCAATATATCCCCGCCGAAACAGTTCCGCATCCGTTGGGCAGTTGCATCACCGACAACCGCTATGCTGATGTGGTCGGCAACGACAACCTCCCCGACATGGTGTTTTCGCGCCTTATCGCTCAGAACGCCAATGAGTTGCCCGTTTTTGTAGGCAAACAAATCGAATACGAATACACCAATCCCAACATGGATCCAGACTTCTATTCCCGCCCCATCACCGCTTTGGGCTGGCAAACGGAGCGTTGGTTCCAGTTGTGTTCGGAAATCTTTGGCGGCTACATGCGCAACCTCGGTTACGACACCAACCGCATCAACTGCATCTATTCTGGTCAGCCGGGCAACATTTGGTCGAGCAACCAGAATACGAACATGATTATCAACTACTTTGGTCCCAACGGAACAGGCTACATTCCACAAACCCCAAGCGAACTCGGTGGTTGGACAGGTGGCACGCCTGAGCAAGTGGTGCAAGCCGTTAACCAAGGCGCTTTCTGGCTGCAACACCGCGACCACGGTTTGGAAACCGGCTGGGGCGAACCCGCCGTGCGCAACAGCCATGTCAACCAAATGAACAATGTCGGCAAGTTGCCCTTCGTCATGTCCATCAACTGCCTTACGGGCAAGTTCAACTACAACCAAAACTGCTTCGCCGAGGCTTGGATGCGCCGCACCTACAATGGCCAAAACGCCGGTGCAGTGGGTCTGCTCTGCCCCACCGAAACCTCCTACTCTTTCGTCAACGATGCCTATGTTTGGGGCGTTTACGACCTCTTTGACGGCGACTTCCTGCCCACTTATGGCCCCTTCGCCGCCAACACCGGCAATTGGATGCCCGCTTTTGGCAATGTGGCCGGCAAGTATTTCCTCGCCCAAAGCAACTGGCCCTACAACACCGAAGACAAGGACATCACCTATACCATGTTTACCGCCCACTGCGACGCTTTCCTGCGCATCTATACGCAAGTACCTCAGCAAATGGAAGTTACTCATCCTGAAGTGATTATCGCGGGTTTGGGTGAAGCAAACATCACTGCGCCCGAAGGCTGCATGATTAGCCTTGTGAAACAAAACTCCATCGGCGAATGGGACATTATCGCCGTAGTAGAAGCCACTGGCGAACCCCAAAACATCACCTTCTTACCGCAATTGCCGTCCACCGAAATCAACCTTGTCGTGACGGGTCAGAACTACCTGCGCTATGAGGCTGTGATGAGCGTCATCCCCGCCGATGGTCCTTACATCATTTTCGATAGCAAGGTACTCCACGACCAAAACAACAATGACCAACTCGACTTCGGCGAGGCCATCAACCTCGACATCACCTTGAAGAATGTCGGCTCTGAGAACATGGATGCTTTTGAGGCAGTGTTGGCTACCACTTCGGATTACATCACCATCGACAACGGCACGGCACAATTCGGCGACATCGCCCCCAACGGCACTTTGACCGTTGAGAACGCTTTCTCGTTCACCGTGGCCGACAACGTACCCGACAATACGAGCAACCTGTTCACCATCACCGTGACCAATGGCGACGACGAATATGTCAGCAACTTGACGATGAAATCATACGCTCCTGTCTTCAAGTTGGGCGACATGACCATCACCGAAATCAACGGTAACGGCAACGGACGCTTGGATGCCGGTGAAACCGCCACCCTCAGTTTCCCCATCAAGAACGAGGGCCACGCTGATGCCACCGCCACCGAAGCCGTTTTGGAGATGCTTTCGCCTTACATCACCATCGAGGAAAACCGCGTGAACTTTGAAAACATCGATGCGGGCGAAACCTTGACGGCCACATACGACATCACCATCAGCGAAAACACGCCTATCGGTTACACTTGCCCGCTCCACCTCAACGTGATTTCAGGCCAATACGCCGAACAAAATGACTACATTGCCAAGGTTGGTCTTGTCGTTGAGGATTTCGAAAGCGGTGCCTTCGGCGAAGGCTGGAACCAGCAAAACACCCCGTGGAGAATCGTCACCGAAAGCCCATACGAGGGCCTATACTGCGCTAAATCGGGCACCATCGGCAACAATGCCAGCTCCACCTTACTTCTGACCCATGAAGCCGGCACAAACGACAGCATCTCCTTCTATTATAAGGTGTCGTCGGAAAATGGCTACGACAAGCTGCACTTCTATATCGACAGCCAAGAAAAGGGCAATTGGTCGGGTAATGTGGATTGGACCAAGGCTGCATACGCAGTTTCGGCTGGAAGACACACCTACAAATGGACCTATACCAAAGACGCCTACACCACCAGCGGCAGCGACTGCGCATGGATCGACTTCGTTGGCCTGCCCACCGAGCGTGTGATGGCCGGCACTGCCGGTTATGATGTGACCGTTTGCGAAGGCAGCGAAGCCCAAATTGTGGGTTACGCCATGAATTACAACAACTTGCACTGGACCACATCAGGCGACGGCACTTTCGACAATGCCAACATTGCCATGCCGATTTACATGCCCGGACAACAGGACATTGATAATGGCCAAGCCACATTGACCATTACCGTCAACGGAAATGGCGAAACGATTACTGATGAGATGACGGTATTTATCGTTAATAATTTGTTCATCGACTATGGTATTTTTGATTATTACTACTGCGCCGCCAGCGAGCCGCAAATCGTTGCTGTAGATATCCAAGGTGACTACACATCTTTCACTTGGAGCACTCCTGGTGATGGTGTGTTTGAAGAACCAACTGAGCTGTTTACTACCTACACACCTGGTCCTATGGATATTGCAAATGGAGTCACTTTGAACGCTATCGCACAATCTGAGGGTTGTGGCCCGGTGGTATTTGAGTATAGTTTCAACATGAACCCGCTACCTGAGATGACTTTGGCCTCCAATGCCATCGAGATTTGCGAAGGCGAAAATGCCATTATGAACTTTAGCGTAAGTAATTCGGCAGGTTCATGGGGCTTGCTTGACCCTGAATTTACCTTCTTGATGAATACTGTTCAATACGAAGTCTACCAATCCGGCAACAACAGTGTCGATTTAGGTGTGCTTGAAGTTGGAGAGCATGTCTTCAGGGTTGCATGGGTTCACAATCTATTTTGCTACACTAATTTTGAAGGAGACGAGATGACATTCACCGTCAAAGTAAAGCCCGCTCCGACTCTGACTATCGGCGAATTGCCCGAAAGCATTTGCGAAGGCGAAAACGTGAATATTGAGTTCAACTTCACTGGTGTGGCTCCTTACTTTGTGGACCTTTCCGAAGCCGACAACTTCACCGCTGAAGAAGACACCTACACGCTCACCCTGACGCCAACCGAAAGTTCTACCGTTGTCGTAACAAGGGTCACGGATGCCAACGGATGCGAAAACTACGTTGTACAACCCATCTACCTCAATGTGGAGCCGCGTGCCGCCCAACCCGAAATCAGCGGCGATGCCGAACTGGATGTACGCCTCACGCCTACAAGCACTTATACTATTGCCAATGATGTGGAAGTCGGCTATAGTATCGTGCCTGAAGAAGCTGGAACACTGACACCCGCCAACGATGGCAAGTCGGTGATGGTCACTTGGAGCGACACCTACAAGGGTGAAGCCACCTTGACCGCAACCCCCGTTTCGGAGTGCAACAACGGCAGCGACACAATGACCGTCACCGTGAAGAACTCCACCGATGTGGATGAGTTTGGTGTGAAAGCTAACCTCTACCCCAACCCGACCAACGGCAATGTCACCATTGAGGTTGAAGGTATGCAACGCCTTACCGTGGTCAACGAACTCGGTCAGGTGGTTTATGATGCCGAAGTAAACGATAGCACCACTATCCTGAATATGAGTCAATTTGGTGTAGGTGTTTACTTGATTCGCATCTATACGGAGAATGGTATTAGTGCCAAGCGTGTTAGTGTAATCAGATGATTTTCAACATGAATTATCATCAATTGAACACGAATTGTCATTAATTAAATTCATGGAAAATTCGTGAATAATTCGTGGCAATTCGTGTAAAAACGAAAGAAAACGGCTGGCCAAAAAGACCAGCCGTTTCTCATTACAAGGATATGAAAAAGTGATTTACTTTCGTTGTGGTCAGTCGCCGAGGCGTGTTACACCACCGCGACCCGCTTTGTCGCCTTCCACGACAGGATTGCCATAGTAGCCGATGTCGCCCGAACCGATGATGCCGTAGGTGAGCTTGCCGTTGACCCGCGCCTTGATGTCGCCAGAGCCAGCAACATTGGCGTCAAGGTTTTCGATGTCGCAGGTCAGGACGATGTCGCCCGAGCCAGCCACGCCAGCCTCGGCTTCACGCACCGTGCCGCTGACAACTTTCAAGTCGCCAGAACCGACAACGTTGCAGTCCAACTTGTCGGAAATCAGTTCATTGCAGACCAAATCGCCCGAGCCAGCCACATTCAATTCGACTTTCTCAGCAGTGACCGTTTTGTGGAAAACGATGTCGCCCGAACCGGCCACATTGGCCTCAAATTTCTCCGCTTCCAAAGGACTGTTGGCATTGAACGTGCCGCTGCCCGCAAGATTGATGTCTTTCAAACTCGATGCCGTCACTTCGATGACGAATTTTGTGGCTCTCAAACTTGTGTTTTTGTCTTCCTTGCGTTTGCCCATCAGCAACTCATTGTCTTTCACTTTGATGTCGAGGTAGTCGAAAAGGTTCTCGTCCACACTGACGGTGCAGGAATAATTGTCGGCAATCGTGAAGTTGACTGTTGCCGGCAACGAAGTCGAGATTTCGTTGAACGCGGTCACATCGATGTTGCGGGTAATGATGTTGCCGTTGCCTTTGATGGTTTTGCCGCCAAGCGATTCCCCATCCAGATTGATGGTGCAGGCGTTGAGCGTCATGCTGATGATGGCTGCTGCGATGATTAGGATGTTTCTTTTCATTTTATTAAAAACTTTGTCATTTGAATTTCAATTATTTTTCAACTACGGATTTCACAGATTTCACGAATTTCATTTCATTATAATCTCCGTTAAATCCGCATAATCCGTAGTTCATTGATACCAATCTTTGTAGTAATACGGACTTGCGCCGAAAAAGTTACAGTTCATACGATTTTTTTATCTCGTCGAGGCCGATGCCCAAGAGTTTCATCTTCTTGACCACTTCGGGCAGTTCCTTTTCGAGAAACTCCTCGCGCATTTGCTTGAGCACGATGTCTTTGGCCTCGGGCGCGATGAAATAGCCGATGCCGCGTTTGTTGTAGATGATGCCCGCTGCCGTCATGGTCTCGTAGGAACGCATGATGGTGTTGGGGTTCACGCCGAGTTGGATGCCGTAGTCGCGCACCGACAGGATACGGTCGTCGGCCTTCAGTTCGCCGCGCAGGATTTGCTCATAGAGTTGCGAACAAATCTGCAAGTATATGGGTTTGTGTGCGTTGAATTCCATGGCTTAGTATTTTTGTGTCTTGATTTTACGATAGGTGAAGTAGAGCAGCACAGCGGTGATGATGATGCCAAAAATCATGCCTCCGACCATCCAATTGTGGTACAGTTGGAGCTTTTGTTCGATAGGCATATAACCTATTTTTGTAATCCATCTTTCCAAACGTCCGTTCGTGAGGAAAACCTGTCCGAAAATCATGGAAAGCAGATAACCGATGCCGAGATAGCAGGCGATAGTTTTGCCAGCCTTGTGCTTCTTGAAGAGCATGTTGCCCAGCATAAAGATGGCCGCCCATTGGATAATGCCCACATAAAGCGAAGTGCGCATAACGCCGATGGGAAACACTTGCTCGAGGGAAAGTTCAAAATCTCCTACATTCACCACACCTTCAGTGTCATTGGCCATACGGATGATCTCATTCAGCGAATAGAGCCTTATAGGTTTCTCAAAACCACCAAAGGGGAAAACCGACAAGAAAGCGTCAATCAAATAACCACCAAAGAAAACCACTATGGGAGTAACGATGGCGCAATAGACGAACATACTGACGAACTTTTCCAACGAGGAGGCAGGCATCATGGCGAAACCCACGCCCTCACGCGAAAGGTTGGCATTGCCATAAACCTTTGAAGGCACCATCATCATGGCCAAAGCCGTCCATGTGCATAACATTCCGAACCGGACTGGCGGCATGGTTTCTGAACCGAAAAGCAGGTTGAAAATCCAAAAGATGGCATTCAGGCAGCACCAAACGATGAGCGAGGTGCCGTAGTTGCGGATATACATCTTGCCGTCCTTCAGCAAGAGGTTCTTGAAACGGTTGAAACTGAATGTGTTATTCATAGTTTTATCCTCCTATTAGTTGAAAAGTTGTTTGATGGTTTGCTTGTTTTTCATCACGGTGTTGAACAGCACCTCGATGCTGACTTTGCTGTCGAGGCCTTCGGGGTTGCGGGTCACGTTGACGTAGCCGCCGGGAATCATCTCGCTATAGAGCGCGGTGTCGTCCTTCTCCATGCCGTAGTCGAAATAAAGTTTGTCCGTGATTTCGCGGAACGAGGCCTTGAGCAGCACTTCATCATGGTCGAGGATGATGATGGGGTCGATGAGGTTTTCCACATCCTTCACCTGATGGGTGGAGATGATGATGGTGCGGTTGTCGTTGGCGTGTTTCGCGATGACCTGACGGAAGAGGGTCTTCGAGGGGATGTCGAGGCCGTTGGTGGGCTCGTCAAGGAGCAGATAGTCCGTGTTGAGGGCCAAGGCGGTGGAAATGAGGCATTTCTTCTGCTGACCGAATGACATTTCGGCGTATTTGCGCGTCGGGTCAACGTCCAACTCCTTGCAGAGTTCGAAGAAAAGCTGCTCGTCGTAGTTGGGATAGAACATGCCCAACTCGCGCACATTATTAATAGGTGTGCCCTCCGGGATGGCGAAGTCTTCCGAGATGAAGTAAATCTTCTGGAGGGTTTCGGGCAAGCGGTTGAAGGGCGTGACGCCGTCCACCTCGCAGGTGCCGGCGGTCGGCTTCTGCAAACCGCTGATGAGTTTCAGCAGGGAGGTCTTCCCCACTCCGTTTTCGCCAAGCAGCCCGTAGATGTTGCCCTTCTCGAAGCCGAGGCTGATGTTTTTGAAGACTGGCTGACTCTTGTAGCCGAAGTCTAAGTTGTTGATTGTAATCATGTTGTTGTATTTTGTATTGGTGTATTAGTTGATTAGTACGCTGCAAAAGTACAACATTTTTCATTACTGTCAAGAGAAAAAGTGATTTTTTTTGAAAATTTTCGATTTTTTTTGTCACAAAACCTGAAAAACATTCAAAACAGAGGTAATAAAACAAGCAACGGCTCTCAACCAGTCGCCGTTGCAACGTCGCAGTATTGCGGCTGAGAAAGGAGCCAGTTGGCGACTTTCTCTGCCAAAAAGGTTTTGTGGGTTTTGAATGTTTTGTGACCAAACACAAAAAAACCTTGACCAAAACTCGAAAAAAATCGGAGTTTTGGTCAAGGTTCTTTGAATGACGGAGGGAAAGATTACTTCTTGATACTCAAAATCACGCCCAAAGCCACGCCAAGGAAGGCCGCAAACAACACTTGAAGCGTGGGCGGCAACAGGAAAGTGATGGTGTGTGCCGGATACCAGAACAGCGGAATGGTCTTGGCAAAAACGAAACCATATTGGATGTCCCAATTGATTTTCTTAGACAATGTTTCCCTGATTTTCAGCGGATTGCTGAAGAAACCTTTCAGCGTCCCACCCGTCTCAGCGATATGGATGTCCGTAATCTTGTGGAAGGTCATAAAGACCGGCGCGAACAGGGTGTTCATCAACACGCTAGTACAGAGTGCTGCAACGAATTTGTGCCAATTGAGGTCGGTGGAATCGATCCATTTGACCGCGTTCTCCAAGTGGAATCCCTTTTCCAAAAGAGCACCTGTTCCCGTCTTGAAAATGGTCATGGCGGAGGCAATGACTACGCCCAACACACCCCAAACCAGCATTTTAGGCAGCAGGCCGAAGCCTTTTTTGAGATAAATGCCCTCGCGGATGCGCAAGGCCAACATCTCGCCGAAAGTGCCGAGGATGGCAAACTTGAAGAAACTCATCAGCAGGCCGTGGTTGGCAGTGGTTGTGTTGAACCAGTCCCACGCGCCCGGGATGAACGCAAAGCCGCACACTACAGCGGCCACAACAATAATTGTGATAAAATCTGATTTTTTCATATAACTTATTCTATTACAATTCGTTCTGTCTTATTTCCAATTTTCAGCAAATACAAGCCCTGTGGCAGTTCAGTTTGGATGCGCAAGACGCTTTCGCCCTTGTGTACATACCGAATTTCCGTATCAACCAAACGCCCCATGACATCATAAATCCGAATGGGAACACCAGCCATTGACTCAACTGACAAACAAACATTGATGACTCCCTGAGAGGGATTTGGATAGCAAGAAAACTCGCAAGATTTTTGTTCATTCAAGACAAACATGTCAAAAATCTCGTCTCGGAAATACGAGTTCCGATGGCGCAAAAACGCATCGACGGTCTCCATGTCTGTTTGCCACTTTTTCTTGTTTGAAGGAAATCCAAACCTATCTGCTTGATTCTGAACTTCTTCTTCCACCGCTTGGCGATATTCCTCCAAATACGGCTTCATGGCATCGTAGCTGAACCATGTTTCCGACAATTCCTCATACCGACTCGCAAACAAATACTTAAAATACTCATTTCCAAAGAATTTGTTCATCACGAGACCACTCGTACGATGGCTAAGCGCTGTCTCAAGGGCGGGATAATCCACATTCGTGAAGCAGCCATCGCCGTCATAAAAAATCATGCGGAACGGCAACAAAATGTAATCCACAAAACTGGGCACATCCATACGCTGGAAAGCGTATGCCGAATCTTCGGGCAGCGACAAATCCGCTTGCTCCAAAAAAGCCCTGAACGACTGGCAATCAGTGGGATCGCCGTATTGAGGCATGGCCCAAAACTTCAAAATGTTGACTTCATTGAGGTCAACATCATAATGGTCTTCAAGATAACGTTCATCAGGAGATTCCTCAAGGGTGTAGATGCCCCAATATTCACCGTTGATGAAAACCACAGTCTGCCGCACCGACAAGGCATCGACATCAAGATGCGAAGCCACACGATGGCTCAAATAGTCCTGCGCCCCTGTTTGCAGCCAATTGCTGCATCGGAAGGGATGCAAATTGAGGCGCTTGTATTTTATGATGGGCGAAGTCAGGAAAAAACAATGTTGAAACCGCTTCTTTCCATATTCCTCACGTGCATAAAGTCGCATCCCTTTCTGTTGGTACAGCCGCGACGCTCCACCATGAGTGCGTAGGCCACATCGCTGGTTGATACCCTGATTGTCAGGCTCATAGAATTCCATATTGATAGGGCGTTCCCATTCCCTTCCAGTTTGGCAATAGTTGCCCGAACCCGTGGAATCGGCAGGGTCATAATGGATACCTGGTATGAAAATGCCCGTTTCATAATCGAACAGGGAAAGCGAATCGACAGCAATGGAAAGCACCGGCAAACCATGCAAATCGCATCCCAACGACTTGATGAAATAGGAATTAGTGGCCACAGGACCCACACAACTGTCATTCTCATCAAAAGCGGCGGCGCGAATCACAATGGCGCGTTCCACATCCGCAACTTCATGATAATAGGAAGGAAGACTGTTTCTGACAGTGTAAATATTTGATTGTGAATACAATCGCTCATCCAAAAGCAACGGTTCCACATAAAGCGCAGAATGAGCCGAAGGCGTCGCACCATTAACGGTGTACCGAATATGAAAATGCTCCGCACAACTCAATTCAAGCGGAAAACTTTCCTCATAGAAACCTCCACGCAACGAAAAAGCGACTTCATTCTGAGCAAAAACGCTCTGAACCAGAAAAATAGCGAATCCTATCAAGAAAAATTTTCTCATCAACGATTTCGTTTCTTGTCCGCCTCCTTGTTCTGCCAGTAGCGACCCAACAAGCAAAGCAGACACAAGCCGCAAAGCACCCCGCCGAGCACGAATCCCGTTTGGTCTTCGCCCTTGGCGAGATAGAGATAAATGCCGTAGCCGAAAATGCCCAAATCTACGATGATGCTGAGGATGTAGCCAATGGTGCGGCTGGTCTTGTCGGTTTTCTTCAGCAAAAGGTTGTCAATCAAGAAGGTGACTACGACCAACGCGGCATAGACAAGGTAATAGGTTGCTTTTTCGGTAATCATATTATTAAGACTACGTTTACTGCCGCCTTGCGTCATTGCGAGGAGGAACGACGAAGCAATCCAAAAATTAACGGCGACTCTGGACTGCTTCGTTCCTCGCAGTGACGCGAAGCGGCAACAGGTTGGCATCCGTTACTTTTCAATTCTAATACGTGCATCCACAGCAGTCACGTAACGCGGATTGCCGAGCAACGGGTTCAAGTCCATCTCGGCGATTTCGGGCGCGGCCTGCACCAAGGCACTCACACGAACCACTTGTTCGGCGTAGAGGTCGAGATTGACACCTGCCTGACCACGCACGCCTTCCAGAATCTTATAGCCCTTGAGGTTCTTGAGCTTGTCGAGTACCTCCTCCTTGCTGGTGGGCACAAGCACACTCTCCACGTCTTTCAGCACTTCGATGAAGATGCCGCCCAAGCCGAAGAAGACCTGATGGCCAAACTTCGGGTCGCGCATGGCACCGACGTAAACCTCCGTGCCGTCGAGCATGGGATACATCTCCACGGCGTAGGTGTCCTTGATGGCCATGAGGCGGTCGAACTCCTTGCTTACCGTGTCGAGGTCTTTCACGCCGAGAATGACGCCGCCCACATCGCTCTTGTGCAGCGGACCGACGACTTTCATCACCAACGGCACGTCTTTCGAGCAGCCAACCTCTTTCGCGAAGGCCAAGGCATCTTCTTTCTTGCTCACTTCCACGCTCTTCTTGCGGCTGATACCAGCGGCATCGAGCAGTTCGTTGTAGTCGGCCATTTCAAGGTAGCCGTCCTTGCAGCGGTCAATGGTTTTGCGGATGCGCACAACGTCGATTTCGGGTTGGTCGGCCGCCACAGCGCCTTCCTGAACGTAAGCTGGAATCTCTTTCATGCCGACCAAAGCGGCGGCACGCAAACGCTTGGCACCACTCACGACACGATAGACTCCATCCATAGGGCTGACGGTAATCGGGGTGAGCAAACCCAATTCGCGTATGGACTCGGCCACCTCGTCCACCTCAGCCTGGTCAGGCTCATCGGTGGGAGGCACCATAAGTTTGTCGATAGGCAGATTCTCGATGATGCCCGACTTGGGTTTGGGCGTATTGTAAATCTTGCAGATGGCGTTGCCAAGCACACATTCCTCGGGGAAGTTGATGTTGCCTTTGGCGATGAAATCCTCAATCTCTTCCTTCACGTTGATGATGGAAGGCAACACGGGGAAGATGGGCTTCTTGCAGGTGTGCATCTTACGGTCGAGCAGGTCGTAGACTTCCTTGTTCGAGAAGAGCCCGGGAGAGCCGAAAATAACGACCGAGAAGTCGATGTCGGTGTAGTCATTCTCCACTGCATCAAGGATATAACCTAATTGTTCGGCGGTGCCAGTGGCGAGGAAGTCGATGGGATTGCCCACCGAGGAGCCGGGGAAGAGCTTCTCCAAAAGTGCTTTGCTGGCAGGGTGTTCCTTGAGCGAAGGCACTTCCATGCCGCCATTGGAAAGCACGTCTGTGAGCATCACGGCGGGACCGCCCGCGTGGGTCACCACGGCGCAGCGTTTGCCCTTGATTTCGGGGTGCATGAACACGCCGCAAACGGTGGTCAATTCCTGACGGTTTTGGCAGCGCACAATACCCGCCTTGCGGAACAGGGCATCGACAGCGGCATCGTTTGTGGCCAAAGCACCCGTATGGGAAGAAGCAGCACGCGAACCGGCAGCCGAACCTCCGCTCTTGATGGCAGCGATGTGGCATCCCTTGTTGATGAGGCTGCGGCTATGCCTGAGCAACCTTTGCGGGTCGCCAATCTTTTCCATATAAAGCATGATGACGCGCGACGACTTTTCGGGGTCGAAGGTCTCGTCCAAGTGCTCCAGCACGTCCTCGATGCCCAACTGGGCGCTGTTGCCCACAGCCCAAACGCTGTTGAACTTCAGGCCGTTGCTCATACCGTATTCCTTGATGAACACGGCGGTGGCGCCACTGCCCGTGATGAAATCGACGCCCTTGGGGTCGAGCGGCGGGATGGGTGTGTCGAAGCAGCCGGCATAGTTCACGTTAAGGAAGCCAGTGCAGTTGGGCCCGATGAGCGAGCCGCCGACAGAGTTAATCGTATCAACGATATGTTTCTCGATTTCAGCGCCTTCGTGGCTCTCCTCAGAAAAGCCAGCACTGATGATGATGAATCCTTTGCAGCCCTTCTCTTTGGCCAGCACATCAACGGTCTGGGCGCAGAACTTGGCGGCAATGCAAAGAATGGCACATTCCACCTGCGGAAGGTCATCCACCTTGGCATAGCACTTAACGCCCTGAACCTCAGTTTCTTTGGGATTCACGGCATAAATCGGGCCACTGAAAGGGCTCTCCAAAAGGTTCTTCAATGCTTTTCCACCGGGTTTGTGGATGTCGGACGAAGCACCGCACACTACGATGCTTTTCGGGTCGAGTAATTCTCTTGCTATCATATTAATAAGGTATTAAATTTCTTATTCTTAAGTTGCCGCAAAGATAAGGTTTTTCCTCAAAACGCACAAAAAAAGCATAAATAGAAGCATGAAAAAAGAAAATCCCTACTTTTGCAAGAAAATTATTTGACTGCTACAAACCGCTGACAATGACAACAAAGCAGCGTTTTATTTAAGTTGAAAAACAAACACGAATACAAGATGAATTTAGAAGAAAAGAAATCGTTTAATCGCCAATTCTGGCGTTTCTTGTGGGCCTCCATCCTCATCGGATTGTCGGCATGCTTGGGAAATGTGGTGGATGCGATGATTGTGGGCAACCTGATCAACGAAGATGCGGTGAGCGCCATCAACCTTGCGCTGCCGCTGCTTCAGTTTATGTTCACCATCAACATGCTGTTGGCCGCAGGTGGAGGTATGCTGGTCGGTATGGAATTAGGCAAAAACGACACACGTCGGGCATCGTATGTCTTCACCATCTCCATGTTGGCCTGCCTGTTGGTGGGTCTTGTGTTGACTGGGTGCGGGGTGCTGATTCCCGATGCCGTGACACGGCTGTTGTGCGACCACGAGCAGCTTTATCAGCCCACCTACGATTACCTGCGGGTGACGCTGATTGGGGCACCGGCCTACTTGCTGATGTGGGGCATCGACACGATGGTCAGCGTCGATGGCAGTCCACGGCTGGTGTCTGTTTCCATCTTGGTTGACAATGCCGTTCACTTGCTGCTCGACGTGGTGTTCATTAAATACTTAGGCTGGGGCATCGAGGGTAGTGCATGGGCCACCGTCATCGGTCATGTCGTGGGCATTGCCCTGATGGGCATCCATTTCCTTTCCAAAGAAAACCATTTGCGACTCTGTTTTGGTCGCCAGAAGCCGGTTTTCGGCGCTATCCTCTCGCAAGGTGCGCCGTTGGCCATTGCCTCGGTCTGCCTGACGGTGCTGATGTTCTCGGCGAACAGAATCATCCTGTCGTCGATGGGGCGCACGGGTATCTACGCCTTTGCCCTCTGCATGAACTTGTTGCTGATTTACAATCTGTTTTTGGGAGGCGTCTGCCGCACCATCCAGTCATTGGGCTCCATCCAAGTGGGCAAGGGCGACAACGAGGCCTTCAAACTCGTGCTGCGCAAGTCGTTCAATTTCATCACCGTTGCGATGGTCATCACCTGCATCTTCGTATGGATATGGCCTGAAAGCATTGTGATGCTCTTTGGTGCCGACGAAAACGACATGATTACCGAAAGCTGCCACGCGCTGCGCATCTTCGCCGTCTGCCTCATCCCCTTCTGCTATATTTATACCATCATGGTCGTTTATAAACTCTACAACTACCACAAAATGGCACTTTTCATCTCCTTCGCCTTGTCGCTGACGGTCATCCCCGTGCTGTGGCTGATTTCGAAGTATGCCAAAGAGTGGATTTGGTATAGTTACCTAATCGCTTACATCATTGAGATGGTTGCTATCTTCGTGCTCCATAAGATGACGCACGTCAAATTTGAGTTGAACAATAAATAAATCAAGATATGATAACATCCGCACCTTTAACCAAAACGCAATACGGTCTCTACGTGGAATGTCTCAACCACCCGGGAGAGCCTTGTTATGACGTACCTTTTTTATATGTCCTTGACGGAAGTTTAGACGAAGAACGGCTCCGTAAGGCTATCGAGACGGCGGTGGCTGCCCACCCGACGCTGTTCACGCGAATCAAACTGACGGATGAGGGCGAGCCTGTTCAGACGATTGATGACACGGAGACCTTTTCGTTGCAGGTAGAGCATATCGACGACATTGAGGCCGCCAAGAAAACGATGATCCAGCCTTTCAACATCGTGGACGGCCGTCTGTTCTTCATACGCCTGCTGCGCGACAAAGAGCATTTTTATTATTTCCAGAATGTCCACCATACGATTTTCGACGGAAGCTCACAGGGCATTATGTTGGCCGACATCGAGAAGGCCTACAACGGTGAACCGATAGAGGCGGAACAGCTGACGATGGCCCAGTTGGCTATATCAGAAGCGGAGCAACGCCAAACATCTGCTTTTGAGGAAGACAAGAAATGGTATGCAGAAAATTTCGATTGTGGCGACTGCTATTCTCCGCTGTTGCCCGACCGTGACGACAAGCAGTTTGTCGATGCCCTCCTGACACGGACAATGGCCGTGGACATGGATCGGGTGGATGCCTTCTGCAAGGCAAACGGTGTATTCCGAAGTTCCGTTTTCACAGCGGCCTACAGCTATCTGTTGGCAAAATACAATAATGAGCAGCAGGCCTTGTTTAGCACACTCCATAACGGGCGTGCCGACAAGCGTTGCAGCCATACGGTGGGCATGATGGTGAAAACAGTGCCTGTGTATGCCAGGTTCGATGATGACACCCGTGTGCTTGACCTCATCAAGGCTGGGGAGGAGCAGATGAAAGGCTGCCGGCAGCATGGGTTATACAGTTATAGCGACGCCCTCAACGACTTGGGGCTGCAACCCGCCACGCTATTTGTCTGGCACGGAAACACTTGGGGCAACAAACCGTTCTGCGGCAAGCCTATGGAGCTTGTTTTTCTCCGTAACAGCAGCCGCGAGGTGTCACTCTATCTAAAGGTCGTCATCAAGGATGGACGATTCGTGGTGGAAGCAGAGTATAACGGCAACGAGTACAGCGAAGCGCTCATCTGCCAGTTCATGGAGAGCTACGAGGCGGTCGTGGAAGGTTTCCTCGCAGAGGAATACTTGCGCAATATCGACATTGCCACGAAGAAACAGGTCGAAATGCTCGATTCGTTTAACGATACTGACAGACCTTACGATGACACGCAGACTGTGGTGTCGCTGTTCCGCTGTCAGGCCAAAGCCACGCCAGATGCCGAAGCCGTCGTATTCAAAGACCATCGCTACACCTACGCAGAGGTCGATGACATTAGCAACCGCATAGCAGGTTATCTCATGTCCAAAGGATTGGGCGTGGGCGATGCCGTGTCTGTCATCATCCCGCGTTGCGAATGGATGGCGATTGCCTCGCTCGGTATCCTCAAGGCGGGCTGTGCCTATCAGCCGCTCGACCCCAGCTACCCGAAAGAGCGCCTGAACTTCATGGTGAAGGATGCAGATGCCAAACTGCTCATTGCCGAAGAGTCTCTGCGCGACCTCGTTGACGAATATCAGGGCGATGTATTGCTGACGAAAGACATCAAACAACTATCAACTGTCAACTGTCAACTATCAACTCCTATCACCCCATCCGACCGTTTCATCCTGCTCTACACATCCGGTTCCACAGGTGTTCCCAAGGGTTGCCAGCTGACGCACGGCAATCTGGTGTGCTATTGCAACTGGTACTGGAAGTATTACGACCTGAAGCCGGAGCACAACGTGGCGGAATATGCCAGCTATGGTTTCGATGTGCATCAGGAAGGCATCTATCCGCCGTTGACGGCCGGTGCCACCGTTCACATTATTCCGGAGGAGCTTCGTTTGGACCTCGTGTCGCTCAACGAATATTTGGAGCGCGAACACATCACCCATACCTTCATGACCACACAGGTGGGCTATCAGTTTGCGACGAACATCGAGAACCATTCTTTGATTCACATGTCGGTGGCTGGAGAGAAATTGGCCAGTATCGCTCCGCCCGCAGGCTATCAACTGCACAACGGCTACGGTCCCACGGAGGCCACCATCCTCATTACCATCTATCCCGTCACGAAGAAAGACAAGGATGTGCCCATCGGTAAGCCGTTGGACAATGTGAAGCTTTATGTGGTCGATCAGCAGGGCCACCGTCTGCCTGTGGGGGCCATGGGCGAACTGTGGGCAGCAGGACCGCAAGTGGCGCTCGGCTACCTGAACCGACCGGACAAAAACGCAGAAGTGTTCGTCCAGAACCCCTTCACCACTGAGGAGAAATACATCCGTGCCTATCGCACCGGCGACATTGTGCGCTACCTGCCCGATGGCAACATCCAGTTTGTGGGTCGCAAGGACGGGCAGGTAAAAATTCGCGGTTTCCGCATTGAGCTGAAAGAGGTGGAAGCTGTCATTCGCGAGTTCCCGGGCATCAAGGATGCCACGGTGCAAGCTTTCGACGATGAGGGCGGTGGCAAGTTTATCGCCGCCTATATCGTTGCAGATGAGCAGATTGATATTGAAGCGATGAATAATTTCATCTTGGAGGAAAAACCACCTTACATGGTGCCCGCCGTGACGATGCAGATTGACCGCATTCCACTCAACCAGAACCAGAAGGTGAACAAGAAGGCATTACCCAAACCCGAAAAGAAAGCGGAAGAGGCTGTGGTGGAGAGTAACGTGCCCATGAATCTGCTTGAGGAAGAGTTACACAAGATGGTTGCCGACATCATCGGTAACACCGATTTTGGCATTACCACCGTTTTGGGATATGCCGGCCTGACCTCCATTTCCGCCATCAAACTGGCCATACAGGTGAACAAACGCTATGGCATCACCCTCAATGCGAAGTCATTGGTTAAGAATGGCACGCTGCAAAGCATTGAGAATGAGATATGGAAAGCCATAATGACTGGGGATACAACCGTTGGAGGGGATTTGAAATCCCCGACTCAAGAGCCCAACTCTCAACTCTCAACTCTCAACTCTCAACTAAAGAGCGTTCCGCTCTCCTACGCCCAGACCGGCGTCTATTTCGACTGCCTGAAGAATCCCACCTCTACGCTGTACAATATTCCATATTGCATTAAGTTCCAGAAAGATACCGATACGACAGCACTTGCCGAGGCGGTCAAGACATTCGTCAAGGCGCATCCGCAGATGACCGTCCACTTCGGCAATGGCGATGAGGGCATCGTACAAACCGTTGATTTGGAGAAGGTGGTAGAGATTCCCGTGAAACAGATGAGTGAGGAAGAACTGGCGAAGTATAAACAGGACTTCGTGAAGCCTTTCGACCTCGGCTCAGGTCCGCTCTATCGTTTTGAGATAGTGACTACCGAAAAGCAGACCTATCTGCTGATGGATGTGCATCATTTGGTGTTCGACGGCGGATCTTCCGACATCTTCCTGCAACAACTGTGCAGCATCATGAATGGCGAGACTATCGAAGCCGAAGACCAGAGTTACGCCGCATACGTGATGGCTGAAAAGGCCGCCGAGGGTGGGGCGGAATATCAGGCGGCAGCGGACTTCTTTAAAGAACGGATGTCGGTGGTGGAGGCCGCCACGGAGGTTCGTCCCAACCTGCCGAATCCTGTCAAAGGAACAATCAGCAAAGCCATCGCCCCGTTGGATTTCGACACCATCCAATCCCAACTTTCAACTCTAAACTCTACACTCTCAACTGTCATCACCCCCGCCCATTTGATTCTCGCGGCCATCTATTATTCATTGTCGCGCTTTGCCAATAGCGAACAGGTCTGCATCACCACTGTCTCAAACGGCCGTTCCAACCTACAAATCCGCAACACGGTGGGTATGTTTGTGAATACCTTAGCCTTGAGTACAACCATCGGAAAACAAACGGTGAAAGAGTTCTTGCAAGAGGTGAGCGAAAACTTCGACGAGACGCTGAGCCACGAGAACTATCCGTTTGCGCAGATTGCCGCTGACTACGGCCTGACGGCTGAAATCCAGTTCGTCTATCAATTGGGAATGATCAGCCAATATGTCTGTCAGGGAACTCCGTTGGAATTGGAGAATATGGAACTCCAAGTTCCCAAGTTCCCCATCACTTTCTACATCTGTGAAGTGCAGGGTCAGCCCAGTGTTTGTGTGGAATACGACAATGGCAAGTATTCCGCCCGCCTGATGCAGAGTCTGGCCGATGCCGTCAAAGTAACGGTGGAGCGGATGATGGCTAAACCTGATGCCGCATTGAACAGCATCTGCATCGTGAGCGACGAGGAGACTGAACGTATCATCAAGTTGGGAACAGGCAAGGAGATTGACGTGGATTTGAGCAAGACCTTCGCCAATCTCTTCACCGAACAAGCCAAGCGCACACCTGATGCGCCTGCCGTGGTCGATAAGGAAAATCAGCTGACTTACGGCGAGATGGATCGCTATTCGAATGCCTTGGCACACCAGTTGATCGACTTTGGCTTACAGCCCAACGATTTCGTCTGCGTCATGCTTGACCGCAAGAAAGAGTTCCCGCTGTCGGTACTCTCCATCCACAAGGCTGGTGCCGCTTATACGCCGCTCGATTTCGAATATCCCAACGAGCGATTGAGTTACATGCTGGAAAACTCGGAGTCGAAGGTGCTGATCACCACGCACGATGTTTTGGCGGCCAAACAAGCCGAAGGCGACTTCAACACCGCCGCCGCCAAAACCTTCTTTATCGACGATTTCATGGCAGAAACTCAACTATCAACTGTCAACTGTCAATTGTCAACTCCAATTGACCTTTCTACTCCCGATGGCCTTGCCTACATGATTTATACTTCTGGTTCAACAGGGAAACCGAAAGGCGCGATGCTGCATCAGGCCGGTTTGCGCAACTTCATTGCCGTGGTCATCGACATGGAGCAACTTACTGCTGCCGACCGCGTCAGTGGACACCGTTCCTTCTCGTTCGATGCGCATATCGAGGATATGTACCCCGTGCTGACCTTGGGCGGCTCGTTCCACATCATGCCGACGGAAATCCGGAAGGACCTTGGCGCCATTCGTCAGTTCCTGATTGACCACCAAATCACGGGCGGTGGCTACTCGACGGCCATGACCAGCCTGCTGCTCAACACCTTCGACGACCTTCCCATCCGTTTCACCACGGGCGGTGGCGAGAAGATGGACGGCGTGTTCAGCGACCATATCGAGATTATCAATGTCTATGGCCCGACCGAGTGTACTGACGACACCTCTTATTATAGCATTGCCCCTGGCCGTCGCGTGGAGAACATCCCGATTGGCGAAAGTGTGGCCAACAACTGGAACTTCATCGTCGATAGCGCAGGTAACCTCGTGCCGCAAGGCGTTGCGGGTGAGTTGTGTTTTGCCGGCATTCAGGTGGGGCACGGCTATTGGCAGTTGCCCGAGCGCACGGCCAAGTCATTCTTCGATTGTCCGTTTGTGAAGGAAGACCGATGGGGGCGTCCTGTCCGTATGTACCACACCGGCGACCTCTGCCGTTGGAACGAGGAGGGCCAGTTGGAGTACATCAGCCGTATCGACACGCAAGTGAAACTGCGCGGTTTCCGTATTGAACTTGGTGAAATTGAGAGCAAAGCCCTGAATATCGATGGCATCCGTCAGGCTGCCGCCGAGGTGCGCAAGGTGATGGGCAACGAGCACCTGGTGCTTTATTACACGTTAGAAAGCAATTCCACCCTCACCGATGAGGACATCCGCAAGACCCTTGCCGCCTCGTCGCTGGCGGAATACATGGTGCCCGATGCCTATA
Organism: uncultured Bacteroidia bacterium; assembly: GCA_902770835.1. GTDB lineage: Bacteria > Bacteroidota > Bacteroidia > Bacteroidales > F082 > Limimorpha. Next base: position 99,273 of record CACXUM010000006.1, read on the forward strand.
TGCAAATGGACACCATGCCCATGACTCCCAATGGCAAAATCAACCGCAAGGTGTTGCCTGCCCCTGAAATGAAACGCGCCACCGAGTATGAGGCACCCAAAGGCGAGAAGGAAGAACTTTTCTGCAACATCTTCTCCGACATCCTGAAAATCAAGGAAGTGGGTGCCACGGACAACTTCTTCGAGATTGGCGGCACCAGTATCAACGCCATTAAGGTCATCGTTGAGGCCAGCAAACATGGCGTGCAGATTGTCTTCAACGACATCTTCAATCTGAAGACACCGAGGGCATTGGCGGAATATGTGAGCGGTAACGTTGATGCGGATTTGAAATCCGCAGCTCAAGAGTCGGGGATTTCAAATCCCCTCCAACAAACTATCGACAATTCCGAATACGCTGCTTTCGTTCCCGTTTTGGACAAAAACACCCTCAACGCCTTCCGAAACGGCGAGCGTCAGCCCATCGGCGACGTGCTCTTGACCGGTGCCACAGGCTATCTCGGCATCCATATCCTCAACGAACTGCTGACCCATTATCACGGAAAGATTCTCTGTCCGTTGCGGAGCAAGTCGGGAGATGACCCAACACAACGCCTGAAAACGCTCTATTTCTACTATTTCGGCAGGACGGAAGCCTTTGCGCATTTCGACGAGCGCGTCACAACCTTCGCTGCCGAAATCACCGAACCCGATGCTCTTGAACGTGCAGCAAATAACTCTAAACTCTCAACTCTAAACTCTAAACTGACCATCATCAACTGCGTGGCCAACGTGAAGCATTTCTCGGCTGGCAACGACATCGAAATGGTCAATATCGAGTCGGTGCGCCACTTGATTGCCTTCTGTCTGCGCACGGGTTCGCGCCTCATCCATATCTCGACGAACAGCATTGCAGGCATCAGCATCGACAATGTCCCCGGACCCGAGGTCAAACTGACGGAGCAAGACCTTTACATCGGACAGAACATCGACGCCAACAAGTACGTCTATTCCAAGTTCAAGGCCGAGGAATTGGTGCTCGACGCCATCGCCCACCATGGTTTGAACGCGAAGATCATGCGTGTGGGCAACCTCTCGGCACGCCAGAAGGACGGTGAGTTCCAGATCAACTTCAACACCAACAACTTCCTCGCGATGTTGCGTGCCTACGTGGTCATCGGAATGGTGCCTTACAAAGCCCTCGACGAGCGTTTCGAGTTCTCGCCCATCGACGAAGTGGCCCATGCCATCATGCTATTGTCGCAAACGCCGAAAGAATGTACGGTGTTCCATCCGAACAACACCCATCGCCAGTTCCTGTCCGACATCCTCAACGGTTTTGCCGAGGCAGGCATCACGTTGAAACGTGTGGAGACCGAAGAGTTCCAGCAGGCCCTCGACCGCATGATGGAGAACCCCGACCTCGTCACCCTGCTTCGTCCGCTGATGGCTTACGACATGGGGGCAGGACATCAGACACGCTGGATTGAATCGTCCAACGAATACACCACTCAGGTGCTCTATCGACTTGGTTTCCAGTGGCCTCTCACTGCCATAAGTTATGTCCACCGCTTCGTCGATACGATAATTGGTTTCGACTATTTCAATGTGTAGACCATAAACAGCCTGAAGTAACAAGAGCCGTCCAATCGGGCGGCTCTCTTGCTTCTCATGCGACAGGAAGAAGTTGGTAAGTCATTTCCTGAAATAGTCGCTTTCTACGCAATCGCGAAGCAAGCGATAATGCGTGCGGTTGAACAGGCCTTGCCGACAAAGTTCCTCGATTTCGTCCAACGACATCCATTTCACCGACTCGACTTCTTCGGGCTGTAGCCGCAACATCTCAACCTGAACATTGCTTTTCAATAAATACAAAAAGGTGAATTTGTACTCATAGCGCCTGATTTTCACCAATTCCAGTTCGCTCTTGGTGGCCGAAAGCCCAATTTCTTCCTTCATCTCACGCAGCATTGCCTTTGCAAAGTCGGTTTCGCCACTCTTCACGTGACCAGCGGTGGTGGCATAATAATTCCCTTTGTTAGGAGCCACTTTCTGAATCAAGTATTGGCCTTGATTGTTATAGACATACACCGCCACAATCGGAATCATCAACCCGGGCGGAACACGTTTCCCCCGCTCTATGGTCTGACCCGTCGGTCTCAGTTCTCTGTCATATAAATCAAGGATTTCCATAGTGCGCACAATTCATTAATCGTGGCGCAAAGATACACATTTCCCATGAAAACCAAACAAAAAACCGCAACCCAGTAGAACCGGATTGCGGAAAAAAAATATTAACCAAATCGAAGAGACACCATGAACTCATGGCTCCTCATAACAATCTCGCAGAAAGTTGTGTTCGAGCACTTGCGAAATCTGGATCAATTGAGCCAAATCAATACTCTTTCTATTGAACAATTTGTAGATATTGGACTTCTCGCAACAAATGGCTTTGGCGAGCCAAGCGACCGTCCTTCCTTGACGCGACAACTCTTCATGGATCATGTTGCCTACGTGAACGTCTTTCATTACGAACTTCATAATATGCGTTTTTCAAATTCGGCGCAAAGATAATTTCTCATATAAACATGAAACAAAAAGCCAATAAAAAACGAATCAAATTTTATCAAATAATGAATAATTCATATTTTTGATTATCAGATTATTACAATAATAATCAAATAAAATCAAATATACAATCAAAATTTGATTGAATGCCAATGAATTCTTATTAATTCGTTAATTACCAATTCTTTAACAAATCTTGCAAAAACAACTGCAAATTCGACTTGTCGGCAAAAACCTCATGCAGTTTCAGCGAGCGAGTCCAAACGGCCTGATAGGTTTTGCCTGTCAGTGCGGCGACCTGAACCTCGGTAATGCCCAAAACATACATGCAGCAATACACCACATCGAAGCGTTTCAGGCGTGGATACCTCTCGATGATTTTGACAGAAAACTTGGGAAACACGGCATCCACGGCATTGACAAGTTTGGTCATCTGGCTCTCGGACAACACCAGTTCGGGATAGGAAGCACCTGCCTTCACATTGGCATCCTTCACCATGCAAACACGCTTGCAAATCGGCATCTCGAAAAGGGTATCCATTTTCTTGTCGAAGGGCAGTTTTTGGAAGTCGGGACTGGAGATAGCCTTCTCCAACTCAAGTTCTAACGACCTGATTTTCTCTTCCTTACGACTTGAGGCTTTCTTGGTGGAGGAAATCTCATCCTCAAGTAAGGTCTTCAACTTTTCGTGAGCCGCAATGTCCCTCAAATGGCGTCGCTTGCGCTTCGAAATCACAATGCTGTCCACAACGAGAATCACCAACAAAACAACTACAGACATCAATACAAAGAAAAACAAATCCTTCTGTTTCAACTCTTTGCAACGCGCCTTGTAATCCTCGAATAGCATAATCATCTGGGTCTTGTCGTCGCTTTTTGCCATTTGAGCCAAATAAATGTCTGACAGCAGTTCGCCATAGTAGGCAGCCTTTAGTGAATCACCTAAAATATTGGCAGTCTTTACGATACGACAATACGACTTGATTGTCTGTCGAGGCAGCAAGGGGAAACTCCGCTCATAATTGTAGAGCGCGGAATCATATTGTTGTATCTCATAATAAAAATAGCCAAGCGACAGACGCACCTGCCGCCTCAGCCTATCATCTTCGGCCAACTCCAAGGCATGATGAAGCAAATTGTATGATGCCTTTGGCTCACCCGCGTTGTACAAATCGATGGAACGGTGAATCAAACTGCTGTAATGCTGGTGAAGATCGTTGGTTTTCAGTCGTTCATGGATACTGTCGGACCGCTTGTAATACGCCATCGCACCAAACCTGTCGTCTTGCGCCAACTTAATATCCCCCATCAATTCAAAATTAGCGGCAATGCCTTGTTGATTGTTCTCTTTATCAAAACATTGGATCGATTTTTCCAAACACTCCATAGCCACATCCCAAGCGTCGTAGGTATAGAAAAACCATGCCAATCGGTCATAAATCAAGGCCTTAAGATGCTCATAATCAAGATTGGGTTTTGAAAACGAAATCACTCTGTACTCCTCCGACAATCCGTCCATCATCCACAAGGCGTTCAAGTAATCCGAAAACGCCTCCACGTGTTGATCGGTCTTGTTTTCCTCGACGACTGCCTTGCAATAATAGGCCCGAGCCTTTTGGAAAGACAAAGCCTTGTTTTTCCGCGAATAGTCCACCCCGGGAAGGATGGAATCATAAAACGCGAAAGCCTCCAGCATGGCTTCGTCATTTTGAACCGGAAAGTGGTTCTTGCAACGAATCTCCATCTTCAACAATTGATATTCAGCATATTGAAACGGTGATTTACGATGCAAGGATTCCTCATTCAAGGTGTCGGCAAGGCTGTTGAAAACCCGAAAGGCACTATCGGGATGGACATCAATCAGACTTTGGACCGAAGCAAACTCAGGTCGACGATTGGCCAATGTCTCATATTCGACCGATTTCCTGCAAGAAACCATTACAAGCAAATACGCCGATGCTATGAATGGCCAAAACCTCATGGAAGCCAATTGTTATTTTGCGAACATATCCTTGATGCCGCCCAACGAGCCGAGCATATTGGAAGCCTCGTAAGGCAAGTAGACGGTCTTATTCTGCTGGCCTCCAGCCACTTCCTTCAAGGTTTCGATGTACTTGACCGCCAAGAGGTAATTGACTGGGTCGGCACCACGGTCGGCAACGGCTTCGGCAATGTTTCGGATGGCCGTGGCTTCGGCTTCGGCTTGCAGCACCTTGGCCTTGGCCTCACCTTCAGCCTTCAAGATGTTGGCCTGCTTCTCGGCCTCAGCCGCATTGATTTCAGCCTGCTTCTCGCCTTCGGAGTTCAAGATTTGGGCTTGCTTCTCACCCTCGGCCTTCAGGATTTCGGCACGACGGTTACGCTCTGCCTGCATCTGGAGTTCCATGGTGCGGCGGATGCTTTCAGGAGGTGTAATATCCTGTAATTCAACGCGATTCACTTTCACTCCCCACTTGTTTGTGGCATCGTCAAGCACCGTGCGTAGTTTTGAGTTGATGGTATCGCGCGAGGTCAAGGTTTCGTCAAGTTCCATCTCACCTACCACGTTACGGAGCGTGGTTTGAGTCAATTTTTCGATGGCCACGGGCAGGTTCTGGATTTCGTAGACGGCCTTCATCGGGTCAACGATTTGGAAATAGAGCAAGGCATTGATTTCGGTCATCACATTATCCTTTGTGATAACACTCTGTTTATCAAAATCATATACCTGCTCACGCATATCAATGCGAGTGGTTCGGTAGATGCCACCATTCTGACGGCGAGCGATGGTTTCCTTGGCCTGCTCCACGATGGGCAGGATGACATTGATGCCCGCGTTCAAAGTGCGGTTATACTTGCCAAGACGCTCGACAATCATGGTTTCCGACTGCGAAACAATCTTGATGCCCCGAAGGATGTAAATCACGACGAGTGCGACTAAAACGATCAGTACGACATTAGTAATGCTCATGGTTCTATTTTTTTAACGGTTACTATTATGCTGTCAAGTTTTACGATTTCGACCGATTGACCTTTCTCGATGACTGAGCCGTCTTCGGAAACCGCTTTCCAGTCGTCGCCATCGATGGCCACGCGGCCTGTATGTTGCGCTGCATCAATGCGTTCAGACACAACACCTCTCCTTCCGATGATGGCTTCGGCATTGGTTTTCACGTCTTTTGACTTTTTCTCAAGAAAACGCATGACGACAGGGCGCAAGAAGATAAAGGTCAGCAACGAGACAACGGCAAAGATGACGATTTGCCATGTGACGCTATCCAAACCCAATCCAGCAGCAAGAGTGGCAAAACCCGCACCGATAGCGAAGCAAATGACCCCAAAACCAGAAGTGGCGATTTCGAGGATGACCAATACGATGGCGGCTATAAGCCAAATTTGATATGTTTGCATAAAAACACGATTTTATTCGGCAAAAATACTAATTTTCAGAAACTCAATATATTTTTTGTGTTTTTTTTGCCTTCGTCAATGCTTCACTTTCTTTCCGCCCATGCGCAAACGGATGGCCGTGACCACCTTTTTCGTGTAGAGCGGGAAGTCGTTTTTCATAATCCAGTCGTAATAAGGTGGCTCCTTGCGGAAGATGTCCTCCACGCGATGGCCTTTGTATTTGCCGAACATGAATACCTCCTTGCCTTCATCGTCGAAGATGATTTGGCCTGAGAGGTCGGCATTTTTGTGGTGGGCTGAAAAATCTGCCAACTGCTTCATGTCGTTCACTGGGCCTTGGGATATTTTTCCCTTTGCATCCTCATAATCAACGCCTTGGTAACGGTCGAGCATGGCGCGAAGCACATCGTATGTGGCGCGTGTGTCGGCAATGGCACCGTGTGCGCCTTCCAATTCGCCGTGGCAGAAGAAACGATATGCCCCTTTCAGCGTGCGCGGTTCCATCTTCATAAAAATGTTCATCACATCGATGAAGCCACGGTCCTTGAGGTCGAAATCGTAATCGACGCGGAGAAACTCTTCCACCAAAAGAGGAAGGTCGAATTTCAAAATATTGTAGCCCGCGAGGTCGGCGTTGCCGAGAAATTGCGCGATTTCCTTGGCTTTTTCGCGGAATGTGGGCTTGTCGGCCACCATTTCGTTGGTGTAGCCATGCACTGAAGTGGATTCCGCCGAGATGGGAATCTCAGGATTGAGGAGCCATTCACGTTGCTCCTCCTCACCGTTCACATTGATTTTCAGTACACTTATCTCCACAATACGGTCGTGTGAAGTGTTCAAGCCTGTCGTTTCCAAGTCGAAGAAGGCTATCGGTCGTTTCAGATTAAGTTCCATGAAGTTTTCAAATTTGAGCGCAAAAATAATACATAAAACGCAGCGATATTCAATTTTTTCTTACTTTTGCCCCACTTTTCAAACAAAAACGAACATTTAGAAAGTATCAAATTATTGAAAGACATGATGGAAGAAAATGAAATGAATGAAATGCAAGAAAAAGACGAACTGTTCTCAAAGGCAGTGAAAGCAGGCAAGAGGACTTACTTTTTCGATGTGAAAGCAACCAAAAACGATGAGAAGTACATCACCATAACCGAGAGCAAACGCCGTTTCGACGAGGGTCTGCAGCGTTTCTTCTACGAGAAACACAAGATTTTCCTCTACAAGGAGGATTTCGAGAAGGTTTCGAAGGGCTTGAACGACGCCATCAACTTCATCGAGACGGGCGAATATCCTGCCGACTACTACGATCAGCCGGAGCCTCGCCGCTACGACAATAATGTGGAAGGCGAAAGCCACAACGAAATCGACAGCGCCATCGACAAATGGTTTGACAACTTGGACAAGTAATTTTCACCGAACAGAAAACTAACAACAGAGGTCGCCTTGGTGCGGCCTTTTTTGTTGCAAACTTCCGAAAAACACAAACTTATCAACAAATCGCGCCGATGTTGATAACTTTCCGCAAACCACGGCAACAAAACACGGCAAAACTCGTAATTTTGTAGCGCAAATTTTGACTGAAATGGGAAAGACTATAGCGATTGCAAATCAGAAAGGTGGCGTGGGCAAGACCACCACGGCCATCAACTTGGCGGCAAGTTTGGCCGTCCTCGAATATAAAACCCTACTCATCGATGCCGACCCGCAAGCCAACGCGACTTCGGGCGTGGGCATCGACCCTAAAAGCGTGGAAACCAGCATTTACGAGTGCATCATCGACAATGTTGACCCGAAAACCGTCATCACCGAAACGGAAACGCCCAACCTCTATCTGATTCCCGCCCACATCGACTTGGTAGGCGCTGAAATTGAGATGATTAACCTGCCCAACCGCGAACAGATGATGAAACATGCCCTCGCCGATATTAAAAAGGAGTACGACTTCATCATCATCGACTGCTCGCCCTCGTTGGGCTTGGTCACGGTCAATTCGCTCACCGCAGCCGATTCGGTCATCATCCCCGTGCAATGCGAATATTTCGCTCTCGAAGGTCTTGGCAAACTGTTGAATACCATTAAGATAGTGCAAACCCGCCTCAATCCCGACTTGGACATTGAAGGCATCCTGCTCACCATGTTCGACACCCGTTTGCGCCTGTCGAAACAGGTCGTGGAAGAGGTGAAGATGCACTTCCAAGACTTGGTTTTCAACACCATCATCAACCGCAACACGCGCTTGGGCGAGGCCCCCAGTTTCGGCAAGTCCATCATCATGCACGACGCGGCCAGCGTGGGCGCCATCAACTACCTCAATCTTGCGCGAGAGATATTGGAAAAGAATCACATCACTAAAAACGCATAAACCGCCATGTCCGACAAAAACAGAAGAGCCTTGGGCCGTGGCTTAGACGCCATCCTGCAAAGCCCCGAAACCGACATCACCAGCAAAGACATCAGCGGCGATTTCGTGGCCGGTGCCATCGCCGAAATCGACATCAACCTCATCGAAACCAACCCCTTCCAGCCCAGAACGGAATTCGACGAAACAGCCTTGAAAGAGTTGGCACAATCCATCAAGGAACAAGGTGTGGTCCAGCCTGTTACGGTCAGGAAACTCGGCTACAACAAATACCAACTCATTTCCGGCGAGCGCCGACTGAGGGCCTCCAAAATGGCAGGTTTGGCCAAGATTCCGGTGTTCATCCGCGTGGCCAACGATGAGCAGATGCTTGAATTGGCCCTCATCGAAAACATCCACCGCGAAAACCTGAATGCCATCGAAGTAGCCATTTCCTACCAACGCCTCATCGACGAATGTAACATGACGCAAGAGGAAGTGAGCGACAAGGTTGGCAAGAGCCGCAGTGCCGTGGCCAATTTCCTGAGATTGTTGAAGTTGCCCGCCGAGGTGCAAATCGCCATCCGCGACGGACATATCACCATGGGACACGCCCGCGCCCTCATCAACATCACAGACAAGGAGCAGCAACTGAAACTCCTCCAGCAGATTATCGAAGGAGAGATGAACGTGCGCCAAACCGAGGAATTGGCCGAGAAAGCCAAGAATCCCGAGGCCAAGGAGCGGAAACAGACCAATTTCATCCCCGAGCATTTCAAGAGCAAAATCAAGACCTTGTCGCAAACCCTGAACACCAAAGTGAAGGTGACGCGAAACGTGAAAGGCCAAGGCAGCGTGGTCATCGACTTCAAGGACGAGGCCGAGTTTGACCGCATCATGGAATTGTTCAACAACAAATAAATGCCATGCCGCGCCGCTTCTTGTTTTTGCTGGGCTTCATCCTGATTTTCGCCTTTCAGAAAACGGAAGCGCAAAACGTGGTGTTCGACACCATCGGCAACACCATCATCACCGCCGACACCATCGTAAAACAAGAAAAACCGGCCAAAACCGCCAAGGCGAAAAAGCCGCATAGCCCGACGAAAGCCACTATCATGTCGGCCTGCCTGCCCGGATTGGGACAGATTTACAACGGCAAATGGTGGAAAGTGCCCATCGTTTATGCCGGTTTGGGCGGACTCGGCTATTTGGTTTACAGCAACTATTCCGAATATCGGGCCTACCTTCACGCCTACGAGTTCAAGACGGGCGACCTGCCCGAAGGCGTGACCCTCACCGAGCATGAAACCGATTTGGCCAACAGGTACGCCGACTCGCAATTGCAAACCTACAAGGAATCTTATCGCCGTGATTTTGAGTTCTTTACCATCCTCACGGTGGCGTGGTACGGGCTGAACATCTTGGATGCCTGCGTGGACGGGCACCTTTATACTTACGACATCAGCGACGACCTCAGCCTCAGCGTCGACCCTTATTTTAGGCCAATGGAAACGCCTATAAAAATGCCGCAATACGCCAAAGTGGGGCTGTCATTTCAACTGAATTTTTAACCATGAAAATCGCCATAATCGGATACGGAAAGATGGGCCACGAGGTGGAAAAAGCCGCCCGCGCCCGAAAGCATGACATCATCGTCACCATCGACAATGCCCAAGAATGGGAAGACCGCCTCGGCCAACTGAAGCAGGCCGACGTAGCCATCGACTTCAGCCAACCCGACCAAGTGGTGGGCAACATCCATAGGTGCTTCGACTTGCACCTCCCCGTTGTGGTAGGCACCACGGCTTGGCAAGACCATTTCGAGGCCATCAAGACGCGATGCTTGAAGGAAAAGCAAAGCCTCTTCCATGCACCCAATTTTAGCATTGGGATGAACATCATGTTCTTGCTTAACAAGCAGTTGGCAAAGTTCGCCGAGCGTTACGACTACCAACTCTCTTTGGCTGAGACCCACCACATCCACAAATTAGACAAACCAAGCGGCACAGCCATAAAATTAGCCAATGACATCCTCTCGGTGAACCACGACTACAACCGTTGGAGCATTGACACCCCCACCGACCACACCTTATATATTAATGTGACCCGCGAAGGCGAAGTGAACGGCAAACACAGCGTGACAGCCAATTCCCACGCCGACCGAATCACCCTCACTCACGAAGCCTTCAACCGACAAGGCTTCGCAATGGGTGCCATTGCCGCCGCCGAGTTCCTTATAGGAAAGACGGGAGTGTTTGGCATGGAAGATTTAATGGAATCTTGATTTTCCGTCTACATGAACCCAGTCAGGCGACGCCAGTACCTGCATACTATGGAATGAAAACGCATCAGCCGAACATCTTTCATTCCCGCATTGCAAATGCTAATATTCACGGCTACCAAATTACAAATTCGAAACGGGTTACCCACAAAAATGAAGACCGCTTGTCGCGTTGAGCAGTTATACCTCAGTTAGCAGATTTGACATTTTAGGATTCGAGGCCGTCGATGAAAACCGGCTGGACGCCAACGGCTTACGACAACCAGACAAAGGCCTTGTGCCCTTTTTGAGGCTGCGAAAGTACGCAAAAAACGGAAACGACCCCACCAATCCGGCGGAAAACTTGCGCGAGTGGAAAAGGAATCCAAAGCCCGTGTGCCGGGAGGGTAATCCCGTGAGGATTGGCCGCTCCCAAAAACGGGAAACCCTCCCAGCTCTCTCTGGGAGGGTTTCCGCTGTGGGTGGGCGGCGGGCTGCTTTCCCACGCTCTCGCGCAGTATCATCGCCGCTGCGGGGCTTAACTTCTCTGTTCGGAATGGGAAGAG
>CACXUM010000007.1 GCA_902770835.1 uncultured Bacteroidia bacterium
AATAATGGATTGCTCCATTGTTCTGAGTGCAAAATTAGTATTTTTTCCCCAATAATGCGTGATTTTCTGAAAAAAAGATTTTGCCTTTCAATGTTACATTAATCCATCTCCGCCAAAACCCGCTCCACTTCCTCTTTTGTGAAGCCAATCTTGAAAATGTGAGTCGGTTGCAGATAATGGATGTCGTGCTCGGCCATGAAACGGCTTTCGCCGCCGCCCGTAATGTTGAGCATGACCACATCGTCAGTTTTCACCACACCTTTGTCAACTGCTTGCTGCAATGAGGCTGTGGCCACGGCTGCGGCATGGTAAATGTCAATGCCCTCGGTTTCCTCAAACAAGGCTTTTGCGGCATTGGCTTCGTCATTGCTGACGGCGAAAATGTCGCCGTTGGTGTCTTTCAGGGCATCGTACAATCCTCCAGCAAGGCCGTAAGGCGGCTTGCGGTTGGAAAGCACAGGAGCACAAATCTCGGCGGCATCCTTGCGGGCTTGGTCGGCATCGTAGGGCAACAAAGCGCGTGAGTCGGCACGCCAAGCATCATACATCGGGACGAAGGGTATGTTTTGCGACACCATCAGACGTGCTTTGTTTGTGCCGAAACGGCCATCCTCAATGAAGCGCAAGTTGGCTTCCCATGCGGCGATGGCACCCGTGCCGCTGCCCACGGCTTGGAAGTAAAAGTCGGGCGTATGGCCGATGAGGGTTGTGGCCGACATCATCGTGGTACTCATGCCGTCGCGACGGGCGATGTTCTTTGCGCCACCTTCAGCGAGATAACCGTCCATTTCGCAGACCACATTTGAGAGGTTGATGGCATCGAAATAGTCGCTACCACTCTCTGTGGTGATGAGTCTCACGCAAGGATTCAAGGGCTTGTCGAACCACAACGCCTTGATGTTGTCCTGTGGTACGCAAAGCAGCAATTTGATATTGTTTTCGGAGCAGACCTTGGCGAAAGCGCGAGCCGTGTTGCCTGCTGAGGCCACCACAAGCACCTTGTCTTTCAGGTCGTCACCCAATCGGGCGCACACCGAATAGGCCTCCATTTCCTTGAAGGAGCAAGTCGTCATGCGTGCATTGCGCTCGGGCCACCAGCCATTGAAGGTTATGTATAAATTGTTCAAACCCAAGTGTTTTGCTAAACCTTCACTTTTATAGGTGATGGGTTCGGATGGATTCTTCAGCATGGTTTTTATGGGCAACCAGTCGGCATAACGGTAGAGGCCCAAGCAAGCCTCTTCCTTCACATCGAGTTGCTTCTTTTCGTAAACGGGACGCACCATGCTTGGCTTGTCGCATTGCTTGTCGTCCAAAGTCCAGCCTTCGTCGCTGAAGATGCGGCCTGTCGCCACGGTTTGGAGTTGGTATTTTGTTGGCATGAAAATCATATTCTTTAGTTTTGATTGAACCGCAAAAATAGGAAAAAGTAAAACATGTGACAGTAAATATCTTTACTAATCAAATGAATTTTTGCTTAGGGCAGTTTTATACCCCTTCGGAAACTTTTTTCCCTTTTTCGTCAAAAACGGTTGAACGAAAAACATTATTTGATAAATTTGCGGCCAAATATCCGAAAAAAAATAGAAAACGCATATAGCAATGTCAAAGGAAATCAAAGGACACATCACTCAGATTATCGGCCCCGTGGTTGACGTCTATTTTGCCGACGGTGAGACCAACCTCCCGAATATTCACGATGCTTTGGATGTGGTTCGTCCCAACGGGAAGCGTGTGGTGCTGGAATGTCAGCAGCACATCGGCGAGGATTCGGTGCGCACCATCGCCATGGACTCGACCGACGGCCTCATGCGCGGCATGGAAGTCACCCTGTCGGGCAAGCCCATCTCCATCCCCATCGGCAACCAAATCAAAGGCCGACTGCTCAACGTGACGGGCGACGCCATCGACGGCATCGGCCAGCTTGACCGCAAAACCGAATACCCCATCCACCGCGAACCGCCCAAGTATGAGGACTTGGCCACCTCGAAAGAGGTGCTGTTCACGGGCATCAAGGTCATCGACTTGCTTGAGCCTTACCTGAAAGGCGGCAAAATCGGCCTGTTCGGTGGCGCAGGCGTGGGCAAGACCGTGCTCATCATGGAACTCATCAACAACATCGCAAAAGGCTACAACGGCTACTCGGTGTTCACCGGCGTGGGTGAGCGCACCCGCGAGGGCAACGACCTGCTCCGCGAAATGATTGAGTCGGGCATCATCAAATACGGCGACGAGTTCGTCAAGGCGATGGAAGAAGGCGATTGGGATCTTTCGAAGATTGACAAGAAAGCCCTTGCCACCTCGCAGGCCACTTTGGTCTTCGGCCAGATGAACGAGCCGCCCGGGGCGCGTGTGAGTGTCGCCCTTTCAGGGCTGACCGTGGCCGAGTCGTTCCGCGACGACACCAACGACGACCAAAGCGACATCCTGCTCTTCATCGACAACATCTTCCGTTTCACGCAGGCGGGTTCCGAGGTGTCGGCCTTGCTGGGCCGTATGCCTTCCGCTGTGGGTTACCAGCCCACCTTGGCCACAGAGATGGGCCAGATGCAGGAACGCATCACTTCAACCAAGAACGGGTCAATCACCTCAGTGCAAGCCATCTATGTGCCTGCCGACGACTTGACCGACCCCGCTCCTGCCACAACCTTCTCGCACTTGGACGCTACAACGGTGTTGAGCCGTAAGATTGCCGAGTTGGGCATCTATCCCGCCGTGGACCCACTTGATTCCACCTCGCGCATCCTCGACCCGAACATCATCGGCGAGAAGCACTACAACACCGCCCAGCGCGTCATCCAACTGCTGCAACGCAACAAGGAATTGCAAGACATCATCGCCATCCTCGGCATGGAAGAACTTTCTGAGGAGGACAAGATTGTCGTGCATCGCGCCCGCCGTGTGCAACGTTTCCTGTCGCAGCCGTTCCACGTTGCCGAACAATTCACAGGCTTGAAGGGCGTGATGGTGCCGATTGAGGAAACCATCCGTGGCTTCAACATGATCATGGACGGCGAAGTCGACCAATATCCCGAAGCGGCCTTCAACCTCGTGGGCACCATCGACGAGGCCATCGCCAAGGGTGAGGAACTGATGAAAAACGCTGCCAACAATTAATATAAGGTGTGATGAAAGTCGAAATCATTTCACCGAGCGCAACGCTGTTTGCAGGCGAAGCCACCAGTGTCACGGTGCCGAGCCAGATGGGACCATTTACCCTGCTGGAGCACCATGCCGCCATCGTCGCCATCCTTGAGGCCGGCCAAGTGAGCCTCACCGACGGCAAGGGCGAGCATAGGGAGTTCGACATCAAGGGCGGCTTCACCGAGAACCACGACAACCAACTGACCATCTGCGTTGAGTTATGAAAAAGAATGTGCTGACAAAATACTTGGCTGTTTTTCTGCTGCTCTGCATCGTCTTTGACGGCATTCTGCTCTGCTTCTTTGCCGACAAGCCTTGGTGGAACAAGTGGATGATCATGGCTCCCAACCTCTTCATGATTCTCGGTGCCTTCTATTGCCACCTGATGCAAAAGAACGTGGAAGCCCATCCCAACAAGCTCACTTGGCTTTTGGTCTACAAAGGCATCAAGATGGTGCTTACAGTGGCGGCACTCGTCCTTTACATCGTCTTTGTCAAGGAAAGCAGTCGGGCTTTTGTCATCATCACGGCTTCTGCCTATCTCATCGCACTGTTCGCGGAAACCTGCGTTTACAACCACTTTATCAAGAACTTGAACAAAGTTAGCAAGGCATGAAAAATGTTCTGAAACATATTACGCTGTTCCTTTTCCTCGCTTTGATGGCTTTTGCGCCCGAACAAGGCTTTGCGCAAGAGCCTGAAAAGGAGAAGTCGGAGGAGTTTGACGCCAAGTCGTTCATCTTCGGCCACACGGGCGACAGCTATTGCTTCCACATCACGGAAATCCACGGGCATCCCGTATGCGTGTGGCTGCCCGTCATCGTGAAGTGCAAGGACGGCGGTGGCTGGCACTGCTTCTCGTCGAAGCACGTCTGCGAGTTGAAAGAGGGCGAGACCTTCAACCACAACGGCACCAATTTCTACATCCCGCCCATCAGTGCCGAGAGGTATCCGGGCAAGTTGGTGGAGGTGAAAGCCGACGGCAGCATCTCGCGCCCGTTCGACATTTCGTTCACCAAAAACGCCTTCGGCATCTTCCTCGTGTGCGGCTTCATGTTGGCCTTCTTCCTGCCCGCCGCGAAGAAATACAAGAAAGACCCGATGGGCAAGCCCACCAAGTACCAAGGCTTGGTGGAATGGCTCACCTATATGGTTTTGGACGGCATCATCCGCCCCAACATCCCCGAAAAGAAAGTGAAGAAATTCGCACCTTATTTGTTGACCGTGTTCTTCTTCATCTTCTTCGCCAACCTGTTCGGCCTCATCCCGTTCTTCCCCTTCAGTGCCAACGTGACGGGCAACCTCAGCATCACCTTGGTTTTGGCCTTGATGACCTACTTCTTCGTGAACGTCTTCGGCAACAAGCACTATTGGAAAGACATCCTCTGGCCCGACGTGCCCATCTTCCTGAAGGCTTTCCCGCTAATGCCCATCATCGAACTGATTTCGACCATCACCAAGCCTTTCGCCCTGATGGTGCGTCTGTTCGCCAACATCCTTGCCGGCCACATCATCATCATGGTGCTTATGGCCCTGATATTCATCATCAGCGGCATGTATGGCGCAGGCATGGGTGGCGCAATGAGCGTCGTTTCCATCTTCATGACCATCTTCATGACGGCTTTGGAACTGCTTGTGGCGTATATCCAAGCATACGTTTTCACCATTTTGTCATCGCTGTTTATCGGCATGGCACAACATGAACCGGAACATGAGTGAGAGTTGAGAGTTGAGAGTTGAGAGTTAGGAATTTTGGAATTTGAAATATACAATTAAACACTTAAACAATAAACACTTAAACAATAAACACTTAAACAATTAAAAATCATGTTATTATCAACCATTCTTGAAGCAGTATCGTATGTGCCGGGTTTGGCCGCCATCGCCGCTGCTGTTGCAGTGATTGGTGCCGCTTTTGGCATCGGTAAAATCGGACAATCCGCCATGGAAGCCATGGCTCGTCAGCCCGAAGCCGCTGGAAAAATCCAGTCAGGTATGATCATTGCCGGCGCACTCGTCGAAGGTGCAACGCTGTTTGCCATCGTCGTGTGCGTGTTGGCTGTGATGAAATAAGCCAACCCCGCTTGGGGCTTGGCCTCTCTCCCTATTAAGGAGGAAGGATTAAGCCCCAAGCCTTAACCTTCAAAAAAACAGAGAAATGGAACTATTTCTTCCCGAAAGTGGATTAGTGATATGGATGCTCATAGGCTTCCTCATCGTCTTCGCCATTTTGGCGAAGGTGGGTTGGCCAATGATTATGGGTGCCGTGGAACAACGCAACACCCAAATCGCCGACTCGCTGTTGGCTGCTGAGGAGGCCAACAACGCCCTTGCAGGCATCGAGCAGAAACGGCAGGAAACCATGGCGGCAGCACAGGCCGAGCAAATCAAGATCATGAAGGAGAGCCAGGACTTGAAGACCCAACTCATTGAGGAGGCGAAGACGCAAGCCCGCATGGAAGCCGAGAAAATCGTGACCGACGCCCGCCTGAAAATTGAAAAAGAGCAGGCCGAGGCTATGGCGCAAATCAAGAACGAGGTCATCGCCCTCAGCGTCGACATCGCCGAGAAACTGCTGCAACGCGAACTGCACGACAAGCAGTCGCAAAGTGCCTACATTGAGCAACTGCTCAGAAACAACCAACCCCGCATTGAAGCCTAAGTTATGGACAACGGAAGAATATCGGTGAGATATGCGCGGGCTTTGTTCCAGTTGGCCCAAGAGCAAGGCTGCGAAGAGGCTGTCTACAACGGCCTGATGCGCTTTGCCCACAACTACCTTTTGGCTATCAGCCAGTTCAATGAGGTGTTGGCCAACCCCATCGTGGCGCGTGAGGAGAAGGTGAAGTTGATGGAAATGTCCGTGGGTGAGCCATTGCACGACACACTGAAGCAGTTCATCGCCTTTGTGGCCGACCAAAAACGCGAGGACAAGATGTTCTTTATCGCCATGAAATACATGGAGATGTATCGCGCCAAGCATAACATCCTGAGCACGCAAGTGACCACGGCCACCGAACTGCCCGAGGCGACCTACGACCACATCAAGGCCTTCGTCAAGCAGACCTTTGATGCCGAGGCCGAAATGGATGTCAGGATTGACCCTTCGCTCATTGGCGGATTCATCCTCGACATCGAGAACAACCGCATGGACGCGAGCGTGGCTGGACAACTTAACGCGCTGAAAAACAGATTGAAACAATAGTAAATGTTCTGGCGGATTTGCAATCCGCCAGCATCGAGAAGGGGATTTGAAATCCCCACCTCAACTCCGCCGAATTGCAAATTCGTCGGAACCAAGGAAGCAAACAATTAAACGGACAACAATAAACAATTCAACATACATGGCAAACATCAAACCAAGTGAAATATCGAGCATCCTGCAAATGCAGCTCCAAAACATGAGCAACAAGGTTCAGTTTGAGGAGATTGGCAAGGTGCTGCAAGTGAGCGACGGCGTGGCGCACGTCTATGGCCTTGACAAGGTGCAGAGCAACGAGCTTGTCGAGTTTGAGAACGGCACGATGGGCGTAGTGCTCAACCTTGAGGAAGACAACGTGGGCGTGGTGCTGCTCGGCCCCACCGAGGGCATCAAGGAAGGCGAGACGGTGAAGCGCACCCAACGCATCGCCTCCGTCATGGCTGGCGAAGGCATGTTGGGCCGCGTGGTGGACGGCCTCGGTCGCCCCATCGACGGCAAGGGCCCCATCCAAGGCAAGACCTACGAAATGCCTTTGGAACGCAAGGCTCCGGGCGTCATCTTCCGCCAACCCGTGAACCAGCCGCTGCAAACCGGACTCAAGGCCATCGATGCCATGATTCCCATCGGGCGCGGCCAGCGTGAGCTGATCATCGGCGACCGCCAGACGGGAAAGACTGCCATCGCCATCGACACCATTATTAATCAGAAGGACAACTTCAAGAACGGCGACCCGATTTATTGCATCTATGTCGCTGTGGGACAGAAAGGTTCCACCGTTAGAAACCTCGTGAACATACTCGAAAAATATGGTGCTTTGGATTATACCATCGTGGTCAGCGCAACGGCCTCCGACCCTGCCGCCATGCAGTTCTATGCGCCATACGCGGGCGTAGCCATCGCCGAATACTTCCGCGACACGGGCCGTCACGCCTTGGTCATCTACGACGACCTCTCGAAGCAGGCCGTGGCCTACCGTGAAGTCTCCCTGATTTTGCGCCGTCCTCCGGGACGTGAGGCCTATCCGGGCGACATTTTCTACCTCCACAGCCGTTTGTTGGAACGCGCCGCCAAAATCATCAAGAACGATAACGTGGCACGACAGATGAACGACCTCCCCGACAGCCTCAAGGACATCGTGAAAGGCGGCGGCAGCATCACTGCACTGCCCATCATCGAGACGCAGGCAGGCGACGTGTCGGCCTACATCCCAACTAACGTGATTTCCATCACCGACGGACAGATCTTCTTGGAAACCAGCTTGTTCAATGCGGGTATCCGTCCCGCCATCAACGTGGGTATTTCGGTGTCGCGTGTGGGTGGCAATGCCCAAATCAAGTCCATGAAGAAGGTGGCCGGCACCCTGAAACTCGACCAAGCCCAATTCCGCGAGATGGAAGCCTTCTCGAAGTTCGGCGCCGAACTCGATGCCGCAACCTTGGCCATCCTCGACAAGGGCCGCAAGAACGTGGAACTGCTGAAACAGCCGCAATATACGCCTATGCCCGTCGAAAAACAAGTCGCCATCATCTTCTGCGGCACTAATGGATTGTTGAGCAAAGTGCCTGAAAACAAGGTGCTTGAGTTTGAGAAACAGTTCTTGGACATCATGGAAGTGAAACACAAGGACGTGATGGCCCAACTGAAAGCCGGCAAGATTGACGATGACATCAAGGCCGTGCTGAAGGAAGAAGCGTTGAATTTGAGCGAACACTTTAATGGATAATTCGGAATTAGGAATGCGGAATGCGGAATAATTACCTCCGGCAGGCTTATTCCGAATTCCGAATTCCGAATTCATAATTACAAGAAAATGGCATCACTGAAAGAAATACGGGCCAGAATCGTTTCCGTCGCCTCGACGCAGAAAATCACGAGCGCGATGAAGATGGTGTCGGCGGCCAAACTGAAAAAGACCGAAGGCATCACGACGCGGTTTTTGCCCTACAAGAACAAGTTGAGCGAGGCTCTGTCAAACTATCTAGGTTCGCTTGAAGGCGAGGTCAACATCCCCTTGGCAGAAAAACGCGAGGTGAAAAAGGTGGCACTCATGGCCTTTTCGTCAAGCAGCGGATTGTGCGGTGTTTACAACTCCAATGTCTGCAAACTGTTCAAGCAGGTGTATGACGAATACACGGAAAGCCTTGGTGCAGAGAATGTTGTCGTCTTCTTGGTCGGAAAGAAAATCAACGACTACGCCAAGAAATTCGGCATTAAGGTAGAAAAGCAATACGCGCCTTTGGCCGAAAGCATGTCCTTCGACTTGGCCATGGAAATCAGTGACATGATGGTCGAACTCTTCCTTAGCCACAAGGTAGACCGCGTGGAGTTGGTCTTTAACCACTTCAAGAACGCAGGTGTGCAAGTGCCAACTCGTGAGGTGGTATTACCCCTAAAAGCCGAGATTTCAGGCAATGCCCAAACCTTCGACTACATCGTGGAACCCGACAAGGAAACCTTTGTCAACGAACTGATTCCCAAGGTTATCCGCACCAATTTCTACTCCATCATGCTCGACACGCTCACTGCCGAGCACGGTGCCCGAATGACCGCCATGCACATCGCCTCCGACAACGCCGACCAACTCTCACAAGAATTGAGAATCCAGTACAACAAGGCACGCCAAAACGTCATCACTAACGAACTGATTGACATTGTGGGCGGTGCTGAGGCTTTGAACGGGTAAGTTTTGAGCCTGAAAAGCAAAAAGCGTTGCTAATGACGGCAACGCTTTTTTTGTGTCTGTACTTTGAAAGTGCTTATTTCCTCACATTCACCTTCTGCACCATCACGCCATCGGAGGTCTTGATTCGGACGAGATAGATGCCTTGTCCGTAGCCACTCAGGTCGAGGATGGCACTATCTTCGGCTGAGGTTTCGCAAACCTTTTGGCCGAGCAGGTTGCTTATGCTAATGTGCATTGTGCCTTGGCCTTCAATGTTGAGCAGGCCGTTGGTCGGGTTGGGGTAGAGGCTGACATTTGAAGTGTTTTCGTCAACATTGGTAATGCCAATCAGCACATCCCAGTATTCCGATTCACATTGCTCTTCTCCGCGAATATAAACACAATTGACGGAATAGTAAACATCGCCGAGGAACAGGTCGTAGGCGTTATCGAAATAATCATAAATGCTGTTGCCATCGTAAGGGATCTCGGCAATCAGTTCATCTCCAGACTTATAGGCACCGATTGAGCGAACCACTCTGAAATGGTGAAGGTTGGCAGTGATTTCGGGGCGATTCCATGAGATGTAGGCACCAAATTCGTCATCATCGTGCCATTGGTATTCACCTTGAAGATTCTGCACGGGATAGCAGGTCAATGGGCCTTGTTCGCAGTTGTTGTTGTAGGTCAGGAACACGCCATCTTCGAGGTCGTTGCTGACGTAGAGTTCGTTGCCTGCAAAATCCGAAATCGTGAACGAGCACTCATAGTCGGTGTCGTATTCTTCGCTGGTGTGAAACCAGCCGTGGTTCCAGATGAAGTTGAGGTTGCCTTTCAGCAAGGGCAGGGTGACGGTTTGCTCCGCGCCTTCGCTCATGCCGATAATGGCGATGCGCTGGCCGCTTTCGGAGGTCACGCTGATGGCAGCGCCTTTCCAGCCGTCGCCACCGTCATCATGGAGTACGAAGGTGACGTCGCATTTCTCGCCGACCAAAATCGAACGGTAAGTGGTTCGGCTGATGCCAGCCTCATTGCTAACGAAGATGGCATATTCGTAAAGGCCAGGTTCGAGGTCATTGTCCTCAAATTCCATGTCGGCACCCACTTGGGCATCGGCCAATTCTGCAATGACTTCAAAATTGCGGCGGATGGTGACTGATGTAATGGAAGAAAGGTCGCTTCCTTCGACGGTCAATGTCGGGTTAGTCCATTGCAGTTTAACGCCTTTAAAGTTATTGTTTTCAATGACTTGCATGTTTGTTACGCTATCGGGACGTTGGGCATATTCGTCCGAGTTAGGGACGATATGGCCCGTGAAGCCGTTAAAGGTGTTGAAGGCGTATTTGGTGGTGTTGAGTGCGCCAATGGGGCACCAAGCGTCGTCGCGACCGCTCCATCCCCAGTTGAAGTGGAAATAGTCGTTCTCGTCGTAACCGTCGCACACGAAGGCGTGACCACCGGAGCCGCTGTCGTCGGAACCACTGTAATAAAGCGGGATTTGTTCATCCAAGCCGCCGTCTTTCAGCATTTGCGCCCATTGCTCGTTGGAGTAGCCTCCACCCCACCAGCCTCCGCCCCAGTTGGTCTCATGCTCATCGCAGTTGTAACGGAAGTAGTTGCGCAGCGCATTCGGCACCATTTCAGAGTAGGCACCGCTGCCGTTGCCGCTGTATTGCATGTCAACCGATATGCCGAGGTGGTGCAGCAGTTGGGCGATCTCGAAGTATTCCTCCTCGGTGCTTGTTGAGTCCAAAGTGTTGGGCATCAGTTCAAAATGATACTCGGTCTGCCCGAAATTGGCGCTCTGCTGGGCATAGCCTGCTGGATTGTAGGAGTAGGAGCCTGTACCCGTGGCTGGCCATTCCCAATACTTCATCACCTGGCCCATGGCCGTAGCCACGCAGCCGGCATACACATGGCCGCCGCTGCCCGTCGTGTCTTCGGGACATTGGCTGTTCCACGGAAAGTTTTGGTTCCAGAGGGTCTGGCAGAGCGGACCTACCACGGCACGGGTTTGCTTGCCACGGTTGAGGCTGCCTGTTTCGCTCACCGACTTCCATTCTGCGGTGATGTCTAAAGTAGCCTTGAGGTTGTGTTCGCGCACATACTGGATTTCCTCGCGGAAACCATCAAGGGTGAATTGGAAACCCTCTGCCACGTTGTTGGGGTCGTATTGGCCTGTGGTGGAGTAGGCCAAAATGGGTTTCACGCGGTCATCGCCAGCCACGATGACGAAGCCTTCGCCATTCGCGACATTAAAGACGTAATAATCAACGGCATTGCGGTTGGATGCCGTGCTGATTAATTGAAGTTGGATTCCAGCGTTTCTTTGGCTGAGTGATGTGGTGCTCAGGAATTTGGCACCCAATTTTTGGGCCTTCTGTTGGCTGACAGGGCCTGCCATCAGGCTGCCGATGGCAGCGATGAGGCATAAAGTTAAAGTCAGTTTCTTCATATTAATAGGTTTTGAGATTAATTTCAAAGGGCAAAGATAAATGCTTTATCTTTATGCTTAGGTGCAACAATATGAAAAAAATAACGGGGCGCTGACATAAATCAACACTCCGTACTTTTGAATGTCAGTTGACAATTATTTAAACATTGGTGCTTGGAACCTCTTTCGGGTTGGGACCCCATTTGTTTTCGCCAGGTTGGCTGTCCTTGCACAGCCATACAACAAACAAGACTGTTAGTGCAAGTGCAATGATGGCTAATATAAGAAGAACACCAGACCCAATCTTGAGAGAACTTTTACCCAATACTGTAATACTACTGTTGAGCAATGCGACAATCAAGAGGATAAACATATTCCATCCACGTTTGCCAATGTCGTGAAGACGTCTAACACCAACAGCCAATGATGGTATGACAATAGCCAATGAATAAACAAGATAAAGATATGTAAGAAATTTTGCCTCAGGGAAAACACGGGCTATCAATGCAAAACCCAACATAAAGAGGACATTAAACAAAACAAAATACCAATACTCGGAACGGCGTGCACGTCCCGAAAAGGTTGCATACTTTGAAAACACGCTTTTAATGGCTTCTCCGAAACTCATAGTTTTAATTTTTGGGGTTAATACGCTGCAAAAATAGGTAATACTCTATTTTCTTGCAACTTTTTATTCTTTTAATTTCTTGTATCTAAATCGTTTCGGCTCCACATTGCCCAAGCGTTTCATCTTGTTTTCCTCGTATTCCGAGTAAGAACCTTCAAAGAAATAAACCTGCGAATTGCCCTCGAAAGCGAGGATGTGAGTGGCCACACGATCAAGGAACCAGCGGTCGTGGCTGATAATGACGGCGCAACCCGCGAAGTTCTCTAAGCCTTCCTCCAAAGCGCGTAAAGTGTTGACATCGATGTCGTTGGTGGGTTCGTCTAAGAGGAGCACGTTGGCTTCTTGTTTCAGAGTCAAGGCCAAATGCATACGGTTGCGCTCACCGCCCGAAAGTACGCCGGCCTTCTTCTGCTGGTCGTTGCCGCCAAAGTTGAAGCGCGAGACGTAGGCGCGGGAGTTCATGCTGCGTTTGCCCAACTGGATGAGTTCGTTGCCGCCGCTGATGACCTCCCAAACGGTCTTTTCCGGGTCGATTTCGGCGTGTTGCTGATCGACATAGCCGATTTTCACCGTTTCGCCGACCTCGAAAGTGCCTGAATCGGGCTTTTCCAAGCCCATGATGAGGCGGAACAAGGTGGTCTTGCCCGCGCCATTCGGCCCGATGACACCCACGATGCCGCCTTGCGGCAGGCTGAAGTTTAGGTTTTCAAACAAGAGTTTGTCGCCGTAGGCTTTGGTAACATCGTGCGCCTCAATGACTTTCGAGCCAAGTCGGTCGCCGTTGGGGATGTAGATTTCGAGTTTCTCTTCCTTTTCCTTCACGTCCTCGTTGAGCATTTTCTCATACGATTCCAAACGCGCCTTGCCCTTCGCGTGACGGGCTTTTGGGGCCATGCGCACCCATTCCAACTCCCTTTCAAGGGTCTTGCGGCGCTTGCTTTCGGTCTTTTCCTCCATCGCGAGGCGGGCGGTCTTCTGGTCGAGCCACGAGGAATAGTTGCCCTTCCACGGGATGCCTTCGCCTCGGTCGAGTTCGAGAATCCAGCCGGCCACGTGGTCGAGGAAGTAACGGTCGTGGGTGACGGCGATGACGGTGCCCTTGTACTGCTGCAAGTGGCTCTCCAACCATTGGATGCTCTCTGCGTCAAGGTGGTTGGTGGGCTCGTCAAGGAGCAGGATGTCAGGCTCTTGCAAGAGAAGCCTGCACAAGGCCACGCGGCGACGCTCGCCACCGGAAAGGTTGCGCACGAGCGTGTCGCCGTCGGGACAGTTCAATGCGTCCATGGCGCGTTCCAGTTTGCTGTCGAGTTCCCAAGCGTCGTGTTGCTCGATGAGTTCGGTGAGTTCGCCCTGACGGGCAATCAGTTTGTCGAAGTCCGCGTCGGGTTCGGCGAACTTGTTGTTGATTTCCTCGTATTCCTTGAGGATGTCAACGATTTCCTGTACGCCTTCCTCCACCACTTGGCGGACGGTCTTGTTGTCGTCCAATTGCGGCTCTTGGTCGAGCATCCCGACCGAATAGCCGGGCGAGAAGACCACTTCGCCGTTGAAGGATTTCTCCTTGCCCGCGATGATGCGCAGCAAGGTCGATTTTCCCGCTCCGTTCAGGCCGATGATGCCGATTTTGGCGCCATAGAAGAAGGAGAGGTAGATGTCTTTCAGGATTTGTCTTGACGGCGGGATGATTTTGCTTACGCCCACCATCGAAAAGATGATTTTTTTGTCGTCGGGTTGTGCCATTTATGTTGAATTGTTGATTGTTGAAAATGCATTATTGTGGTGCCATAAGTACCCGAAAAAAGGAGTTATGGCACAAATAAATCGTCTAACTCTATTTCGTTTTGTATCTCTGTGCTATAAGTGTTACGCTTTAATCCACAAGCAGTTATCATAGTGATATGCAACGCTTTTCGGGTGGAAGTCTTGTTTCTGAACGCCTCCAATCTTTCATAAAGCCGTTCAAGGTAATTGCGGGTGATTTCGTATGGGGCTTTCGAGAATTTTATCTCACACAAATTGATGACATTGTCGCGCCGGTCGATGATCATGTCAATCTGTTCGCAAGAGTCTTCTGTCCGGCTGTTCCACGAACACACATCGGTAAGCACTCCTGTGATTCCGAGTTTTTGCTTTATTTGTGGGATATGCAGAAGACACACTTGTTCAAAGGCATAGCCACACCAAGCTCGTCGTGTGGGGTTGTCAAGCATGTTGCTCCAGCGGTGTTCGTCGCGTCCTTTGCTGTTGCGGACGAAAGTGAGATAGAAGTGTATATAAGGGTCGGTTATCTGGAAGAGGGCATCGCGTTCCACCTTGCCGAAAGCGTAATATTTGCTGATGATGTCGCATTTGCACAAGTTGTTGAGAACGTCGGATAGTTTGCCGCTGTTGCCGATATGCAGTGCTTCCTTGATTTCTTTTTGTGTCAGGCCTTTGTTTTTGCTGCTGATGGCCTCAACGACAGACTTGTACAGCCCCGACTCCTTGAAAAGGGAACGAAACAAAAAATCGTATTCCGTGGCCAAAGGGGCGTCTTTTGCGAAGAAAAGCTCATCGATGTTCTGTGTGGGGCTTAACGAAGGGTTCAGCAGGCTTAGATAATAAGGTATTCCGCCTACGGCCATATAAGTCTCTGCCATTTGGAAACGGCTCATAACCATCTTTTTGCTTTTGAGATACAACTCGGTTTCGTTCAGGCTGAACGGGGCGAGATGCATACTGCGTGTTATCCGGTTATAAAGGCCTCCTTTGTCGCCTATCAGATTGCCGATCATCCAAGTGGTGGCACTGCCACACACCACAAGCATCAATCTTTCTTGTGCGGCCCCCCAACTGTTCCAAAAATACTCGAATGCCGTCTTGAATCTCGACCTCTGGGTGTCCAACCAAGGCAATTCATCAATGAAGACGACGAGGCGTTTCTTGCGCGAATGGCTGAGATAGGTCTTTAACTGGTCGAAAGCATCGAACCAATTGCCTACCACCGGGAAATAGCTTTTTGAGTACTTGTTGAGTTGTTTGTTGAACAATGCCAATTGCTCTTCCCGCGAGCCGAGATAAACGCCAGTCATGTAAAAGTCAAAGGAATCGTTGAAAAACTGCCTGACGAGCCAAGTCTTGCCCACGCGCCTACGACCATAGACAGCCACTAACTCAGGCTTCCCTGATTCGTAACATTGCCGTAAAATCTCTTGCTCTTTATTTCTGCCGACAATTTCCATTCCTTTTGCCTTTTATCGTGCCGCAAATGTACAATAATATTTGTTATGGCACAAGAAAAAAGATTATATTAGTGCCATAAGTTGTTATTTTTTTCACTTATGGCACGATAAAATAAATCATAAAATATTATTTATTAATGTTTTAAGTAAAATCACCTCTGATTTTTTTAGGGAGATATTGCTGTTACTATTTTTTTGTCGTTGGGTTGTGCAATATCAGTTGTCAGTTAATAGTTGTTCAGTTGTCAGTTGTGCAGGGACTGACGTCGCCTGCTTATTGGTGTGTCGCCCCTACGGGGCTAGGTTTGTTTGTCGGCAGGGGTTGCGTTGCGCTTCACCGCCTGCTTAATATCCTACGCCCCTACGGGGCTTTGTGTCATTGCGAGGAACGAAGCAATCCAGAAAAGGGTTGCTGTTTTTATGCTGATTGTCGGCGGTAGCCAAGGGGGGTACAAATTGTACCCCACACGGAATCCAACTCCGCGTCTCGCGAACGCATCCGTTTAATGTACTGCTTAACATCAGCACTGTCCGTTAATAATTCGACAATATCCGCCACGGCAAAAAAGTATTTTTCCTCTTTCTCGTTCCAAACGACGCGGACCTTCTTTCCTTCAAAAATCTGTATGATTGATTCGTTTGGCATGGTTTTTAATTTATTGGTTATTAATGTATTATGATAATAATTATGTTTTGTTTGTAATCAATTCTTTATACATCCTGAACAACTCCGCCACCATCTCATTTTCCGTCATTTTCAAGTCGAAGCCGTAGGCTTGCATCACGGCGCGGTCGTTGGCTTGGTGGGCTTTGCGGAGGTCGGCGGGCATAAAGGTTTCGTCGTACAAGTCGGCCAAGGTGCTGTCGGGGTATTTCACCCTTGCGTCGAGGATAGTTTGGGCGGTTTCTTCAATCTTCGCCTTTTGCGCCTCGGTTGGGCTTGGCCAAGGGAAATTGTTGTAAACGATGTCTTTGGAATACCTGAAATCGCTTTTCAATCGTCCGCAAACCACTTTCGTCCAAGCGATATGGACGGAACTAGTTAGCACGCCAAATTCAAATAGTCCAGCATCTGGGATGATAAGTGCCGAATTGGTTGGAATGGTTTCGTAGCCCAAAAATCCCATCGGAATGTATTCCCGATTCTCTGACGAAGTGGCTGGTATGATGATGTATTTCTCTGGGTTTTTCAACTCCCTGAACAATGCGGGCGTATCGGCAAGTTTCTGTCTGTCAGGTGCTCCTTTCAACCTATCTTGTCGGCACAAGATAACTCGCTTGCTGACTTCCGGTAAACTCCGCAATTCCGCAGGACTTGCACCGACAAGCCACAGGCACCATCTCTTCTTGTTGTTGATAAATTCCTCTGCACCAACAAGTTTCTTGATGAATCTGACGGCATCAGGCTCTTTCTTGACGAAATCGTCATATTCGTCTGCTTCAATGATAAGATGGCCTCCGTCAGCGGGCCGATTACCTGTAGTCATCAGAGGCACATCGCAAATCGGCTTGTTGCGGCTTTCAATCCAAACATTCTCGGCATCAATGAGATAGGGATTGATGTTTGCAGCCTCTATGATTTGACCGTCATTGGTGAAAATTTGTTTCGTTGCTTCCGATTTGCACGATGAGAACCCGACAATGACGCAATGCACATGGGCTTTCTGCTCCGATTCGCTGTCCCATCGGAAAGTCCTGTAAGCGAAGTCGATATGGATTCCGAAACGCTCAAACAAGGGCTTCCACACGCCTGCCACTTGCTCGCCTTGGGTGATGCTGTTGGTGGAAACAAAGGCGCATTTTGTTGGCTTGTTTTGAATTAGTTGTGCCGCTTTGAAGTACCAGTTGGCCACATAGTCAATCTTTCCCGCTGATTTATAGGGCTTTCCGTTGTAATCAACATAGATGGACAGCGTTTCTTCTTTTTGCTCTTTGCTTTGGAGTGAATAGCCCACAAACGGCGGGTTGCCCATGATATAGTCATAAACCACGTGTTTCGGCTCGTTTTTCGGCAGTTGCTTTTCCTCGGCCTTTTTCGCCACAACGTTCAACTCCTTGTAATAGTTGCCGTATTCAGGTTTCGGCTCGCTTGCAATAAAACCTTCGCCGAAATCCTTTTCAATGTAATAATTCAATTTGTCGGTGAACAAGAATCCTAACGGGTCTTCCTCGCCGAGCGTGGACCAATCGAGTTTCAACGCATTGCCTTCCACGATATTGGCATTGGTTTTCAAAGGCAAGAAGTTCAATTCCACGCCCACAATGGCTGAGGTTTCGTGCAGCATTTGGCTTTCGGCAATCCAAAGGGCGGTTTTGGCCACGGTGCAGGCGAAGTCGTTGATTTCGATGCCGTAGAATTGCGCGATGTTCACCTTGATGATGCCTTCAAGATTGAGCGCACTCATGCCGTTGTTCAACTCTTTGATGACCTTGTTTTCCAATCGGCGCAGGCTTAAATAGGTTTCCGTCAGGAAGTTGCCGCTGCCGCAAGCAGGGTCTAAGAAGGTGAGCGAGGCGAGTTTGTCTTGGAAATGGGCAAGGGCTTGCCGCTTGGCCGACACTTGCTTCATTTCGGCGATTTTCACAAACTCGGCGTTCAGGTCGCCCATGAAAAGCGGGTCAATCACCTTGTGGATGTTCTCAATGCTGGTGTAGTGCATCCCTCCCGAGCGGCGCGTCTCGGGATTCAGTGTGCTTTCAAACACGGCTCCGAAGATGGTAGGGGAAATCTCGCTCCAGTCGAAATCGGAACTCGCGTTTTGCAACAGCAACTGCTTGATTTTGTCGGTAAAACGTGGGATGGTGATGTGTTCCTCGCTGAACAAGCCGCCGTTCACATACGGGAAGGCCGCCATCTCGTCGTCCAAATAAGGGTCGCGTTCCTCAATGGGCGTGTCAAGCAGTTTGAACAACTCTATCAAGGCATGACGGAAATCGACGGAGCCGAATTTCACCAAATAATCATGGAAAGCCGTCTTGGTGGCAAACAAGCCCGCATCCTCGGCATAAAGGCAAAACACCAAACGCACACAAAGGATGTTGAGCGAGCGCAAGGTCTCGGCATCGGTCTTGTCGATGTATTGCTCCAACAAAGCATCATAAATCAGGCCGACGATTTCGCCCGCCTTCACACTGACTTCCAACTCGCGTTTCAAATGCTCATTACCCTCATCCACAAGGAATTGCAGGCGATAATACTCCTTTTCGAGGTTTTCCAAAAGGATTTTCTGCGGCTCGCCCTTGGGCCGTTCCATGTCATACACCCAAAACTCGCGGAAGTTGCAGGTCACAATCCAACGGGGACGTAGGCTGTAGGGCAGTTCGGCAGAGTAGCGCTTCGCTTGCTGGAACGGGGTCAAAAACTTTCCGTCCGACTGTTTGATAGGTTCGCCAAGGTCTTTTTCGATGGATTTCTGCTCAATCATCACATGAGTGCGGGGAATGAAAGCATCGATGAAAGCGGTGTGGTCGAGTTTCACCTGCTGTTCAAACGACAGAAATTCAGACGGTTTCTGGATGCCGAAAACCTGTTCGAGCAGTTCGACCCAAAAAATTTGGCTTTCGCCTTTCTCGTAGCCTTTACCCTGCCAGTGGGCGGCGAATTCCTTTGCGGCTTTCTGTTGTTGGGTTGTGGTCATTGTGGGTGGGTTTGTTTAGTTATTGATTTCATCGCCTCTTCCAACCGTTCCGTCGCCTTCCCCCAGTCATAAACCCGATTAGTAAAATCAAACCCCGCTTGGGCAATCTGTTCTGCTTTTTCGGTATCGGTCAATAAGGTGATGATGTTTTGCGCCATTTCTTGGGCATTGCTGCCGATGAGGATTTCTTCGTTGGGTTTTGCGCCCAAAGAGGCGTTGGCCAAGGGCGAGGTGATGGCGGGCAGGCGCATCGACATAGCCTCCAACAGTTTGTTTTGCAGGCCTGTACCAATTCGCATCGGGGCGATGAAGACGCGGCTTTGTGCGTAGGCGTCGCGGATGTCGTCGAGCCAGCCGCTGACGATGATTTTGTCCGAAGCGGCCTTTTTCACTTTCGGGTCGGGGGTGGCACCGGCGATGTAAAGGGTTGTTTCGTGCCGCGATTTCCACACGATGGGCAGGATTTCGTTGGCCAAATAATCCACGGCGTTTACGTTGGGCGGATAGCTCATGTTGCCCGTAAACACCAAATCGTATTTCTTCTCGTGCTCCATCGGCTTGAAGAAGTCGTGGTCCACGCCGTTGGGGATGATGAGGATTTCGTCGCGTTTCTCATGCGGAAACAGTTTGCGGTCAGGCTCGCTAATGATGGTGCGCACGTTGAAATTGTCGAAAATGGCGGCCTCGTAACGTGCCAGCCTGCGGTACTCCATATTATATATAGGTCGCGTCACAAACGAGGCAATATCGGCGCGGCGTTTCATCCCGTAAGAGAAAATATCCTGATAGTCAATGGCTTTCGGGATATCCTTGTGGCGGATATATTCTGCCGTGCGCAGCAGTTGCCCATAAAGCATCTCAGGCTTGTGTTTGGCCATCAGCGCATTGATTTTCTTTGCTGCCTTGAGGTTGTAGAAATAGCCGCATTGCATCGGCAGTCCCTTAAAGAAAGCCCGGACAAGTCCCAAAATGATTTGCAACTTATTGATTCTGATAAAATTGATGGACTGGCAATAAGGCTGCAAGGCTCGAAAAGCGTCCTGTTCGCTCACCTTGGCGTTGTCGTTCAAGGCGCAAAGGACGATTTCGTTATGCTTCGCAAGTTGCTTTATCTGGTTGAAAGCCCGCAACTTGTCGCCTTTTTCGAGCGGGAATGGGATGCGGGGCAGAAGTACGAATATCTTCATCTCGTAGGATTTAGGGAGCAAATTTAAGGAATATTTTATTATGGCACGCAGAATACGCAGAAATCGTAGATTCGACGTAGTCAATTATATGAATCGCAATGCGACGCAAAATATAGCCGGCAGGTTCTGCGGATTCTGCGATTTCTGCGTGAAATAAACTCGTATTCAGCGTGAAATTACAGGAAAGTTATCTTGCTTCCCGGCTTGATTTGCTCATAAAACATCAAAAGCCGTGCGATAATCTTGCGGTTGTCGTAGGTTTCTTCCACCAATTTCCTCGCGGCTTGCCCAATCTTGACGGCGATTTGCGGGTTTTCGTTGATACTGCGGATGGCTTCCACCATCTTGGCCTTGTTTTCGGCAATGATGAGGTTCACTTCCTCGTCGTAAAGGATGCCTTCTGCACCCACACGGGTGGTGATGACAGTCTTGCCCATTGCCATCGACTCGATGATTTTGATACGTATGCCGCTACCCGAAAGCAGTGGCACTATGGCCACGTCATGCTCGGCTACAAATGCCTTAGCGTCAGGCACTTCGCCGATGACATTGATGTGCTTGTTTTTCAGTGCGGTCAACCATTCGGGCATGTTGCGGCCTGCCAAATGATACACGAAATCGGGGACTTTTTCGATGGTCTTGGGCAGCACTTCTTCAATGAACCAACGAATACCTTCCTCGTTGGGCATCCAGTTCATGGAGCCGATGTGGTAGAACTTGGGCTTGCCTTCAATCTCGTATTTCGGTGTAAACTCCTCTGGATAAACGCCATACGGGATGTCGATGATGGGCTTGGAGCAGTATTTTCGGAAATAGGCTGCGTCCTTGCGAGTGATGGCGGCAATGCCGTCGACGGTTTCCAAAGCGGAAAGTTCATATTCCTTCAAAGTCTTTGCCAAGTGGTTGATATACCATCGTTTAAGGAAAAACTTCGTCTCCTTGGCGATACGCTCCCAAATCTTGTGCTCCACATTGTGGGCACGCATCACAATCATGGCTTTCGAGTGGGCGCGGATGTCCTCAACATAGGGTGCCATGAAGAGCATTTCCAACTGCACCACGTCAAAATGCTCGTGTTTCAGCACTTCTATTAACCTGTTTCTGAAGTCTTTGGAAACGAAACGCTCCACATGGTAGGATTTTTTGGTGAACAGGTTGAGAAACGCCTTCGCGGGCTTGACGCGCAGGTCGACATTGATGAGTTCGATGCCGGTCTTCCGCTTGTATTCTTCGGGAATATCGCTTTCCTTGACATGGAATTTCTCGCTGTTGACCGCCAATATCTTGACCTGATGACCCGCTTCGAGCAGGCCGGTGATGATGCTGTTCATGGCCATCGGGCCGCCTTCGGAGGCAGGGTAGGGGGGCTTGTTGCAGAGGAGGAGTATTTTCATGTTGGTTGTTGATCGTTGAATTGTTGAATTGTTGTTTTGTAGGGCTGTCGTATTATGGCAGCCGTTCAAGTGTCGTACTATGGCAGCCGTGAGTTTTATGTAGATGTTTCAACGTTGTTGTCACGCTTTCTCTTGAACAATTTCTGGAAGAATTTTTTCCAACTGTCGCCGTCGAACAGGGCTGCATCGGTGGTGGCCTTGAAGGTGAAAAACAGGCCCACGGGCAGCAGTACGATGGACGAAATCCATACGCCGAGGAACATGTTGAGGCCGCCAAAAACGGCCATGCGCTCGCCGATGGTGGAGATGATGTAATAGACCACGAAAAACAGCACCGAAATCACCACGGGCAGGCCCAAGCCGCCCTTGCGGATGATGCTGCCCAATGGCGCACCGATAAAGAAAAAGATGATGCAGGCGATGCTCAAGGTGAATTTCTTGTGCCACTCCTTCCGATGCTTGTTGATGTTCTCGGTATGCGAATTGAGGTCCATTTTGTTGAAAGCCACATTGTCTTTGGCGTTTTGCGCGGTGCCAACGGCCATGTTGACGATGGCGGTGCGCGTTTCGCCTTCGTAGTGGTCGAGCAGGGGCCAGCGGAGGATGTGGCAGGTGTCGGTGGCGAGGGTGTCGGCAACCAAACTGTCATTGGCGGCCAAGGTCTTTTTCGGTTCGGGGAGGGTGAGGCTTTTATAATTGGCCCATCGTCGCTCAAAGCCTTGAGTGAACGACTCTTGCTTGCTCACCTGCCGCCGTTCCAACGAGTCCAAAGAGGCGGAAAGTTGGCGGATGTTCATCATTTGCTGGTACGACTTGTACATGTCCTCGCTCGATCGCGTCATGTCGAACGAGGCAAGGCTGAACTTGAGTTGCTCTTGCTTGAACGACATGCGCTCGAAGGGTCGCGTTTCCTTGTAGTTGTCGGAAGTGGTGATGTCGGTGTAGTTGTGGCCGTTGTAGAGCGTGAAGATGATGTTGCGCTGGTTGGGGCTCATGGTCATCATGCCCGAGTCGGCGGAGATGATTTTGGTGTTGCCGTTATGGTCGTTGTGGTCGTAAATCTTCACGCCATAGATGCTGCTGCCGTCCTTGCCTTTTCGCTCCACATAAATCACGTAGCCCTCGATGTCCTTGTAAAACACCCCTTCCTTGATGTTGAAGGCCAATTTCTGCCGTTGCACGTCGGTCAAGAGGGTGCGCCATTTCAGGGTGGCTATGGGGATGAGACTGTTGGAGATGAAGAAGGCCAATACGCTGAGAACCAATGAGAAATAGAGCAAAGGACGCATGGCGCGCCACATGGATATGCCCGAGGCTTTCATGGCTACCAATTCATAATGCTCGCCAAGGTTGCCGAAACACATCAGCAAGGCCAACAGCAGGGCCAACGGCAGCGACATGGGAATGGCCGTGATGGAAGTGTAGAACAAAAGTTCAGCTATAATTTTGATTTCCAAACCTTTGCCAACCAAATCGTCCACATAGAGCCAAACGAATTGCATCACCCAAATGAACACCACAATGAAGAAAGTGAGCACAAAAGTACCCAAAAACGACTTGATGATATATTGGTAAAGTTTCTTCATTTTCGATAAAATAACGCTGCAAATTTAGAAAAATTCTACCTTTGCCGAAAAATTACATGCACTATGAACCAACTTGATTATTTGAAAGGCCTCAATCTGGCCATCACGATTAGCGCCAAGGACGGCGAAATCCTTTACCAAAACGACAGCAGCATCGAAGTGAACGGCGACGCCCGTGGCCGCGACCTGATGAAATGCCACAACGAGCGTTCGCAGCAAATCATCCGCCACCTGCTTGACGATGCTGCAACCAACGTCTACACGATTTCCAAGAAAGGAAAGAAGAAACTTATCTACCAAACGCCGTGGTACGAAGACGACGACAGACAGGTGGTTGGCGGACTCATCGAGTTCTCCATCATCCTGCCTGACGACATGCCGCATTACGACAGGGGCTGACCCCTGTCGTAATGGACTACGGATTTTCTGTAGTCAATTTCAAAAAAATCCAAAAATTGCTATTTTTGCAGCGGAAAAAACCATCACGCCATGCAACCCATGAGACTCTACACCGCCGGCATCGCCGATTTTGAACGCATCCGTCAGGATGGACGCATATACATTGACAAGACAGACCTTATCTACAAACTGACGAGAGAATCACAATTCGTCTTCCTCAGCCGCCCGCGAAGGTTCGGCAAGTCGTTGCTTTGCAGCACATTGAAATACTATTTCCAAGGTCGCAAGGACTTGTTCGAGGGTCTTGCCATCGGCGAGTTGGAGAAGGAATGGAAGCAGTATCCCGTGTTGCACTTCGACATCAGTGCCTGCAAGAACAAATGGGAGATGAAGCAGATTGTCGACGAGTTGCATAGTCAGTTGGATATGCACGAGCGACGCTACAAATGGGAAAAGACCGAAGGCTCGCCGGGTGAGCGCCTCAAGAAACTGATTCAGCAAGTACACGAGAAAACAGACCTGAAAGCCGTGGTCATTTTGGACGAGTACGATGCCCCCTTGCTTGATTATTTGCACAAGCCGGAACAACTGT
Organism: uncultured Bacteroidia bacterium; assembly: GCA_902770835.1. Taxonomy (GTDB): domain Bacteria; phylum Bacteroidota; class Bacteroidia; order Bacteroidales; family F082; genus Limimorpha. The sequence continues at coordinate 24,088 of CACXUM010000007.1, forward strand.
CCGAAGTGCGCCGCATCATGCAGGAGTTTTACCAGATGGTGAAGGTGTGCGACGCCGACGAGCAGTTCGTGTTCATCACGGGCATCACCAAGTTCTCACAGCTCAGCATCTTCTCCACCCTGAACAACCTGACCAACATCTCAATGGACTCGGAATACACCGCCCTCTGCGGCATCACCAAGGACGAGATGCTCACCGTCTTCGACCCCGACATCCAAATGCTTGCCGACCGTTACCATTGCTCCAAAGAGGAAATGATTGACATGCTCAAGCAGCAATATGACGGGTATCACTTCGGAGAGGATTCACAAGACATCTTCAATCCTTATAGCCTTGTCAATGCGTTCAAATCCAAGAAGTTGGACTACTATTGGTTTGGCAGTGGCACGCCCACTTTCCTCTTCGAGGCGATGAAACGCTTCAACACGAACATTTTGGAGTTGGAAAAGCTTCAGGTGCCTTCCTCGCAGTTCGACGTGCCCACCGAGGCGATGACCTCCGCACTGCCTTTGCTCTATCAGGCGGGCTACCTCACCATCAAGGGCTATGATTTCTACAGCAGGAACTACACCCTCGACTTCCCCAACGCCGAGGTGAAAGTGGGCTTCATGGACAATTTCCTCTCCTCGATGATGGGCATCTACAACGCCAACACACAGGGCTTTGCAGGCAATTTCTACGCCAGTTTGATTCACCACGACATCGAAGGCGCCTTGAAACTGATGCAGGCCTTTTTCGCCTCCATTCCTTACCTCGACTTCGGGGCAAAGGAATTGGACGACATCGCAAAATACGAGGCCTACTACGAGGTGCTGACATACGTGGTGTTTTCCATCTTCAACTACCGTACCTATACCCAAGTAAAGGTGGCGCGTGGCCGCACGGATGTAGTCGTTTTCATGCCCGATGCGGTCTATGTGATGGAACTGAAGATGCGCGGCTCGGCGCAAGAGGCCCTCGACCAAATCAACTCGAAGGACTACGCGATTCCTTACCAAGCCGAGGGCAAGCCTGTCGTTAAAATCGGTATCGCCTTTTCGCAAGAGACCAAGACGGTTTCGGATTGGATCATCGAGCAGTGACTGTTGGCTGTTGGTTGTTGGTTGTTGTTTCCGTCATTGCGAGGAACGAAGCAATCCAAGGGTTGGGGGGTAACTACAAGCCTAACTTCTCCTTGGCCAAGCCGGTAACGTGTTTCTGGGATTATAGTTTTTCGATTTGTTCGGGGGATAATTGGGTGGCTTCGGCAATGATTTTAATGTCAAATCCCATGGCTTTCATCCTCTGTGCGATTTGGAGTTTTTCTTTTGTTTCGCCTTTTGATAGGTATGTTTCCAAAGTGCTATTGTAATCCCAGTACTCCTTTTGGCTGGCCTCGTATTGTCGGCGTTCCGCTGCTGAATACTTTGCTATCTCGGCCTGCTCAAAAAGTTTTTTGAAGACCCGGTCCTGAAGGGCTACTGGACGCTCCAACAGTCGGGAGAGGTTGCGCAACACGAACATCCACTTGTCGAACATCGTCTCAAGTTCGTCCTCGGTCTTGTTGAACTTGGGCATCTCCAAGTAGATGAAGGTCAGCTTGTCGTAGAAGACATGGTGGTCTTCCACATCCTTCAACTTTATTTCGTGACGGTAGCTGTCGGGGGCATATTCGTTGTTCGGGAACTCGAAGTTGAGGATGCCTATGGTGTAGACATTTTCCAAGTGATAGTCCCACTTGCCCTTGGGAGCCTGCTGGCGAATCGGTGTGGTGGCATAGTAAACGCTGCGGTCCTTGAAGTAGGTTTGCTCGGCTTTTTGCATCTCGACGATGAATTGGCTTCCGTCACTCGCTGTGCAATAGACATCGAAGATGGACCTGCGGTCGCCATAGCCGTCGCCCAAGTTCTCCCCGTTGAGATACTTCACATCCTCGATTTCTTTCTCTTCATTGCTGAAGAGGGCATTGAGGAAGCTGATGAGCAGGTCTTTGTTCATCTCGGTTCCGAACAGCTTCTTGAAGCCGAAGTCGGTGTAAGGGTTGATGTAGCGTTCGCGGTTTTCTTCTATCATGGCGCGTTATGTTATGGGCAAAACCTATATGAAGGGTACAAAAATACAAAAAAAGGGGGAATGTCAAGATAATAGTGGGAAAAATGGTGGAAAATTTTTGGCCGCAAATCTTTTTATTTACTACGCTGTAGCTTTTTTTGGAAAAACGTGTTTTGGGGTTTCCAAGCTTGTCATTTTTTCTAACTACTCATTGAAAACACTGTTCTATAAAAAGCTCAGGAGACAGAATTTTTATCTGATGTTCAGTCAAGGGGTAATCTTTTGTGTTGAATGTCAACAGATATTGGCAATCGGATGTAATTGCTGCTTGCAGTTGGCAACTGTCTTCAAGGTCGGCAAAACGCATGTCGTTGACACATTGCAAAAGACTGTTATTGTCGTGTCCAGCAATGTGGAAATGAAAAAGACTCTCATATTCTGTATTTTTCAGTGATATACTCGTCGCGCAAATCTTCAAGCGATGTTTGAGTGGCTGGCAGAATTCCTTCAAGGTCGCGGAGGGAGAGGGCGTTTCCGTCGGTTTCAGAAAAGCGTATGATGCGTTGTATGGGGTCTTGTTTCGAAAGGGAGGATGTGGCGTTTGTTTTTCTTTCGGAAGAGTACGCCATCCTGATCAAGATAGCATTTATCTGTTGTTGTAGCCATTCAGTTACATCAATGTCGCTATCCAGATTCACCCTCGCCTTGTCGAGCAAGGTATCATTCACTTTTATGCTTAACGTACACATCTGTTTTGTCTTTTTGTCGGTTTTTCGACCGCAAAGGTACTACTTTTTTGACAGATTGAAATTTAAGGAGATAAATTTTAGGGGTTTAACCATAAATCGGATGAATGATTCTAATAAAATTCCAAATCAAGGCAGAAAGGCTTGCCGCAAAAAAAAAGCGACACCCGAACCGTGGATGTCGCTTTCAGTAGTTGCTGACAAACTTACTTCGTCACCAAATTATAGGTGTCTTGCGCAATCACAAATTCCTCGTCGGTCGGGTAAACCACCACGGTCACCTTCGAGTTGGGCGTGCTGATGATGCCCGCGTCGCCGATGATTTCCTTGTTGACTTTGGGGTCGAACTCGATGCCGAGGCCTTCCATGTTCTCAAGGATGGCTTCGCGCATAAACCAAGCGTTCTCGCCGATGCCGCCGGTCATGACAATGATGTCGGCACCGTTCATCACTGCCATGTAGCCGCCGATGTACTTCTTCACGCGGTGGGCGAACATGTTGAAGGCGTAGGTGCAACGCTCGTCGCCTTCTTCCTTGGCGGCACGCACGTCGCGCATATCCTGTTTGCCTCCCGTGATGCCCACGAGGCCTGACTTCTTATTGATCAGGGTGTTCATTTCCTTGGTGTTGAGGCCTTCCTTGTCCATGAGGTAGATGAGTGCACCCGCGTCAAGGTCGCCGGCGCGACTGCCCATGATGAGACCCTCAACGGGAGTGAAGCCCATCGAGGTTTCCACCGACTTGCCGTATTCCACGGCGGCGATGCTCGCGCCACTGCCGAGGTGGCAGGTCACGATCTTCGATTGTTTCCAGTCCTTGCCGACGAAAGCGGCGGCCTTTTCGGCCACATACTTGTGGCTGGTGCCGTGGAAACCGTAGCGACGGATGCGGTACTTCTCATAATACTCGTAAGGCAGGGCATAGAGATAAGCCTCGGCGGGCATGGTGCTGTGGAAAGAGGTGTCGAACACTGCCGCCATCGGGATGCCAGGCAGCACTTCCTTCATGGCCGCGATACCTTGCAAAGCACCCGGATTGTGCAACGGGGCAAGGTCGACGAGTTCCTTGATCAGGTCGACGACGTTGTCGTCGATGAGGACGCTGTGGCTGAACTTCTCGCCGCCGTGGGCCACGCGGTGACCGACGGCGTTGATTTCCTTCAGGTCCTTGATGACACCCATCTTCGGGTCGACCAAAGCCTTGAGCACCAATTTGATGCCTTCGGTGTGGTTCGGGATGGGGAGTTGTTCGTAATGTTTTTCACCGTTGTATTTGTGGGTGAATTCGCCCATTTCGAGGCCGATGCGCTCCAAGAGGCCCTTGGCCAACAGGCGCGACGAATTGGCGTTTTCCATCTCCAAAAGTTGGTACTTGATGGAGGAACTGCCGCAGTTGAGAACTAATATTTTCATTGTTGAATTGTTGTTTGTTTAATTGTTGAATTGTTGTTTGTGGGATTGGCCAGCGGCCAAGAAATGCTTGCATTCAACATAGTTAAATTTATCAAAATCAAATCAAAATCTTTCAATTAGAAATCTGATTTTGAGAGATTTTATTAGAGATTTTTGAACAATTTCTTGCGAAGCAATCCCAATACATAATCATTATTTCTGTTTCTGAGCAATAGCTTGGTTGCAGGTGATGGCCACCAATTTGTAAACATCATCAATCGAGCAGCCACGGCTGAGGTCGTTGCAGGGCTTGGCCAAGCCTTGCAGCACGGGGCCGACGGCTTCGGCACCAGCCAAACGTTGCACGAGTTTGTAAGCAATGTTGCCCACTTCGAGGCAGGGGAACACAAGCGTGTTGGCCTTGCCAGCCACAGGGCTGTTCGGAGCCTTGCTCGAACCCACCGAAGGCACAATGGCGGCATCGGCTTGCAGTTCGCCGTCCAAAACGAGGTCGGGACGACGCTCCTTGGCGATGCGCGTGGCCTCGATGACCTTGTCGACCACCTCGTGTTTCGCGCTACCCTTGGTGGAGAAGCTCAAAATAGCCGTAATCGGGTCGATCTTGGCGATGGCTTTGGCGGTGTCGGCGGTGCAAATGGCGATTTCGGCCAGTTGTTCAGCCGTCGGCATGGGCGTTACGGCGCAGTCGGCGAACACCATGCGGCCATCGGTGCCGTAAGGACAACCTTCGGGCAGGAACATCGTGAAGGCGCCGCTGACGCAACTCACGCCGGGCACGGTCTTGATGATTTGCAGGGCAGGACGAAGCATGTCGCCGGTGGTGCTGCGGGCGCCGCTGACGAGACCGTCGGCCTCACCAGCCTTGACTAACAGGATACCGAGATACATGAAGTTGCCGGCGAGGTCGTAAGCCTGCTCGGGCGTCATGCCTTTGGCTTTGCGGATTTCAAAGAGAAGGTCGGCATATTTCTGACGCTCAGGGTTGTTCATTGGGTCGATGATGCGGGCCTTGCCGATGTTTTTCAGACCAAACTCGGCGGTCATTTCCTTGATTTTCTCGGCGGGACCGATGAGAATGATGTCAGCCACGTTGTCGGCCAAAAGTTGGTCGGCGGCTTTCAGGGTGCGGGGCTCGTCGCCCTCGGGGAGCACAATGCGCTGGCGGTTGGCCTGCGCGTTGGCAATGATTTCTTGCATTAAATTCATTGTAGTTGAATTGTTGATTGATTATTGTTTAATTGTTGATTGCAAAAAATAGACCCGCAAAGTTAGGAAAACTTTGCCTTGGTTTGCAAATAATCATTTATTTTTGCAGCCGCAAATGAAAACCATCCATGCCGCAGTACCCCGACATATTCTATAAAAGTGCCTTTGAACGAGCAACTCAATCCGCTGATACAGTGCAAGTTGTTGATACAATTGCCTGCGATAGCGTGGTGCCGAGTTTCATTACTTCGGGCTTCCACGGCACGCTCAATCCTTTGCCGCGCATGAGTTACGAAATCCTGCAAGGCTGGAATTTGGCGCTCTTGGGACTGATGCTGTTCCTTGTCGTGGTCAACAAGCAACTGTATCCGAGGCAGTTCCGGCAGGTGCTTTCCGTTCCGGGCGGCGTGGCACACACCAATCAACTGCTGCGCGAATGGAACCCCATGCGCAGTTTTATTTGCATGTCGTTCACCTTGGGCTACATCCTTTTGATGACGCTTTTCGTGCAGAAAAGTTGCGTGGTGCTTTCGCATGATATGCTGACTTACAACAATTTGAAGGTGTTCGGCATCCTTTGCGCGGCCATGACGGGTTGGATATTGCTCCGCCATTTGACCTTGCGCTTCGTGAACTGGCTTTTCGACACCAACGAAACCATCGACCGACAGATGGTCGTGCAGTTTTCCGTGTCCATCCTCACCCTAATCGCGATGGTGCCCGTCACGCTTTTGTTGCTCTACAATCCCACAAAATATTTTATTTGGATTGGCATTGCAGTATTGGGCTTGGCGGCCATTTTGCGACTGGTTTTTGGGGTGATGGAAACGAGAGTTTCAACAAAAATTCCCGCGTTTTATATTTTTTTGTATCTTTGCGCCCTCGAAATCGCACCCATAGCGACGCTCGTGACCGCAGGCTTACGCTACTTTAGTCATGGTTCTGTTTTTTAGCGAGTTATACACTTCGGATGTGGGTAAAAAAGTAGTTTTTTGACAGATATAATTTTAGAGAAAAAAGATGAAGATTAAGTCAATTCTGGTGTCGCAGCCCAAGCCTGCAGATATATCGAAGACGCCTTTTGCTGACATGATGAAAAAGTATGGTGTCAACTTCACTTTTGAGAAATTCATCAAACTTGATGATGTCACCGCGAGCGAACTCCGACAGGAACACATCAAACTCCCCGAATACACTGGCATCGTCCTCACGAGCCGCAATGCCATCGACCATTTCTTCCGCGTCGCCAAGGAAATGCGCTACACAGTGCCCGAAACGTTGAAATATTTCTGCATCAACGAGTCGACGGCCTTCTACTTGCAACGCTATGTGCAATACCGCAAGCGCAAGGTTTTCTACGGCAACCAGACCCTCAACGACCTCATCGACATCATGAAGAAGCACAAGGACGAGAAATACCTTTACTGCTGCTCCGACATCAGTTCCGACTCGACCATCGACCTGCTCACCGCCGCCAAACTCAACTTCACCAAGGCCGTGATGTTCCGCACCGTGCCCGCCGACCTGAAGGACGTGGTGAAAATCGAGAACTATGACATGTTGGTCTTTTTCAGCCCGATGGGTATCCAGTCGCTCAAGGTCAATTTCCCTGATTTCGAGCAAAAAGAAGTCGCCATCGGCGGATTTGGCGAGGCCACTTGTCAGGCTATCATCGATGCTGGCTTCGAACTCAACTTCCGCGCCCCGACGCAGACCGCGCCCTCAATGACGATGGCCATCGAGGAGTTCTTGGCCGCTGAGTACAAGAAGAGCAAGAAGAAGTAAATTGCTGAAACACAAACCCTTTTTATGGTATGGTTGCCCCTGAAGGTTTGCCGAAATACGAGCGTATCTGCAAGGAAAACGACATTCAGGCGCTTTTCGACAAAGGCGCGGGCGTTTCGGTGTATCCTTATCGGGTCATCTTCTTGTTCCGCAAAGACGAAAGCCGCCCTGTAACGGTGCGTGTGCTGGTTTCGGTGTCCAAAAAACGCTTCCATCACGCCTTCAAGCGCAACCGCGTGAAACGCCTGATGCGCGAGGCTTGGCGCAAAAACAAGGCGTCGCTCTACGAAATCTGCCAAAGGGATAATATTTCGGTGGATGTGGCGTTAGTGTATACGGCTACTGTCATCCACAGTTACGAGGAGATGATGGCGAAGACACGGAAAGCCGTCCAAGAAATTGTCAAGAAGCATGAAGCGCATTGCAAAAATTCCCGCTAACTTCCTGATTCTCTTGATTAGGCTTTATCAGGTGACGCTTTCGCCTTGGATCGGAAAAAGTTGCCGCTATGTGCCGACTTGCTCCAACTACGGCATCGAGGCCATCGAAAAATACGGCTTCTTCAAGGGCGGATGGCTCACCTTCAAGCGCATCCTCTCGTGCAACCCGTGGGGCGGAAGCGGCTATGACCCAGTCCCGTAGGGACGACACATCAGTAAGCAGGCGACGTGAGTCCCTGCACAGACAGACACGGACAAACAACAAAAAAATGAAATACATCAACACCCTAATCCTGACCTTGCTCCTCTCCGTGAGCGTGGTCGCCCAAGAAAAGCAGAACAACTTCGAAATCGCCAAGAGCCTCGACATCTACAACAGCCTTTTGCGCGAGTTGAACCTGAATTATGTCGATGAAATCAACCCGGGCGAACTCAACGAAACAGCCATCAAAGCCATGCTCAGTGGCCTCGACCCTTACACGGTTTTCATCCCTGAGTCCGACATCGAAAACGCCAAGTTCATGACCACGGGCGAATATGGCGGCATTGGCGCACTCATCCAGTATGACGGTGAATATACCCGCATTTCAGATCCTTATGAAGGCTGGCCGGCACAGAAGAGCGGACTCATCGCTGGCGATGCCATCATTGAGGTGAACGGCGTCGACTGCAAGAAGAAGAACACGCAGGAAGTCAGCAATTTGCTGAAAGGTCAGCCCGGTACTGAAGTGACGCTGAAAATCAAGCGTTACGGCGTGGAGAAACCCATTGAGAAGACCTTGAAGCGCGAAAAGGTGAAAATCGACAACATACCTTATTATAAGGTGTTCGACAATGGCGTGGCCTACATTTCGCTGAGCGGCTTCACCCGCGACGCGGGCAAGGAGGTGAAGGAGAAATTCATGGAAATGAGGAAAAACCATGAGTTGAAGGGCTTCATCCTCGACCTGCGCGGCAACGGTGGCGGCTTGATGAACGAGGCGGTCGACATTGTCAACTTGTTCGTTTCCAAGGGAAAGCCTGTCGTTTCGATGCGCGGAAAGGCCGCCACCGCCAACAGCCTGCATCCGACTACCAACGAGCCTGTCGACCTTGACATTCCTGTGGCCGTTCTCGTCGACGGTAACAGTGCCTCGGCCAGTGAGATTGTGGCGGGAGCCTTGCAGGACTACGACCGCGCTGTCATCATCGGGCAAAGGACTTTTGGTAAAGGGTTGGTACAGAATATCTTGCCACTGAGTTACAATACGCAGATGAAGGTCACGGTGGCGCATTATTACATTCCCAGTGGTCGCTGCATTCAGGAAATCGACTATTCGCACAAAAAGGATACCACGCAGACGAAAACCGACACACTCGGCAAGGCGTTCAAGACGATGGGCGGGCGCACGGTTTATGAAGGTCACGGCATCACGCCCGATGTGAAGGTGAAGCGCGACCCCTACGCCACGGTGACGGCCTACCTTTACGGCAAAAACTTCATTTTCGACTACGCCAACAAGTTCTACAGCGAGCACAAGAGCATCGACTCCGCCGACCGTTTCCAAATCGACGAGGCCACTTATCAGGACTTCATGAAGTTCGTGAAAGACAAGAAGTTCAGTTATACCACCGAGAGCGAGAAGGCCATTGAAAAGTTGAAAAAAGTGGCCAAGGAGGAAGGCTATTTGGACAAGATTCAGCCTCAAATTGACCTCTTGGAAAAGAACTTCGCCGCCGAGAAGGAAAACGACCTGATGAGCAACCGCAAGGACATTGAGGAACTGCTGCGCTCTGAGATTGTGGGCCGCTATTATTTCCAAAAAGGTCGCATCGTTGCCTCCCTGAAAGACGACCCCGACCTGAAACGCGCCTTTGAAATCCTGCTCAATACCAACGGCAAGGACGAATATCACACCATCCTGAGCGGCAAGTGATGACCTCGCAGGCCTCCATACGACCCTATCTGAGCCAAGCCTACCTTTTGGGCCTGCTGATGGTGGCCGTCGGCCTCACCCTCTCGCCCTTCCTGATGGGCATGTCGCAGTTTTGGTTGGTTTTGGTTTGGCTTGTGGACGCATCCCTTCCCCCTTTGAAAGGGGGACAGGGGGGATTCAAAGACAAGTTCTCCCACTTTTGCAACAACAAAGCCGCCGTCCTTCTCGTCGCTTTTTTCCTCATGCATCTCGTTGGCTTGCTCTATACCGCTGATTTCCAGTATGCAATGAAGGATCTTCGCGTCAAGTTGCCGATTTTGGTCATGCCTTTCGTCCTTTCAAGTATGCCCCCCCTCGACCGAAAGCGTTTCGATTTTGTTATGCTTGTCTATGTGCTGTCGGTGTTTGTGGCCACGTTGTTTAGTTTTTCAACCTACTTGAAGCATGATTATGAGGATGTTAGGGAGATTTCGCATTTCATCAGCCATATCCGCTTTTGCCTCAATATCGTCTTTTGCATGGCCATCATTGGCTATTACCTCGTCAAGAGTCGAAGGGCCGTTGAGCCTGTCGAAACGCCCGTCCTGAAGTGCTTAAATCGTTTCCTGCAATGCTTTTTGTTGCTTTGGTTCGTCTATCAAATCTACATTTTCGAGTCGCTGTCAGGTTATGTGATTTTTGCGGCAGTTGTCGTTGTTTCAGCCGTTTACGCCTTTTTACGCTGGAAAAAGGGTTGGGGATGGCGCATTGCTGTCGGGGTTTCCGCTTTGGCGGTTTTGCTGGTCGCATCGGTCGTTTTGAAACGCCAAATCAAGCCTTTGCTGAAGGTTGAATCGGTGGATTTCAGCACTTTGGAACAAAAGACCGCTCAAGGCAACGACTATTGGCACGACACAATTTACAATCCCGTGGAGGATGGGAAATTTGTGGGGCTGTATTATTGCAAAAAGGAGATGCAAGAGGCTTGGTCTGAACGCAGCAATTTGCCTTTCGAGGGCACGACCACCAACGGTGAAAACCTTGAGGCGACCTTGGCGCGTTACCTCACTTCCAAGGACTTACGCAAAGATGCCCAAGGCGTTATGGCTCTGACCGACGAGGACATCCGCAACATCGAGCAGGGCGTGGCCAACTACAACAATTGGAAGCATCCTGGCCTCCAAGCCCGCCTTTCTTCGACTTTGTTTGAGTACAACCTTTACCGTCGTTTCAACAATCCCAACGGAGGTTCCCTTGCCCAACGGATTGAGTTCACGCGGGCATCATTTCATATCATCGGGCAGCATCCGTGGTTTGGGGTGGGCACGGGCGATGTGCCGCAGGCGTTCAGTCAGGCGTATGATGAGATACAGTCGCCGCTGAAGGAGGAGTTTCGATTCCGCGCTCACAATCAGTATCTTGCCATCGCTGTCGCTTTTGGTTTGGTGGGTTTGGCGTTCTTTCTGTTCGTCTTGTTGTTTCCTTGGCTTTCCTCGCGACGAAACCACACCTATTTATATTTGGTTTACCTCTGCATATTGCTCCTCTCGATGTTCCCCGAAGACACTTTGGAAACCCAAGCGGGCGCGTCGCTGTTCGCGTTTTTTGAGGCGTTTTTGCTGTTTGCCGCGCCGAAAACCGAGTAGGTTTTTCCGAAAACTTTGGAAGTAACGGGAAAATCGCTATCTTTGCGGCAATTAAACGAAACACTATGAGGAAAGAACAGTTTGTTTGCCTCTACGAGGTGTACGATTCGATGGAGGAACTTCCCGAACGGGATGCCGAATTGATGCGCCGTGCGCACGAGGCGGCGCGAAATGCCTATGCCCCTTATTCCAAATTCCATGTGGGTGCGGCGGTGCGTTTGGCCAATGGCGAGATTGTGGTGGGCAACAATGTCGAGAATGCGGCCTATCCCAGCGGGCTTTGTGCCGAGCGTGTGGCCATGTTCGCAGCGATGGCGCAATTTCCGGGTGTGCCTTTTGAGGCGTTGGCGATAACGGCTTGGTCGTCCACGAAAGCCATCAGCGAGCCTGTCGCCCCTTGCGGGGCTTGCCGTCAGGTGATGGTGGAGGTGGAGCATGTCTCGAAACGGCCCTTGCGCGTGCTTTGCCAAGGCGACACCGGCCCCGTCATGGTCTTCGACGGCATTGAATCACTCATGCCGTTCATCTTTTTGGAAAAGTTTTTGTGATAGGGAAACGGGCTCTTTATCAGGCGAATAAGTCTTCGGCCACGACTGCGGAGGTGAAGAGGTCGGAATACTCGTTGCGTTGCATGGAGTTGACACTTATCAGCGTCAGGTGGAAGGTTTTTTTGGGATGTAGTGTTTCGAGGTCGTGCAATCGTTGGACGAGTTTCTTGGCGTAAGCATTGGTCACGGCAAAAGCGGCTTTGCTGAATTTCATTTCACACACATTCACCACATCGTCTGCACGGTCAATCAGCAAGTCGATTTGCATCCCTTCGTTGTCTTTGTCGCCTTTGACAATCAGTGCCGATTCTCTCGAAGCCACGCCAGCAATCTGCAAGGCACTCTTGATTTGTCGGATGTGTTGCATACAAACCTCCTCGAAAGCAATGCCCCGCCAACTGCCGATTTCAGGTTCTTTCAAATGATGCTGCCAATATTCTGTTTCCGTAATCTGCATTTTTTCCTTGAAATGAAGCCAAAACCAACAAAAGCAGTCGGAGATTTTATAGTGTTCCTCTCGCTTGCTAGTGTCGAAAGGAATATATTTGGTCACGAAGTCGCTGGCCACCAATGCCTTAAGCATTTGCGAGAAATCGCCATTGGGATTGATGCCCGTTTGCGACGCAATCTCGTTGCGTGTGAATCCGGCATGGCGTTGCCCTAACTTCCGCATGATTTTCATGCAACCTTCGGCGTTGTCGAATACGGAATTGAAAAGCCTATCGAACTCATCTCCGAGTTTGGCCTTCGGGTTGAAGAAGAGCGTGTCAATGTTCTGTGCGAGACTGAATGATGGATTGAAATAGTTGAGATAGAAGGGAATGCCTCCTAAAATCATGTAAGCTTGTATGACATTGTATCGCGACATCTTGATTTGTCGGCTTTTGAAAAATTCCTCACATTCGCGCAAGGTGAAGGGCGACAGTTTGATTTCGCCAGTCAGTCGGCCATACAGCCCTCCTTTGTTGTTGATGAGGTTGTCGAGAATCCACGAAGTTGCCGAGCCACAGACCACGAAGCAAAGGTTGTGGCGCGTGTTGCCCCATCCGTTCCAGAAAGCCTCGAGTGCTGTCAGGAATCCCGACCTTGCTGTGTCCATCCAAGGCAGTTCGTCGATGAAAACCACTTGTCGCAAACCGTTGTCCTGCCGTTCCAGTAGTTGTTCGAGCATGAAAAAGGCTTCCATCCAACTTTTGGGAGGATTGCCGTTTTCCATCCCGTGGCGAATCAACGAGAAATGGAAGTTTTGCAGTTGATCTTTCAGGGTCACTTTCCGTTTGCGGTCGTAAGGCGAAAGTCCCGTGTGGTGAAAAGTCATATAGTCGCCAAGCACTTCGTTGATTAGGAATGTTTTACCCACACGGCGGCGGCCATATATGGCGATAAATTCGGCTCTTCCGCTGCCGTAGTAGCGGTTCAGTTCAGCGATTTCCTGTTTTCTGCCAATGATGGTACACATGGTGTTTTGTTTTCGTTATCTCGCTGCAAAAGTATAAAAAGCATTTGGAACATATACCAAAAAACTCAAAAATGTTGAATAAAATCATGTTTATTCCGCTACGAAATCTTTTTTTTTGTGTTTGTAGCGGAATAAACTTAAAATTGTACCACAAATTTGTGTTTGTGTCTTGTGGATTTAAGCAAACGTAAACAGCAGATTCCCGAAGAAATTCCACAGCGTGGACGCGCCCACGGCGAAGACTTTGCTGAGGTAGAAGTTCCATTTCAGTTTGCCGTTGAGGAGGTAGACCGTCAGCGTGTCGATGCCTAAACCTACAATGGCGATGCCGAAATATTTCGCGTACTCCATCCCGATTTGCGGGTTGCTGCTTTCAAAGGTCCAAATGCGGTTGAGGAGGTAGTTGGTGGTGGCCGCTACGACGAAGCCCAAGATGTTGCTCAGGTATTTGTTCCATTTCAGCCATTCCTTGCAAATGTATGTGACACCGAAGTTGACGAAAACTCCAGAAAAGCCTACCACGCTGAATTTCAGGAATTTCAGCAAAAAACTGCGGGTGAGTTCTATTTTGAGCAGGAATCTCATGGTTGATTGATGGGGCAAAAGTAGTTCTTTTTTTGGTATCGCTTCGCGAGAAATCGTTCAAAAATCTATTTCTTGCCGTTAGGCAATCCCAAAAACTGTACTTTTGCACAAATTTTCGACAATGAACGCAGTTAAAGACATTTCCATCGAAGCCTACGACTATCCCTTGCCCGACGAGCGCATCGCCAAATATCCTTTGCCCGAGCGAGATGCCTCGAAACTTTTAGTGTTGAAAGACAACGAGATACAGGAATCCCAATTCAAGCATATCGGTGATTTTTTGCCGAAAGAGGCCTTGCTGGTCTTCAACGAAACCAAAGTCATTCGGGCGCGACTGCAATTCCATAAGGTGACTGGTTCGCGCATTGAGATTTTCTGCTTGGAACCCGAAAAGGACTATCAAGTAGCCTTCAGCGCGGTTTCGCCAGTGCGCTGGAAGTGCTTGATAGGCAATGCAAAACGCTGGAAGGAGGGGAAACTTTCGATGGAGTTGACAGTTGGAGGGCAAAAGGTGGTTTTGAGTGCGGAGCGAATCTCCCAAAACGACCAATACGCTGAAATAGAGTTTTCGTGGATGCCTGAAAACCTGTCGTTTGCCTCGGTGCTTGAGGCCGCTGGCGAGATTCCGTTGCCGCCTTATCTCCACCGTGATGCCGAGCCTGACGATCGCGACCGTTACCAGACCGTCTTTGCCCGCTACGACGGCTCAGTGGCTGCACCCACGGCGGGTTTGCATTTCACCCAGCCGCTCATTGCGTCCTTGCGCGAACAAGGCTTTGCTTTCGATGAAGTGACGTTGCATGTGGGAGCGGGGACTTTCAAGCCGGTTTCAACGGAAACCATCGGCGAACACGCCATGCACTCTGAAACCGTCATTGTTCGCAAGTCATTGATTCAGAATTTGATTGAATATTTTGGGAAGCCCATCATCCCAGTCGGGACGACCAGCACGCGCACCTTGGAAAGCCTGTATTGGATAGGCGTGATGCTGAAGGAACAAGGTCTGGATCTGCGTCCGCTGCATGTGGAGCAATGGTTCCCTTACGAAGACCACGCGCCACTTTCAGCAACTGAAGCCTTGCAGCAGGTCTTGAACTATTTGGACAAACACAACCTGACCTGCTTGGAAGCTAGCACCGCTTTGATGATTGCGCCTTCGTACAAAATGCGAGTCATCAACGGCCTGATTACCAACTTCCATCAGCCGAAAAGCACCCTTTTGCTTTTGGTTTCGGCGCTCATCGGCGAGCGTTGGAAAGATTGCTACCGCTTCGCCTTGGACCACAATTTCCGTTTTTTGAGTTACGGCGACAGTTGCCTGTTTCTTCCGTAATTTTTGGAACGGTTTTTGATAAGAATTTACCCGTAATTCATCACTAAATCTATTACAACATGAAGAAATCCATCTTATTCGGTGCCTTGGCCATGTTTGCCATCGGTGCCATGAGCATTCAGGACGTCAATGCTCAAAACGCTGAAGTGAAATCCAAGAAGGCTGAAACCACGGTTGTGAAGTCGGAGAAACAACCTGCTGCTTCCACCGTAGCGCAAGAGCCTGTAAAACAGAAGAAAGACGACTGCTGCGCCGACAAGAAAGCCTGCACTGACAAGAAAAAGGCCGACTGTTGCGCTGACAAAAAAGTTGCCGCCGACGGAAAGAAGGCCGACTGCTGCGCCGACAAGAAAGTGTCAGGCAGCGAAAAGCAAGTGAAGGCCGACTGCAAGAAGGATTGCAAGCATGGCGACAAGAAATGCGACGGCAAGAAACCTGAAATCAAGAAGAGCAAGAAATCGGAAGCAAAAGAGACCGCTACGGACAAATAACTTGCAAACACTTGAATAACAATGAACAAGGAGGCTTCCCCAACGGGAGGCCTCCTTCTTTGTTGTGTGGCGACAAAACCTATTTTTTCCGTCCCGAAAGCAGTTCGGCGTAGGTTTTCAGGTGGATTTTACGCTCCTCGGGCAAGTCGATGGCATCAAGTTCGGCCAAGGCCTTGCGGTCGTAGTCAAGCATGACCTGTTCTGAGGCTTCTTTCACTTTCAAACGGTCGTAAATGGCCTGCACTTCTTCAATTTTTTCTTCCTCGTCGTGGTCCATGCGGAGGGTGAAAAGGTGTTCGAGGCGTTTGCGGTCTTTTTCGGAAGCCAACTCAAGGGCTTTCAGGTAAAGGTAAGTCTTCTTGTTGTCGGCAATGTCGCCGCCATGACGCTTGCCGAAAGTGGCCACATCGCTGTAAAGGTCGAGGATGTCGTCTTGCAATTGGAAGCTCATCCCAATATTGATACCGAAATTGTAAAGATGCTGGATGTCAGTCTCTTTTGCGCCTGCAACGGTGGCCCCCATCTGTAAAGCCGTGGCCAAAAGCACCGCCGTTTTCAGCCGGATCATCTCCAAATAATCCTCAATGCCGACCTCTTTTTGGGTTTCGAAATTGAGGTCCATTTGCTGACCTTCGCAAATCTCGATGGCCACACGGCCCAATTGTTGCGCAAGTTCGGCACCCTTTTGTGGCTTCAGCGCAAACTGGAAAGCCATTGCCAACATGGCGTCACCCGAAAGGATGGCAATGTCGGAGTTCCATTTTTGGTAAACAGTCGGCTTACCTCGGCGCATGGGAGCCTTGTCCATGATGTCGTCGTGGATGAGGGTGAAGTTGTGGAAGGTCTCCAATGCCAAGGCGGGCCAAAGGGCTTGCTGCTCGTCGCCGCCAAACATCTCGTTGGCCAAGAGGCAGAGCATTGGGCGCAGGCGTTTGCCGCTTTGGAGGATGGTGTAGGCAATGGGTTCGTATAACTCGGTCGGCTGACCGTTGAAGTCGCGTTGCGCCATGAAATCGGCGAAATCCTGTTGCAGTTGCTTGATTTTTTCCATGAAATGCAGATTTGATGGCACAAAAGTAAAGTTTTTTGCCCAATCGCACAATTTTGGAGCGGATTTTGCGGTTTTTATTCCGTTTTATTTCACCCAACAGTATGACCAAGTGATTCAGCGCGTTGCGCCCGAAGTGTGCAAAGGCAAGATGAACGACAAAGACATCAATTATGTGGCTGCTTCGTACCACAAAGCCAACCAAGCCGACCACGAGCGCATTCAAGCCTTGAAAGCCTCGGGCCAACCTGACGCTTGGCCGGAGATATACCAACGCTATTGCAGCATGAAAGGCCGTAACGAGGCTTTGAAATGTTTCCCGAAAGAGGTCAAAAAGGGCATGAACTATGTGAAACTCGACCTTGATGATGACATGACCGCTGCCCGTAATCATGCTGAGGCTTTCTTGGTGGCAAAGGCCAATCAATTGCTGAATACCGGCACGAAAGCGGATGCAGAAATGGCGGGTAAGTATATTGAACAACTGAAAAATACCAATTTAGAAAACTCACAATTGTTGAACCTGCAATTGAAGCAAGCAATGCATATAGTTGATAAAGTGGAGTTTGGTGTTTTTTCAGATTATAATTTGCCAAATGGTTTTGTGGAAACCTTGTTCGACTTTTCTACAGATGAGCTTCCATCTGGCATTACTCAGATTTATGTATCAAAGAATCCTTCTTTCGCTTGTGTGGTTGTGGACAAGTTGACTGTGACGCCTAATCGTTTAGATGAGGTGACCTTTAAGGAATCCAATGGAGGCAAAATGGTTGAAGTTACGGATCATACACAGAATAAGACTGCGACAATTTCGGGGACGATTGAATATTTTCCTACGCGTGCATATCATTATTATTCTGTTCCCTTCGAAGTGACTTCCACCTTCAAGAACGACTACACCACCATCAAGGGCGACCGCGAAGCTTGCTCTGCAGAAACACTTAAACGCCTGAACACCAAGCCTGTGCCCGTACCGACGGACGAGAGCATGTTGATTGATGCTGCTCGGAAACTGAATGATTTGATTGCGGCGGAGTTGAAGAAGTAAATTGCCTCACGCAGAATGTGCAGTATTTTGTGAAGCGTGAAGCAAGCCAAAAAAGCATCCGATAGGTTTTGCGGATTCTGCGATTTCTGCGTGCAAAAAAACTGTTTCTGCTTGAAAGAAATCACTCTGTCTTTTCCTTCGTCAGTCGCTGTACCACCGAGTCCATTATCTTTTCCAGCACATCAGGACGCTCGGAGTAATACTTGATGTTTTGCTTGAAAATGCTGTCCGTAATCCCATAATGCTCAAAGAGTTGGTCGTAATACAACCTTGATAGTTTGACAGGGTCGATGGGCTTGCTTGGGATGGAATCTTTGTGTTCGCGCTCCTGCGTTTTTTGGTAGTTGATGTCTGCCTCGATGATTTGCACATCGGCCATCAGGTCAATCATTTCCTGTTCGGTGAGCAAACGGTCAGGCACAAATATTTTGCTCTTGTTTCCGCAAGCCGAAAACAAGAGCAAAACAAAAACTATGAAAACGAAACGCTTCATTCTGAATCAATTGCCCACATCGGAGAGGAACTTGATGCGCATCAGGCGGACTTCCTCTTCCTCGTATTCGTCCTCGCCAAGTTCGCGCAAGGCGGTTTGGATGTCGTCCGACTCGGCTTCGTGGAAATACTCCAAAATGTCTTCCTGATGGTAGATGTCAACGAAATCCTCGATGAAATAATTGATGTCCAAATGGGTGCCAGAGGAAACAATGCTCTCGATTTCTGACAGCAACTCATCGAAACTCAAGCCTTTGCCGTAGGCGATGTCGTCCAATGGGATCTTCTTGTCGATGTTCTGGATGATGCCGATTTTCAACGCGGAGTTGTTCACCACCGACTTCACCACCATGTCATTCGGGCGGGTGATTTCGTTCTCCTCCACATATTCCTTGATGAGTTTGATGAACGGCTCGCCAAATTTTTCGGCCTTGCCCGAACCCACGCCAGCAATCTGGGTCATTTCCTCCTTCGTGATGGGATATTGGATGGCCATGTCCTCGAGCGACGGGTCTTGGAAGATGACGAAAGGCGGCAGCCCGTTTTGCTTGGCGATGGTCTTGCGCAGGTCTTTCAGCAGGGCGAACAGGGTCTTGTCGGCGCCTCCGTCCTTGTTGGAGCCTAATGCTGCGAGGGTCTCCGGGTCGTCGTCGTCGGAGTTTTCGTAGTCGTGGTCCTTGACGAGCATGATGGTATAAGGCTTCTTTATGAAGTTCTTGCCGTCCTTGGTGATTTTCAGGATGCCGTAGTTCTCGATGTCCTTCGATAACAGTTTGTGAACCAAGGCCTGACGTATGACCGCAGTCCAATATTTCTCGTTGTGCTCGTCGCCGGCACCGAAAAACTCGTTGTTTTCTTGCTTGGCAGCCTTGATGTCGCCAGTGAGTTTGCCGGCCAACAATTCGGCGATGTGCTTGGTCTTGAAGAGTTGCTTGGTGTCTTCCACGGCTTCAAGCACGAGTTTCAGGTCTTCCTTACCATCGAATTTCTCCTTGGGGAAGCGACAGTTGTCGCACGAGCCGCAGTTCTCCTTATTATATTCCTCGCCAAAATAATGTAACAGCAATCTGTGTCGGCAAACGGCTGATTCAGCGTAGGTTACGGTTTCGTTCAGCAACTCGCGGGCAATTTCCTGCTCGGCCACATTCTTACCCTTGTTGAACTTTTCCAACTTGTGGATGTCTTCGTAGTCGTAAAACGCGATGCAGTTGCCCTCGCCGCCGTCGCGACCGGCACGCCCCGTTTCCTGATAGTAACCTTCGAGGCTCTTGGGAATGTCGTGGTGTATGACGAAGCGCACGTCGGGCTTGTCGATGCCCATGCCGAAGGCGATGGTGGCCACGATGACGTCAACCTCTTCCATCAGGAACTTGTCTTGGTTCTCCTTGCGGGTCTGGCTGTCCAATCCGGCATGGTAAGGCAACGCCTTGATGCCGTTGACGGCAAGGGTCTCGGCCAATTCCTCCACTTTCTTGCGGCTGAGGCAGTACACGATGCCCGACTTGTTCGGGTTTTGCTTGATGTATTTGATGATGTCCTTGATGACATCCTTGGTTTTCGGGCGTACTTCATAGTACAGGTTAGGGCGGTCGAACGACGATTTGAAGACCTTCGCGTCCATGATTTCGAGGTTCTTCATGATGTCGTTCTGCACCTTCACCGTGGCTGTGGCAGTCAGGGCGATGATGGGCAGGTTGTCGCCAATGGCATTGATGATGGGGCGCAGTCGGCGGTATTCGGGCCTGAAGTCGTGGCCCCATTCCGAGATGCAGTGCGCCTCGTCAATGGCGACGAAGGAAATTTTCAACGAGCGCAAAAATTCCACGGTTTCGTCCTTGGTGAGCGACTCGGGCGCCACATAAAGCAGTTTGGTTTTGCCGCTTTTCAGGTCGTCTTTCACTTCGAGCAGTTCGGCTTTCGAAAGCGACGAGTTCATCACGTGCGCTATGCCTAATTCGGTGCCGAAGTTGCGGATCATGTCCACTTGGTTCTTCATCAGGGCGATGAGCGGGGAGACGACGATGGCCGTGCCTTCCGACATGAGTGCCGGCAGTTGGTAGCATAGCGACTTGCCGCCGCCTGTGGGCATCAGTACGAAGGTGTTGTTGCCTCCAAGGATGCTTTTGATGATCTCCTCTTGGTTTCCCTTGAATTGGTCGAAGCCGAAAACATTCTTCAGCAACTTGTGGATCGCCTGGTCTTCTTTCTTTGCCATAGTTTCCTCCTTTTGGTATATTCCAATTTTTTGTGTTATTTTGCAATCTCTTTCGAGAAATCGCGTTTTCACAAGGGCGGTTTTTCTCCCCTTGTCGCATTGACAAAGTTATAGTTTTTAAATCATTTGGAGCAAGAAAAAAGCGGAAAAAAATGAAAAAAAATGACACGATTATTGAATTGGCTACTCAAATAATTGAAAATGAGGCTAATGCAATCATGGGATTGAAAAGCCAAGTTGATGGTGATTTGGTGAAAATAGTCGATTTGGTGTTGGAAAGCAAGGGTAATTTGGTGTTTTCGGGCATTGGAAAGAGTGCCATCATCGCCCAAAAAATAGTCGCGACGATGAATTCGACGGGCACTAATGCGGTTTTCATGCACGCCGCCGACGCCATCCACGGCGATTTGGGCATCGTCCGCGAAGGCGATATCGTGTTCATTTTGTCAAAAAGTGGCGAAACGCCCGAAATCAAGGTGCTGGTGCCTTTGATTAAACTGAGGGGCAACACAATCGTGGCAATGGTCGGCAATCGGCAGTCGTATTTGGCTTCGCAAGCGGATTTTGTGCTCGATGTGACGGTGAACGACGAGGCCATCCCTAACAGCCTTGCCCCGACCAGCAGCACCACGGCGCAACTCGTCATGGGCGATGTGCTTGCATTAATATTAATGAGGTGTCGCGGTTTCTCCACCGATGATTTTGCGAAGTTCCATCCCGGCGGTGCTTTGGGCAAGCAACTGTATCTTCGGGTCAAAGACCTGTATGTCAGGAATGAACGTCCTGAAGTTGGACCCGACGACAACCTGACTCGCGTTATCATCGAAATGACCCACAAACGCTTGGGTGCGACCGTTGTAGGACAGGATGGAAAGATTTTGGGCATCATCACCGATGGCGACCTTCGCCGAATGTTGATGAACACGCCCGACATTGAGCATGTGAAGGCTTCGCAAATCATGACCTCCAACCCTAAAACCATTGACGAGGAGGCTCTTGTAGTGGATGCCCTGCACAAGATGCGACACAACAGCATCACGCAATTGCCTGTGGTGAAGGATGGCAAATATTTGGGAATCATACATTTGCACGACATTTTAAAGGAAGGGATATTTTAGATTTCAAAATTTCAAGATTTCAAAATTTGATTCAATGATACTGAGGACAGAACATTTGGTGAAGAAATACGGCCAGCGCACCGTGGTCAATGATGTTGACATTGAGGTGGAGCAAGGGCAGATTGTGGGTTTGCTCGGTCCCAACGGCGCGGGCAAAACGACCACTTTTTATATGGTGGTGGGCCTTATCAAACCCTATTCGGGCAAGGTTTTCCTTGAAAATGAGGACATTTCCAACCTGCCGATGTATAAGCGAGCCCAAAAAGGTATCGGCTATTTGGCGCAGGAAGCCTCGGTGTTTCGGCAGATGAGCGTGGAAGACAATATCTATTCCGTCATGCAGTTCAAGCCGGGAATGAAGGAGTCGGAGCGACGCGATAAGTTGGAAGGACTTTTGGACGAGTTTGGTTTGCAGCATGTTAGGAAAAGCAAGGGCATACAACTTTCCGGCGGAGAGCGTCGGCGCACCGAGATTGCTCGTGCCTTGGCCGTCGACCCGAAATTTGTGCTTCTTGACGAACCTTTCGCTGGCGTCGACCCGATTGCTGTCGAGGACATCCAGCGCATCATCTTCAAGTTGAAAAGGAAAAACATCGGTGTGCTCATCACCGACCACAATGTTCACGAAACCCTCTCCATCACCGACCGTGCCTATCTTCTCTTCGATGGCAAGGTGCTCATTTCAGACGAGCCGGAGCGACTTGCCGAAAACGAACACGTCCGCGAAGTCTATTTGGGACATAATTTTGTGTTTCATAAGAAAGAATTGTAGGAAACCTAATTCCTTTTTGAAAGAATCTTCCCTAATTTCCTGTCGTCCATTCGGTTATTCCATAATAAAACGATGAAGATTTCTGTTTCTTGAACTGAGTAGAAAACTCTCGTGTGCCATGAATGAAGCACCCGTAAAGGTTTGCCGTTGAATTTATACTTCTTTTCGTAAGTGCCTAATTCTGGAAATTCAGCCAATAAATCAATTCGGGAAATGATGTTGTCGTAAACTTGCAAAGCCACATTTTGCCCTTGGTTTTGAAGAACATAATCAACTATGGCAGCCAATTCGTCTTCTGCTTCCTTGAGCCATTGAATCTCTTTCATTCCAACATCGCTTTGATTCGGGCTTTGACTTCATCGTGCGAAATAAACTCGGCACTGCCATCTTCAATACTTTGCATACGCTCGTTAAGAAGCATTTCCACTTCTTCTTCACTGTAGCAACAAGGTGGCGTTGTGACATCCCTTTTTTGTGGCAACACCAACTCCATGGCGAAACGCCTTACTTTGCGAGTAAGTTCCTCTGGTGAAAAACTGCCGCAAGTCGGCAGGTTGATATTGATGGACACTCCTTGCATTATGGTTTCCTTTCTTGGCTGCAAAAATAGCAATAATTTCTAAATGAAAGGATGTATTTTTACTCCATCCTTTCTGCGAAGCAAATCGACATCAAAACATAAACCACCATCACAAAAGGCAAAGCCAAAAACCTGAAAATCACGAAACTGACGAGGGCGATTATCAGGAAAATCCATCTAACTTCGTTGCCTTTCCATTTCGCTGACTTCATCTTGAACGAGAAAAACCGAAAATTGCTGACCATCATAAAAGAAAAGATGATTGTGATGCCGAGGCAGACCCAATAGCCCAAGGCACCATCGGTGAGATGGCCTATTTGGCTGAGAGCCAAAGGCAAAGACGCGATGAAAATGGCCATTCCGGGGGCGGGAATACCTCGAAAAGAGGTCTTTTGCGTGTCGTCGATGTTGAATTTGGCCAAACGGATGGCTGAAAAAACAGGCAAAAGGAAGGCTATACAAGGCGATAAGTCTAGTCCAAATAGCATGATTTCAGGGTGTTGGGCATGGCTCATCAGCCAATACATGATGAACCCGGGTGCCACGCCAAACGAGACCACATCTGATAAAGAGTCCAAGTCGGCACCGATGGGGGAGTGGGCATGGAGCATTCGCGCGGCGAAACCGTCGAGAAAGTCGAAAAGTCCGGCCACGAAAATCATGATGGCCGCTTTGACGGGCATTCCTGAAGCGACGAACAGGATGGAAAGGCAGCCCGAAACCAAGTTGCCGCAGGTGATGGTGTTGGGGATATGTTGCTTGAGGCTCATTTCGTCTGTTTTTATGCCCTGCAAAGGTAATGTTTTTTCGGAAAAGCAGTATCTTTGCGGGAAAATTGAAAACATTTATGCAGCACCAGTTTTACACTTTGCCCGAGGTCGCGAAGATGGTCGGCGGGCAGTTGGTCGGAGCAAATGAAAATTTGAGAATCAGTGATTTGCTTATTGATAGCCGCCATTTGGTGGACGCGCGTCAGGCCTTGTTTTTTGCCTTGACGAGTACACGCAACGACGGCCATAAATATATCAAAGAACTATACGACAAGGGTCTGCGCGCCTTTGTCGTGAAAAGGCTTCCGCAAGAGGATTTCCCCGAAGCGGTGTTTATCGTGGTGCCCGACACCTTGAAAGCCTTGCAAACATTGGCGGCGCGCCACCGTCAGCAGTTCGACATCCCCGTCATCGGCATTACGGGCAGCAACGGCAAAACCATCGTCAAGGAATGGCTTTACCAAATGCTCAGCTCCGACCACAACATCGTCCGCAGCCCCAAAAGTTACAACTCGCAGGTGGGCGTGCCGCTTTCGGTGTGGCAGATGAACGAAACCTACGACATGGGCATTTTCGAGGCGGGCATTTCAGAACCCGATGAGATGATGGCCTTGCAAGACATCATCCGCCCTACCATTGGCGTGTTCACCAACATTGGGCAGGCACACGATGAAAACTTCATCAGCCGTGCCCAAAAAGTGGGGGAGAAGATGAACCTTTTCACCAAGGCAGAATCATTGGTGTATTGTATGGATTATTCTGAAATACAACAAGTTGTCATGCGTTCAGGCATGGCCTCAAAAGTGAAATTGTTCACTTGGAGTCGCAAATTCGAGGAAGCCGACCTATTAATTAATGAGGTGTCGGTGGGGGAGAAGCATAGCCAAGTGCAGTGCCGCTATCAAGGTGCATCTTTGTCGTTTATGATTCCGTTTATCGATATGGCCTCCATCGAAAACGCCATCCAATGTATCTGCATCGGTTTGCTGTTGAAGATGAGGCCCGAAACGATTGCCGAAAGGCTTATGTCGCTGAGTTCCATCGCTATGCGTCTGGAAATCAAGGCGGGGATGAACAACTGCACCATCATCAACGACTACTACAATTCCGATGTCAACTCGCTTTCCATCGCCTTGGATGTGATGAAACAACAGCACCAACATAAGCGTAAAGTGGTGATTATGTCGGACATCCTCCAAAGTGGTCGCAATGAGATGGATTTGTACGCCGAAATAGGTCAACTGCTTAAAAACAAAGGGGTTGACATGCTGATTGGCATTGGCGAGGGCATTTCGCGACAGGCCAATAAGTTCGAGATGGAGCGGTATTTCTACCCCAATGTGGGTGATTTTTTGGCGCATTTCCCCTTCTCGAAGTTCAACAACCAGACCATTCTGTTGAAAGGTGCTCGTGCCTTTGAGTTCGAGCAAATCGGGATGGAATTGCAGGAAAAGGCGCATGAAACGGTGTTGGAAATCAACTTTAATCATCTCGTCAGCAACCTCAATTATTTCCGCTCTAAAATCAGGCCCGAAACCAAACTCATGGTGATGGTGAAGGCTTTCGGCTATGGCAGTGGCAACCTCGAAGTTTCCAATGTGCTTCAGTTTCATAATGTTGATTATCTGACTGTTGCCTTTGCCGATGAGGGCGTTGAACTACGCCGTGCGGGCATCAATTTGCCCATTATGGTGATGAGTCCGGAGGTGAACAGTTACGACAACATCATCAAGTACCACCTTGAGCCTGAGGTGTTCAGTTTCCGCAATTTAGAGTTTATTGAAAAGGCGATGCAGAATCTGGCTTTGCCCGAGGCGCATCCGCTGAATGTGCATATCAAGTTGGACACAGGGATGCACCGTTTGGGCTTCGCAAAGGACGAGTTGCCCGAATTGATTAGCCGCATCAAGGCCAATCCGATGCTGCATGTGAAAAGCGTGTTTTCGCATTTGGCCACCGCCGACAATCCCGCCGAGGACGACTTCACTTTGGGCCAAATCCGCAATTTTGAGGAGGGCAGCCAAATGATTGTAGAGGCGTTTCCTTACAAGGTGTTGCGCCACATCCTGAACACGGCGGGCATTACGCGATTCCCTCAGTATCAGTTTGATATGGTGCGCTTGGGCATTGGTTTATACGGCGTTCCGACCACCGAGGCCGACAAGGGACTTTTGCAGCCTGTGGTGTCGCTCAAGACTACCATCAACCAAATCAAGCGGGTTCCGGCTGGCGATAGCATCGGTTACAACCGCCACGGTCGCGCAGAAACGGACATGCGCATTGGCATCGTGCCCATTGGCTATGCCGATGGCCTATCGCGCTTGCTCAGCAACGGCAATGGCAAGTTTTATGTGAATGGCCAGCAAGTGCCCGTTGTGGGTGACGTTTGCATGGACATGTGTATGCTCGACCTGACTCATGTCGTGGCCTCTGAAGGCGACACGGTAGTCATTTTCGACGCTGAGCATGACATCAACGACATTGCTCGCGCTTGCCAAACGATACCCTACGAAATAATGACACGCGTCTCACAAAGGGTGAAACGCGTGTATTATCAGGAATGATGATTGTGGATTACCACTTCAAAATCTTCTTGAAGTCGTAGTCCTCTGGATTCGGCAGATATTCCTTCGCGGCTTCGTAGTCGGAAGGCATGATGTATTGCAAACCGTCGTTGAAAATCAACTCGGCTTTCGGGCCGCTGAGATTCACCAAGCGCGGCTTGATCTTGCCGTTTTCGTCCTCCACATCCTTCAGGTACAAAGGAACGATTTCGCCCTTCGGGTTGGCCGTGACCATCGCGCCACTCACGCCTTGGTCGAAGAGTTTCTTCACGCCGTAGCCGAGCAACGAGCAGTAGGTCAAATCGTAACCATTAGGCTCAACACAACGGATACCATAGCCGATTTCCACGGGACGGCTCTTCACATTGAGACCCAAAGCCTTCAATCTTTGTTGCAACAAGAGATTGAAAATGTGTGCTTTACTGACATTGCCCAACTCAGGATGGCCGTGCTCGTCGTAGGTGAAGGCCACGCCCGACTTCTCGATTTCCTCGTCGCTCATGAAGTGGAACACGCCTTCGCTGATGATGACCACACCATAGTTGACACCCAGCAACTTGCGCTTCACAATCGAACTAATCACCAACTTGATGATGGCATCAAATGTGACTTCCGCTTTGTTGAACATTTCAGGGATGACCACCATCGGGCAGTGGCAGGCCGAAGTCATGCCGAAAGCCAAATGGCCGGCCTCGCGACCCATTGCGGAGATGACGAACCAGTTGCCGCTGGTGCGGGCATCTTCGTAGATGGTCTGCACCAAATGCACAGCGGCATCCTTGGCCGAATAGTAGCCGAAGGTCGGGCTGCCATCGGGCAAAGGCAGGTCGTTGTCGATGGTCTTGGGAACGTGGATGTTCTGAATCGGGACACCGCTATTGGCCAAGAATTTCGAGATGCGGTTGGCCGTCGAAGCGGTATCGTCACCGCCAATGGTAACCAACAGTTTGATGTTGTTTTTCACGAAAAATTCGGTATTAAACTCCTCATTCTTGGGTTTGTAGCGGCTCATCTTCAAAGCCGAACCGCCACGTTTGAGGATGGCGTCGGCATAGAGGAAGTCCATTTCCACCACATCGGGATTGGGCTTGAAGAGGTTTTTATAGCCTTCGTTGAGGCCGAGCACGCGATAACCGCTCTTAAGGAAGGTCTTGGCCACGGTGCTGATGACCGTGTTGATGCCGGGGGCAGGACCGCCGCCAGCGAGAATTACAATGGATTCTTTCATATTTTCAGATTTAAAGATTTATTGTTGTCTATTTCGTCGCTTCGCGTCTTTGCGAGGAGGAACGACGAAGCAATCCAGGGATTAAGTTTATTGTATAGACTGCTTCGTGCCTCGCAGTGACGCAAAGCGTGTCCTTATTCTATCACCAATTCATCACAGAATATCCAAGCCTTTTGGCCTGCGCCTACATGTCCTTCTGGGCAAACGCCGATGGTCTTGGCCACCATCTTCACATAGCGGGCGTTGGTGCGCGGTCTCACCTCCATCTCCTGCACAAAGGCGCCGTCGACATCCACGGGCAATTCGTTCTTCACCTTGCCCACGCTGCGGAAGTTCTTGCCGTCTTCAGAAACAAAGTATTCCACTTCCTTCGGCATCCAAATCCATGAGTAGGCCTCTTGCAAGAAACTGCCTGCCAATCGGTTGATGCGTTTCGAAACGCCCAAATCGACCGTGGCAATGAGGTCGACACCATAGTAACCCTGCCATGATCCCGTGCGGAAATTCTCACCGCCGCGTTGGTGGTCGATGAGGGCCTTAAGGCCGCCCGCAGCATATTGTTCGTTGTAAGGATTCTCCAACTTCACCGAATGACGCGCGTCAATCAGATAGTAATTGGCATCCATCACTTGGCTCCAGCGACCGTTTTGCAGTGCGGCGGCTTTCACCGTTGTAGATTGCTTCAAGCAGATGGGCTGCCCAAAGACAGGGCTACCCTCATTCGGGGTGCTGCCATCCAAAGTGTAATGGATTTCCACGCCCTCAATAGGATGGCTCATGCTGACCATAAGGCTGTCGAAGAAGGTGTCGGAAGTCGCGTTGATGGTCGGGACGATGACGATGCTCTCGGTAGGGATGCGCACCACGGGGCAATTCTCGGGTTGCGTGGCCCAAGCGGAGTTGGTCTCGTTGGTCATGGTGAACTCCAAAGTGCCGCCATTGTAGACTTCCTCAAAGGTGATGTAACTACGTTCCAACGGTTTGCCGTTCAGTTTCACCGACTGCACATAGCAGTTTTGCTCATTCAAGTTTTTGGCAACCACTTCAAATTGTTTGCCGTTCTCGAAGGTCAATTTGGTTCTTTCAAAGCGCGGCACGCCCAAGACATAATAGCCCGAAGCGGGTGTGGCCGGGTAAAAGCCCATGCACGAAAACACCGCCCAAGCCGACATTTGGCCGCAGTCCTCGTTGCCTGAATAACCGTCGCGACGGTCGGTATAGAAGTCGTCCATCACTTGTTTCACATACTTTTGTGTCATGGTCGGCTGGCCGACGAAGTTGTACATATACACGGTGTTATGGCTCGGCTCGTTACCGTGGGCATATTGCCCGATGAGCCCCGTGATGTCGGGCTGCACACGACCCGTCAAGTCGGAGGGCGCGTTGAAAAGTCCGTCGAGTTTGGCTTTGTAACTGTCCATGCCTCCCATCAGGTCAATGTGGCCGTTCACGTCTTGCGGAACAAAGAAACCATATTGGTAGGAATTGGCCTCGGTCAAAGTGAAATTCACCTGTGCGGGGTCGAAGGGACGCATCCAGCCGCCGTTTCTACGGCCTTGGAAGAACTGGTTCTCAGGGTTGTAGATGTTCTTATAGGCTTGCGCACGGGTGTAGAATTCCTTGGCGATGTCTTGTTTGCCCATAGCCTCGGCCATGCGGGCCACGCACCAGTCGTCGTAGGCATATTCAAGGGTCTTTGAAGTGGCCTCGCCCTCAACTTCAATCGGAATGTAGCCGTATTTCATGTAAGCGCCCATGCCACGGAAGTCGTCTTTCTGGCTTGCCACCATTGCTTCCAAAGCCTTCTCCATGTCGAAGTCGCGGATGCCGGCAAAATAGGCGTCGGCAATAACGGGGATGGCGTGGTTGCCAATCATGCAGTAGGTTTCGTTGGCGGCCAATTCCCAAACGGGCAGGATATGGTGCGGGTTGGTCTCATATTTATTAATAAAGGTGTTGATGAAATCGAGGGTGCGCTCACGCTGCATGAGGCTGAAAAGTGGATGCAAGCTGCGGAAGGTGTCCCAAAGCGAAAACACCGTATAGACAGGCCTTTCCGACTTGTAAACCTTCAAATCGTGGGCACGATAGCGGCCATCGGCATCGCTGAAGAGGTTGGGGGCAACCATGGCGTGATACAATGCAGAATAGAACACCGTCTTGTTCGATTCGTTGGGGTCGCTCACAGCGTAGCGTTTCAGTTCGGTGTTCCATTTGTCGTAAGCCTTTTGTTTCAGCGCGTCGAAGTCGAAGTCGTTGGCTGCCAATTCGTTGTTCAGGTTGTTTTTCGCGCCTTCCACATCGACGGCGGAAATGGCGATACGCATCACGATTTGCTCATTTTCCTCGGTATCGAAGTCGAACCAAGCCTTGATGAAGTCGCTTTCCACGCGCTTCTCTTCGGTCGGAACGCCCTTATTAATAAAGGTATGGCTCTTGAAGGGTTTCGAGAATTCGGCGTAGAAATAGAGATGTTGTTCTCTTGCCCAATCTCTTGTGCGGCGGAAACCGCTGATGGCATTGTCGCCCTCCACTTGAAGCCACGAGTCGTAAACAAACTCGTCGTTCACGCCTTCCACCATGTCCAAAAACATGTGCGCGTTGTCGCTCTTGGGAAAGGTGCAGCGCATCATCCCGACACGGTCGCCAGTAGTGAGTTCCACTTTGGTGTTGTAATCATCGAGCAGCACGGCATAATAGCCCGCCTTGGCATCCTCGTTCTCATGTTTGAACGCTGAACGATAGCCCGAAGCGGTGTTTTCTTCATCACCTTTGTCGGTTTTCACTTCGCCGACAATGGGCATGAAGCGGAAGTCGCCATAGTCGGAGCAGCCCGTGCCGCTGAGGTGGGTGGTGCTGAAGCCGAGGATGGTGTGGTCGCTGGTGTGGTAGCCCGAGCAGCCATCCCAGTCGTTCATTCTTGTGTCGGGGCTGAACTGCACCATGCCGAAGGGCACCGTCGCGCCCGGGAAGGTGTGGCCGTGGCCGCCCGTCCCGATGAATGGGTCAACATAGTTAGCAGGGTCGGCTACATAGTCGGCCTTGGGTGCCGTCGAGCAAGCCGCCAAAGCCATTAAGAGTAAAGGTAGTAATAGTTTTTTCATATTGAATGAGATTTTTGACGCTGTAAAAGTAGGAATAATACTTTTTTGTTTCGCAATAGCGAAAAACTTTTTTTGCTGTGCTTTGTCTATTGCGCCGCTTCGCGTCATTGCGAGGAGGAACGACGAAGCAATCCAGACAAACAACTATAGTGCTTTGTCTATTGCGTCGCTTTGCGTCATTGCGAGGAGGAACGACGAAGCAATCCAGACAAACAACTACAACGAATCGAACAAATCCTCCCAGTTTGGATTCATTGCCTCAACCAAAGCCAACTTCGCAGCCCTTGAGCCTCCTTTTATCTGCTTCTCTCTTGCTATTGCCTCTTTGATGGAAACAAATTCCTCGAAATACCCCAATTTATCAACTGAATACTTTGCCGTAAAACTTTCAGGATGAATTTTGGTCTTGTGCTCATAGACACGACGTTTCAAAAATGATGTCACACCTGTATATAACGTGCCATTGCGTTGGTTAAAAAGAATGTAGACGTATCCTTTGCGATTTGTGTTCATGGGTTTTGTTTTGATTGCAAAAATATGGTTTTTCAGTTTATGAAAGCCAAAAAAGGTGTTGTTCTGGATTGCTTCGTGCCTCGCAATGACGCAAAGCGCGTCCTTCTTTGTGGATTGCTTCGTGCCTCGCAATGACGCAAAGCGTGTCCTTCTTTGTGGATTGCTTCGTGCCTCGCAATGACGCGAAGCGTGTCCTACTTTGTGGATTGCTTCGTGCCTCGCAATGACGCGAAGCGCGTGTGGAAGCGAAATGTTACTGGTGTAAGTTTTTTCTGGCACAAAAATTGCTGTTCCCCAAAAAATGTAAAAAAAAAGTCGTTTTGGGTGTTATTATTTCCAAAATGACTATATTTGCAGCCCAAATAGAAAGACTAAAACACAATTATCAATTACCTAATCAAAACAAAATCACCATGAAGAAAGTTTTATTCGTGTCGCTCGCAATGGCCGTCGCAATGACCGGCTTTGCACAAAGAGTAAACGTGAGCACCGCGATGAAGAATGCGAGTGCCACCGCCCAGAAACCCAGCGAACTCAGAATCGCTGACGGCTCACAAGCCCAAGGCATGCAATTCAACATGCCCCAGCACATGGTCCAAACCTCCAACCGCAACAGAGGTTACGAAGAAGAAATGACCATGTACACCAACTACGACCTGCAGTCGAACTCAGCCCTCGGCAACCGTATGGCCTCTTGGGCTGATGGCACTGTTGCCATCACTGCCACTTGGGACCCCTCGGGCGTCTCCAGTTTCCCCGACCGTGGTACCGGTTACAACTACTATGATGGCGGTTTCGGCGATTTCCCCGAGGTGCGTCAAGAACCCATGAAGTCGGGCTGGCCGAGCATCGCCGCTTGCGGTGATGGCGAAGTCCTCGCTTCTCACGCCACTGGCGTCAACCTTTACTATCGTCCCACCAAGGGTCAAGGCGACTGGGAACTCATCTACAACTGGGGCAACGACTTCGGTACTCCCACTTGGCCGAGAGTGGTCTGCAGCGGCCCCAATGATGAGTACATCCACGTTGTGATGTGCAAGCAAATCAGCATGCCCGATGGTTCCTTGGACAACCACATCTACTATGTCCGCGTCAAGCATGAGAATGGCAATTGGGACATTCCCGCTGAAATGAACGACTTCCCCGGCCTCGACAACGACCTCGATGGCGACTACCGTAACCAACTCAGTGCCGACGACTATGTGCTGGCCGCCAACGGCAACAATGTGGCCTGCATGTTCGCCTCCTACACCACCGACGTGTTCTACATGATTTCGCACGACAACGGTGCCACTTGGGAACGCCAGATTGTGGCTCCTTTGTGTGTAAAACAAAACGGCAATCCCGTCCATGCCATCGACTTTGACGACTATCCGGATGGCATGGCCGACACCCTGTTCACCAGCGACAACTCGCACAGCATCGCCATCGACAACAACGGCACTGTGCACTGCGCCTTCGGCCTGTTTGCCTGGCGTCCTTCCAGTGCCACCCAATACAACTATTGGAAGGTCTACAACCACGGCATCGTTTACTGGAATTCCAACTTCACCAACGAACAAGGCGGTCACGAAATTCCGCTGTTCGGCGACTGGAGTGGCGATGCTGCCTTGGTTGCTGAAGACCCCAACTGGCTGCTCAACGGCGGCGATGGTATCTGCAACTCACTGAATATTGAGCGTCTTTACAACATGATTATCGCCATGGGTTCCAATAACTTGAACTGGTTTGGCTATCAAGTCGATGAAGACGGCGACGGCGAGTGGAATACTGATTTTATTTTGGGCGTTGATGCTGCTTGGCATTACCGTTCTTATGGCGTTTCAACAATGCCTGGTGTTTCCGTTGACGAACAAGGCAATGTCGCCATCGTTTACAACACGCTTTCAGAAGTTAGACATAGTAACGGTACGGGAAGCGTAGACCATGCTTTAAGAAGCGCTTGGGTAACACTCAGAGACTACACCGGCACTTGGTTCGAAGACGTCTACAACCTGAGCTATGGCTTCGACCACGAACTGTCGGAGGTTTATCCTACCTTTGCCGCCACCAGAGCCTACAACGGCGAATTCTGGGTCGGTTATTCAGAGGACGACAAGCAAGGCCTCTACCTCGACATCGACGCCGACAACTACCCGAACAGCAACGGTGGTGACCTGACCGAAAACTACATCTGGGCTGTGAAGATTGTTCCTTCGCCCGAGGATCCCGGTCTTGAAACTTGGGCTGTTGAAGAGCACAACGCCATCAACCCGATGACCACCACCCGCGTGTATCCCAACCCTGCCACCGATGTGCTGAACCTCGAAGTGAACGCTTCGCAGTCGTCAGAAATGAGCGTCAGCGTTTTCAACCTGATGGGTCAGAAGGTGATGGAGCAGCAAGTGAACCTCAACACGGGCATCAACACCACGAACATCAGCACCAGCGACCTCAGCAGCGGCATCTACTTCGTCACTGTGAAGGCCAACGGTTTTGAAAACACGATGAAGTTCGTTGTGAAATAAGTCTTAGTTAGTCATTTTAATTGATTTGGAGGCTTCGGCCTCCTTTTTTTTTGCAAAAACGCTTGCGTTTTCAAAAAAAACACTATCTTTGCCCCCAAATAATATTGCAACAAACAACAAACAACTAACTAATTATTAATTAAAATCTTTCAAAATGAAGAAGTTATTTACTTTAGCACTTGTTTTGTTGGTGGCCACAGCCGGCTACTCACAAGTGAGAATGTCGAAGAACGACGTAATGAAGAAATCTGCCATCCAGTATGTTACGAGGGGCATGGAAAGTTTCGAGAACGTGCAAAGCGAGCCTAACATGACCCGCAGCGACGGCGAACTCGACTACACCACCTACGACTGGCAATCGAATGCCGGTCCGCGTACTTGGACCATCCAATGGCCCGACAACAAGATCAACTTTGCCTACACCATGGCCACCGACGACGCTTTCAGCGATCGTGGTACAGGCATTGGCACCTACGACTACAACACCGATGAATGGACTCCGCTTTGGGGCCGCATCGAGAGCGAAAGAACTGGCTTCGGCTCCATCGCCCGCTACAAGGAAAACGGCATCGTCATTGCCGCCCACACTTCAACCGAGTGCTGCGTCTACATCCTTGAAGACAGAGAAGGCCTCGCCGATGCCCAAGGCACACTTCCTCGCGCCTTGACCCTCTCCGCCGACAACGATCCCGCTTGGCCTGCCGTGATGACCTCGGGCGCCAACCGCGACATCATCCATGTGTTGGCTACCGGCTCGGGCGACAACAACATTTATTACTACCGTTCCTCCGACGGCATGACCTGGGACAAGGAAAACGTTGTTCTGCCTTACTTCACCTCTGAATACGGCAGCGACTGGGGTAGCAATATCATGTATTGGATGGAAACCACTGCTGACAATTGCCTCGCCTATGTGGTGAACAACGCTTGGAGCGACTGCATGGTGTGCTACAGCTACGACAATGGTGAAACTTGGGAGAGAAAAGTGTTCTGGCACCACCCCGGCATCAATGTCACCTATGATGACAGCAAATTGGCCTTCTGTTATCCTCGTTGGACTTCCTGCCATTGGGGCCTCAACGGCGAACTCTGCATGGCCTATGAATTCAACGGTTCAACTGGCGAGCCTGGCTCGGACAGTTACTATCCTGGCGTTGGCGGTGTCGCTTTCTGGAGCGAAACCCTGCCTTACCACGGTGAGAGCCAGCCTTTGTATGGCGTTGACCCGACCAACCCGATGCCTCCTATGCCCGGCCAGCCTTTCATCATGGACTCCGCTTACCTGAACTCAGACATCCTCTCCTCTCTGTGGATTTATAGCGAGACCACCCACGAGATGTGGCCTGAATACTTCGGCTATGTGACACCCTTGGATGGCCAAGGCAATCCCGAGGATCCTTACACTGCCACGGAATTCAACATTGAAGATTTCCAACTGCACGGAAAATACAACTGCGGTATCAGTGCCATGCCTGCGCTTTGCCTGCTTCCTGGCTGCGACGGTTGGGACATGGTCGCCGTTTGGTCTGCCATGGATGAAAACAACCAAGATGGTCACGGCAACCACTACTTCAAACTCTTTGCCTCCTACTCGGGCGACGCTGGCCATACTTGGTCTCCCCAAGTGCAACTCACCAAGGGCTTCGACTTCCAGCAGTCAGAGTGCGTCTACACGCAAGCTGCTGTGGTGGGCACCACCCTTGTCGTTGCCTCTCAACAGGACTTCGAGACGGGTACCTTCGTTCAAAGCGATGACGACGACAGCAGCGACAACTGCTACTTCGGCCTCACCTTCGAACTGAACGACCTCTTCCCGGAGGCTGGTGTTGGCGTTGCTGAAGTGAGCCACAACACGCACATGACTGTCTATCCCAATCCTGCTGTTGACCAACTCAATGTCACCCTCAGCCAAAACGCTGACATCGAGATCTACAACGTCATGGGTCAGAAAGTGATGACCTTCGAAGGTCATGCTGGTGCCAACACCATCAGCCTGAACGGTTTGACCAGCGGCGTCTATGTCATCAGTGCTGGTAGCGATGTCCAGAAGTTCATCGTGAAGTAAGTTGCTTTACGGAGCAAATGAAAAAAGGAGGCTTGTTTTGAGCCTCCTTTTTTTATTGGGTTTTATTGGTTTTTGCGCCAATTGACAATATCCGCCGCCAGATACACCGCCTCTCGATAGGAATCAGGCTCGGCCTTGTTGGCGTTGGCCAATTCGAATGCGGGGCCGTGCATGGGGGCTGTACACACCACGGGCAAGCCCGCCCAATAATAGGCGCAGCCGCCCAAGGCCATCATCTTCAAGGGCAGCACGCCTTGGTCGTAATACATGGCCACTATGGCATCGTATTTCTTCCACAAGCCCTGCACAAACAATTGGTTGGTCGAGAAGGGGCCGAAAGCGAAAATGCCTTTCTTTTGTGCGTCGTTGATGGCTTTCATCACTTTGTCGTCGTCTCCGACGGGCATGGAGCCCGCGTGAGGATTCAAGCCAAGTACGGCAATCTTGGGCGCGCTGATGCCAAAATCGGTCTTCATGGCCTGCGAAAGCACGGCCAGTTTCCCGAGGATGAAACGGATGTCGATTTGCGCCAAGGCCTCATTGAGGGGCAAATCGTCAGTGACCAAGCCGACACGCATCTTGTCGCACACTATCACGCGCATCGTTTCCGCCTCCTTGTGGAAGGAAAACAGGAAATCGCGGTTGCTTCGCGCCACGATGCGGCTGTCGGGAGCCAACACCAAAGCTGCAATGGCTGAGTTTTCCAAGTCGTCGACCGCCTTTTTCATCGAAAGCACCGACATTTCAGCCGACACGTCAGAGGCTTGCCCAGGGTCGATTTTCACCTCGTTTTCCACGATGTTGATGATGTTGAGTTTCTTGTCACCTGCTTGACGCGCGTCGCGGGTCAGGGAATAGTTGGGACTGTCGAGGCCGAAATTCTTCTTGTAGTAGGAAAAGGCCTTGGATTGCCCATACAAGATTGGTGTCAGCGACTCGAACATTCGTGAATCGGAAAAGGTCTTCAGGATGACTTCATAGCCGATGCCGTTGATGTCGCCATGGCTAAGCCCGATGCGGGGGAGTTGGGATGGAGTAGATGTTTCTTGCATAGGCGTAATTTTATTGGACTGAATTTCAAAGCGAAATCAGCCTTCAAAATTAGTCAATAAAAACAACAAACCAAAAAAATTTCGCGTTTTTTACAAAAAAAGTGCTTTTTTGAAGCCTTTCAGTATGATTTCAGTGGCTCCAACCTGACTTTTCAGGTAGTCGCGGCAGGTGAGCGAGGCCTTGTTGAAAAACGCCTCGTCGTCCATCAATCGGTTGAAAACCCTGCGCAAATCCTCTTCGTTCCGAACCGAAAATGCCCCTTGCATGGTCACCAAATCGACGGCCTCCTTGAAACTCTTGTATTTTGGCCCAAAAACCACAGGGCAACCGAAAGTGACCGGCTCCTGAATGTTGTGGATATTCACGCCGAAGCCTCCGCCGATGTAGACGAAACGGGCGTATTGGTAGAGTTGGTTGAGTATGCCTATTGTGTTGACGATCAAGATTTTTGATGTTTGTTCCGAATCGAGGTCAGTATAGCAGACGCTCTCAGGAAACATGGCCTTGATTTTGGACACATGCGAGGCCGAAACATCGTGCGGCGCAATGATGAGGCAATAGTCGTCGGGCAATTGGGGCAGAAAACAGGCCAAAAGTTGCTCGTCGGGCGGCCAAGTGCTGCCCCCGATGATGCACTTCCGTCCCTTGATGAAACGCTCAATTTCCGGGAAGGGCTTGGCCTGTTGCGCAATGGCAGCAACTCGGTCGAAGCGAGTGTCGCCACATATTGTTACATTGTCAAATCCGCTGTTTTTCAGTAATTTGGATGTTGTTTCGTCTTGCACAAAAAAGTGACTGACGGTCCGCAACTGCTTGCGGAACCACGAGCCGTACCATTGGAAGAAATACGAGTCGGGCTTGAGGATGAGGGAGATGTAGAACAAAGGAATGTCGGCCTCTTTCAAAGCCCTCATATAGTTGAACCAGAACTCGTACTTGATGAAAAACGCCGCCACGAAATGATGCCGATGTACCCATTCTGTGGCATGGCGTGGAGTGTCGGAGGGGAGGTAAAGCACTTCGTCGGCCAGCGGGTAGTTTTTCCGAATCTCATAGCCCGAAGGCGAGAAAAACGACAGCAGAATCTTGAACTGGGGTTGGCTTTCCTTCAAGGCTTCAATGACAGGCCGGCCTTGTTCAAACTCGCCGAGCGAGGCCGCATGGAACCAAATCCATTGTTCGGCCTGTGTTTCGTCAGGCTCAACGACATTCTGCCTCTGAGCCAGACGAAACACCCGTCGGCCTTCCACCCATTGCTTGGCCTTGGCATGACCCAAGCACGCAGCTGCTTGCGCACCAAGTGAATAAAGGCGAATGGCTGTAGTGTAGAGCAATCGCACGGCTGTCAATTATAGTAGTATTCTTGCGGCTGGCGTTCATAGGTGGGGATGTTCCATGTGACGCGGATGCCGTAGTAGAGGTCGTTGTAGCGCTTGTGCGGGTCGGTGCGGCCCACGGGCTGGCCGTCGAACACGCGGAAATCGTAGTCGCGGAGATCGCGGGTGCGGGCGTAAGTCACCTCAAGTGAAATCGAGAGGTTGAGCAATCTTGTATCGCTAAGAAACAGATAGCCGGCCTCAAGATGCACCGCCGGACCGCCACGCTTTCGGTCGTAGCCGTATTGGTAGTCGCCATCCACCGGATAAGGCGGGTTGAGGCGTTCTTGCTGATAATCCACGCGGATGCGGTTGGTGAGATAGCCCAAACCGCCCTGCACGAAAAAGCCGCTATTGGGATTGGAGCCAAAAGGGAACAGTTTTCCGACCTCAGCCTGAAAATGTAAGCCACGCTGCTGAATCCAAAGCATGGCCACACTGCCCTCGCCGCCAAAGATTTCGCCATCGACTGTGGTGATGCCTTCGCCGAAAATGTCGATGCGGTCACCTTTGATTTTGTTGCCGAAAATGTAGTTGGCATTGGCCGTCAGAAGCCAGTTCGACTCGGTCTTGTACACAAAACTGCCGCCAATATTGTGGCTGATGCCGTACAAATCCTTGGTGTTCAAACCGGGGATATGGAAAGCGTAGGTGACTTGGAACATGGCCACGGGAATAGGGTCTTTCATAATGTCCTTCGGCATTTGGGCCTGTAAAGCCAAGCCCGCGAGAAGGAGCAAGGAAATAAAGATTCTGCGCATGTTTTTTCTTTTTCGATACAAACGGAATTAGCGTGTTTTTATTATGCTGCGGACAAAGATGTCGTCGCCTTTCAGGATGCGGACGGTATAGAGGCCGTTTTCGAGTCCCTCCAACTGGAAAGTGTCTTCATCGACCTCGATTCTTCTAACCAATTTTCCCTCAGCGGAATACACCTCAATCAGTGTCATGCCTGCACATTGGATGGTCACCTTGTCGGAAGTCGGGTTAGGGAAGATGGTCACTTGATTGTCGCTCTCGCCAAGGCCAGTGAAATAGTTGGCGCACGCCTCGTTGGAATGGGCGGAAATACCCTTTTCGTACACGGCCTTCACCGTATAGCAGTGCTGCATATTGATGGCCATTTCGGTGTCGTTGTATTCCGTATCGGTGAGACCCTCGGCAATCAGTTCGTAGTCGCGGAAGAGATTGTAGGAAAGTGCTCTGTCGATGCTATTCCAAGACGTGGCCATCTGGCCTTCGTGTATGTCAGTGATTCGGATTTCGGGAACCACGTTGATGACCTCGAAATCGAAGCGGGCGGTAAAGGCAACACAGTCGTCGCCATAGTCGGGCATCACTTCAATAAAGTGACTGCCTTCCAAGGCTGTTGTGTAGGAAGGTGTTTCAACCGTTTCGGGCAAAAGCCAATCGTTGTCGATCATCACTTTGTACGATTCGGCATCGCCGTTCCACGTAATGGTAACCAGGGCTCCATCAAAGGAATAGTCGAAGCCATCCACACCAGCACACACGTTTTGCGTCAGGCTGACCGGTTCGGAGTCGCAACCATAGTCGGAATGCGCCACCACGATGATTGAATTTGTTCCAACTTGGGCAGCAAATACGGCATCTGAAGAATAAACTGTTTGGGTGTCCCCGCCATTGCAAGTGACTTCATAATAGCTGTCGTGTGAG
Source organism: uncultured Bacteroidia bacterium (assembly GCA_902770835.1). Classification (GTDB taxonomy): domain Bacteria; phylum Bacteroidota; class Bacteroidia; order Bacteroidales; family F082; genus Limimorpha. The sequence continues at coordinate 63,795 of CACXUM010000007.1, forward strand.
GCTCCATCCCAATTGAAATGCAACATACCGTCAGCATCCAATTTGACAAATCTCAAGTTTTCAACGGGCTTGCAAATGCAAATCTCGACATCGGCATCCAGCGTATAGCAACCGTCTACAACAGGACGAACCACGACCGAGGTCAGACCTTCTTCAACCTCGAAAATGTAATGCGTTTCCTCGACCGTTGCCACAACCTCACCTTGGACTTCCACCTCATAAACACCAACACCTTCCAAGGCATCCCAAAGCACAGTGGCGGTGAGGTCTTCCAACACATAATTCAAATTCTCCACCGCTCCAACCACGCAAACCTGCACATGGGCATCCTTTTCGCAACCCTCAAAGACGGCTTTCACATTGATGTCGTGTTCGCCTTCGGCAATGTTGAAGGTATATGTCAAATCGTTGGTCGAACCTATCAGTTCATTGTCCATATAAACTTGATATTCAATCAGTCCCGATGGATTTTCGGGAGTGTCCCAAGTGAGGGTAAGCAACAAATCGTCGTCCAAAGTGTAGTCCAAATGTTGCACACCAGAGCAAAGCGAAACCTCCACCTCAACACAAACATACTCGGTTTGGCAGTTTTCGGAATACACGGCATGGACGCAATAGTTGTAAACACCTTCCTCTACAACATCGTCAAGGGCGGTTGCTGGACTCATCACAAGCATGGTGGAGCCTCTATATACTTCATAAACCGCATTTTCGACATTTTCGGGAGCCTCCCAAGTCAAGTGGACGATGTTGCCTTCCGTTGTGTAGGTCAGGTTGCGGGCGGGGTCGCAAAACTCAGGTGCAGCTCCTCCGCCAAAGCAGTTGATATGGAGCGTTTGGGTGCCGTTGAAGCCGCCCGCGTTTTGGAAGATGACCGAGCCGTCATCATAGGTGACCTCAAAACTACATTCTGAAGTCCATTGCCCGTTGTGCCATGTAAGCGATATGTTGGAACCCGTGGCCAGTTCGCGCGTAAAGTTTGCCGAATAGCCCGATTGAACCGTCATTTGCTCTGATGGCGTGCCGTCGGAATAGGTCACTTCAAGGTAGTTGCCTTGCCACCCGTCGCCGTAGGAATCATGCAACGAAAAGATGACGTTGCAGGCATTCCTGATTGCAAATGCCAACTCGGTATGTCTGCCGTTGCAATCCACGAGATTGAGGGTGAAGGGAATCACGAAGTCGTCGGGAGCCGATGCGTCCAAAGTGACGTTGAAGTCGGCAAAGCCCATCAAGTTGGCTCCTATCGTGCTGAAGCTTTGCTCAGGATTGCCCAAGGTGACCAATTCATAATCTGTCGACAAAGTACCAGTTATCATTTCGGCTAACTCGTTTCCCGCATTGTCGACAAAGATGCGCAAGTCGGCGGTTTCGCCCGGATTGAGGAGTCCGTTGCCGTTGTTGTCATCCAGCACGGCGGTTGTGCCGTATTGCAAGAGGTAATCGAAGACCGGGACAACGATGCCGAAGGTTCCCGTTTGCTCGCCATTGAGGTAAACTTCCAAATTGAAACGGATTTCCTGCTTTGCCACCACATCATCGCTGACCGTGAAAGCGAAAGCGTTGTCCACCATCAGGGCTTCGTTGGGGGCGAAACTGGGGCAGGAGGCCGTGTTTTGCGTGATGGTAACGTTTTCATCTTCAGTTGTCAAGGCAATGGTAACATTGTTCACAGGCTCTTCGGTGGTATTCACCATCACGACACTCATCATAACCGACTCGTTAGGATTCAAGACGCCGTTATTGTTACCTTCAGGGTCGTGGATTTGATAAAAAGAATTGTATTGGACGGCACCCAATTGGATGGCCTCGACCGCCGCCAGCACATTAATGCGGCCAAAGCCGTAGGTGTTGCTCTTGCCTTCTGCCAAAGGCACCGCCGTCTCTTCAAGGATTCGGCAGATGTCGGCAGGCATCAGATTGGGGTCTTTGCTCAGCATCAAAGCGATGCAACCTGCTGCGCAAGGCGTGGCCATCGAAGTGCCGCTCATGGTGGTATAGCCATTATTGCCTTGATAGTCCAACGACTTGATGTCTACACCCGGGGCGCAAACATCAGGGCGGATGAGGCCGATTTCAGGTTGGTAGGGGTAGTCGCCAAACTCGGTGTTTGTCCATGTGACAGGGCCGCGCGAGGTGAAATAGGCTGCATTGTCGTTTCCGTCAACTGCGCCGATGCAAATCGAGCAACTCATTTTGCCGGAATTCTCGCCTTGAACGGCATCCATGTAAGGCGGAGGGCAACTGCCCGGCACGCGCACATTGTTCGGGATGGGATATTGCCATTGGCTGCCGCCTTCGTTGCCCGCTGCAATGGCACCCGCAATGCCCGCATCCAGCGAGGTTTCGCAGGTGCGGCGCAGCAAAGTGCGCTCTGGAATGGTGGAATTGGCCACGCCGAGCGACATACTGAACACATCGCAACCATGTTCAACGGCCCATTCCATGCCAGCGGAAATCACTTCGGCCCCGCCATTGCCATTCGAATTGATGCACTTGACGCACATCAGCGTGGCGTTTGGGGCCATGCCCGTTTGCGAACCTGCCGTGCCATCGCCCAGTACCGTGCCGGCGCAGTGCGAGCCGTGGCCTTGGTCATCCATTGGGTTGTTGTCGTTGTTGTACACATCGTAGCCGTGGTTGGGGAACTCTTGGCCCCCGTCCCAAAGATGGTCGACCACGTCCAAGTGGTTGTAGTTGACACCCGTATCGACGACGGCCACCACAACACCTTCGCCCGTGTAGCCCAACTCCCAGACTTGGTTGGCACCCACTTGTATGACATTTGAGGTGATTTCGCGCGAGGCAGGGGCAGTTCGTGGGGTTTCCTCTTCGGGAATCCAGCAACGCTCGATGGCGTAGCCGATAACCTCGATGTCGTTGCGTCGGGCAAGGTCGCGAATGGCAGCCTTGTTGGCATGGAAAGTCAACGAGTTCGACATCCATAAAGTGCTGGGTGTGGTGACCATGCCGCTGCGCTCCATCTCGGCAAGTGCCTGTTTCAGGTCGTATTGCGAAGAGGCCGCAAACTCCTTCAACTCATTGACAACGAAGTCGCGGCGTTCCGCTCGGGTGGTGAAATAGTCGGCCCGACGGTTTAGCAAAGCCCTGTCGTAGCGTGCTTTCATAATGACAATGACCTTCATTTGTTCGTCATTGCTGCGGCGTTCCATTTCTTCAGCCAACAGCGGGTCGATAGTGGATTGGGCCAAGACGAAAAGTGCGTTCAAGGCCAGCAAGATTGTGAGTAATGACTTCTTCATAGTGATAAAGTTTGATTTATTTGAAACTGCAAATGTAAGAATGTTTTCGGATTGTCGTATCTTTGCGGCTCATTTTTACGGCTATGTTGGAAAACAAATATAACGAATCCGTTTTACCAAACGGAATCAGGCTGATACACAAACAGAAACAAGGCGAAATCGCCCATTTGGTGCTGATGGTGGAAACCGGCACCCGCGACGAGCAGGCGCAAGAGAACGGTCTTGCCCACTTCGTGGAGCACACCATATTCAAAGGCACGCAAAACCGCAAGGCTTACCACATTTTGAGTTGCCTTGACAATGTGGGCGGCGACCTTAACGCCTTCACTACCAAAGAGGAAACCTGCCTGCAAGCCACTTTCCTGAAGCAGCACTACAAGCGTACCCTCGACCTTTTCGCCGACATCGCTTTCCGTTCCACTTTTCCTGAAAACGAGTTGGCCAAGGAGAAGGAAGTCATCTTGGACGAAATCAATTCCTACCTCGATTCGCCATCGGATGAGATTTACGACCTCTATGAGGAGATGGTCTTCAAGGGGCATCCGCTTTCACGCAACATCTTGGGAACCACGGAATTGGTGAAAGGCTACAAGCGTCAGGACATTCTTGACTTCATGGCGCACAACTACAGCACCGACCAAATGATTTTGGCTTCGGTCGGCAACATCAGTTTCAAGGAGTTTGAGCGGTTGGCAATGACCTTTTTCGGTAGTCAGCCTGCACACCTTATTAATAAAAAGCGCGAAGTCTTCAAGGACTACGTTCCCACTGAGCGCACCTTGACGCGAAACAACCACTTGAGCCACTGCATTATAGGCAACATTGCGCCCGAGTTTTGCAGCCCGCTACGAATGCCTATCGTAATGTTGAACAATGTGTTGGGTGGCCCGGCAATGAGTTCGCGCCTCGGGCTGAACATACGCGAGAAATACGGCTTCGCTTACACTATCGAATCGCAATACACCGCCTATTCTGATGTCGGACTCATCAATGTCTATATGGCCGTCGACCCTGACTCGTTGGAAAAGGCCATTGGCTTGGTTCACAAGGAATTGGAGAAGCTTTGCATCCAAAAATTGGGCACTTTGCAACTGCACCATGCCAAGCAGCAACTCATCGGTCAAGTCGCGCTGAGTTACGAAAGCGGCATGAACGAACTCCTGAGCGCAACCCGCTCCCTCATCATGGGTGAACCAATTGAATACATGGACGACATCATCCGCAAGGTGGAAGCCGTCACCGCCGAAGACATCTTGGAAGTGGCTAATCGGGTGTTTGATAGGGACAGGCTGAGTAGAATTGTTTTTGAGGGGAAGTAGGAGGTATGAAGTAGGAGGTATGAAGTAGGAGGTAGGAGGTTATTTGGAGTTGTTTTCTTTTAGGGTTTTGGTTGAAGTTACGAGGAGTTTGATGATTTCTTCGCAATCTGCATAAATGCTATTGAACATTTCTTTAGAAATGTAATCTGTTTCAACAAGCAACTCTAACCAATACCCGGTTTCTTCAGCTTCTTTGAGCGAGATAAAGAGTTTTGCGTTAAAATCAGGCTTCGACTGCGCCCGTTTTGCTTCCCGCACATTAGCTCCGATGCTGGTGCCACTCCTCAAAACCTGCTTGGAAAGGACAAACTCTTTTTTCTCCTCACATAGATATTGATACATCCTTATTATCCTCACAGCAAAAGCCTTGCTCTTTTTCTGTAACACGGTCTCCTTCATCATTTTGTGTTTTATGTATTTCCGTTATTCTAAAAAAGTTCCTACCTCATACTTCCTACCTCCTACCTCACATTTAGTTCGTCTTAAATTGATACTTCACTTCCTTCAATTCCGCATTAGCCTTCGTGATTTTTTTCTTCAGATTTTCCTTGTAATTCAACACTTTAGTCGCTATCTGCACATCGCTGAGCGCGAGCATTTCGGCAGCGAGGATGGCGGCGTTCAAGGCACCATTCACGCCCACCGTGGCCACGGGAATCCCGGGAGGCATTTGGATGATGGACAGCATGGCGTCTAAGCCGTCAAGCATACCTTTCACGGGTACGCCGATGACGGGCAAGGTGGTGTTAGCGGCAATCACGCCCGGCAAGGCGGCGGCCATGCCAGCGGCAGCGATAATCACTTTGATTCCACGGCCTTGGGCTTCGCGGGCAAATTGTTCAACTTCGTGCGGTGTGCGGTGCGCACTGAGAGCGTTCATCTCAAACGGGATTTCCATCTCATCGAAGAATTGAGCGGCTTTTTCAAGAACGGGAAGGTCGGAAGTGCTTCCCATAATAATGCTTACTATTGGGGTCATAATTTTCTGATTTTTTTTCACAATACCGTCAAAACTTGCAAACCCCTTTTGTTGCTTGGGAAAGTCGCCAACCGGCTTTTTCCCTGCGGCGAGGCGGTTGTCGAGCCGCATCCTTTCATAATTGAAGTTTTGCATTGTTTTGAGAGTTTTGTGATTAATTACTCCGCAAAAGTAGTTTTTTTCCCAATGCGGTTCACCCAATAAAAGCATTTTGTATATTTGTGTCGCCTTACCCACAAAGGCAAGCAAATACTAATCCTTTGAAAATGAAAACGGTAAAAGTTTTAGACAAGGAATTTGGGCTGTATATCCCCCAAGAAAAAATCGAGGCCGAAATCCAAAATGTGGCCGACCAAATCAGCCACGATATGGAAGGCATGAATCCGCTGTTTCTCGTGGTGCTCAATGGGGCTTTCATGTTTGCCTCCGAATTGTTCAAGCGCGTGACCATCCCATGCGAAATCAGTTTCGTGAAACTGTCGTCATACGCTGGCACCGAAACCACCAATGTCATCCGCGAACTCATTGGCTTGGACCATCCTCTGGACGGTCGCCATGTGGTCATCGTGGAGGACATCGTCGACACGGGTCACACCATGCGCTACACCATCAAGAAGCTCCGCGACTTGAGAGCCGCCGACGTGCGCATTGCCACGCTGTTCTTCAAGCCCAACTCGTTCCAATACGACTATCCCATCGACTACAAAGGCATGGACATTGGCAACGACTTCATCGTGGGCTACGGCCTTGATTATGACCAACAAGGAAGAAATTTACCAGATATTTACAAAATAATTGAATAAGAATGTGGAATTATGAATGCGGAATGCGGAATAGCGCAAAGCGGCGCCAGGCTTCGCCCCTCATTCCGAATTCCGAATTCAGCATTCCGAATTAAAATAATAACATCATGCTAAACATCATATTATTCGGCCCTCCTGGGGCTGGCAAAGGTACCCAATCGCAGTTCTTGCGCGAAAAATACAACCTGACTTACATCTCGACGGGTGAAATCCTTCGTGAGGAAATCGCCGCCGAGAGCGAACTAGGCCTCCAAGTGAAGGAAATCATTGGCCGAGGCGGTCTCGTCTCCGACGAAATCGTGGCCAAAATCATTGAAAAGAAGCTCTCTGACCACATGGATTCGGCTGGTTTCCTCTTCGACGGCTATCCGCGCACGGTGCGCCAAGCCGAAATCCTTGAGGAAATGATGGAGAAATTCGACATGTCGCTGACGGGTGTTTTAAGCCTCGAAGTGCCAGAAGAACTTCTCATCGAGCGCATGTTGGAGCGCGGCAAGACCAGCGGTCGCGCCGACGACAATCTCGACTCCATCAAGCATCGTTTTGAGGAATATTACGAGAAGACGCACCCCGTGACGGATTTCTATTTGGAGAGAGGTAACCTGCATCCAGTGAACGGCGTGGGCGAAATCCCGCAAATCTTTGAGAACCTCTGCACGGTGATTGATGCTTTATGATTTTTGGGGATTGCTTTGCAAGAAATCTATCAAAAATCAAATAAAAATCTTTCAAAATCAAATGATTGTATTTTGATTAGATTTTAAAATAGATTTTTGAATGATTTCTACACGAAGTGTATTCCACAATCAATGTTCCCAACGGATGTCTCTTTTGAGGATAGCAGGCGGGTTGCCGCCAATCACTTGATATTCGCTTGAAAAGTTCGATTTTACCATCGTTCCGGCTGCAACCACCGTATTGTCAGGCACTTCCGCACCTTTCAGTAATACACACTTGCAGCCTATCCAAACATGGTTGCCCACGATGATGGCCTTGTCAGGATTGATGCGCTCGTTTTCCTTATTATATAATGGATGTTCGTCGGTATCCATCACGAGGATGTCCCAACTCAGCAAGCAATCGCGCCCGAAACTGATTTCCTTGGCGCAGACGATGGTGCTTTCCGCCGTCATGTTGAAGTCCGCACCGAGGCTCAAATGTCCGCGCACCGATATTTTCGATCCGTGCCCGATGCTTGCCTTGCCCCCAAAACTGACCGTTCCGCTCACCTGCCAAATCATGCGTGAACGCTTGCGGTCATAATGCCCCACATCGCCAAAACCGATTTTCACCATTGCCGTTTCCACGTTTTCAGGCAGTTCCACCTTGCCATGCAGTTCGCGCAAATAGGTACGATGCGACACAACAACGGGCAGTTTCAAGGCCGTTTTCAGCGGAAAATAATGCAGATTGAAACGCAAGGTCTTCGGAATCGAGCGGATGATATTGAAGAAATCGAAAGCGGTCATGGACTATGATTTGAAAGAGGCAAAAATAGGAAATAAACAATTATGAATTTTGGTTTTGCGAAAAATCAGTATTTTTGCACCCACTTAACCGATGAAAGGAAACAATGATGAAAAGATACGCATTAGTATTGCTAACTATTCTGCTGACAATTAGCGGTTTCGCGCAAAAGCAAGACGCATTTACGGAAGAGGATGCCAAACAGTTTTATCGCACCATGCAGGGCGATTATGTCATGCAAGTGAACGACTCGACCACGGCGATGGTGCATTTTACGCCGATTTGGGAAAATTTGGGAAACCGTTTCCAATGGCTCTATTTGGAGGCCGTGATGGACAAGCAGGTGGTTTTGCAGAAGGTGCTTGAAATGACACCGAAGAACAGCAAAATTTTCATGGTGAAGGTGTATGACCTGAAGAATCCGCAGCAGTTTGCCGGCAAATGGGCTAACCGCAATTATTTCGACGGTTTCACGCCGAGCATTTTGAAATCGGGCAAACGTATGAACTTCGTTAAAACCTCCGATTTTTCCTATCAGACGAATGTCGGCCCCAAGCGTTTTGGTTTCATTGATTGTTTTCCGAAAGGCGACCTGTTGCATTTCAAGTTTGTGCAGGAGGACGAGCGTTTCTACATCAAGCGGATACCAAAAGGAACAAATCGAATCCTTGGCTATCAAGGTCTTAAGGAACTGACAGACTAAAAGAAAAGCGGCCTAAACCGCTTTTTTCATTTCATCTTGAACACCCAAGCCGCAGTGCTTTTCAAGTCGCTGTATTTCAGGCTGCTTGTGTCGATGATGAGTTGGCCGTTTTCGTATTTCCAAGGCAATGTTTTGGGGCAGCCCAAGAGCGTGATTTTCGTGTCTTTTTCGGGTTTTTCGATGTTCAAGACCAACTGGTCTTCAGGATATTCCAATGTGATGGCGTAAAGTGCATCCTTGCCTTGCGTGTAGCAAACGCTGGGTTGCTCGCAGGTGTAAGTGGCCTTCAATCCTTCCGTGGGTAGCATTGCTCCCATCTTAAAGCCGTGCATCACCTGCTTCTCCATCTTTTTCGACGACCAATACAGGGTGATGGTGGCTTCCATGTCGTCTTCTTCGTAGAAAACTTCGATGTTGTGCTGACCGGCTTCGAGTTTCATTTTCCCAGATTTCGATACCTGAGAGTTTTCAATTACGGTTTTGCCGTCAATGACTAATTTGGCCTTGTCATCAGTCTGGATTTCAAAGGTATAGGTGTCGGTCAAACAGGAGAACGAGCCTTGCCAATGTGCTTGGAAGTGGTCGCAGCTGATGCTGGGGTCAGGCGAATTGCGCTTCCAGTCGAAGTTGATTTTATCGTCCATACGCCAAATGCTGACGGGTTTCATCTCGTAGAACTTCTTGTAAGGTCGCGTTCCGTAAATGGCTTCCCCGTTGATCTCCAACCACTTGCCAAGATCTAAAAGCCGCTCTTGTTGCAACAATGGGATTTTGCCGTCGGCGGCAGGCCCTACGTTGAGCGTCATACCACCTCCAGCCGCCACGAGGATGCAGAAATGACGGATGAGTTCGTCAGAGGTCAGGTAGTTTTCCAAAGGCTCGTTGCGGTTGAGGCCGAAACTACGCCCCAATCCACGACATTCCGCCCAAGGCCTGTCGGTGAGGGTGATGCCTGCACTGTATTCGGGAGTGCGGAAGCCGTGCTGCTGTCCGTCGCCCCAGCGGTCGTTGACGATGGCATCCTTGCCAATGGTGTTGTAGTACCACGAAATCAGTTCGGTGGCGTGCCATTGCTCCGCACTGTTGCGCCACTCGCCATCGGTGAAAAGGACGGTCGGTTTGTATTTGGTAATCAACTCCTTGAATTGGGGAATCATGTGCGTATAGACGTAAGTGCCAATGTTTTCATCAGGGTCAACGTACCAGCGGTGGATGTCGCTTTTCCATTCGGGCAGGGAGTAGTAGAAACCCATTTTGAGGCCTTTTTTGCGGACGGCCTCGGTCAGTTCGCCGCAGATGTCGCGTTTTGGCCCCACTTCCACGGAATTCCAATTCGGAGCATATTGGCTCGGCCAAAGGCAAAAACCGTCGTGGTGCTTCGAGACCAGAAGCACATACTTCGCCCCCGATTTTTGGAACAGTTCCGCCCATTCGTCGGGATTCCAAAGTTCGGCTTTCCACATCGGCGCAAAGTATTCATACTGAAAGTCTTTGCCATAAATTCGCTCTTGGAAGGCCTTGCAGTCGTCGTTGGTCATCAGGCCGCGATAGTACCATTCGGCGTAGCCTTCGAGGCTGGCGTAGGCGGGCACGGAATACACGCCCCAATGGATGAAAATGCCCAATTTGGCATCGGAAAACCACTGCGGATAACCGCGCTCGTTGATGGATTCCCAGGTGGGCTGGACTTGGGCGGAGAGGAGGTTGCATTGCAACAGCAAGGCTATGATAATTAGTATGTTATTTTTCATATTGGTAGTTATTAAAATGTGATTCTGCTTCTTCTGATGAATGTAGTCTTCCTGCTTTGATGTCTGCTAAAGCAAGTTCAACTTGTTCATGTAGTTCTTCAATTGTCCAACAGCAAGGAGGTTGTATTTCTTTTTTCTTTGCTTTCATAATTGGGCAAAAGTAGTACATTTTTCAATTAATGATGAATTTGTGTGGAATTTTTCTAATTTTGCGGTATGAATATTTACCAACTCTTTCCACGACTTTTCGGAAACAAGCAAACTTCATTCCGAATCAACGGCAGCAAGACAGAAAACGGCTGCGGCACTTTTGACGATATTGACGAAACCGCCCTCAACGCGATTAAGGATTTGGGCATCACGCACATTTGGCTGACGGGCATTCTGGAACACGCTTCCGAATCGACGGGCACGCATCCCGACATTACCAAGGGCCGCGCAGGCTCGCCATATGCCGTCACTAATTATCGTTCCGTTGACCCTGATTTGGGTACGATGGCGGGCTTTGAGCAATTGGTCAAGCGTATTCATCAGCACGGAATGAAAGTAATTATCGACTTCATTCCCAATCATTTGGCGCGACAAAACAAGGACTTTGATCCTTGTAATTTCTATTATTGCGAGGGACAGGCGTTTGTTTCGCCAAGGCGAATCAGCGAACAGCCTTACGAGGAGTTTCCCGCCAAGGCGACGGGAAACAATGTGTTTGTGCCCAATCCGAGCATCAATGATTGGTACGACACGGTGAAACTGAACTACGACAATCACGACACTTGGGAGAAAATGCTTGGCATTTTGCGTTTTTGGTGCGCCAAGCAGGTGGACGGTTTTCGTGTGGATATGGCCGAGATGGTGCCGGTGGCCTTTTGGCAATGGGTGATTGCCGAATTGCGCAAGGATTACCATCCTTTGATGATTGCAGAAATCTATCAACCAGCACTTTATAAGCGTTTTCTTGAAGCGGGTTTCGATTATTTGTACGATAAAGTTGGATTGTACAACACTTTGGAAAACATCTTTTGCCACGGTCACGAAGCCAAGGAAATTAGTCAGGTGTGGAAGGATTTGGACGAAATGGATGCCCAAATGCTGCGCTTTATGGAGAACCACGACGAGAAGCGTTTGGCCTCGCCGCAGTTTGTGGGCGATGCTTTTGCCGCCTTGCCCGCCGTGTCGCTTTCCGCTTTGATGAACACGGGACCGTTTATGGTATACAACGGTCAGGAGAGCGGCGAAACTGCCATCGGCGAAATTGGCTACAGCGGCGACGATGGGCGCACTTCCATCTTCGACTATTGCAATATGCCCGAACATCAGAAGTGGATGAACGGCGGCCAATTCGATGGCGGCCAGTTTGACGAAAAGCAAAGAAAACTCTTCGGTTATTATCGTAACCTGTTGCATTTCAGGAATGAACATTCCGCCATCAGCGAGGGCAAGTTCTACGATTTGATGTGGTGCAACCCGTGGTATATGAACTTCGACCCGCAGTTTGTGTATGCTTTTTTGCGCTATTCCAAAACGGAACGCTTGCTGGTCGTTGTGAATTTCAACCGCAACGAGCCTCGCGATATGGAAGTGAAAATCCCGCACGATGCCTTGGCCATGATGGGCCGGAGCAAGGCAAACGAGTTCGACATGAATGACTTTGCCTCGGAGGTGCATGCAATCCATTTGGAACCATCCGAGACGAAAGTCATAGATTTAGATTCGAAGGAGCTTATTTTGGGTAATTCCTTGGATTGACCTTATTTCATTCCTTCAACGGTATAGCCTAAACCTTCAAGCAGTTTCAGCACACCTTGCTCGCCGCACAAGTGTCCCGCCCCAACGACGAAAAGGGTTGGCTTTTCGGTCATTATGCCAGGCATCACTTTGATCCAGTTGTGGTTGCGGTTGTCTAGTAATGCGGCCTCTTCTTCGGGGGATGCGGCACATTCGCCTTCTAACTCTTCTTCTAATACTGCTTCAAGTTGTTTAAATTCTTGTGCGAAATAAGCGGTGGTGATGCGGTCGACCAATACCATACTTTCTTCAAAGTGGTCTACCATGCACATGAGGTCCTCCACTTGCTTCGGTAGCTCTGTGCCATAAAGTACGTCCATCTGGAAATCGACAGTCTCGAATCCTATGACGCTTTTGCCGTTTTGCAGGGCAAGCATCTGGAAGTAATTGTCAAGCAATTCCATGGGATTGAATGACTGGGTCTTTTTCATGTATTCTGCCAGCGAGAGGGTGGTGGAGAGGGCAACGGGTTTCATCTTTTCTACTTGAGCGGCATAAGCCTCATCATCGAGATTGGTGCCTAACACTTTAAGCAGCAAGGCGTTTAGTCGTGTGCGCTCCTCGGCGGTGAGCAGTGAGGACAGCGTGACCCCTTCGGGCAACATCTGCGACTGCATCAGGCGAGCGGCGTTCTCGGGTTTGAAAGCATCCATTATGTCCAATTCACCACATACTTGGTTGGTTTGCTCGATAGCTTGGCGCATACCAGGGATGCTGTCGGCAAACGATGCTGGGGCCAAATGGTAGGTGCCGACTATGTAGCTGGGTGATTCAAGGCCGTTGCCGGAAATGCGGTAAAGGAGTTGCGCATGTGCGTTAAATGCGAAGCTGACGATAAGCGCCGCTGCCAAAAGAATAGTTTTTCTCATATTTTAAGATTTTGTGATTTCTCGGGCAAAAATAGAGATTATTTCCAAAAGTGTTGCAAACGAGATTATTTTTTTACTTTTGCACTATCATTGAAAGAGTATGACCGAATCCAACAGAATAGAATTCAAACGTGAGTTGACCGATGAACTCGACATCGAGAAAGAAGTTGTCGCTTTCCTTAACTATAGAGAGGGAGGCATCCTTTACATTGGCATTGACGATGATGGCAGATCCGTAGGCGTGTCGGACATCGACGGCGACATGCTAAAAATCAAGGACCGCATCCGAAAGAATGTCATGCCTTCGCCGATGGGCCTGTTTGATGTGACAGCCGAGATGGTTGATGGAGTGAAAGTTATTAAGGTGTTTGTGGCATCGGGAAGCGAAAAGCCTTATTACAAAGCCAAATACGGCATGAGTACGCGAGGATGCTACATCAGAGTTGGGACAGCCGCCGAACCGATGACCACCACGATGATTGAGGACTTGTTTGCCCATCGGGTCAGGAATTCGCTGGGGCGTATTAGGTCGCCACGACAGGATTTGACTTTCAGTCAGTTGCGGATTTATTACGAAGAAAAGAAGCATCCGCTTAATGAGAACTATTTGCGCAATCTGGAACTTTTGACCGAAGATGGAGCGTTGAACTATGTTGCTTATCTGTTGGCTGACGAAAATGGTAATTCTATCAAAGTGGCAAAATATTCAGGCAAGGATAGGGTTGACCTCATTTCGAATAATGAATACGGCTATTGTTGCTTGCTGACCGCGACAAGGCGGGTGTTGGAGAAACTGAAAGTTGAGAATGCCATTTCGACGGAATTGACCTATATGAGCCGCATCGACACGCCACTTTGGGATGAGCGGGCGATTCATGAGGCAGTCATCAATTTTATCGTTCACAATGACTATAGTCGCGAGGTGCCGCCAAAGTTCGAGATTTTCTCCGACAGACTTGAAATCACCTCATACGGTCGTCTGCCTGAAAATATGTCAGAAGATGAGTTTTTCAATGGCGTTTCCATCCCACGTAACAAAGAATTGATGCGGATTTTCAGGGACGTTGAGATGGTGGAGTCGTTAGGCTCTGGAATGCCGAGAATTATGCAGGTTTATGGTCGCGAATGTTTCACTTTTATGGAGCATTTCATTCGGTTTACTGTGCCGTTTTACAAAGATGTCACCGATAGTGTCACCGATAATGTCACCGAAGGAAAAGCAGACTCACAAAAACACGTGGAGAAAGACCGAAAACACGTGGGAAAGGATATAGAACACGTGGAAAAAGATGAAAAACACGTGGAAAAAGATGAAAAACACGTGGAGAAAAGACGAGAATACGTGGGGAAAGACGAGAAACACGTGGAGAAAACTTCGGAGAAAATAATTACGTTAATCAAAGAAAGACCCGAAATTTCAATAGCGGAGATGGGAATAATACTGGGTTTGAATCGGAGAAGTATTGAAGATCAAATCAAAAGAATGAAACAGAAGTGTCTTATTCGCCGTATTGGTCCCGACAAAGGCGGCCATTGGGAAATCATCGAAAACAAAACAAAAACAGAATAATATGCTCCCTCTCGTACAAAACGACCCCTGGCTAAACCCCGTCAGCAATGCCGTTGACGACCGCCACAACCGCTACGAATGGCGGTTGAATGACATCAAAAACCGTTATGGTAGCCTTAAAAATTTCGCTTCGGCGCATCAGTTTTTGGGCTTCAATTATGATAAGCGTCGCCACGGCTGGTGGTACCGTGAATGGGCACCTGCCGCGCATTACCTTTCGCTGATGGGCGACTTCAATAATTGGAACCGCTATGAGTTCCCTTTGGAGAACATCGGCAACGGCATTTGGGAAATCTTCTTGCCAGATAGCGAGTTTGGAAAAACGCTTGTCCACGGCAGCAAACTGAAGGTGCTGGTGCAGTCGCAAATCGGTGAGCACGAGCGTATTCCCGTGTATATCAAGCGGGTGATTCAGGATGAAGGCACCAAGGACTACGACGCCCAATTCTGGAATCCGCCCACACCTTATATATATAAGCACACTGCGCCGCAACTAAAAAACGAGCCGCTGCTGATTTACGAGGCGCATGTTGGTATGGCGCAAGAAGAGGGGAAGGTCGGGACTTACAAGGAATTCACCGAGAAGATATTGCCGCGCATCAAGGCGGACGGCTACAACGCCATTCAACTTATGGCTATTGCCGAGCATCCGTATTACGGATCATTTGGTTACCATGTATCCAATTTCTTTGCGCCGAGTTCGCGTTTCGGTACGCCCGAAGAATTGAAGGAACTGATTGATACTGCACACGGTATGGGCTTGATGGTCATTATGGACTTGGTTCATTCCCACACGGTGAAGAACATCCGCGAAGGCATCAACTTGTTTGACGGAACTGATTTTCAATATCTTCATGCGGGCGAGCGCGGCAACCACAACCTTTGGGATTCCAAACTCTTCGACTACGGCAAGGAGGAAACGCTTCAATTTTTGCTTTCCAACGTGCGCTATTGGTTGGAGGAGTTTCGTTTCGACGGCTTCCGTTTTGATGGTGTGACCTCGATGCTTTATCTTGACCACGGCGAGGGTCTTGTCATTGACGACCCATGGAAGTATTTCAATGAAAATGTGGATGCCGATGCGGTGACTTACTTACAATTGGCCAACACGCTTTGCCACGAGTTGAATCCGCAGGCCATCACCATCGCGGAGGATGTGAGCGGTATGGCGGGCATTTGCCACCCGATTGCCGACGGCGGCATGGGTTTCGACTATCGATTGGGCATGGGCGAACCTGATTTTTGGATTAAGGTGCTGAAAGACCAGCCTGAGAACCAATGGAACATGAACGACTTCTTTTTCACCATGACCAACCATCAGCCGCAGACCAAGACGGTGGCCTACGCCGAAAGTCACGACCAAGCCTTGGTGGGCGACCAAACCATTGCGTTCCGACTGATAGGCAGCGAGATGTACAACGCTATGAGTATCGACACGCCTTCTATGACAGTTGACCGTGGCATTGCCTTGCACAAGATGATTCGCTTGTTCACCCTCACTTTGGGCGGCGAGGCGTGGCTCAACTTCATGGGTAATGAGTTCGGCCATCCCGAATGGATTGATTTTCCGCGCGAAGGCAACAATTGGAGTTACCAATACGCCCGCCGCCAGTGGTCGTTGGTGGACAACGAGCATTTGAAATATCGCTTCATGGGTGCTTTCGACAAGGCCATGCTCGATTTTGTGAAAAACCATATTGTGATGAACGCCTTGCCCGCATGGTTGTTGTTGGCCGACGAGAACAACAAGACCATCGTTTATGAGCGTGGTAACCTGATTTTCGTCTTCAATTGGGGGTCAAATTCCATCCCTGATTATGTGATACCCGTCAGGCAGACAGGCGATTACCGCATCATTCTCACCACCGATGAACCTGCTTTCGGCGGCTTCAACAACATCGATACAAGCGTGAGATTCCCCTCCGAGCAGCACGGCGACAGCATTACGATGAAGATTTACAACGTGAGCCGTGTGGCGACGGTGTATCAACGCATTCCATAAACGAAAAAAGCCGCCCAAACGAGCGGCTTTTCTTTTTGGATCTCTATGATTAGAAGTTGTAGTACAAGCCTAAACGCGGGGCTGCAGTTTCGAAATCGAGGCAGAAAGCCTTGTTATGATACAAGTTGTCGTACCCCAAGAAACCCACTGAAAAAGCGGCTGTCCAGTGTTCAGTGGCCATCCAAGCGATGATGGGTCTGATGCCCAGTCTGTAACCTTCAACATCTTTGACACCGATTTCGCCCATGGCATCCAGAGCTACGCTGAACTTTTCAATCGTAGCAACAGTGTAACGGACATAAGGGGTCAGGGTCAATGTGGAGCCTTTGACGAGGTTGTCTTTGTAGAAATCGAAGTCAGCAGCAACAGCGATAGTCAGAGGCACCTCGGCGAAACTATAACCGAGTTCTGGGGCTACGCCAAAGGATTTGACGTCCTTGTTCATCATGGCGTTAACAGAACCGCCCAACCAAACTTGAGCGTTTGCAGTGAAGATGCCTGCGAAGGCAATGACCAAGGTCAAAAACAATTTTTTCATTTTTTTTGTGATTTTAATTAAACATTTAGTGAATTGATTTCTGTTTTCAATGAACTGGCGTGGCATTATCAATTTCCGTGCCAGAATTATTTCTCGATGAACGCTATGGTTTCACCTTTGCTGACACGCTTGCCTTGCTCGGCAGTGGCTTCCACGATCTTGCCAGACCAGAGGGCATAAACGGGTTCCATGCCATGCTCACTGTTGATGGCGCAGAGCAGGTCGCCTTCCTTATACACCTTTCCGGGAGCAGGGGCAATCGACTTGTCGTCGAAGTCGACTTCCCACATCACGATGCCGCTCACGGGAGCGATGACGGGTTCGGCATTCGGATGACGCAAAGCGCGCAAGTCCGGAATCTTGGCCTCGCCGCCGGCCTTTTCGAACTTGGCCTTCATCTTGGCTTCCAACTCTTGGTTGAAACGGCGCTTGGCCTCGCCCGACTTGTATTCGCGGTATTGCTTTTCGTGCATGGCAAACTCGAAGAGTTCCTCGTCGTCCTGTCCACGGTCCCAGCCTTCTTTCTTCATCATTTCGATGAAGTGCGGCAAGGCGTTGGGGTAGTTGTCCTGCGGGTTGCCGGTGAAGAACTCAAAGCCTTTCTTCTTGGCTAACTCCACGATTTCGGGAGCCAGTGTGCCAGGCAGTTTTCCGGCCTTGCCGAGAATCATGTCCCAAGCGGCGGGGTCGATGCTGGTTTCGTAACGCGGTTCGCCCTTGCTCAATGCGAAAAGGTTCATCAGGGCGATGTTCTTGGTGTATTGGCTGAACGGGGTGACCAAAGGAGGATTGCCGAGTTTCGGCCAGATGTCCTGCACTTCCTGGAACATCTCGACGAGCATCTCGTCTTCGCTGAGTTCGGGCAGTCCGTCTTTCTTGCGGTTCATGTTGATGGCGGCGTGTACCGGCTTGAGGTCGGCCATCAGCGAACCCATCATGCCTCCGGGCAGACCACAACCCAGCAGCAACGAGTTGATGTAACGGTTGCGCGGGTCGATCCAATAGCCGAGGAAGTCGTCGATGAAGCTCTGCGTCATGCTGCGGGCGGCCATGTAGGTCTTCATGTCGATGTCCTTCACGAGGAAGCCGGCATCCTTCAACATAGCCTGAACGCTAATCACGTCGGGATGGACGGTGCCCCACGACAGCGGCTCCATGGCCACATCGACATAGTCGCAACCAGCCTTGCACACTTCGAGCATCGAAGCCATCGAGAGGCCGGGAGTGGTATGGCCGTGGTATTGCACCTTGATTTCGGGGTGCTGTGTCTTGATGTGGTTCACAATTTTGCCCAACGAAACAGGGCGACCCACACCAGCCATGTCCTTCAAAGCGATTTCCTTGGCACCAGCGGCGATGAGCTGGTCAGCCATCTTCATGTAATACTCGGCGGTATGCACCTGCGAGTAGGTGATACTCATGGCGGCTTGAGAAACCATGCCCGCTTCGTTGGCCCATTGGATGGACGGGATGATGTTGCGCACGTCGTTGAGGCCGCAGAAGATACGGGTGATGTCAACGCCTTGGGCTTTCTTCACTTTATACATCAGTTGGCGCACGTCGGCGGGCACAGGGTTCATCCTCAATGCGTTGAGGGCGCGGTCGAGCATGTGGCACTCGATGCCGCCTTTATGCAATGCCGCAGTGAAAGCACGTACCGATGGGTTCGGGTTCTCGCCATAGAGCAGGTTCACTTGCTCGGCTGCGCCGCCGTTGGTCTCAACTCGGTCGAAGCAGCCCATTTCGATAATCAGGGGAGCGATTTGCTCCAATTGGTCCTTGCGTGGCACGTATTTGCCTGACGACTGCCACATATCGCGGTAAACCAGGCTGAATTTTACTTCTTTTTTCATTATATTAGTGTGTTTTATGCGATTTTGTTTGGGGCTGCAAAGGTACGATTTTTCGATGAAAAAACTCAAAAAACACTTTTACTTTGTCAAAACTTTTGTAATTTTGCAGTCGTATGATTAAAGAGAATAGGACTTTTATGAAAACAAACAAAAATAGGGGTAATAATGCCTTATTGATAATGCTTGTAACAAGTCCTATCTGGATTATTCCGTTTGCGTTGCTCGTGGATTATTTAGATGAAAGATACTCAGCTCCAAAAGTGGAGAAGGTGTATAATTATCCAAGGTATGAATATCCAGATGATACCATTTTAGCTCACCCAGAAAGAATCCCTAAAAAAGGAGAATCTATTATGCCAAGGGTAAATGGCTATGCTGGGAACAATGGAGTAGTCTTAACTTTACCTGGTGATAACAAGATAAATACCGGCCTGTCTTCAGAGGAAATCTTAGAACAATTAGACTTTGATTATCAAGATGTCTACGATTACTATGGAGGGGCCGAGGAGTTATACTAATCTGTCTTATCTTCATTAAAATTTAACTGACATGAAAAAAAATGATTCAACTATTGTAGAAGGTTTTCCTCCACTAATGTGTCATGAGCCTCGAGTATTGATTTTGGGAACAATACCAGGGAAGAATTCTATTAGTGCCAATGAGTATTATTATGACAATAAAAATCGGATGTGGAAGATGTTGGCAAAATTAGCAACACAAAAAATGCCTACAAATTACACCGAGAAAAAGTTGTTATTAGAACATTTGCATGTCGTACTTTGGGATTATTATCAGTTTGTTGAGCGAACTAATGGTACGGATAAAGGTATCTTAGAAGGAATTCCAAACGACATTGTTGGTTTTGTTAGAAAAAATCCGACTATAACAAAGATAGCCATAAATGGTTATGGAAAATACAAAGAGTTTGGCGAAAAACTGCAAAAGCAGTTCGGACAATCCATCAAAGTGTTTCGTTTGCCAGAAACAAGCGGTCTCAACGCTTCTTGGACTTTAGAAAAACTGTGTAAGGAATGGAGCGTTGTGTTTGAACCATGACCTGTTGAAGCTCCGCCTCAGCATTTGCAATACGAGACAAAAGTTAAACAAAAGGCGCGACATCAGTGTCGAGGCCTTTGTGTTTAGTCGGTTTTCTCCATCTTCTCCAAAATTGGAATCTGCTCCATCAAATCCTCCGATACAAATTCCCAGTATTTGCCTTTTAGACATCTTATTTCTGTATAGTCGTTGAGCGAAGGTATTCTTTTAAAACCATCGATAATCTTGTCTAAGGTTAATGACCAAGGGTATCTTTTCAAAGCAAATGAGACCATATCTTCAATGGAATAAGTTTCCAAAAGGTCGTGAATGTCCCAAAAGTCCTTTTTGCGCTGTCTGTCTTGGGCGATAGCGTTGAGTTTCATGGCGGCAATGTCCTTTTCGGAAACCATTCGGATTCCTTCGATTTGAACCAACGGAAAGATTGGGTTGTCATCATAGCAAATGTCGAGTTTGATGCAGTCATCGCTGTTAGTTCCAACATACAATGAATAAACCATCAAAGTCTCGTCAAGTCTTTCGAGGTTTTCGGTGTAAGGGAACATCTTGATGAGGGCTTTTTTGATTTCGTCCGTTTTCATTTCGCCATACAAGGCGTTTGAGAACATATCAATGTCAATGGAGATGCGGTGGCCTCTTTGTAAGGCGAGCGCTGTTCCACCAACGAGATAATGATTGTCAAATGCTTTGTTTGCCATGATTTTGCGTAGGCAGTCGAGCAGCAATGGCGAGGCAATGTTAGTTCTCAATCTCATGACCTAAATACTTTTGAATATTGTTGTTTCTATTCTCCGAATTCCAACTGTCCTTAATGTCGCCTAAAACCTTGGTAATCTTTGCTTTGCCATAATATCGAATGGTTTCTTTGATTTCGTTTTCATTACCATATTCAAAAGCCCTTTGGATAATCCATTCTGCATTGCGTTGCCAGTCAAGCGACTCAAAATCAGTGTCCCAAAACAAGGCTTTCCTGAATCTTGACTTGTCGGGTTGTGGTTGTTCAGAAATATGACTCGTCGCGAGGAAAATCTCATAATTGGTTTGGATTTGGTAAAAGAAACATTGATAATCAACACCTAAAGCCTTTTCCAGTTTAAGAGAGTTCTCGGGAGAAATCCTTCTGCGGTTGGCAATAAAATCGTTGATTCTTTGGTAAGGTATTTCGGAACGGGATGCAAGTTCGCGTTGGGTGAGATGCTCTTTTGTCCTGATTCTGTCAAGTACCGCACCGCAGGGTATGTGATGATATGTCAGGTATTGTTCGTACATTGGAAAAAGTTTTTCGGCTGCAAAATTAGTAAAAATAACCAAATCTGGTTATAATTTGAATAAAAAAACCGCCCCGAAATGGAGCGGTTCGTTGTTAATCAAAGTGAGAGGTTTCCTGCAATATTTCAGTTGAACTTTCTGAGGAGGCTCTTCATCTGATTGTTCACATCTCTCCTGCTCAACGGGTGATCGGCGTTGGAGAGAACACTGTTGAAATAAATGACTCGGTCGGTTTGCGTGTCAATGACGGCCGTGTAGAGCGCATTGCCTACCTGATCGCCTGCGGTGTAGCGCTTTGGCTCGTCGAAAACTGTTCTTATGATGTTGCCCACAAGCTCTTCTAGTTTTTTCTGGTCATAAAGTTCATTGCTCATGATATAGCCGTATGCATGTACAACGATACCATAGCGGTGCCCCGTGGACTTAATCAACTCGGTAAGTGCTTTTGGAACTCTAAGATGCTTGATGTCTGATGATTCGAGGTTCGGGAAGGTGCCAATCCATTTCGCGATGGGTGCGCCTTCGTCTTCATAGTCGGCTGGAACGGGGTCTGTGAATGGGTATCGGTTGGTCGTCAAAAGGTCGGTAAGCAGTTGCTCAGAAGCGGAGGCCAACGACGGGTCGCGATAGCCGGAGTTCGGCTTGTCGTAATAAATCATAATCGACATTGGCTCAATCAGGGCAAGTTCGTCGATTTTGGAAACATTCGTGCCGCTGGCTGTGTAGGTGGCACCACAAGAGGAGAACACGGTTGCTATGAGCAGGATTCCCAATATCGACACGAAAAATCTTTTGCTCTTGTTCATAAACATAATAGTTTAATCGTTCATCAGAACAACCCTTCCAAAATCTTATCCTCCACCAAATTCGGCAATGTGACCTTCAATTTAGGCTCTGCCTCCATGGCGCGTTTGATGGCGAAGGTGGCGCCTTCGTTGCGTGCCCAGTTGCGGCGGGCGATGCCGTTGTTCACGTCCCAGTGCAGCATGCAGTGGAGTCGGCGGTCAGCATCGGCAGTGCCATCTAAGACCATACCAAAGCCGCCGTTGATGACTTCGCCCCAGCCTACGCCGCCGCCGTTGTGGATGCTCACCCAAGTGGCACCACGGAAACCGTCGCCGATGACGTTTTGCACAGCCATGTCGGCAGTGAACGACGAACCGTCGTAGATGTTGGAGGTCTCACGGAACGGGCTGTCGGTGCCGCTCACGTCGTGGTGGTCGCGACCAAGTACAACTGGACCGCTCAGGCGACCATCAGCGATGGCCTTGTTGAACTCAGCGGCAATCTTGGTGCGGCCTTCGCAGTCGGCATAGAGGATACGGGCTTGCGAACCCACCACGAGGTGGTTCTCTTGTGCGCCACGGATCCACTGGATGTTGTCGCGCATCTGCTGTTGGATCTCAGCAGGAGCGGTACGGGCAATGTTCTCAAGCACTTCGCAGGCGATATCGTCGGTGACGGCCAAGTCTTCAGGCTTGCCGGAGGCGCATACCCAACGGAAGGGGCCGAAGCCGTAGTCAAAGCACATGGGACCCATGATGTCTTGCACATAGCTGGGATAACGGAAGGTGCCGTCTTCTTTCATAATGTCGGCGCCAGCGCGGCTGCTCTGCAGCAAGAAAGCGTTGCCGTAGTCGAAGAAATACATTCCTTTGGCAGTCAGTTTGTTGATGGCGGCCACATGGCGGCGCAACGAAGCCTGAACCTTCTCCTTGAACATTTCGGGATTCTCGGCCATCATGGTCTTGGATTCCTCAAACGACAGCCCGACAGGATAGTAACCACCTGCCCACGGGTTGTGGAGCGAGGTCTGGTCGGAACCGAGGTCGACGTGGATGTCGTGCTCGGCGGCATATTCCCAAAGGTCCACCACATTGCCTTGGTAGGCATACGAGCGGGCTTCCTTCTTGGCGAGGCTTGCGTTCACATGCTTGAACAGTTCCTCGATGTTGTCGTACACCTCATCGACCCAGCCTTGCTGATAGCGCTTCTGCGTGGCAGCCGGGTTGATTTCGGCGGTGATGCTCACCACTCCCGCGATGTTGCCAGCCTTGGGCTGGGCACCGCTCATGCCGCCGAGGCCAGCGGTGACGAACAACTTACCAGCGGTGCTGCCGCCGTGCTTGCGGGCTGCGTTTAGCACGGTGATGGTCGTGCCGTGGACGATGCCTTGAGGCCCAATATACATATAGGAGCCGGCGGTCATCTGGCCGTATTGCGTCACGCCAAGGGCGTTGTAGCGCTCCCAGTCGTCGGGTTTCGAGTAGTTCGGAATCATCATGCCGTTGGTGACCACCACACGCGGTGCGTCCTTATGCGACGGGAACAAGCCCATCGGGTGACCGCTGTACATGGCCAAGGTTTGGTCTTCGTCCATGTTGGCCAAATATTGCATCACGAGGCGGTATTGTGCCCAGTTTTGGAAGATGGCGCCGTTGCCGCCGTAGATGATGAGTTCGTGCGGATGTTGTGCCACGGCGGGGTCGAGGTTGTTCTGGATCATCAGCATGATGGCTGCGGCCTGTTGGCATTTGGCGGGATATTCCTCAATCGGGCGGGCGTACATCTTGTAGGACGGACGGAAACGGTACATGTAGATGCGGCCGTATTTTTCCAGTTCCTCGGCAAATTCGGGAGCCAGCGTGGCGTGGAACTTGGCGGGGAAATAGCGCAAAGCGTTACGGATGGCCAATTTCTTCTCGGCCTTGGTCAAGATGTCCTTGCGCTTGGGCGCGTGGTTGATGGTGGTGTCGTAAGGTTTCACTTCCGGCAATTCGTCAGGGATGCCGGCAAGAATCTCTTTTTGGAAATCGTTTAATGCGTTCATTATGTTTAATTGTTGATTGTTTAATCGTTGAATTGTTGTTTCTTGACGCGCTTTGCGTCATGGCGAGGAGGAACGACGAAGCAATCCAGAGTAAAACAGGTTTACTGGACTGCTTCGTGCCTCGCAGTGACGCGAAGCAACCCAAATTTGGCTGCAAATTTAGGGAAAATTTCATCATTTCTCAAAAATTCGTTTGCACCACCATAAATTTCCCTATTTTTGCCCCCGAATTGGTTCGCCAGTGCTTCGATGTACTCAGCAACCATTCGCGACATTTTGAACTTTAGAAGCGTTATGCTTCCTTGTACTTGAGAACGTCGGAACTTTTCAAGTCTACAATAAAAGAGGGTTGTATAACGGCTCTACGCATTATGCGTGGGCTGTTATTATATTCTTTTATTGGGTAATCCGACGACCTTCAAGTACGATGTGATATAACACAGCGCACGCTTCTTTTGTTTGGTGTTGACGGAGGAAGATCCTGTTAAGTGGTTTGAAAATCGGTTACTAACAACTTTATAAACAACAAAAAAGAACTATGGGCAAAATGAAAATGAGAACGAAAACAATCGTGATTTTGCTGGCAATGGTAGGGAATGTGGTTTTGTCGCCGCTGATGGTAGCACAAAATGACGGCTCCCGAGGGTTGTTCGGACGAGGAGGCAACAATGATTACGCCAATCGGAGTGAGGTTGGCGCATCTGGGTTGCTGAATCAAGGCTTCGGAGCAACAGCTGGCAACCTCACCAACCAAGGCTTTGGCTTCACCCAAGACGGCCTTGACAATCAGGGCTTTGGTGCCACCAATGGCGGCATCACCAACCAAACCTTTGGCGAAACGCCAACGGGTAGCGGATTACTTATTTTGCTTGCGGCAGGCGCAGGCTATGCAATATTAAAGAAAAGAAAATCAAATCGTTAAAAAAGAATTGAAATGAAAAGATTTAGCACAATCGTAATGGCATTGGCACTGGTGCTGAGCCTTTCGCAATGCAAGAAGAACGAACAAAATAACGCAGAAAACCAAGGCGAAGCTGTGACCATCACTCTTGATGTGATCGGTGCTTCGACAGGCTCGACAACCGATGGCTCAAGGGTGGTTGTGAACCCAAACACAGGAACCGTCGATTTTGAGAACAACGATCAAATCATTGTGGCCAGCGGCGGCAAGTATGTGGGTACGCTGACTTACAACGGCAACCTTTTCACGGGAGCCATTAGCAACGCGACGGAAGGCTATCCGCTGCAATTCTACTTCCTCGGCAATGTGACCCCAGCCGAAACGCTTACTTCGGGTGTTACAGAATCCTGTTCGGTGGTCATCAGTGACCAAACTGAGCATCTGCCCGTGATTTCGGCGGCATCATCCAACGAGAACTATACCGCAAGCACGACGGACTACACTGCCCATTTGCTGAACAAGTGTGCCTTGGTGAAGTTTAATGTGACCACGGCCTCCGAAGCGGCTATTTGCGTGACTGGTTTTAATAATAAGGTGACAGTGAATTTCATGGAAAACACTTTGACCAATGGCCAAGAAAGCAATGGTGTTGTCACTTTGCCCGCTGGCAACGGAGAGAAGTGGGCTATTTTATTGCCACAAGAGGCTTTGGAAGAAGGTCTTGCCTATTCCGAAGATGGAGATTATACTGGCACACGCGGTGCAGTGCCTGCTGTTTATGAGAATGGATACTTTACGGTGGGCATCGAAGTGAATGTGACAACTGAAGTAAACCCTGGTGAGGTTCCTGTTGGTGCAATTAGTGGAAAGTTTACTATCAATGTTGATGGTGACCAAGTGTATTTCTCGCAGGGGAATTTGCAGTATCAGGCTTCTACAAATACTTGGCGTTTTGCTGAGAACCAATATGATTATGTTGGAACCCAAATTCCCGGTTTTGCAGGGTACATGGGTGGAACTGTAAGTGACAGTGACAATATAAACATCTCTCAGACTTACAACGGTTGGATAGATCTTTTCGGTTGGGGCACAAGCGGCTGGAACAATGGAAACATATACTATCAGCCTTACGATGCCGAGAGCTTTTGGGACAGCGAATCAGGCTATGGTTATGGTCCAACGGATGGAACTACATACACTTACAATTTGACAGGTTCATATTCTAACGCTGATTGGGGTGTGTATAATGCCATTCTAAATGGTGGCAATGTGCCTAATCAGTGGCGCACTTTGACCTTATCTGAGTGGAATTATTTGTTGAATACTAGAGCGACTCCTTCTGGAATCCGATATGCAAAGGCTTGTGTGTGTGGTGTGAACGGCATTATACTTTTGCCTGATGACTGGAATAGTACCATATATGCGCTGAATTATTCCAACAAATCCCAAGCACCATATAATAGCAATGTGATTACCAATGTAGATTGGGCTACTATGGAAATACATGGTGCTGTATTCATGCCCGCAGCTGGTATGCGTGGTAGTACTTCCATTGATTATGCAAGTGTTATCGGCTGGTATTGGTCAGCTTCATCTTATTATGATAGTAGTGCAGCATATACAGTGGAAATTGGTGATAGTTTCATGCATACAAGCTATAATGGTAATCGCCGTGGTGCTTTTTCTGTCCGACTTGTTCATGACTCAGATTAACCCAATAGCAATCTAATCCGCAAAACAATGAAGAAAAGGCGAGGCTTTGCCGACAACGGGGAATGCCCCATTGTCCTTATAAGCGGCGAAACTTTGCCAATAACGAAATCTGCCCTTCCGCTCTTTGGGAAAACCTTGGAGGGGGAGGGCGGTTGTGTTTTCCTGCTGTCCCGCCGGGGCTTTGTTTGGTATGTCGGCAGGGGTTCCATTGCATTTCACCGCCTGCCTACTATCCGCCGTCACTCCGTGACTTGGGCTATGGCACGAAGGAACCCCAAAGGGGTGAGAGGATGTTAGGCAGGCGGTGGAGCATGGCGGAACCCCTGCCGATGAAAACAACGCAAACCAACCCGAAAAACAAAAATGCGCCAATGTTGGCAAATTTGTTTATTTTTGCGGCAAAATCTATTGGGCATTGAAAGAACTAACCTTTAGTGATATTCAAGAGATTATTCGAAATGATGAAGGCAGGACGCTGGAGGTCAAGGAGACGACGGGCGAAATCGTCAAGGCGATGTGTGCGGCTTGTGCTTTCCTCAATTCGGACGGCGGATGGCTTGTATTTGGCGTTACTCCCAAACTTAAGATTGTCGGCCAACAAGTGACCGACAACACCAAACAGGAGATTGCCAACCATTTGCGCAAGATAGAGCCGTCCATAAATGTTTCTGTACAGTATCTTGATGTTCCTGGAAAGACAGACTATCAGGTGATTGCCCTCTATTTTAATCCAACAACTTTCTCCAATGCACCTTATACTTATGATGGTCGAGCCTATTACAAGCTCGCCACGAATGGCGGATTAAATGGCGGATTAAAACTGACTGAACGGGAAACACAAGTCGTTGAAAGACTGAGGGAAGTCCCTGGACAAACCGTTGAGGAAGTTGCGTTAGCATTAGACATTCCCAAACGAACATTGGAGAGAACCTTTGCCTTATTAAAGCAAAAAGGATTTATTGAGAAGGAAGGTAGTAGAAAAAATGGTATTTGGAAAGTCATTCTGTAGTTTTTTAAATTCATCACCAATGAAACGAATCACGATCCTGCTAATTTACTTGTTTTCAATACCTATTTTGTCATTATCCCAAAATAGAGAAAACCAAAACCATAGACTCGCTTTTGAAGCCGCTTACGAGGCCTGCCCTGATATTCCAAAAGGCCTCCTCGAAGCCATCTCCTTCACCAACACGCATTGTAATCACCTGACTGACAACAACTATTTCCACGACGGCCCCGATGTCATGCCACGTGCCTACGGCTTGATGGGTTTGGTGAAGGACGGCAAAGGCTATTTCCGTGAAAACCTGCATCTTGTGTCGGATTTGTCGGGGATTTCGGAAACGGAGATTTTGCAAAGTCCCGAAAAGAATGTGCTGGCCTACGCGAAGGCTTTTGAACGTTTGGCTGAGGAAAGCAAAGCTAATGAAATCAAAGGCTATCTTTCAGTCATTCAGCAACTTTCGGAGTTGCCGATAGGGGAGGAAAAGGACATTTATCCCATGCAAAGCATGTTGTATTCGGTGTGCCTTTTCCTGAATGACGAGAAAAAAGCGGAACAATTTGGTTTTTCAAAACATGAAATTGACCTGAAGTCGGTTTTCGCCGAGCATTACGATATGCTTACCGCGCCTGAGTTGGGTATTTTCCGCAGTCCCGACTATCCGCCTGCCATTTGGGACCCCGCGCCGGAGTGTAATTGGGAGCCGCGCACCAAAGAGGTGAGTGCGGTCGTAATCCATTATACAGAAGGCTCTTACGCAGGCTGCATCAGTTGGTTCAAGAATTGCGATGCTGAGGTTTCGGCGCATTATGTCATCCGCTCTGCCGATGGACAAATTACCCAAATGGTGCGTGAAAAAGACAAGGCTTGGCACGCGGGCACGGCCAACGGCTACACTATTGGCATTGAGCATGAAGCCTACGGCAATATTTGGGAGTTTTTCACGGAGGAAATGTACCAGTCGTCGGCGGCATTGGTGCGGAGCATTTGTTCTCGTTACAGACCTATCAACGGGCAACGCACCCACGACCGCGACACTTTAGACAACGGTTTTTGCCTCAACAATGGTCTCTACAACCTCGGTGGGGAAGGGGCTTGCGTGCAAATTCGTGGGCATCAGCATTATCCCGACCAAACCCACACTGACCCGGGGCCGTATTGGGATTGGAATTATTATTACAAACTCATTAACGATGTCACGCCCGTCACCGTTTTGGAAGGCGATTCGGGCCGTCTCGACCATCAGAATTACGACAACGATGAGCGCAAGATTTGGGTGATTCGTGGGCCTGAAGAATCGACTATCGAACTGGATTTCAGTAGTTTCAGTTTGGAAACAGATTTTGATTTTCTTTGGATTTACGACGGCGACAACGTGTTTGCCCCGAAAATCGGGCGATGGAACACGCAAAGTCCGGGCTTGGTGCAATCTTCATCGAATGTGATGTGTGTCGAGTTCCGCTCCGACTGCCTCACCACCGACACGGGCTGGGAGGCTTCTTGGAAGGCCTTGATGCCCACGCCCGTCGCGCCGGAAATGCCTGAAATTGAGTCGGGTGTTTTCCCTAATCCGACTAATGGCAAGTTCGCGGTGAAGTCGGATAGTGAAGGTTTTACGGATGTGACGGTCTTCGATGTTTTCGGCAACGAAATGGTGAGAAAGCGTTTCGTCGGCTCAGTAGAGATTGACGCAAGCAATTGGGCAGCAGGTGTTTATGTGGTCAATTACGGTGTGCCAATCCGTTTGGGCAAGGTGGTCAAGTTGGTGAAGTTCTAAAGTGCCTGTTGAAACAATAATCGCGCACATGTTGCGTTCATCTTTGGAAATTTCCTATTTTTGCAACCTATTTCAACAAGGATGAGAAACAAAACCATCATATTCAAAACTTTGCTGCTGCTTTCGGCCTTGGTTTTTGCGATGTCTGCGAAGGCGCAAGACCCTTGCGAAATCACTTGCAGCGCCGAAATGCCCGTTTGCAGCGAGTCGCCAGTAACGCTCACTGTGCCAAATAATTATCAGTATTCCTTTAGTTGGTCGCCGGGCGGACAAACCACCAACAGCATCACCGTGCGACCTTTTTCGTCCACGACTTATCGTGTGGAAGTCCGCGAGAAGGAAACCGATACGTTGATTTGCCAAAACGAGTTCAGGGTGGAAGTGTTGCCGCGTTTCGAGGTGAAATTCCGCCAAGTGAAACTAACATGCAGCAACCACGAGGAGGAGAATGGCCGCGATGCGCAGATGATTTCCTACGTCGACAGCCTCAACGGGGTTTACAATCCGCCTTTCAATTACCAGTGGGAAGTTAGCCCGTTGCACATTGCCCCGGGCGACCCTTCTTGGGCCATCGGCTTGCAGGCCTACAAATACTATCATATCAAGGTGACTGACGGGCGTGGCTGTATGCAGCGCGACAGCGTCAGTCCGAGGGCTTATCCCAATCCCTTGGTTGAAATCAGCACCGACCCTGGCGATACGGTGTATCTGCAAAACCCGCATGAGACTTATTCTTTCGAGAATCTTTCGGCTGATACGCTGGATGTCAGCAGTTTCTATTGGATTTTGAACCAGCAATATAACATCACCTCCACGGCAGACGAGCCGCGCTTCACCTATGTTGAAGTGGGCGACTTTACTACGGAATTAAAGGTTTACAATCCGCAAGGCTGCGACACTACCTATTTTAAGACGATCAGAGTGGAGCCTGTGAAACTGAAAATCCCGAATGTGTTCACGCCCAACGGCGACGGCACCAACGACTATTTCATCATCTCTTTAGACGGCGGAGGCGATACGCCTTCGGGTGGCGGCAACGCTACTCGTGGCTTTAGCGAAACGACCTATGAATATGAGAATTACGAGCCACTGAGCCGCTATTATGAGGCCTCGGAACTGACCATTTTCAACCGCTGGGGACGCATCGTTTACCATTCCAAGAACTACCAGAACGACTGGGACGGCGACAACCTTTCGGACGGCACCTATTTCTATGTGCTGAAATGCCACGGCCTGAAAAACGATGCCACCTACCAAGGCTCGGTGATGATTATCAGAACAGCAAGACAATCAACAGGACAATGAAACAATTTTTTTCCATCTTGGTTTTGGCTTTGTGCTTCCTGACCGCCTGCAACACCGACAGCGGCGACGGAAAACTTTCCACCGATTTGGTGACTAATCCCAAAACGGCGGGCAAGTCGGACGAAAAGCAAGCCATCATCACTTTCAACAAGAAGGAACACGACTTTGGCACTTTGCTGCAAGGCGAGGTGGTGACTTATTCTTTCCATTTCACCAACACGGGCAACGCGCCCTTGCTCATCAGCAGTGTGAATTCGAGTTGCGGTTGCACGGTGGGTTCTTATCCTCGCGAGCCTATCGCCCCGGGTAAGGAGGGCAGCATCAAAGTGTCTTACGACAGCAAGTCGCATCATGGGATGCAAAACCGCACGCTCACGGTAATGTCGAACACGATGCCCGCCAAGAACATTTTGCGCATTAAGGCTAAGGTGCAAACGCCCAATCAGTATTAGTTTAGAGTTTAGCGTTTAGTGTTGGTGGTTGCCAGTTGAATTTTGAATATTAAATCTTGAAATCGGAAATCTTGAAATCATAAATCTTTAAATCACAGAATATGAACAACTTATTTATTCTTTTGCAAGCCGAAGGCCAGCCTCAACCGGGCGGTTCGCAGTGGTCGAGCCTCATCTTCATCGTTTTGCTCATCGTCGTTTTCTGGCTGTTCTTCATTCGTCCGCAGTCGAAGAAGGCCAAGGAGGAACAGAAGTTCCGCGAGGGCCTCAAGAAGGGCGACAAGGTGGTCACCATCGGTGGTTTCCACGGCAAGGTGGTGGATGTGAAAGAGTCCACCGTCGTCATTTCGATTGCTCCCAACACCGAAGTGGAAGTGGAGAAGACCGCTCTCGTGCAGAACGGCGCCAAGGTCGGACAGGCTTGATATGGACAAACTTGTTGAAATCAAACAGAAGGTGGAGCGAAAAAGCAACCGCTCCATCCTCACTTTTCTTGTGTTTCTTGCGATTTCCACGGGCGCGTGGTTTTTGGTCAAGTTGTCGGAAAACTACACTACCCAAACCGTTTTCCGCTTGCAGTTTACCGAAGTGCCTGCCGACCAGTGGATTCCGTCGAAAGACCATTTGGTGAAGATGTCGCTGAACATCGACGGCTTCCACACGCTGCGCTACAAGATGATTCGCGAGCCTAAGAGGATGGTCACCATCGCCTTGAACGAGGTGCCTTACCGTCAGGAAGACGAAAACACCTATTCGTTCAGTAGCCAATACGTGGCCGAAAAGGTCGCTGACATGCTGGACATCAGCCCGTCCGACATTACCATGAACGACAGCAAAATCTATTTCGACATGGATTGGCTGAAATCGAAGGTGGTGCCGGTGGTTTTGCGCTCCGATATCAAGACCCAACGGCAATACGACCTCTACGGCATCCCCGTGCTCGACCCGTCATCGGTTACGATTTATGGCCCGCAGGAGGTCATCGATACGGTGCGGTCGGTGCGTACCGAATTGGTTTCGAGGGCCAATGTGAGCGAGAGTTTCAGCGAGACGGTCAACCTCGATTTGTCGGGCGGAAAAATCCATTCCAACACCAAGGCAGTGCGTGCGACCGTGAATGTGGAGAAATACACCGAAATGGATGTTGAAGTGCCGATTCGCGTGGCCGACAGCCTGAGAATGAGGTTTTTCCCCGAAACAATGACGGTGAAATGCCTCGTGGCGATGAAGGACTACGCCTCGGTTGTCCCCGACGATTTCAGCGTGACCGTCGACGTGCGGCAGTTGCAGGTCTTGGAGCCTTTGCTCGACTTGCGCCTTGCGGCATGGCCCAAGACGGTGAAAATCCTCAGCACTCGCCCTGACAAGGTCGAATACTTGATTGTGCAATGAAAAAGGTTGCGATTACTGGAAACATCGGCAGCGGCAAGTCGTGGGTGTGCGAACTTTTTCGGCAACGCTTGGACATTCCCGTCTACAACAGCGATGATGCCGCCAAGCGGATGTATTTCGAGCATGATGCGCAGGAGAAATTGGTGAAACGTTTCGGCAAATCCATTTATCTTTCTGATTCCGAAATTGATAGGAAATATTTGGCCGACTTGGTTTTCCATGACGAAACAGCCCAACGCGATTTGGAAGGCATACTTTATCCCGCCTTGTTCGTCGACTTTGGACGATGGATGGAACGGCAGAACGCGCCTTACGTCCTGTTTGAATCCGCGTTGGTTTTTGAGAAGCGTTTGGAGAAACGGTTTGATGCCGTGGTGATGGTTTCGGCTTCGGAACAAACCCGTTTGCGTCGAGCCATGCTCCGCGACCATTGCGATGAGGCCACCGTGCGCGCAAGAATGGCCAAACAATGGCCCGAAGAAGGCAAACGCCTCTTGGCCGATTACGTCATTTGGCATGAAAAGGACGATGAGGATGAGGCCCTTTGGGAACAGATTGTAAAGGTGAATGAAAGTGTTTCATTCTAACCCCGTCAAGTCGAATTTCACAATCAGGTCGTCCAATTTGGGCTGGTCGAGAAACATCAGCATATAAATTGGCAAATAAACCGCCTTTTCACGCACCGATACATTATCTTGGCAGAACACGAAAGCCTGATTGACAGCGTATTGCTCGTTCCTCACGACATTGGAGAGGGCGCGGTGCCGCTCATAGTTCTTCCCTGACTTCACCTCAATAGGCAACACCGCACCGTTGTACTCGATGACAAAGTCGAGCTCGCCCTGTTTTTTGCTGTTGAAGTAATACAAACCGTGGCCATTGGCAAAGCTGTGGGCGTTGAGTTCTTGTGCTACAAAGTTCTCATACACAGCACCATAATTGATGTAGTTATCACCGCTTAATAGGCGCAGTTGGATGTTGTCGCCGTACGTGGCAGCTAACAATCCCACATCGTTCAGGAACAGTTTGAACAGGTTGCGTTGTTTGTTGAGCAACAAGGGCACTTTTGGTTCCTCCACATTGTAGGTGGGAATGGCCACACCAGCATCGTTCAGCCAAAGGAGGCCGCCTTCATAGCGGGCAAAGCGGGCTTTTTCGCCTAACTCTTTCAAAGTGAAGCGTTTGTTCTTTGCGTTCAATTCGGCGGGAATCAGGTCGTAAATCTCCTCGATTTGCAGTTTGTGTCCGGCATCGTATTTCGTGATGTCGCGCTTGTAGGTGCGGATAATGCCGCGCTGCTGCTCAAGCACGCTTTTCAGGTTGTTCGTGTCAAGGTATTTTTGCACCACGGCGGGCATTCCACCTATTAATAAATAATGTCGCACCAAATCCAACATCCTTCCATGAATGAAAGCGTCCACGGGCTTGCGCTGCTCGAAACATTCCCGCAAATGCGCAATCACATCGTCGGAAATGCCTAAGGCGTTTGCAAATTCCTCCAAGTCAAGCGGATACATTTCCATTTCGTCCAAATAACCCACGGGAACGCTGCGCAAGTCGTTCAATTCGACACCCAAGAGCGAGCCACTCATTACATACTTGTAACTGCCTTCTTCGACCAAAAACTTGACGGCGGTCACCATTTCCTTGCACTCTTGCACCTCATCGAAAAAGATGAGCGTTTTGCCCGGCACCAATTTGCGGTTCGTGAACGCCGACAGGCGCAGAAGCAGGTCTTGGGTGCCTTCAGCCTCCTCAAACAATTTCAGGGCTTCGGGCCGTTCAACGAAATTGACCTCGACAAAATGTTCAAAACATGCCTTTCCCACCTTTCGGATGGTGAAGGTTTTCCCCACCTGACGGGCACCTGTAACGAGCAATGCACGCTTGTTATTGAGGAGATAATTTTGCATCTCATTTTCCTTCTTGCGTTTGATCATGGCCTTATCTGTTATAAATCAGCCGCAAAGATACGGAAATTTTACATTCCGCAATACAAATTTACCCATTTTTTTACACTTTTCCAATGGAAAATCATGCTGTTTTTTACACTTTTCCAATATTAAAATGGCTAAAAAATTACACTTTTCCAATACTAAATTGCCTGATTTTTTACACTTTTCCAACATTGAAAAATGCCTTTTTTCACACTTTTCTTGCCCGTGTCAATTTTTTTCGTACCTTTGCCCAAACTCAAATGTAGAAATCTTGAAATCGTGAAATCTGAAATTTAGAAATAAAGAAATGGAGAAATTATTGCTTTTAGGCGATGAGGCCATTGCACAGGGCTTCATCGACGCGGGCGGCTCGGCCATCAACAGCTATCCGGGCACGCCTTCAACCCAAATCACAGAGTATGTCATCAACTCGAAACAGGCCAAGGAACTCGGTGTGATCGCCAACTGGTGCGCCAACGAGAAGACGGCCCTTGAGGCCTCCATCGGCGTGGCCTACGCCGGCAAACGCGCCATGACGTGCATGAAGCATGTGGGTCTCAACGTGTGCGGCGACCCCTTCATGAACGCCGCCATCATCGGCACGAAGGGCGTCCTCGTCGTGGTGGCCGACGACCCGAGCATGTTCTCGTCGCAAGACGAACAAGACAGCCGCTACTACGGTCACTGGGCCATGATTCCCATGCTGGAGCCCTCCAACCAACAGGAGGCCTACGACATGGTTCACTACGGCTTCGAGCTCAGCGAGCAACTTGGCACGCCGGTGCTCTACCGCATCCCGACCCGCTTGGCCCACAGCCGCGCTGGTGTGGTGCGCAAGCCCGTGCGTCCGCAAAACGAACTGACCGAGCCTGCCGACGCCAAGTCGTTTGTGCTGCTGCCTGCCAACGCCAAGCGCCTCTACCGCGACCTCATCGACAAGCAGCCCAAGTTCACCGAAGCCTCGGAGAAATCGGGCTACAACAAGTATTTCGACGGCCCGAAAAAGAACCTCGGCATCATCACCACGGGTATCGCCTACAACTACCTGATGGAAAACTTCCCCGATGGCAAGTGCCCGTATCCCGTCGTCAAGATTACGCAGTATCCGCTGCCTTACGACATGATTAATAAGTTGTACGACGAGTGCGACGAAATCCTTGTCCTTGAAGACGGACAGCCGTTTGTGGAAGAACATATCAAGGGCTTCCTCGGCAAGGGCAAGAACGTGATGGGCCGTTTGGACGAAACCATCCGTCGCGACGGTGAACTCAACGCCGAAAAGGTCGCCAAGGCCCTCGGCATGGATGTTCCCACCATGTTCAAAGTGCCGGAAGTGGTCACCAACCGCCCGCCCGCGCTTTGCCAAGGCTGCCCGCACGTCGACAGTTACAATGCCTTGAACGAAGTGATGGCCAACCACAAGGGCGGCAAGGTGTTTGGCGACATCGGTTGCTACACTTTGGGCTTCAACATGGGTGCCATCCACACCACCGTGTGCATGGGAGCCTCCATCACCATGGCCAAGGGCGCGAGCGAGGTGGGTATCTTCCCGAGCGTGGCGGTCATCGGCGACGGCACCTTCGGACACAGCGGCTTGACGGGCCTCATGGATTGCGTGAACGAGAAAGCCAACGTCGTGGTCATGATTCTCGACAACGACATCACCGCCATGACGGGCGGCCAGCCTTCGTCGGCACACAACAAGATCCGCCGCATCTGCGAAGGTCTCGGCGTGGAACCTGAGCACATTCGCGACATCGTTCCGCTGCCGAAGAACCACGAAGAGAACGTGAAAATCATCGAGGAAGAGGTGAACTACAACGGTGTGTCGGTCATCATCCCGCACCGCACCTGCATCGTGGAATTGAAGAAACACATGAAAAAATAAGCTGTCAGCCATCAGCGGTCAGCTATCAGCTCGGTTATAGCGTGCTGAAAGCTGATTGCTGAGAGCTGAAAGCCAATCTTGAAATTAGAAATCTTGAATTTTAAATTTAGAAATATGAAAAAAGACATAGTTTTATGCGGCGTGGGTGGCGACGGCATCGTTTCGGTGGCCAAGATCATCTCTGACGCTGCCTTGAATATGGGCATGAACCTGAAACAGAGCGAAATCCACGGCATGTCGCAGCGCGGCGGCTCGGTGTTCTCGCACCTTCGCATCTCCGACGATGAGATTTTCGCCGACGTCATTCCCGAAGGTCAGGCCGACATCATCCTCTCGTCTGAGCCGATGGAAGCCCTGCGTTATCTGCCTTGGCTGAGCAAAGAAGGCTGGGTGATCACCAACAACGAGCCGTTTGTCAATATCGGCAACTATCCTGACATGGAGGTGATTAACGCCGAGTTGGGCAAGTTGGAGCATGTGGTTTCCTTCAACGCCAACGAAATCGCCAAGCAGCTGAAGGCCCGTTCCAATATGGTGCTATTGGGTGCCACGGTGCCTTATCTCGGCATCTCGATGGAGAAGGTCGAGGAGGCCATCGCCCACATCTTTGGCAAAAAAGGCCAAGAGGTTGTGGACCTCAATGTGCAGGCCGTGCGTGCCGGTTACGAACAGGCAACGCAGAAGTAACCTCTGCCGTCCAAATGAAAAATGCCCGATTGGTTTTTCCAGTCGGGCATTTGTTTGTGGTATTGCCTTCGTCAAGAAATGCTTATCATTCAACTAAGTAAAAAACAATTATCCGCAATTATCCTCACTTTCGTAAAGTCGGTGTTTGAAGGTGGGGTTGTAGGTTATGGAGGCGACGACAAGCTTGTCGAACAGCCCGTCCCCGAAGTGCATCCTGTTGAACTTGTAGCAGAACTCGTCGAGATACCATTGCAGGAACTCCAGCCTCACGCCGTGGTACATGTCCCTCATCAAAGCCTTGGCGTTGGATATGGCGATGTGAACCCACGGGAACAGTTTCGGGGCTCCCTTCCCGGGGATGGTCTGCCGCTCCGACTTGCTCGTGACCTCCTCCACGCCGCAATGGCTGGAGAAATTGTCCATCACCACCATGGCCGACTTATTCACCGAGCCTTCCACCGCCTGCTTGAGGGTGTCAGACTTCAGGCAGGGGATGACCTTCATCTTGACATGGCCGCACCTGCGCCCCTTCTGGCCGCTCTTGGGATTGTCGACCTTTTCGCTCTCCATCATCACCAGCACTTTGGCCTTGCGCTGGCTCCCAACCTCGCACTTCAACTCCTCGCCTTCCTCACGCCTGCTGTCGATACTGAAGTATTCCTCGTCCAACTCGATGGTGTCCTTCAGCTTGTACATCGAGCCAAGCTCGCTTTCTCAAGGGGTAGTGCTCACGCGCAGCCTCGCTGTCGAATCTCTTCGAAAACTCTGTCAGTTTCAGATCCCTGTAGGTTTTACTTTTACGACGCAAAAACACATAATTTAGATCAATTGAGGACAATCATTAACCAAAAAAGCCCCACCGTTTGGCGAGGCTTTCCTTCTGCTATCGTTTTCAAAATAAGTGTTTTAGCAATTCATTCCGCCGCAGCAGTGAATCACCTGACCCGTGACATACGAGCTGAGGTCGCTGGCGAGGAAGAGCGCCACATTGGCCACATCCTCAGGCGTGCCACCGCGACGCAGCGGAATCAGGCTTTCCCATTGTTTGCGGACATCTTCGGGAAGGGCATCGGTCATGGCGGTGATGATGAAGCCAGGAGCGATGGCGTTGTGGCGAATGTTACGCACACCCATCTCCTTGGCCGCACTCTTCGTGAAGCCGATGATGCCAGCCTTCGAGGCGCTGTAGTTGCACTGGTTGGCATTGCCCGAAACGCCCACCACCGAGCTCATGTTGATGACGCTGCCGCCAGCCTGCTTCCACATGACAGGCTGCACGGCCTTGGTGAAGTTGAACACCGACTTGAGGTTCACGTTGATGACGGCATCCCACTGTTCTTCGGTCATACGCTTCAATGCAGTATCCTTAGTGATACCAGCATTGTTGACAAGAATGTCGATGCGACCGAAGTCCTTGACGATTTCGTCCACCACCTTGTGGGTTTCCTCGAAGTTGGCGGCGTTTGAGGCGTAGGCCTTGACCTTCACGCCAAGGGCTTGCAGTTCCTTTTCCGTTTCCATGACGACATCGTTCAAAGCAATGTCGGTGAAGGCGATGTTGCAGCCTTCTTGGGCAAAACGCAGGGCAATGGCCTTGCCGATGCCACGACCGGCTCCCGTAATCAGAGCCACTTTATTTTCCAAGAGTTTCATTTCAGATTTAAGATTTGTTTTTGTTATGATTTTCTTTTTTAACTACGGATTCCACGGATAAATCGGATTATTTCGGAATCACGAATTTTGCAACTTCGTTGCGGATGATGCGGATATCCGTAAAATGTGCAGCTTTAGCTGCTAAATTCACGAATCGTCATCCGTAAAATCCGCTTAATCCGTAGTTACTTGGCATAATGCTCAATCAGTTCATACAAGTCGCCGACGGTCTTTACCTTCGCGGTGTCGTCTTCGGTGAACTTCACGTTAAATTCGCGTTCCAATAGCATGGACAGTTCCACGAAGTCCAACGAATCGGCACCCAAATCGTTGAAGATATGCTTTTCCGGTACGACCTCGCTCTCGCTGATTTTCAGTTTCGAGGCTATCAACGCCCGCGCCTTGTCTTGAATCCGAGACATAATTCCTATTATTTCAAGATTTCAAATTTCAAGATTCATTGCTTGTTCCTCGTGTCGGGGAGCAGTGCAAAGGAAAGCTCGCCTTTGACACACATCTTGCCGCCCACGCTGAGCTCGGCTGAGCAGATGTAGATGTTGCGCATGTGGTAGGTCAATGTGGCTTCCACTTCGACGGTGTCGCCCGGCTTGACGCTGTTCTTGAAGCGCACCTTGTCGATGCCTGTATAGAAAGTCAGTTTGCCTATGAGGTCGTCTTTCATCAGCAAGGCGCACGATTGAGCCATGATTTCGCAAAGGATGACGCCCGGAACTACGGGTTCGCCCGGAAAGTGGCCTTGCAGGAAGAACTCCTCGCCCGTCACATGGTACTTGGAATGGGCCACATGGTTCTCGTCGAGGGTCATTTCGTCGACCAAGAGCATAGGCTCGCGGTGAGGGAGATACTGTTTGATTTCGTCTCTGTTCATATTAGTTGTTGAATTGTTGAGTTGTTTAATTGTTTAATTGTTGTTTGGCCTATGGTTTATGACTATGGCCTATGGCAGCTTTGACCGAGGGTAGTAGTTCCATCTTCTGATGAAGCTGCCATCAGCCATTGGCTATGAGCCATAGTTACCTTATCTTTCTCACCGCCAAGCAACCATTATGTCCGCCGAAACCCAGGGAATTA
This sequence comes from uncultured Bacteroidia bacterium, assembly GCA_902770835.1. Taxonomy (GTDB): domain Bacteria; phylum Bacteroidota; class Bacteroidia; order Bacteroidales; family F082; genus Limimorpha. The sequence goes on from CACXUM010000007.1 coordinate 103,652, forward strand.
GAGATGGCGATGTCCACGTTGGCCTTGACGGGAGTGTTGGGCGTGTAGTTCAGGTCACATTCGGGGTCGGGTTCGTCCAAGTTGATGGTGGGCGGAATGATGCCATTGTTCAAAGTCATCACACTGATGATGAGCTCGATGGCACCAGCGGCACCGAGGGCGTGACCCATTTCTGACTTTGTGGAACTGATGATGGCCTTGCGGGCTTCGTTTTCGCCCAGCGCAATCTTGATGGCACGGGTCTCGCCGCTGTCGTTCATGGGCGTACCTGTGCCGTGTGCGTTGATGTAGATGCTCTCGCCAGCCTTGAAATTGGCCTCCTGCAAAGCCTGCTTGATGGCCAAAGATTGTGTCGTCCCGTCGGGACGCGGGGCGGTGCTGTGATAAGCATCGCATGAGTTGCCATAGCCACAAAGCTCGGCGTAAATCGTTGCGCCGCGCTGCTTGGCGTGTTCGTATTCCTCAAGGAGGACAATGCCCGAACCCTCAGCGATGACGAAACCCGCACGGTTCTTATTGAACGGCAACGAAGCATATTTCGGGTCTTCAGCCTTGGTGAGGGCCTTGCAGTTGGCGAAAGCGCCAATCGAAACGGGGTTGATGCCTGCCTCCGAGCCGCCCGTGATGATGGCGTCGGCATAGCCGTGCTTGATGGCGCGATAGGCCTCGCCGATACTGTGTGTGCCCGTGGCGCAAGCCGTCACGATGGGCACGCACGGGCCTTGGGCGTTGTAGCGAATGGCCACGCTGCCCGAAGCCATGTTGCCAATCATGGTGGGAATCATCAAGGGCGAAATCCACCGTGCGCCTTCTTCCTTATATTTGATGACACCATTCATAATGGTATCAAAACCGCCGATGCCCGATCCGACGTAAACGCCCAAGCGTTCTGGACTCAAGTGCATGTCCTCATTGTCCTTCATGGCCTGATAAGCGGCGGCCAAAGTGTAAATCGCGAAACGGTCGTTGCGTTTCACGAAACCCTTGTCGACGCCACAAGCCTCGGGATTGAAGTCTTTCAGTTCGGCTGCGATTTTCACGGGAAGGTCGGTGGTGTCGAACGACTTGATGAAGTCAATGCCACAATAGCCTTTCATCAGGTTATCCCAAATGGTCGGCAGGTCGTTGCCAATCGGGGAAACTGCACCCATGCCGGTTATAACTACTCTTCTATTATTGTTTTCCATTTCTCTAAACTTTAAACTCTAAACTCTAAACTCTCAAAACTCCCATTCCCAAAGGCAGGCGGCGGAAACGAATCCCGCGCCGAAAGCACTCATCACAATCTTTTCGCCAGCCTTGATTTTGTTGTCGGCAATCATTTCGTCGAGCATAATCGGGATGCTTGCCGAGGAGGTGTTGCCGTATTTCTCAATGATGGTCGGATATTTCGCCACCGGGCCGCCCACGATGTTGCGGATGCCCTCGATGATGCGCTTGTTGGCCTGATGCAGCAAGAACCAGTCGATGTCGTCGCTCTGCAAGTCGTTACGTTTCAGCAGGGCTTGAATGTCCTTGGCCGATTCCGTAACGGCGGTGCGGAACAATTCCTTGCCCCTCATCACCAATGGCTGCCCAACGACGTATTTCTCCTGAAAAGGCGTGGGTTCCATACCTCTTTCATAATAAAGCACATCGCGGTCGCTGATCATGGTGAGTTTCACATCCTTGAAGGCATTGCCCTCGGTGAGGACCACCGCACCGGCGCCGTCGCCAAAGAGAACGCTGCAATCACGTTCCTTCCAGTTGCAGTATTTGGTGGGTTCCTCGGCACATAGTAATAAAATGTTCTTGGCGTGACCCGCCTTCATCATGCCGTCGGCAAGCATCAACGCATTGACAAAGCCGGCACAAGCCACGTTGATGTCGAGGCCGGCGCAGGTTAGGCCGATGCGTTTCTGCACGATGCAACTCAATCCGGGAGTGACGTGGCGGTTGGCCACATTCGAGACCAAAAGAAAGTCGATTTCGTCCGGACGCAAGCCCGAAGCCTTGATGGCTTTCGTGGCGGCCTCCACGGAGATGTCGTACAAATCTTCGGTCGATAATAAATGACGCGCCTGAATGCCCGTGCGGGTGGTGATCCACTCGTCGTTGGTGTCCAAAAACTTGGTCAAGTCTTCGTTGGTCACCGTCAAGGCAGGCAGTGCGCTTCCTGTTCCAATTATTTTCATTTTCGATTCGATTAAAATAAAACTCGTTTTCGGTTTGATAAAACGTCGCAAAAGTACAGTATCGTGCGTTGGCGCGTGGAAAATGTGCCGAATACAGGCAAAAAGTGGCGAAATTCGGCTATTTGGGGTGAAATTCGGCCTTTTTTGTGGCGAAAAATCGCGTTTCTACCCTTCGTTAGGCCAATTTTCCCTAATTTTGTGGCCTCAAAACAATCATTACCACGAACAAATAATAGCGACTTGATATGAAAAAAGGTAGACTTATTTCCCTCACCCGCATCTTTGCGGTAGCGTTTTTGCTCCTCAGCACAGCATTTGCCTATGCCCAAGAGGAGGCCACTTTCATTGGCAGCATCGATTCACTTTGGTCTAAACCCGGCAATTGGGCCGATGGTTTGAAACCCAACGAAAACGTCAATAATGTAATCATCAACGCCGATGTCCTCGTTGATGAAGACGTGACCATCCTAAACCTTCGTGATGCCATGCCCTGCTCGCTGACCGTGAAAGCAGGCAAGAAATTGACCGTTTTAGCCTCCATCGATTGGCACGATGGCGACTTCATCCTTGAGGACGGTGCGCAATTGGTTTACCAAGACGATTTACACGCCATTGTGAAAAAGAAAATCGCCGCCTACGACCAAGACACTCATGCCTTGGAATTCATCGCTTCGCCTGTCATGGAAACTATCACGCCTTCGCTCGAAAACGGTTTCCTCACCGACCCTGACACTGGCTTCGACCTCGTCTATTACGATGAGCAGAATCGACAATGGGTGAATTTCCACGACACGCCTTTCAGTTTGGAAAACGGGCGTGGATATGCCTACATCAATGTCTTTGACACTTTGCTGCTCTTTGAAGGTGCGCTCAAGGGAAGTGCCGCACCCGTTGAGGTAAGTCTTGATTATCATGCCAGCAATGGCGGCCTCGCAGGATGCAATTTGGTGGGTAATCCGCTGTCTTGCAATGCTTTGACCAACCGTAGTTATTACGCCTTGGACGGAAAAGGCAAATCGTTGTTTGCCGTTCCAGCCTCTTCAGCCACGGCCATTCCACCTTGCAAAGGCATTTTCATGAAAGCCGAAAGTGTAGGTGAGGTTGTTTCGTTCAGCAAAACGGAAGACTTTCAAATGGTGGAAAACGGAGGCTATGTGGAGCTTTCCGTCAGCAAGACCACGGCACAAGATGTGGCCATCGACAATGCCATCATCAGTTTCAATGCTGGCGACGACTTAGGGAAATTCCTGATGTTCGAGGAACAGCCTTCGCTTTTTTTCGCCAAAGACAACAAGGAATTGGCCATTATCAGTGTCGATAGCCTGGATGCCATGCCACTGAAGTTCAAGGCTGCCGAGAGCACCTCATACACGATGAAATTTGAGCAGAAAGACTTGAATCTGAGTTATTTGCACCTCATCGACAACCTTTCAGGAAACAACATCGACTTGTTGACTACTCCAACTTATACCTTCACAGCCAATACCAGCGACTACGCCTCACGTTTCAGACTGATATTCGACCCGCATTATGGTGTGGAAGAATATGAGCATCAGGAATTTGCGTATTATGCTGACGGGAAAATCCGTTTTATTGCGGACACACATGATGCGTCCCTACAGGTGATTGACATGACGGGGCGCGTGGTGGTTTCCGTTGGCGGAAACACGCGGTGTGTCACTACCAGTGGGATGCCTGCTGGCGTTTATGTCCTGCGGCTGATGGACGGGAATAGTGTTAGGGTGCAGAAGATTATGATTGAATAACAGCCAGTTATAAATGCAGAAGCAAATTACCTCACTTCAATTGTCAGGTTTTTGAAAAAAGTTGTATCTTTGCTCCGTCGGAACAAGAAAACGACGCATTATGACGACACGACGCGAGAAATCGAAGCCACAGCATAACAAGCAATGGGAGGCAACAACGGAACAGAAACCGAAGGAGAGCCGAAGCATAGCCTTAGAAGCGGGCAAGTTCTGTTTAGACATAGCCAAGTTGGTGTTCGGTGGTGTAATCCTTGCCGGAATTATGCAACAAGGCATAGAGTTCAACTCGCTTTTCCTCATCGGTTTGGGGGTTGTGTTGCTATTCGTCGTGTTCGGCTTCTACCTGATTAAGAAATCAAAATAAATAGGAGATATTATTATGACACTAACATCTTTCCTTCTGATTGTGGGACTCATCGGCCTCGCGGCTTTCATCGGAACCATCATCTACTTCCGTCATCAGGACAATATGATGAAAGGAAACTGACTGTAGAGTATCTATGTAGATTAAAAATCCCGCCATCACTGGCGGGATTTTTAATATTATCACATCCCTCCCATCCCCTGCGGGGCACCTTGTGAGTCGTCGCCGCCTTGGCGGGCGCGCTGCTCGAGTTCCATCTTGCCGAAACGGAAGGTCACGCCGACGGACACGCTGCGGCTGTTGTACTTGGAATTGGACGTGGACTCAACATACGGGCTGTAGTTCGTGTTGCCCCAGCTGTTCCAGTTGAAGATGTCGCTGGCATTGACGAACACCGAAAGTTTGCGGTCGAAGAAGTCGGCGCGAAGACCAGCATTGATTCCATAGCGGGCGTGACGCTCACTGAACAACGATTGCGTCGGCGAACTGTAATAGCCCGAAGCCGTCACCTCGACCTTGTTCCAAAGTTTTGCCCACATATTGAGGCGGAAACTGTACGACCACATATCAGACTCGTAGGGTTTCCCATTGTATTCCGTATAAATGTAGGAATCGTAAAGGTTGGCGTAGAAACGCAAGTTGAAGAAGCCGCTCGGACGATACATCACATTGGCCTCCAAGCCCGTGCTATAGCTCTTGCCCACATTGACGGGATAGCTGTACGACACCGGGCGACCGTAAAGCCAATACATAGTGCTATCGGACGAAATCTTTATCGAATTGACTTCGTTTGACTTGCCGCGATAGTAGGCCGACAAGCCCACCGAGCCGAAACTCATCCAATATTTGGTCCAGCCAGCTTCAATCGAGTTGGTGTAGATGCGCTCCAAATCGGGATTGCCGCTGCTGTAGATGTCCTCGTGATACATCGGGAAGGCACTCAATTGCTCCGCTTCGGGCGCGGCAATGCGGCGCGTGTAGCTCAACTTGAAGTTGTGCATCGATTCCGTCCTATAAGAAAGGTGCAACGAAGGCCTCACACTGAAGAAATGCTTGCGGAAGTCGTATTTCGACGAGTCGGGATAGGCGCCGCTGACCAATTCGCTGACGAAACGGATGCCGGGCTTCACCGTGAAACCACCAAACTTGTGCTGCAAGGTGATGAAGGCCTCGTTGTTCAGTTTGTTGAAGTTGGCTCTGTAGGAACGGTAAACGTCGTTGTCCCATTCGTACTGTCCGCCAATCTGGTCAGGATTGGTCACCGTATCGGTGATGAGATACCGCTTTTCGGGGTCGATGCCGAAAGTGTAGCCCACCGAAACCTCGCCGTCCTCGGAATAGGGACGGTTGTAGATGATCTCGCCTTCCGCACCGAAGGAACTGAATTGGCTCTCTTGACGCATGATTTTGCGATAGGTGTAGGGTGAAGTGAACGACCTCGTCACCTCGCCGCCGTCGCCACTGCCCCAACCCATGGCATCTATGCTGACCGATAGGTTGTGGCCGTCATTGTCGAACTTGTGTTGGTAATACAGTCCGCCATTGACAAAATAACTACGGTCCCATGCGGTGCTGTTTTCGTCGAAGACGGTCGTCAAAGTATCTGGCAGGAACTCATCGCGATGCACCGACATACTGTTGGTATTGCGTCCCCAATTGGGCCAGCCGCTGAACCAAACATTGATGCTATTGGCTGTATCTATCTCATAATCAAGGCTGAAATAACCGCCTGTGTTATAACCCTTGTTGCTGTAAATGGAAGTGTCGATTTCGTGGTTGGCCAACTGGTGCGCCTCGGTGAACAGCGACTGTTCCGAGAACATATTGCCTTTCCAAATGGAATAGCCGCCGTTGATGTAGGCATTGAAAGTCAGTTTGTCGTTCGACCAAACGTATGACATCCAAGGTGTTACCGAAGGCCTCGTGGAGCCGTTCACGCCGAAGCTGAAGAACTCGTTCTTTTGGATTTTGGCGTTGGTCACGATGTTGATGATGCCGTCGGCATTGGATCCGTAGCGTGCCGAGGGGTTGGTGATGACTTCCACGCGGTCGATGCTGTTGGCGGGCATCGTCTGGATGTAGGTCTTGAGGTTTTCGGCGGTCATGTGCGAGGGCTTGTCGTTGATCCACACCTCCACGCTCGACGTGCCGCGCAGGGTGATGTTGCCCTCCACGTCCACCTCCACGCCGGGCGCGTTCTGCAAGGCATCGGAGGCCGTTCCCGTCTGGATGCTGGGGTCTTCGGCCACGTTGTACATAGTCTTTTCGCCCTCGACGGCAAACAATGGACGCTTCTCGGTGATAACCACCTCATTGAGTTTGGTTGAGCCTTCCGAAAGTTTCAGTTGGCCAAGGTCTTGGTTGCCTTTCACAGTCAAAAGTTGCTCAAAGGTTTGGAAACCGATGGCCGAAACCGCCAAGCGATAGTCGCCGTTGGGCGCCAAAAGCTCGATACGGCCTTTGTCGTCGCTGGCGGCACCGCTCACGAAGACGCTATCCGCCTGCCTAAACAAACCCACATTGACGAAAGGAATAGCCTTGCCATTGGCTTCCTCGACGATGGTTCCGGTGATTTTGCTTTGGGCAAATGCCGTTGACGAAATGCCCATCAAAGCGATAATGAACGATAATACAAGTTTTTTCATGACTTTACTAATGATTAAGGTATTAACTGATAATTTTTACTTTTCGTATGGTCGAAAACAATTTTTGTTTTTAGTGTATCAGTAAACTATAACGCTGCAAAAGTACGGCTTTTTTTGATACTGTCAAGGGAAAAGTTGATTTTTTTGAAAAATAATCTCATTTGTTCCGCTGGATTTGCAATCCAGCGGCATTGGGTTAGACAACAAAAGTAGGGAAATGCTACAAGAATTCAGGGGGAAATTTGTATGTTTGCAGCCGAAAACATCCATCTTTTTCTATTAGAGCAAATCATGGCGGAATTGGATATAGCATTGGAATTGACAAAACTGCACTCTATAAGAGGTGTCGCATTTGTTCGTCAATTGAAGATGCTGACCAATCTCAACATATTCAAACCTATTGAAAACGAAAGAGATATTTTCGCTGCTGAAGCAAGCCATCGCGACGATTGGCCGTTGCTTCTTGATGCTGCCCGAAAAGCCGTTTCACATGGTAACAAGGTCTTTATCCTTCCCAATCCAAAAGGGACCAAAACGGCCGACTATATATTTGAAAACAAGGGAGTTTGTAAGTTGTTTGATTTGAAAACAATAACAGGCAAAGCTTCGCTTGGGAACAGGCTGGTGGAATCTGTTGACCAAACCAATCGGGTGCTTGTGAATGTCTGCACCACCTACAACCCGCGACTGATGGCCACACAAATCAAGAACTATTTCGATTCCAATCCTTTTGCCGTGGAAGTATTGATTTACAAAGGCAAAAAGGCCATTTCCATAACTCGTCGTTTCACCGAGAACCCCCTCTACATGGTTCTGTTCAGACAGAAATATATGCAATAAAAAAGCCACCTTTTAAGGGTGGCCTTTTTAATTGGGGCAGGGTCGATAAGGGCTTACCCCCACTCGGCAAGTACCGGATTAGTCATTTCTGACACTGCAAAATTACAAACTTTTTTCCATCCCGCAAGGGTTTTATGAATATTTTGTATCTACTGCCTAATCAATCGCTCGCAGAAATCGTCCAATTTGTCTTTTCTCCATATCCAACCGATGGAGAACGATTTGTTAGTAACGCCATGCAAAGACGTGAAATTCGTCTTGTGATACACCATGCCATCAACAACCAAGGCAATGTCCAACGACTTGATTTTCTCTCCAGTTTGGAAATAGTCATGCCAAAGTTGTCCAGCCTCGGGTGTCAAGCGAATGATAACGGGAATCTTTTCCTCTTGGTCTTTGTTGAAAACAGACTCTCGTGCCACCACTTCTTCTACCACTGGCTTACCTCCAATGCGTGCCGAACTGACAATCGGCCCCTCGGGCGAATTCATTTTCAGCGCATAGAGTTGCACTTGTGCCTCGTTGTCACCAAATCCTTTCATCACCACAAGTGATTCATTTTGTTGCCATTTTTCCGTCACCGCCGAAACTTCGGTTGGTGCGACAACCGTGTCGGCATAGACTTCCCAAACCGACAGTTGTTCCTCCGCCGGAATCTTGGTGTCAGGGCGTTTATAGGTCACGTTGCGCCACATCGGCGGCAGTTTCAGATAGGTTCCGACAATCGTGTATGCCCAAATGTCGAGACCGATGAATGCGACAAGCATGGCGATGCAGAACCACTGCTGTTTCTTATTGAAACCTGTTTCTTTATTTGTTGTTGTCTCAAAAGCCTCAATTTGTCGAATAATCTCGTCGCAAGGCCTTGTCTTATAGCGAATTTCACTAATCCCCAAAACTATCATTCCAACAACAACTGCCAAAAATGTCAACATCATTGGCTTTCCACTATAGTTTTCGCCCACCAATGACATTAACAAGCCACAAACAAGGATGAGTCCAGTGGAATAATTCAGGACGGTAAAGACGGAAAAGAGTTTCTTGAAACTTCGAGCGGTGTGGGAAAGAACGAGCAAATCGTCGTTTTCCAATGTTTTTCGCTGGAATTTGCGAGTCAAAACAAGTTCAATGACCAGGCAAGTGAACATAAATGCGACCCAAAACAGACTTAACGAAAGATTGTTGCCAAACCACAATTTGATTCCTAATAGACCAAAAATGGCAGCCAACGGACACATTATAATGCTCCTCATCCGGTTGCGTCTGTAGAAGTCCGTGCCCTGCTTGATGGATGACTTCATCAACCTATCATTGACGATTTCCTGTTGTTCGAACTGTTGTTTCAGCGTTTCGTATTGCGCTTTCAGTTGGTCGAGTTCGTTCAGATTGTTGTTTTCGTTGTTTTCCATGATGATTCCCTTTCATTCTTTTTTCGACATTTTCACCAATTTTTCCTTGATGCGCGCCAGCCTCACCCCTACGTTGTTGGGCGTGATGCCGATGATGGCCCCGATTTCGTCGTAACTGACGCCTTCGAGCCAAAGCAGGATGAGGCTTCGGTCGATGAGGTCTAAGCGCGAGATGCGGTCGTAGAGTTCGCGGATTTGTTGTGTCTTGGGGTCATCGGCCTCGTAGGGGTCGATGTCCACCGTCAGCGGCACGGTCTCAATGCGCCGGCGTTCCTTCTTGTCTTGGTTGATGGCCGTGTTGAGCGCGACGCGATAGATCCAAGTCTGCGCGGTGCTGCGTCCCTCGTAGTTGTCGAAGCCGTTCCAAAGCCTGATGAGGATTTCCTGAAACAGGTCGTCGATTTCGGCCTTGTTGCGCGAGAACATATAGCACACCGTGTAGATGGTCCGCTTGTGCTGCCGCACCAAAAGTTCAAACTGATGTTCCTTGTCGTTGTTCATAATGCGTTTTCGTTGCAACGTTCATAAAGTAGGGAAATATTACAAAAGAACAAACATTTTTGACAAAATACCAAAATATAGGCCAACTGCCACATCAAAAACACGCCAACTGCCACATCAAAAACACGCCAACTGCCATATCAAAAACACGCCAACTGCCACATCAAAAACAATTAAATACTATTATATCAATAATTTACAATTTTTCAAAAATTTTCTATTTTTATTGAAATTTTTGCTAATTTTGCATCCGAAAAACTGCGTATTTTATGAAAGAATACAAAAACAGAATTGCCGACCAAATCCTAACCGAAAAGTTGGAAGCGATGGGTGCAGTACTCATCGAAGGACCAAAGTATTGCGGAAAGACTTCGCTTGCCGCGCAACAGGCGAAAAGCATCCTTTATATGTCGGACCCCGAAACAAGAAACCAAAATTTGGCTTTGGCCAAAACCAACATCAAGCGACTTTTGGAGGGCGACACGCCTCGGCTTATCGACGAATGGCAACTTGCTCCGCAATTCTGGGACGCTGTGCGGAACGAGGTGGACAGACGTGACGAAGACGGACAATTTATGCTGACTGGCTCTGCCGTTCCGCCCAAACCCAAAGACGAGGACGAGCAAATCTTCCATTCGGGCGCGGGCCGCATCGCCTATCTCAAACTACACACGATGAGCCTTTGGGAATCTGAGGACTCAACGGGAGAGGTCAGTTTGGGAAGACTTTTCGAATCGACCGAGCAGGTTGAAGGGACGAGCCACATCGACCTTGACCGTTTGGCCTTCCTCACTTGCCGAGGCGGATGGCCCAAGGCCGTGTTGAAAAAAAACGAGAAAGCAGCATTGGCGCAGGCCATCGAGTATTATGAGGCCGTGGTGCGCGCCGACATCTCGCGCGTGGATGACGTGGAAAGAGACCCAGACTTGGCCATACGACTGATGCGTTCCTATGCCCGGCACCAAGGCGCACAGGCCACGGCAGGCACCATTTTGGAAGACATCAGGACCAACGAGGCTGACTCTTTGAGCGAGAACACCATCTACAACTATATCAAGGCGTTGAAGAAGATTTTTGTCATTGAGGATGCTGCGGCGTGGAATCCCAATTTAAGGAGCAAGACCGCCATCAGGACCTCCGACACAAGGTATTTCTCCGACCCTTCCGTCGCCACGGCTGCCTTGGGACTTGGCCCAAAAGACCTCATCAACGACTTGAACACCTTCGGACTGTTCTTCGAAACGCTCTGTATGAGAGACCTCCGCGTCTATGCCGATGCTCTTGGTGGAACTGTCTATCATTACCGCGACAAGAGCAACCTCGAATGTGACGCTGTTGTACATTTGCGCAACGGATCTTACGGCCTCATCGAAATCAAGTTGGGAGGGAAAGACCTCATAGAGGAAGGGTCAAAAACGCTGAAAAATTTGGCTGAAAAAATCGACACCACCAAAATGAAAAAGCCTTCATTTATGATGGTGCTGACAGGCATTGGCGACTATGCCTACAAAAGACCGAAGGACGACGTTTTAGTTGTTCCCGTGGGATGCTTGAAGCATTAAACTTTGTTTCTTTTTCCTACCTCCCCGGTCATTTTTACCCTATAAACATTCCGTCCACTATTTACACGGAAGAGATATTTGCCTAACGTGTAGTGAGTGGACGGATAATCAGGCTGTAAGGATGGATTACCTTTCGCTCTTGCGAACAAATTCAAAGTGGAACGGCTTGTTGAAATGGCGGCGGGAGTAGTAGGTTATGGACGGGTTTTTCAGGTCCATTACAAGAGTCCAGGCAGTGCCTATAGGTTTGCCCTCCATTGGCGGCAAAGAAACGGAAGCCATTGCTTGGGTGAGTTGCTGCCTGTCCATTACGCCTTCGGCGGCATTGAGCTGGCTGCACAGGAATTCATATCGACGGTCTCCTTCTTTCAGGCCAACGTTCAGTTTGGAAGCACACAGATAGTGATTGGCTACGGCGGCTGATTCAACGATTTCCATTTGGTTGTCAACATACTCGACCACAACACTCCGGCCAGAAGCATCGGAAATAGCATAGTGATGAGCGGCACCGATGTCCGAGTTCATATCAATTCCCCGAAGCAAATCCAAAGCCTCGTCCACTGTAGCGGCATTTTTAAGAAGGTAGCAGATGGCAGATGTGGTAGTTAGGGCTGGTTTTCCGCTGTCTTGATGAGTTTGTGCGTCGTCTCCCGCCATCAAGTCGGCGACGGCCAGACCCTTTTCGTTGATACCGTCCAAGGCGAAAAACAGCACGGAGAGCGCCATATACTGATTCTTGAAACCTTCCGGGAGCCACCCTTCCCCGAAACCGAGGTAGTCGAGGTTGAAGGTGGTGTAGGTCTCATAACCCTGCTCGGGAACCGTGTGAAGTACAATTCCTGTCGCTGAAGAGGAATCGAAGTTGCGACCCATCAAGACGCCGCCTTCTTGCGTCCGTACCGTCAAGGCTGAACAACCGTACTTCGCTGGTGTGGTTTTTCCTTCCTTCGGTTGATAGAAACCCTTTGAGAGGAAACGCATAACGTATCCTGACAGTTCACTGGCACTGCGTCCGCCGCCGTTCTCCATCAGACCAGCGAAGCCGTCATCTCCTTTATATTCCATATAATACAGTCCGTCGTCAAGTTTTCTGACGGACATCGCGCCCTGTTCAAGCGGGTCGACTTGTGCCTTTGCGCTTGCTCCGATAAGAAACACAAACACACTCCATAAAACGGTTTTGACTATCTTTTTCATTTTTCGATTATTTATTTGCCGAAAGGTATTCTTTCAGCGATTCCACATATTTGTTGAAAGCCTCCTGGCCAGTCGTGGTAATCTTGCAGGTAGTGTGGGGCATCTTTCCTTTGAAGCCTTTTTCCACCGTGATGTATCCGGCAGCCATAAGTTTGTCAATCTGCACGCTGAGGTTTCCTGACGTGGCGCCTGTCTGTTTCTTGAGGTAGGTAAAGTCGGCTTCATCTACTCCAATCAGGATAGACATCACGGCCAATCTTAACTCAGAATGGAGAATCGGGTCGAGTTTCGGGAACATAGTCATTGGTATTGACGTTTGACAATCAGACCAGTAGCGGCGAGGATAAGTCCGCCTGCGGCAAAGACGAGCAACTGCGCTTCAGACCTAACCAACATCGCCACGACAGCACCGCCCACGCCAAGGATGAACCCACCTATGATAATAGGCCAGTTTTTCAGCAAAAGTCCCGACGAACATTCAGCAAAGCCGAGGAGTGCGACGAGGAGGAGCGTGATGCACGATGGCATCTCGAACATTGCGACGATGCTGATGACAACCGCAAAAGCACAGTAAGCGAGCCAAACATAGTGAAGTTGGCCGCTGATGACGTTTTGCGGAACGACGGTTCCCTTTTTTCCGAGAAGTCGTGCCAAAGGGAAGCCCAAAACAGGCATCGCAAACCACAACAGATTCCAACGGAGGTCTCTTGTGACGTGCAGCAACTCGTAAATGACGATGGAGAACACCAAAAGCAACGCTCCCCACAGGATGAAGTGCTTTGCACTGTTTTGAAGGATGCAGCGACGGTTGTTGTTCAACATTTCACTGATCAGGTCAAGGCTCTCTTGAGCCGTCATTTCCTTGTTTTGTTCATTACTTTTTTCCATAATGCGTAAAGTTTAGGTTATGATGTTTAGTGTTTGTGTCATTTGACTCTGCAAAAATAAACAAGTTTATGTTATAAACTATACTATTTTTCAAACTATTTTTGAAAATAGTTGTATTATATTGATTATCAATGAAAAACAATTTGTTTCATTGATAAACCATTGTAATCGATTCCGAGAAAGTGTTGCCTACAGACAGCAGTTTTTATGGAAAAGTGTTGGTTGGAGGCTGTAAGTTCAACTTGGAAAGTTATAAAGGAGGTGACAAAAAACCCCGCCTTGTGTGACGGGGCTAACGGAAAAAATGCCACATTTGCGGTCTCAAAAA
>CACXUM010000008.1 GCA_902770835.1 uncultured Bacteroidia bacterium
GTCGGTACTCTCCAAAGACTGGATTTGCAGGATGGAGTTGACGCTTTTTTGCACGGTGACACCCTGTTGGGTCACTGCAGCAGGCAATATGCCTTCGGCTTGACTCACACGGTTTTGCACATTCACCGTGGCTTTGTCGGCATCGGTGCCTTGCTTGAAAACCACATTGATTTCGGCACTACCGTTGGAGAAGGCCGACGAAGAGATATACATCATGTCCTCCACGCCGTTCACCTGCTCCTCGATGGGCATGATGACCGATTTCATGATAGACGCAACATCGGCACCGGTGTAAGAGGCCGAAATGACGACTTGAGGAGGCGCAATGTTAGGATATTGCTCAATCGACAACGAATTGAGTCCCACCACACCGATAAGGCAAACCAGCACACCAACGACAAGCGCTGACACCCAGTGCTTTACGAAATATTTTTGTTTTATTGGTTTTTCCATAATCATCTGATTTTCTGTCCATTCGTCAACTTGCCCGCACCATTGGTGACCACCTCGTCGCCTGGGTTCAAACCTTCAAGAATGTAATACTCCGTTCCATCGTTCGAAGAATACACTTCCTTGCAGATGATGCCTTCCACCGTCCCGTCCTGCTTGACGCGGTAGAACATCATCTTGTCTTGCAGGCGCACGGCGGCCGTTTGGGGCACGCTCAGCACACTGTCGACCGCAGTCGGAATGATGACATTGGCCGACAAGCCCGAACGAAGCACGCCGTCGGGATTCTCAAAGCTGGCTTCGCATGCCGCCGTACCCGTGTTTTGGTTGACGATTGCGCTAATCATGGATATCCTGCCTTCATGTTCATAAATAGTGCCGTCTTTCAGCTTGAGCTTCACCTTGGGCAACACATCGCTGACGAGGGATCCGTTGGGACCTTCCATGCCGTTTTTGCCCGAAATCAAATGATACACCCTGACCAAGTCCAGCAAGTCGGTTTCCGTGATGGAGAAGTTGGCTTTCACCTTACTGATGTCGCTCACGGTGCATAAATACTTGGCTCTTGAAACCATGTCGCCCACGTTGAAACCGTTGCCTGCGATGAATCCCGTCACTGGCGACTTGACCGTACAGTAGCCCAAGTTGGTTCGTGCAATGTTGAGTTGCGCCTGAGCCTGCGAAACGGTGGCTTGTGCCGAGTTGTAGGCATTGAGGCTGGTGTTGAGCACGTAATCGCTGATGATTCTCTTTTCAAACAGTTTCTGGTTCGACTCATACTGCAATCTCGTGGTCTCCAAATTGGCTTTCGCCACCTTAAGGTTAGCTTCGGCAGACTGCACGCTGAGTTGATACTCGGTCGGGTCCCGAGCTGAAGTTCTTCTGCGTGACAACGCCTTCAACCTGCGGATACACCTTGATTTCCGTGGTGCCAACGGTCGTTGCCGGGAAGGTCATGTTATAAACTTCAGTCTCAGGTTGAAGCACCTTGGTCTCGTACTTCGTCATAGGCATCTCAGATTGCGCTTGGTTCCCATTGCAGGAAACCATTATGCCACAGCCCAATAGCAAAGCTGAGCATAGTAAAAGATAAAATTTATTCATAATTTTACATTAGGTTATTATACAATCGGCAAAAATAGGGAAAAATGAAATGTATTTGTCAATTCCACCAAAGTTTTTACTGTGATAATACTTGACGGCAGGGCAATGATGCCAATTCCGAATAAAAAAGAAGAAAGATAGTTTAAAATGCATGTGGCAAAAACACAAAAAAATCCAGCCATTTTTTCTACCTTTGCACGATAAAACTGATTGACCATGAAAAAGCGTTTTTTCTCCATGCTGTTATGCCTTGTTGGCATGACCGCCTTCGCCCAAACCGACGACCAACTCCCTGAAAACGACCCCATTATCACGAACCGCATCAGCCAGTGGCAAGACCTGAAATTTGGCTTTATGATGCACTGGGGGATTTATGCCCAATGGGAAGTCGTCGAGTCGTGGTCCATCTGCAACGAGCCTTGGATTAACCGCAACGGCGCGGATTATTACCAATACAAGACTGATTACCAGAACCTTAACAAGACCTTTAACCCAAAGAACTTCGACCCGTCGAAATGGGCCGAGGCCGCCAAAGACGCGGGCATGAAGTATGTCGTCTTCACCACAAAGCACCATGACGGTTTTTGTATGTTCGACACCAAGGAGACCTCCTACTCCACTGTCAATCCAAGTTGTCCGTTCTCGAAAAACCCGAAAGCCGACATCACCGGCGAAGTGGTGAAAGCCTTCCGCGAAAAAGGCTTTTGGACAGGCCTCTATTTCTCCAAACCCGACTGGCACTGCGACGACTACTGGGCGCACGAATGGGCCACCCCCGACCGCAACGTGAACTACGACCCGACCGTTCTTCCTGAGCGTTTTGAGAAATACAAGCAATTCACCCACAGGCAGATACGCGAACTCACCCACAACTACGGCGACATCGACATCCTCTGGTTAGACGGCGGCTGGGTGCGTCCCGAATGGAGCGTGAACGACGAAACGCGCCCGTGGCTCGGCTGCCAAGGCTACATCCAAGATATTAATATGGAGGAAGTGGCCAACATCGCCCGCGAAAACAACCCTGACCTTATTATAGTTGACCGCTCCGTCGGCGGCAAATACGAAAACTACCAAACCCCCGAACAACAAGTGCCAGACTCGCTCCTGCCCTACCCTTGGGAAACCTGCATGTCGATGGGCGACTCCTGGTCATACGTCTCGACCGACAAATACAAGAGCACCAACAAACTTATCCATTTGCTTTGTGACATCGTGGCCAAGGGCGGCAACTTCCTCCTCAACGTAGGCCCCGATGCCGACGGCAACCTGCCCGACACCGCCCTGCTCCGCATGAAGGAAATCGGCGAATGGATGCAGGTGAACAGCGAGGCGATTTATGGTACACGGCCGATTTACCCGTTCTGCTACGGCAAGTTCCGCTTCACGCAGAAAGGCGACAAAATCTATGGCATATTCCTCTTGGACGAACAGGAAAGCCCAGTGCCAGAAACGTATTGGTTTGATTTTCCTGCGGACGAGACGTCCGCTAACTTGAAGACAGGAAAAATCAAGGTCTTGGGCAGCAAAAAGAAAGCCTCCCTAAGAAGAGAAGCTGATGGTCGTTACCGCATTGATTTCCCGAATAATTTCGAGATGCCTCACGCCGTGGTGTTTGAAATGCGGAAATAATTCCGCGATTTTCGCAAAAAGTGAGGAAAAAATTCCGCAGTTTTGAAAGCATCATCCCACTCTGGCATTTTGGGATGGGGTATTGAGCGGGCTTTTATTCCACGACATATTCCCCAACGGTCATCGTGTCGCGGTCGAACTGAATGCCGATTTTCACCACTCGGCAGCCTTCGGTGTCGTATGGAAGCGCGTAGTTCTTGCTGTTGATTTGGTCGAGGGCTTCCTGTGCCGTGCCATTCACCTTCAGCTCGAAGACGTAGGTGGTGTCGGGCATCTGCAACACTATGTCAATGCGACCTTGGGCGCACTTTACCTGCGTGCGGGCATAGAAGTTCAACATATTGAAAATCAGCCAGAAAGTGTATTCGTAGAAGCCCTCGTAGTTCGAAACACTCTCCAATTTTTTCTTAAAGCCCTCAACATAGGGGATGCCCGCCAGGAAGGATTTCAGTTCGGCCAGTGCCGCGTCGATGTCGTTTCTCTTCAAAAAACGCCAAAAGCGCATGGCGAAACCGCTCGTTTCGAATTGTTTGATACCCGTGTATGCCGGTATCATATTCTCCACAAAACCGGTTCTGACTTCATTGTTGGGAATGGCCAGCACATAGAAATCCGTTTCCTTGTCGTAGTCCTTGATGGTGAGATAACCGCTTTGGTAAAGCAGCGGCAAGGCATCCTCCATCGCCTCCGTGGGACGGTCGAAGGCCGATGCATTGGCCTCAAGGTTGTCCATCGTGGTAATATCAGTGCGAAAATGCTGCATCTGTCTAATCAGGAACGTCGGGGTGCCGCTCTCGAACCAGTAGTTGGCGACTTTGCGTTGGTTGAAGCTTTTCAACAAGCTGAACGGGTTGTAAATGTCGGGCGACTTGTCGGCAAAACGGTAGCCGTCATACTGCCGTTTCAGCTTGGCGCGCATTTCCTCGGGGGAAAATTCGTATTCTTTGGCAAGCATGGCAATGTCGGGGGCCATGTCGTTGGCGAACTCTCTCTCGGTGATGCCACAGATGGCGGCGTATTTATCGTCCATCGAGATGTTGGTCAGGTTGTTGATGGTCGAAAAGATACTGAGTTGGCTAAATTTGGTGATGCCCGTGATGAAGCAGAAGCGTATCATGGCCTCGCTCGCCTTAAGCGGCTGGTAGAACTCCTGCATGACACGGCGGTAATCCGGCAGAAGGGCATCTTGGTGCAGCACATCCAGCAGAGGCGCGTCGTATTCGTCGATGACGACCACTACCTGCTTGCCGGTCTTCTCATAAGCACGTCGTATCAGACCTTTGAGTATCTGACCGGGAAGGAGTTCGTCGCTGTCTTGCCCGAATTCTGCAACCAAGGGCTTCATCAGTAGCAAGAGCGTGTTGCGAAGGCTTTCGGCTGTTTCCTGGTTCTTAGCCTCGCTCAAATCCAGATGTATCACGGGATAGCTTTCCCATTCCTTCTCCAACTCCATGATTTTCAGCCCCTCAAATAGTTCTTTTTGCCCTTTGAAGTAAGAATCCAAGGTGGTCGTGAGCAACGACTTGCCGAACCTGCGCGGACGGCTGAGGAAGACAAACGGGCTTTCCTTGGTCATCTTCCAAACCAAGTCGGTCTTGTCGATGTATAGGTAGTTCTCTTTCCTTATCCTTTCAAATGTCTGTATCCCAACGGGATATCTTCTGCTTGCCGTTTCCATAGTCGTGCCTTTTTTGCTTTACGTTGCAAACATACATAAAATTCACCAATTGGAAGGTCGGATTGGTGAAGAAATTGAATTTTGGCGAATTAAGCCTCTTCCTCACACCTGTTTTTTTCCACCCCACCTCAATTCGACCCTAAGCCTTCTTCACCGCAGCAATCAGCACTACCGCAGTGAGAATGAGGACGATACCGATGGCGAGATTGAACGTGAACGGCTCGTCGAACACGAATATGCCGATGAGTACGGCTGTGAGTGGCTCGAGTGCGCCAAGGATTGCAGTTGTGGTGGAGCCCACATATTTGGCCGCATACACCATCAGCACCAAGGCGAAGATGGCGGGCACCAAGGCCAACCAACCCACATAAAACCAACTTGTAGCGTTCTGCGGCAGGATGAGCGGCAGTCCGGCAATCAACGAATACACCAACATGCCCAAGGTGCAGTACATCAAAACATAGAAGTTGATTTTGAAAGACGACATCTGCAAGTTGCCCTTGTTCACCACAATGATGTAAAGGGCATACGACAAGGCCGAAGCCAATACGAGCAGCACGCCGACCGTGGACAATACACCCGCGCTGTCGCTCCAATACAGCAAGGCCACGCCGGCACCCGAAAGCAACAGCGAAACCACTGTGGGCCATGTGATACGCTCGTGAAAGAACACGGCCATGATGACGGCAGTCATCACGGGATAGGTGAAGAGGATGGTGGAAGCCACACCCGCCGCCATATAGTGAAAACTGAGATACAAAGTGAGCGACGAAATGATGAACAGCAGCCCCAAACCCGTCAGCACACGAAACTCCTGCCTCGTGACTTTGAGACTTTCCTTTCGGAAGAGCATCACAACGGCGATGATCAACCAGGCCAAGCCAAAACGGTAAAACAGCACACTATTGGTCTGCATACCCTCGGCATACAACTTCAAGGCACCCAAGGGGTTAGTGCCATAGCAGACGGCAGCGGCAATGCCAGCCAAAGTCCCGATAAACTTACGGCTCTTTAACTTTTCCGTGTTCATTATCCAGACTTATCCCACAACGATATTCACAATCTTCTTCGGCACATAAATCACCTTGCGCACCTGCTTGCCCTCAATCCATTTGGCGGCTTCGGGGGCGGCAAGTACGGCAGCTTGCACCTCGTCTTGGTTCATCGTGACGGGCAACTCCATATTGAAACGCATCTTGCCGTTGAAACTGACGGGATAGTTGAAGCTGTTCTCCACAGTCTTGCTCTCGTCATAAACGGGGAACGAAGCATTCACCACCGAGGTTTCGTGACCCAGCAAGTGCCACAACTCTTCAGCAATATGCGGTGCGTATGGTGAAATCATAATGGCCAAAGGTTCAAGGATTTCGCGCTTGTTGCACTTGAGGTCGGCGAGTTCATTGACGCAAATCATAAAGGCCGAAACGACCGTGTTGAACGAAATGCTCTCGATGCCTTCCTCTTCCTTCTTGATGAGTTTGTGCAGGCTCTTCAGTTCGGGTGCGGTGGCAGGTTCGTCACTGACGCAGAACTCATTGTTCTCGTTGTGGAACAGCCTCCAGAACTTGCGCACGAAACGGAACGTGCCTTCAATGCCCTGCGTGTCCCAAGGTTTGGATTGCTCCAAGGGACCGAGGAACATCTCATAGAGGCGAAGCGTGTCGGCACCGTATTTCTCCACAAGGTCGTCGGGGTTTTGCACATTGTATTTCGACTTCGACATTTTCTCCACTTCCGAACCGCAAACGAAAATGTCGTTGCCGTCCTTGTCCTTCTCCTTGATGAAGTGGGCGTTCTTCAGGTCGTCGCGCCACTGGCGGCACGCTGGAATATCGAGAATGTCGTTGCGTACCATATTAATATCGACGTGAATCGGGTCGCTGAACAACTCGCGGTCAGGTATGTTTTTGGATACGAAGATGATGCCTCTATCGTACTCTTCACCCTCAACGAAAGCAGGAACTTCCTTGCCAGCAATCAAATCCTTGATTTTCTGCTCAACGATATGGGTTCCAGCCCTATAGTCATTCAAAACGTCGATGTTGGGCACCAAAAGCAACTTGTAGCCCTTCGAAGCCGCATATTCCTCCCACGGCTCGGCCACCTTCTCAAGGCTGCCCATACGTTTGATTTCGATGAGGATGCCTTTTTCGGGGCAGAAGAAGTCGAACTGGCGGCGACCATCCTTGTAGTTTCTGACGAATTCCACACCCAAACGCTTGTCCTTGATGATGTTCCAAACGTCGTATTCGCACAACTTCTCCAAATTGACACGATAAGCGAAACTCGAGCGGCCTTGTATCATACCTTGATTAATCATTTTCTGGAACGGCTCGTCCTTGCACGACAAACCAATGTCATACAGGAACTTGCACCAGAAGCGGCTGTAAATCAGGTGGCCGGTGGCGTGCTCGGCACCGCCGATATAAAGGTCCACGTTTTGCCAATAGTCGTTGGCTTCGCGGCTGAAATATTCCTTGTCGTTGTGCGGGTCTTCGTAGCGGAAATAATAACCGCTCGAACCGGCAAAGCCAGGCATAGTGTTGGTCTCGATGGGATAGCCTTCTTCCGTGACCCAATTCTTCGCGCGGGCCAAAGGCGGCTCGCCCGTCTCGGTGGGTTTGTATTCATCAATGGAAGGCAACTCCAAAGGCAGTTTCGACTCGTCCATAGCGTATGGCATTCCGTCCTTGTAATAAATCGGGAACGGCTCGCCCCAATAACGCTGGCGGCTGAAGATGGCATCGCGAAGGCGATAGTTGGTCTTGCCCGTGCCGACACCCAATTTCTCCAATTCCTCAATCATACGCTCAATGGCTTTCTTGACGGTCAGGCCGTTAAGGAAGCCCGAGTTGACCAGTTCGCCGTCCTTGGCATCGAAACTTTCTTCCCAAGTAGCGGGGTCGGTCGGCTCGGTGCCGGGTTTCTTCACCACTTGGATGATAGGCAGGCTGAAATGACGTGCAAAGGCGAAGTCGCGGCTGTCGTGGGCAGGCACGGCCATAATGGCACCCGTACCGTAGCCCATCAAAACATAGTCGGCAATCCAAATCGGGAGTTTGGCTCCCGTGATGGGATTGATGCCGTAAGCACCCGTAAAGGCGCCGCTCACCTTTCGCACCTCGGCCATACGCTCACGCTCGCTGCGGTTTTTGGTGCGGGCAATGTATTCTTCCACGGCGATGCGTTGTTCGGGCGTAGTGATTTGTGAAACCAACTCGTGTTCGGGAGCCAGCACCATAAAGGTCGTGCCAAACAAGGTATCTGCACGAGTCGTAAACACCTCCAAATCAATGTCTTTTCCTTCAACCTTGAAGATGACCGAAGCACCCATCGACTTGCCAATCCAATTGCGCTGCAAATCCTTCACCGACTCGCTCCAATCGACCGTTTCAAGACCTTGGAGCAGGCGGTCGGCATAGGCCGTAATGCGGAGTTGCCACTGTTTCATCGACTTGCGCTCCACGGGGAAGCCGCCACGCACCGAGAGTCCGTCGGCCACCTCGTCGTTGGCGAGTACCGTACCCAAGCCCGGGCACCAGTTCACCATAGCCTCGGCTTGGTAGGCAAGGCGGTAGTTCATCAACACCTCTTGTTGTTCTTTCTCGCTCATCGCCTTCCATTCGGCGGCGGTGAAACTCAACGGCTTGCTTTCGGCCACATTGAGGCCTTCCGTCCCTTTTTCCTCGAAGCGGGCAATCAATTTGCTGATGGGCTGGGCCTTCTGGCAGCCATAGCAATAGAACGACTTAAACAACTGAAGGAAAGTCCATTGCGTCCATTTGTAATAACCCGGCTCACAGGTGCGCACCTCGCGGTCCCAGTCGTAGCAGAAACCAATCTTGTCCATTTGTTCGCGGTAGCGGTTGATGTTCCTCTCGGTCGTCACGGCGGGATGCGTACCCGTTTGGATGGCGTATTGCTCGGCGGGCAGACCGTAGGCATCGTAACCCATCGGGTGGAGCACATTAAAGCCTTTCAGTCTTTTGTATCTTGCATAAATATCCGAGGCGATATAGCCCAACGGGTGTCCTACGTGCAGACCCGCGCCCGAAGGATACGGGAACATATCCAAGACATAGAATTTCGGCTTATTGTAGTCAATATCAACCTTATAGATTTTGTTGTCGCGCCAGTACTGCTGCCACTTTTTCTCGATTTCGTTGAAGTTGTAATCCATATAATAGAGGTGTTTTTGCTGTTTTTGAAAGAAGCTGCAAAAATACAGATTTTTAGAATGTGACAGTCGCAAATTCTTGGCCTAATTGATGGATTTGTTGCAAAATCTGTTGTTCTCGTTCTTGGGAAGGCTTTTTGAAGCCATTGATATAGTTACGAAGCAATCCCGCATTAATGCCTGCCTTCAATGCAAACTGCCCCACATTGATTTCCGGATGGGTCAAGAAAAAGCGTTGCAACTCAGAGGGTTCCGCTTCATCGTAGGTGAAACTCTCGAAACTGACATCCACATCCAATTTCCGCCAATGGATTCCGATGGTGCTGATTTCATACTCTTGGCGTTCCGCTTCAGATGCTTTCAACAAGTCCTTGTACCAAAGCAGCGACTGACGATAGGTTTTCCCGTCGTCGCCAAGGCCATAGAGCCACTCCCCGTCAAACCATATTTTCTTGATTTTCATCATCTTCTGGTTTAAAGATTTCATACCAACGATTAATGATAATGTCGGCGTTTTCATGGATAGCTCGTTCAATCCGCTTCAAGTCGTTAGCCTTGATGTTATTTGAACTCTCCAAAACGAAGCCTTCTCCATCCCAAACAAATTTGGCATCACCGTTGTGGCCTCTCACATGCACATGGATTGGCTCATGTTCATGGGAAAAGAACATAAAGATAAAACCTGATTGTCTAAATAATTCTGGCATAATAATTCGGTATTAGTATGCTGCAAAAATAGGTATTATTTTTGATTCTCAAGAGGTTTGGACGGGCGAATTTCAACTTTCTGCTACTAAAAAAGCAGACATAGTTGGGTGGCCTATTTTTGGCGCACCAAACAACAACAGGAAATCGACCTTGTGGAGGAGTCGGACGGGCACATGACCGCTTTCGAGATGAAGAGGAAACAAGCTAAACCACAGAATAAAAATCTCCAAACTGCCTAACAAAAAATCTCTAAACTGCCTAACGAAAAATCTTCAAACTGCCTAATAAAATTATTTTATAATATTGTATTTCAAATATTTTTGCTATTTTTGCAGCGTGTAATAAAAATGCAAAATATGGAAGAAGAAAATGGCTATGTAAGACGGGTTGCCGATGAACTCTTGGAACTTCAGTTGGAAGCTGCTGGAGTGGTGTTGATAGAAGGTGCAAAATGGTGCGGCAAGACCACCACGGCTTTGCAACAAGCCAAAAGCATCGTCTTTATGGATGAGCCAAAACGCAAGGAAGAATATATGCGGTTAGTCCAGACCGACATTGATGTGCTGCTGGCGGGCAACGCGCCCCGCCTGATTGACGAGTGGCAAAAAGCGCCGCAAATCTGGGATGCCTGCCGCTATATTGTTGACCGACGCGGCAAAGATGGGCAATTCATACTAACCGGCAGTGCCGAACCCGCCGACCAAAGCAAACTGGAACACACGGGTACGGGCCGGGTCGGGTGGGTTAAGATGAGGCCTATGTCGCTGTATGAGTCGGGAGAGTCGAATGGGAGCGTGTCGCTCGGCGAGTTGTTTGAGGGTCATTTCAAGTCAGCAGAGGCACACGAGCTGAACTTGCGCGATTTGTGCTATCTCGTTTGCCGAGGCGGTTGGCCCAAAGCCATAGGCAAATCGGAACGCGCAGCATTGCGGCAAGCCTTCAACTATGTGGATGCCGTGGCCAAACGCGAAATTATCGAGGTGGATGCCGTACACCGCAGCGAAACCAACACGCGGCGGCTGTTGCGCAGTTATGCCCGCCATCAAGCCACACAAGCCACTAACGGCACCATCGTCGCCGACTTGAAAGCCAACGAAGGTGATACCTTAAACGATGCCACCGTGGCCTCCTATCTCAACGCCCTACGCAAGATTTTCGTGATAGAGGATATGGAGGCATGGAACCCCAACCTGCGTTCCAAGGCAGCCATCCGAACCACCGACACGCGCTATTTCGTTGACCCAAGCATTGCCACGGCCGCATTGGGCTTGGGCCCCAGCGACTTGATGAAAGACCTGAACACCTTGGGCTTGTTTTTCGAGACCCTTGCCGTGCGCGACCTGCGGGTGTATGCCGATGCCATCGACGGCAGCCTGTTCCATTACCGCGACAACAACGGGCTTGAGTGCGACAGCGTGTTGCACCTCCGCAACGGCCATTACGGCCTGATTGAAATCAAACTCGGCGGCGAAACGCTCATCAATGAAGGCGCGGCCAATCTCAAACTTTTGGCCAAAAAAATTGACACGGAAAAGATGCCCGAGCCTTCGTTCAAGATGGTGCTTGTGGGAACCGGTCAGTACGCTTACCGCCGCGAAGACGGCGTGATGGTCGTCCCAATTGGATGTTTGAAATACTAAACAAATTTCAACTACTCAAACAGCGTCATCTCCCCACTTGGCTTCATCCTCGTTTTTCCCAAGTGCTTGTATGCCAAGTCGGTACACTCGCGGCCACGGGGCGTGCGCATGATGAAACCTTCCTGAATCAAGAACGGCTCGCAAACCTCCTCAATCGTGCCGGGGTCCTCGCCTACCGCCGTGGCAATGGTGTTCACGCCGACGGGGCCGCCCTTGAACTTGTCGATGATGGTGGAGAGGATCTTGTTGTCCATGTCGTCGAGGCCGTGCTCGTCCACGTTGAGGGCCTTCAGGCCGATACGGGCGATGTCGATGGTGATGGTGCCGTCGCCTTGTATTTGGGCGAAGTCGCGGACGCGACGCAAAAGCAGGTTGGCGATACGCGGTGTGCCACGGCTGCGACGTGCAATCTCGAAGGCTGCCGTGTCATCGATGGGCACGTGCAAAATGCTCGCCGAGCGTTTCACGATTTTGGCCAAAGTGTGTGCATCGTAATATTCGAGGCGTAAATTGATGCCAAAGCGCGAGCGCAAGGGTGCCGTCAGCAAGCCGCTTCGGGTGGTGGCGCCAATCAAGGTGAAGGGATTCAGCGTGATTTGGATGCTACGCGCACTCGGACCCGTTTCAATCATAATGTCGATGCGGAAGTCCTCCATAGCGGAATAGAGATACTCCTCCACCACAGGACTCAGGCGGTGAATCTCGTCGATGAACAGCACGTCGTTGGGTTCGAGGCTGGTGAGCAAGCCAGCAAGGTTGCCCGGCTTGTCTAAGACTGGGCCTGAAGTCATCTTCATGCCCACGCCCAACTCATGCGCGATGATGTGCGAAAGCGTTGTCTTGCCCAAGCCTGGAGGGCCGTGCAGCAAGGTATGGTCGAGGGCTTCGCCACGCTGGGCGGCGGCCTTCACGAAAACGCGCAGGTTGTCAACCACTTGCTTTTGTCCGGCAAAGCTGTCGAACAAGTCGGGGCGCAGGGCGTTTTCGAGGTCTTTCTCGGCCTTGCTCAAATGGGAAGCATTGGCATCAAGGTTACTGTTCATGGCCATAGCGTTGGAAATTACCAAGAACTTGCTCTATATGAATCACTTCCGGACACGAATCCCAAGTGAATCCGCCTCCCGTCAGATACCAATGGCTGCGTTCTTTTATAGGAACCCTCTTGATGCTCGGAAAAGCCGCCAATGGCATGATGATAACACGCCCGTCAACAAGTGCAATCTGGATTTTTCCACGCATTGGGAACGAAATATCCTTGATTTCAGGCTCCACATCCCAAAAGCCCTCTATTTTCGGTTTATTTGTCATTTTCTCACAATTTTCATTTTCAACTTTCCATTCATATAGTCATTCCATTGCTTCACCAAATCATCTTTATATTGTTCGGCAATTTCAAGCACTTCCTTCAATTCTGCATTGTTCAGGTCTCCCGCCTTGCTCAGTTCCACCTTGGGCTGAAGCCATATCTTACAATAATGCTTCGTGTCTTTCCTGCCCACATGAACATGTATCCGATTTTCATTGCTATCGGTCCCAAAAATCAGGAAAATCCATGTCCCTTTCAGGGTGATGTAAAGCAAAAGTTTGGGCATTGTCATTACTATTTCAGCCGCAAAAATAATAAAAAACGACGGATTTAGCAGAATAATAGTATTTTTGCAGTCTAAAACATCCATTATGAAACGACTTTTTTGCCTTTCGGTATTGATGATGATTGCCGCTTTTGCTTTCTCGCAAAACATTGGTTCAGTGAACATTAACCAAGACAGCCGCATCGACGACCTCATCGCCAAACAGCGAAGACTTTATGTCGTCGACAGT
Source organism: uncultured Bacteroidia bacterium (assembly GCA_902770835.1). Taxonomy (GTDB): domain Bacteria; phylum Bacteroidota; class Bacteroidia; order Bacteroidales; family F082; genus Limimorpha. The sequence goes on from CACXUM010000008.1 coordinate 13,211, forward strand.
TCGTTCAGCGGCTATCGCATCCATGTTTTCATGGAAATCGGCAACGATGCACTCCAACATGCCGAAGAAGTGAAAAGCCAATTCGAAAAAGCTTTCCCCGACATTCCGATTTACCTGACTTATTCGGAGCCGTATTTCCGCCTGCGTGCGGGCAACTTCCGCAATCGCGTGGAGGCCGAAAGATGCCTGCGCCGCATCAAGCCAAGGTTCAAGGAGGCTTTCGTCACGGCGGACATGATTTACAGGCCGAAATTTGATTGATGGAATCGTTTCGCGAGAAATCCCATCAAAATCTTATTTCAAAATCAATCAAAAATCTTAATTTATTGATTTTGAATGATTTTTATTTCGATTTTTGAAAGATTTCTTGCGAAGCAATCCAAAAACAATCAGAATAATTCCTCTATATTCCGGACGACTATCCCCAACCTAAGCAAAAACGCCTCTTCGGTGGCAAAGCCGATGTGCGGCAACATAATGAGATTGGGTGCGCCAAACAACGGATTTTCAGGCTTCAAAGGCGGTTCGGTGCCGTAAACATCGGTGGCGGCAGCGGCAATTTGGCCTTGCTTCAAAGCCTCGGCCAATGCCGTTTCGTTCACCACAGGGCCACGAGCGGTATTAATTAATATGGTGCTCGGTTTCATCAGGGCGAAGTCCTTCGCGGTGATGAAGTCGCGGGTGTCGGCGTTCAAGGCGATGTGCAGGGTGACGATGTCCGATTCCTTCAACAAAGTCTCCTTGTCGACGAAAGTCACGCCGTCGACTTGTTTCGGGGTGCGGTTCCAAGCCAGCACCTTGCAGCCGAAAGCGTTGGCAATCTTGGCCACGCGCTGCCCGATGTTGCCCATTCCGATAATGCCGATGGTCTTGCCCCCGATTTCGCGTCCGGGCATAATGCCCTTGCGGTTGCATTGGCGCGTAATCGTATCGTTTTCAAGCACTTTGCGATAGAGGTCTATCATTAATGCGATGGCCAACTCAGCCACGGCCTCGGTGCTGTAGCCTGCCGCGTTTTTCACGATGATACCACGACGCTCACATTCCTCCAAGTCGATGTGATCCAAGCCGGTAAAGGCGATGGAGAGCATTTTCAGGTTGGGGCAAGCGTCCAAAAAGTCCTTGCGCAGCGGGATGTTGCTCTCGATGACGACTTCCGCACCTTCGGCGCGGCGTTTCAGTTCGTCGAGGTTCTCGTTGCGGTCGGGATAAACAATCACCTCGTGGCCAGCCTTTTTCAGGCCTTCGCAAGCGGCCTCAATCTGGCTGACTTTCAAGCCCAAAGGCTCCAAAAAGACGATTTTCATTTTGCGGCAATCATTTCGATTTCGACCAAGGCTTTCTTGGGCAGCTCCTTCACGGCGAAGGCGGCGCGGGCGGGATAGTCGCCTTTGAAGTACTTGCCGTACACCGCGTTCATCTCGCCAAAGTAACTCATATCAGCAAGATAGCAAACGGATTTCACCACATTGTCGAAGGTGCATCCGGCCTCGTTGAGGATGGCTTCGAGGTTTTTCATGCTTTGCTCGGTCTGGGCAGGAACGCCCTCGGGCATTTCGCCCGTTTCGGGATTGATGGGCAGTTGGCCCGAAATGTAAACGAATCCGTTGGCTTCAATGGCCTGACTGTAAGGCCCGATGGCTCCGGGAGCCTTTGTCGTTGCGATAACTTTTTTCATTTTATGAGAATTTAGATGGTTTCGAGAGCGCAAAAATAAGAAAAAAGGTCGTTAGGTTAATCGAAATATATTACCTTTGCAAGCCGAAATATTTAACTGCGTTGAATCAAAGATTTTGACAAACCCAATATCGGAAACAGCCATGACGTTCAAGGAAATACTCCGCAAACTCAACAACCGCTATATGTGGGCCACATTGGCCTTTTTGGTGGTCATCCTTTTCATCGACCAGTTCAACCTGTTCGAGCAACTCCACCTGCGCCACTCACTGAACGACCAAAAACAGCAAATCGAATATTACGAGGGCGAGATTGCCAAAGACAAGGCCTACCTCGATGCCTTGAAGAACGACACCGCCACGATGGAGAAAGTGGCGCGCGAGCAATACCTGATGAAACGCGACAACGAAGTGGTCTATCTAATTGAGACTCAAGAATGAAGCAGGCCTTCCGCATCAGGATTCTTCCCCTTATTTTGCTCCTTTTTTGGGCGGAAACCCTGTTTTCACAAACCTTTTCCCTCAGCGGCAAAGTCACCGACGAGCGCAACCGCCAGCCTTTGGCTTTCGTCAATGTGGTGATTAATGACGGGCAGCACGGCGTCATCAGCGACATCGACGGACGCTATGCCATCAGCCTTGACGAACCCATCCTGAAAGTGAAGTTTTCGTCCATCGGCTACGAACCCAAGGAAATCACCTTGCAGGCGAACCAAAAAAAATGCAACATTGCGCTCACGCCCAAGACTTTCGAGTTGGGCGAAGTGACCGTCGAGGCCGGCGAAAACCCCGCCCATCGCATCATCGACAGCCTCATGGCACACCGCAAGGCCAACAACCCCAATTCGTTAGGCTCCTACCGCTACAAGTTGTATGACAAGATGGTCTTCACCATCGACAGCAGCAGTTTCGGACAGGCCGTAGCCAACGACACCATAAAAGAGAGAAACGACCTCAAGATATTCGACAGCATCCTGAAAAAGAGCGACTTGATGGTGATGGAAACCGCATCGGAGGTGCTGTTCAAGAAGCCCGACCGCAAACTGCAAAACGTGCTTGGCACCAAAGTGGCCGGCATGAGGGAACCGACGTTCATCTACTTGGTGAACAGTATGCAAAGCGTCAGTTTCTATGACGAAACCGTCAGCATCACCGGCACCGACTACGTGAACCCCATCAGCCGAGGCAGCAAAACGCATTATTTTTTCACCTTGGAAACGGTGGAACCCATCGGGCAGGGCGACTCGCTCTATGTGATTTCGTTCCATCCCATGCGTGGCAGCACCTTCAAGGGCTTGCGCGGCACCATGACCGTCAACAGCGACGGCTGGGCTTTGCAAAGCGTGAAAGCCTCGCCCGACGAAGACGGTAGCATCTTTTCCGCTGACATTCAGCAACTTTACCAAAAAGTGGAAGGCCAATGGTTTCCGAAGCAATTGAACACCAATCTGAAGTTTCCGAGCATGATGGTCAGCATGGATGGCGGCAGTTTCCCTATGGTCGCCATCGGGAAAAGTTATTTGAGCGACATCGAAATCAACCCTGAAATCAGCAACCGCGTGTTTTCCGACATCGAAATCAACATGGATGCCGATGCCGCCTACCGCGACGAAACCTTCTGGAACCAACACCGCATTGATTCACTAACCGAAAGAGTGTTAGCCACTTATATCCTCGTCGACTCGCTCACCCAAGGCACCAACATTTTTGACCGCGTTCTCGGCCTCACCGACAAAGTGATGAACGAATCGGCCATCCCTGTCGGCCCCATCGACCTCGACTTAGGCAAAATCATTAACATTTCCGGCTCGCGAGGGATTCTTTTCGGCCTCGGCCTCAGCACCAACGACAGGTTTTCGCGTTGGCTCAGCCTCAACGGGTCTTTCGGCTACTGGACGCGCATCAAAAGATGGGACTATGGCGGCGGACTGCAAGTGAAACTCAACCGGCAGCGGCAAATGGAACTCGGGATGAAATACACCCACAAGTCGGAGCCTATCGGCGAGTTTGGCGGCCTGTTGGAGATGGAAAGCGGCTCCGTGCTCTCCGCTCCCAACTACAAATACACTTTTTACGAAAACGTCCACACCACCAACAAGCGCCTCGAACTCTCTTTCGCGACCCGTTTCGCCCGCCATTTCAAGGCATTCGTACACCTTAGCACGAGCCACAAACAATACAACATCAACTTTGGTCTCAACCCCTCCGACACGCTGAAGGAAGGTCGGTTCACCCTTGCCGAAGTCAAACTTAGGTTTGCCTACAACGAAAAGTTCCTCAGCACCCCGCAGGGCATCCGCTCGTTGGGCACGCTCTACCCCATCGTTTGGGTTTCGTACCAGCACGCCTTCCCCAACCTCTTGGGCGGCCAGTTCGAGTACGACCGCTTCAAATTGGAAGTCTCAAAGAATTTCTACACGCATTACCTTGGCGTTTCCAAAGTGATTTTGCAAGCTGGCTATGCCACGGCGACCTGTCCCGTGATGGAAACTTTTAACATTTTGGGCACTTACGACAAGTTTGGACTCTACTCGCCGGGCAGTTTCAGCACCATGCGTTTGGACGAATTCTTCTGCGACCGCTTTGTGGCACTTTACTTGAGCCACAATTTCAACGGAATGTTGTGGAAGACTCATTCACAATGGTTTAGCCCACGGCTTTCCATCGTCACCAACCTCGGTTGGGGCGACATGAAGCGTGCCGAAAACCACTCCGACAAGAATTTCAAGACGATGGATAAGGGTTATTTTGAGAGTGGTTTCGTCGTTGATGGGCTGTTGGCCACGCCCCTGACGAAAATCGGCGCGGGCGTGTTCTACCGCTACGGGCCTTACAGCCTGCCCAAGGTTTGGGACAATTTTGCTTGGAAATGGAGCGTTTTGTTGAGTTTATAGTTGAGGGTTGAGAGTTGAGAGTTGAAAGTTGAAAGTTATGAGGAAAATAGATTTGATGATTATAGGTTTGGCTGTTTTGGCGTCATGTGGAAAGCAGCCCGAAAAAGTCGTCCTGCAAGGTTTGGCGCAAGGTTCCTATTATGCCGTCACTTATTATGATGAGCAAAACCGAAACTTCCAGTGCGAAATCGACTCGATTTTCCATGCCGTTGACATGTCGGTCAATCTTTGGGTGGATAGTTCCATCATCTCGAAAGTCAATCGGAATGAGGATGTTGCATTGGATTCCATCTTCATCGACAACTTCAACATCGCACAAGAGGCTGCACGACTTTCCGACGGCTATTTCGACCCGACCATCTCGCCCATCGTGGCCGCTTGGGGCTTCAGCTACAAGAGCGGCGACAGCCTCACACCGCAATTAATTGACAGCCTGCGGCAATTGGTCGACTATCGGAACATCCGAATCGAGAACGGAAAAGTCGTCAAGGAAAACCCTGCCATGACTTTGGATTTCAACGCAATAGCCCAAGGCTACACTTCCGACCTGATTGCCCGCTTCCTCGAAAGCCGGGGCGTTAAAATTTTTTTGGTCGATACGGGCGGTGAAATCATGGCGCGGGGCGAGAAGCCCGACGGCAAGCCGTGGATTGTGGGCATTGAGAAACCTGCCGAAAACATGGACTCGGAGCGCATCGTGCAAACCCGCATCGCCTTGCGCGACAAAGGATTGGTCACCTCGGGCAGCACCCGCAAGTACGTGGAACGCAACGGCAAACGCTATTCCCACTGCATCAACCCGAAAACAGGCTATCCCGTTGAGCATCAACTGCTCAGCGTAACCGTCATGGCCGAAAATTCCGTTTGGGCCGATGCCTTAGCCTCCATCTGCATGGTGATGGGCATGGAGCTGTCGATGCCGCTCATCCAAGGCATGGACGGCGTGGAGGCCTATTACATCTTCGTGAACGACCAAAACGAACTGGAAACCTTTGCCACTGAGGGGTTTAAGGTGTTTTGACTCCCCCGCCCTTGCGGGCACCCCCTCTCAGAGGGGGAAGCTTGCCGGACGTATGGTTTGGGTCACATTCCGTGCCGTTTTGCGCTGCCCTCTCTCAGAGGGGGGCAGGGGAAAGTCAAACCAACCTGTAAATCATTCAATAACAATCTTCTGCACCCGAACCTTATCTCCATCAATCAAACGCAAGACACAAACACCTGCCGGCATCCCGTTTGTAGGGACACACCGCGTGTGTCCGCTATAGGAGGCAATGACGCGCCCCATCATGTCAACGATTTGCAATGTGGCATCGCCCGCATCCGCCGTGATGACGATGTTGCCATTGCTGATGTAAGCAAACGGCGGCTCGCAGGCGGCCTCGCCTGCATCGCCAGCGGAAAACACCAAGCGGAAACGGCTGGCGTAGTCGGTGGTTTTGGCGGTGAAGGTGTACGCAGGTGTTTCCAGCAAATCCACATCCGCGCCAGTGAGGTTGTCAATCAAATGCAGATAGTCCAAATCAAGGCCTTGGGTGTCAGCCGAAAGGGTGAATGTTCCGCTTTGTCGAGCCTCAAAACTGAGGTCGAGGGCTTCGGCGCCGTCGCGAACCAACATGGCAAAACGCTCATGCCCTTGGGTGAGATAGAACGAGGCGTGCTGTCCCTTAAAGTCCACCAGCGGCATACTGACGCCCTCGTCCAATTTGACATAGGCTTTCTCCTCGCCAATGCTGAGGCAAAGGTATTGGCCATTCTCGCGGCTTTCGCCCCTGTTTTGCGGGTTCAAGGTCACGGTTTGGTTTTCCGCATTGGCCTTGACCAAAAAACCACGTCCCACAGGCACGGTGTTGCCGGTTTCATACACCCACGCATTGCTGTTGTTGAGGTAATAGTAACCGTCGGAAACGCTGCCTGATTTCGTAAAACCAATATCGTGGGCGGTCGGATTGCCCAAAAGGTTGAAGCCTCGCATGTTTGCAAGGCTGTTGCCGTAACTCAAATCGACGGTTTCCGTGTAATTGCCGCTATTCAAAGTGCCGCTCATGCGCACAACAAAACTCGGATTGTGGGCATAAAGGTAGCCCGAACCCGAATTGAAGTCAAAATCGTCTTGGTGCGCCTTTTGGTTCACCCATTCCAAATCGGCGGCTTCGTTGTAGGCATAGAGGTCGTAATTGGCCGTCAGTATGTTGGTTTGGGCAAGGTCAGGATTCGCCATCGGGAAAGCCAGCGTGTACCAACCTCCATCAGCCACATAGCCCTCGATGTTTTTCCTCATCGTGGCGTTCACCGTGCCGGCATTGTGGATGAATTGTGCGCCGTCTTCAAGGATGAGGTGGTTTGGGGCGGAGCAGTTGGCCTCACCTATGACGGTGAGCGTCACGCCGCTACGCACAACATGCTTGTCGAACGGGAACATTTGCGCAATTGACTCGTTTTCAGCATGTTCATATTGTTCACTACGGATGAAAAGACAAATGTCTTTTTGCCCTGAAGCGTAACACGAGAAGATAGGATTGTTGGTGGCGAGGTTAAACCTAATCGTTTTCTGCGACACATCACCATTCGACACAATACTTGCCATTCCATTGGTTATGGAAACAGCCCATTTTCCATTGTTTGTCAAAACAGATTGCGTCCTCAGATAGTTGCCACCACCTGCGGCATAAAGATAGCCTCCATTATTGCCCCAATTTGCATCAAAGAAAGTCCATGCGCCTGCTTGCCCTCCCAACACGAGTTCGCAAACAGCGTCGCCAATGCTTGCAATGACATTGTCGTCAACTACCACTGATGCCGCCGAGCGGTTGTTGGTGTTTTGTGTTGTTCCCAAAGCCTTGCCGTATTGGGTGTTCACCATCAGGTAAGTCCTTCCGGCAATGAGTTGGTTGGCATCGGTCACCAAATGATACTGCTGCGAAAAAGCAACAGCGAACACCGCACTCACCGTGACATTGCCGGCGGGCATCACAAACTGGTTGTCGGCGACGGTGACGAAACTGCCATCGGCTGTGGTAACCGTCCAATAATCAAGTTCATAACCCGCTACGGGAGTGGCCGTCAAGGTGATGATGGTTCCTTCAATTGCGGTATCGGTATCGGCACTAATGCTGCCGTTTTCCACATCGGCAAGATTAATGCTGTAAACCGCAATCTTTTTGTAGAGTTGGACGGCTTGCTGGCCTGTATAGGAACTCGATTTAAAGTAACGGAAACGGGTTTGATTGTTTGCCGGGTTGAATCTCAAATGGCTCGAACTGCAAACGATGTCCGCATCGCCGCCGGCAATGGAAATCGTGTTTACATAGGTGTCGGTTGTGCTCGTTTTCAATGCGTTGGCATCGCTCGTATTGCCGATATAATAGCCGCTCGCGCTCTTGATGGAATAGCCGCCCGTTTTGGCCGTAATCGTGAAGACGGCGGAATCGGTTTGGGCATTAGACTCGATGATGTTTCCGCTGATCGTGACATCAATCTTGTTGCCAACGGCATCCAATGTGGTCAAGCCACCATTGAAGGCTACATTGTTGTTCTCACAGACAATCAAGTAATCGCCATCGGTGATTTCTTCAGAGCTCGTCACTTTTTCGTAGCCACCCATGCCCCCGTGCCAGTTCGGGTCCCAAATCATGCGGGCGTATTCCGGATGGTCGATGAAGGGGTTGCGGTTGTGCTGGTAGTCGCTGTAAATCACATTGTTGCGGTCGATTTCCTTTTGGCTTACAGGGTCGTTGTCGCTCCAATCCAGCAGCATTTGGATGGCCCAAGGCAGGATTTCCGACTTGTTGGTCATGCCACTCGTGCCCCAATTGTCGTCCTCGGTATAATAGCGCACGCTCATATACATCATGGCGCGGGCAAAGTCGCCCTTGTATTCGTCGATTGGCTCGAAAACGGTACCAACATAGCCCAAGGAAGACTTGCAAGTGCCTAATTTTGAGCCGTTTTGCGAAGTCCACGAAGCGGTGTTCACTTCACCGAAAGGATAATTGCTCCTTTGGGCGTTCACGAAGCCATCGGTGGGGAAAACATGGTGCAAGTCGCGGCTTGGAGTGGCTTGGTCGTCGCCGCCGAACCAACTCTGAGGCCACGAATGTTCGCGGTTGTAGCAGTCGCCTTCCTGAACATATTCGCCGCATTGGTTTTGGCCTATCGAAAAGGTATAAGGTGGCGTGCCATTGGGGATGTCAGAATACATGTCCCACACCACGCCGTTGCCTTTGTTGTCGGTACTCCAGAAGGCGTTCCAGATTTGGCTGTAATTAATGGTAGTGTGCCCCGTGATGATGTCGTGCAATGCGGTTTTCAGTTCGTCGCCGGTCTTACCGTTGGCGTTGTTGTAATAACCGGAGGGAATTTGTGCCCCAAGGCCGCTTCCTATGGCCATGAGCAGAAGCAGCAAAGAACAATACAAAAAATGACGTTTCATAATGAATTGATTTGAAGCGACAAAATTAGGGAAAAGCGCGATACCAAATTACAAAGGGAGGGAAAAAAACAAAGAACCGCTAATTAGCGGTTCTTTTTTCGTACTCCCGCAGGGGGTCGAACCCTGGACACCCTGATTAAGAGTCAGGTGCTCTACCAACTGAGCTACGGAAGCATCGTTTTGTGGGTGCAAAAGTACAACCTTTTTCCTTACGATGGACAGTTTTTGACAACTTTTTTCGGTTTTATTTGCAAACCACTGTCAAACAAACGATTACAAACAAAGAAAAAAGCCTTCCGAAGCCACTCGTCCGAGGCCTTACCTCGAGAACCAACGCTTGAACTCAGCCACACGGGCTTTGCTGACGATGATTTTCTCCGGAATATCCACCGTGAGGTTGATGGACAACTTATTGCCAAACCAAATGGAAACATCCTTAATCACGCTGCGTGCGATGATGAACTGGCGGTTGGCACGGAAGAAATCGTGCGGATCGAGTTGGTCCATCAGGTCGTCCAAGGTGTGGGTCAGGTAATAGGTCTTGTGGTCCAGCGAAATCATCTTGATTGTCTTGGCATCGATGTAGACATAGGCGATGTTGCTCACAGGCAGCGGCACGAGTTTGTCGCGCTCAGGAAGGAGGAAGCAACTTCTGTATTTCTTCTTGTTGGTCAACTGTTCAATCAGTGCGTCGAAGTTGGCCAAATTGGGCAGTTTCCCTTGCAGGTTGTAGAACTTGTGCATGGCGCGTTTCAGCGCTTCCTTGTCGATGGGCTTCAGCAGGTAATCGATACTGTTCACCTCAAACGCCTTGAGGGCATACTCGTCGTAGGCTGTGGTGAAAATGACCGGACAAGTGACATCGACCTGCTCGAAAATGGCGAAAGACGCGCCGTCGGCCAAATGGATGTCCATAAACATCAAGTCGGGCATGGGGTTTTCGCGCAACCATTCCACGGTGTCCTCAATCGACTCAAACACGCTAATGACCTCAGTTTCAGGGCTGACCTCGCCCAAGAGTTTCTGCAATGCCTGTGCGGCCATGACTTCATCTTCAATTATTAGTGCTTTCATAGTGTTAGTTGTTTTCTTTGAGGGGCAAAGTTACTCTAAAAATCGTTCCATCGTCAAAAATTTCAACATTTTCGTTCCATTTTATTCGATAACGCTCAGCCAAATTGGCCAATCCGATTCCCGTTCCCTCTTCCTTTCCAATTTTTGGCTGTATTTTATTACTGATTATCAAATGGTTATCATCATCAGTATAAATATGTACCGTCAACGGCTGTTTCGACGAAATGACATTGTGCTTAATGGCATTTTCTATCAGTCCTTGAATGGAAAGGGGCAGCACATGGTAGTTGTCGTACTTGTCGTGGTCGATGTGGTGGTCGAAAACGAGGTTGTCGCCGTAGCGCATCTTCATCATCTTGCAATAGGAGCGGGCGCATTTCAACTCTTCTGCCAAAGTCGCCACTTCATTGTTCTGCAAAGAGGAACGCAACACCACCGAAAGTTGCTGGACAAAATCACCTGCCTTGTCGACATCCACATCAATGAGCGACTTCAACGTGTTCAACGAATTGAAGAGGAAATGCGGGTCCATTTGGTTTTTCAAGGATTCGTAACGCGAGTTGAGGTTCTCGGCCCGAAGGGTTTCGTTCTCGACGGCAACCAAATTCTCAAGATACATCGAGCGCAAAAGATAACTGATCATAATGGGAAGGACAATCATCGGCATATCACCCAACCAGCATCTGTAAATGTGGCCGAAAGAAAGCCCAGGATGAAACCCCGCAGGAGGTGTAGGAGGCGCCCAAAACACATGGTTCAACAAAGTAATCAAAGTGCTGATAACCAGACCTATTAGCACCGAACCTACGATATTGGCCATCACCTCATCGCGCTTCAACTTGAACGGATAGCCCAAAGCAACCCGCTCATAAAGGAACAAAAGGAAGGCCATGATGAAACTGAACACGATGTTGACCGAAACAATGACCCAATAAGGAGACCTGTACTCCACGGGCGGGATAACGGGCAGCATAGGACGGCTGAAATAACGCTTGAGGACAAACAGCACATAGAAACCAACCGTGATGGCTAACGAAATGAACGCTATCCTCTTGATAGACAGATAACTGTTTACATTATTCTTTTCATTCTTATTCATAACGCAAAGCATTAATCGGGTCGGTGCGCGAGGCCTTCAAAGCGGGGAAAAATCCGGCGATGAGGCCCAAAATGGCGCACGAAACAAAGGAAATGACCATCCAAAGCACATTGACGACATAGGGCAGCGACATGGCCATCGAAACCACGTATGACAGCAAGAGGCCCAACAAAAGGCCAATCACGCCACCAATCAAACTGAGAATCATGCTCTCGGTGAGGAACTGCATCAGAATGGCGGCGTTTTTTGCGCCGATGGACATGCGCAGGCCGATTTCCTTGGTGCGCTCAGTCACGGTGACATACATGATGTTCATAATGCCAATGACACCTACAAGCAACGAAATCAGGGCGATGGCCACCAAAACGGTGGTTATCATGCCCGTCATCGACGACATCATTTCAAGCATTTCCTGCTGGGTGCGCACCTCGAAGTCGTCGTTGCCGCCTTCGGGAATCTTGTGCGAGGCACGAAGGATGCTCTCCACTTCTTCCACGGCGGCTTCGGCCACGTTTTCAGAGGCCGCCGAACACACAATTTGCTGGATATAATCGACACCCAACATGCGCTTTTGCACGGTGCTGTAAGGCATCACGACGAGGTCGTCTTGGTCCATGCCCATGCCGTTTTGACCCTTTTCCTTCAGCGTTCCAATGACCTTGAAGGGCATGTTGCCCACGCGGATGGTCTTGCCGATGGGGTCTTCGCCCTCATCGAAAAGTTCCTTCACAATAGTTTGGCCTATCAAGCCGACCTTGGCGTACTTTTTCACATCCTCATCGGTGAAATTTACGCCCGTGGCAATCTCGTACTTCCTGATTTCCAAGTAGTCAGGCGAGCCGCCATAGACCGTCCCCGACCAGTTTTTGGAACCGTTCACCAACTGTCCGCCGCTGTTCACCACGGGACTGACCATCGTAATGTTTTTGGCGTTTTTGGCAATCAAATCGCAGTCTTTCACCTTCAACGATTGCACATTGGTAGAACCCATGCTGACGCCGCCGCGCCTTTGGTTGGCACGCATCACCATGATTAGGTTGGTGCCCATATCGGAAAGTTGGTTGGCAGTGCTTTGCTTCAGACCTTCGCCCAAGTTGACCACCGCGATAACGGCAGCAATGCCGATGACGATGCCAAGCATGGAAAGGGCCGAGCGCGTTTTGTTGCGCAATAGGGCTTTTGCCGAGATTCGTATGAGATTAAGTATATCCAATGTGAGTTTAGAGTTTAGGGTTTAGAGTTTAGAGTTAATAATCGTTTTCTATGGGTAGGGCGGCCAGGGCTTCGGCTGCCGATTTGGTCGCGACAGGTTCATCACGGAGGATGTGACCGTCGCGGAGGAAGATAGTTCTACTTGTAAACACTGCAATATCAGACTCGTGCGTCACGAAGGCGATGGTCTTGCCCTGCTCATGCAGGCTCTGGAAAAGGCTCATGATTTCGTATGAAGTGCGCGTGTCAAGGTTGCCTGTGGCTTCATCGGCCAGCACAATGACAGGGTCGTTCACCAAGGCGCGGGCGATGGCCACACGCTGTTGTTGGCCGCCCGAAAGCTGGTTGGGCATGTGACCCATACGGTCTTTCAGGCCGACGAGTTCCAAGGCGTGTTGCGCCTTTTCGTGGCGTTCCTTATGCGAAATGTCAGGGTTATAGACCAAAGGCAACTCCACGTTTTCCAAGGCCGAAGTGCGCGGCAAGAGGTTGTACGACTGGAACACAAAGCCAATCTTGCGGTTGCGGATGTCCGACAGCTCGTTTTTCGTGCGCTCCCTGACGGAAATGCCATCAATGAAATACTCGCCCGAAGTTGGCTGGTCAAGGCAACCGAGAATGTTGAGCAAAGTGGACTTGCCACTGCCCGACGAGCCCATGATGCTCACAAACTCGCCTTCGCAAATGTCGAAACTGACACCTTTCAGCGCGTGAACTTCCTCACTACCAACGATAAACGTCCGCTTGAGGTTCTCAACCTTGATGATGGATTGCTTCTCGTTCATAGCGGCAGGCGTTATTTTTTTTGTTGCTGGTTGTTGTTTCTGTTTCTTCCGGGAGGGCCGGGCATGAAGGGGTTCTCGCCTTTCTTAACTTCCTTTTCCTTCGCCACAAACTGCGCCGAAAGCACTACTGAATCGCCAGCCTGCACACCTTGTTCTATAATCTTGTACGCACCATCGCTCATGCCCACTTTGACGGGGCGCGGCATCATCTGGTCGCCGTTTTTCAGCCATACCATTGAGCGGTCCGATTGCTTTCCTTCTTGCATCTTAGGCGGCTCAGGGCGTTGGCCTTCAGGCTTTTCAGGCTTGCGCAAAGCCTTCAATACCTGTTCGTCGGGCGTGAAGTTGAAAGCCTCGGCAGGCACGGCCAAGCCCGTCTGCTCCTCAGTGACGATGGTCACGCTGGCTGTCATGCCAGGGAAGAGCTTCTGGTCAGGATTGGGCGCATCGATGATGACGGTATAGGTCACCACATTGCTCGTGGTGGTCGGTTTCATCCGGATTTGGTTCACTGTGCCGTTAAACACATCGTCCATATAGGCATCAACGGTAAAAGTCACCTTCTGCCCCACTTTCACCTGCCCGATGTCGGCTTCGTCCACATCGGCTTCCACCTGCATTTTGGTCAGATCGTTGGCCAAGGTGAACAGCGTCGGTGTACTGAACGATGCGGCCACCGTCTGGCCCACTTCCACGGCACGGTCGAGCACAATGCCATCGATGGGTGAATAGATTTCGGCATAGCCCAAATCCACCAAGGCTTGGTCATAGGCGGCTTGCGCGTTCTTTTTGCTCATTTGCGCCTGAGTATAGGTGTTTTGTGCTTCTTGATAGGCGGCCAAGGTTGCCGCATTCGCCTCGTAAAGTTGCTTGGTGCGCTCGTAGGTGAGTTTGGCGTAATTCAACTGGCTCTCAGAGGAAGTGAGTGAGGCCTTGGCACGGCTAACATTCTGATTGAGTGTCAGTTTGTCCAACTCGGCGAGCAACTCACCTTTTTTCACCACATCGTTGAAATCGACATAAATCTTTTCCACCTTGCCCGACACCTGCGTACCTACCTCTACGGTTTCGACCGGCTCAATGGTACCCGTTGCCGTGACAGTGTTCTCAACGGTGTATTCCGCAACTACATGCGTGCGAATGACTAATTCCTTGTTCGCTGATTTCGTTGCCTTTACAATCAGAATCGCTGCGATGGCCACCGCAATGATTCCGAGGATAACCAGCCAGATTTTTCTTTTCTTTTTCATTATATAAAGTTTTCAATGTTGTGTCGGCGTTTCGACAAGCTCAACGACCTTAGACCCCTGAGCCTGTCGAAGGGCCAACTATTATAATGTAATCTTCTTGCCCATGTAAATGTCCAAAATCTTGCGTTTCATCACCAAGGAATACTTGTTCTGGATATAGGAATTGAGCGCGTTCAAATAATTGTTCTGCTGCTGCAACAAATCCACCGTTGTGATTGTACCGTATTGATATTGAATGTTATAGGCATTGAAACTCTTGCTATAGGCGTTTTCCTTCACCTGCGCGACCTTGTAGGCATTGTAGGCCGAAACCACATCACGGTAGGCCTGCACAACCGTTTGGCGAACAGTCAGTTGCGATTGTTCGTAATCCAATTGAGCCTGCTCGAGGGCAATGCGGCTTTTCTTCACATTGGCCTTGGTTTGGCCACGGCTGTAAATCGGGATGCTCATCGAAACGCCAACGGATTCGGTCGGCTTGCCGTACCATTGCTTGTTGCCGTCGCCGTCGAAGGACAGCACGCCCATGCCCACATTGGCATTGGCAGAAATGGACGGGAAATAGTTGCCCCGCGCCAAGTCGACACTTTTTTCGGCGAGGCGGATGTCATAGTCGTCGATGCGCAGGTCAGGCATATAATCCATAGCCAAATCAATGGCTTCCTGCTCAGTCGGCAAGGTTGTATTCAGGTTGTCAAGGTTATCCGTATCAGGCGAGATAATTTCAAGATCATCAGTCGGGTTCATCGATAGCAAAACCTTCAAATCCAGCAGGTTATTCTCGATATTGATGCGCGTGTCGACCACATTGTTCGAATCGCTGTAATATTGCGCCTCAAGCAAAAGCAAGTCGCTTTCGAGGATGGAGCCTACCTTGTAGCGTGTCCGTCCTTGCTTCAATTGCTCCCGACTTGTATTCAGCACTTCCTGCTGGTAATTCAGCAATTCCTGATTGCCGAGAATGGTGAGGAAACTCTGCAAAATCTGCGTAGTCAACTGATTGTCATAGCGTTCCAACTGAACCTCATTGCGTTCAACATTGAGGCGGTTCTGCTCAATCGTGTTGTTGATGTTGCCGCCTTGGTAAATCGTCACATTGGAGCCTACGCCCACATTGCCCGAAACCGACCAGCCACTTTCATTGTTCGAGAAATTCTCTCCAAATGAAGCACTTACACTCGGCAAACGCTGCTGTTTCGACTGCTCGTAGGTCGTCGCCAACGATTCCCCCGTCAGTTCCATCGACTTGCGCTCGTTGCTGTTGGCGAAGGCGAAACGGATACAATCCTCAAGCGAAAAACGATAGGATTTTGGCTCTTGCGCCATGCCCGAAAAGACAAGCGACAAAAGCAAGGCAATGGCCGACAACATCTTCATATCCAGCATAACTCCTTGTTATTTAGAATCGCAAAAATAGAAAAAAAGATTTTTTTATTGCGACAACTAAATGCAAAAAAAATTGCTTGCTGAAAAGTTTTTCGTATTTTTGCACAATTCAAAAGAACCATTAGAACGGTGGTTTCGGTCGAACTCAATCATTTAATTAACTAATAACTCATTAAATTTCAAAAAGTTATGAAAACGAGTAACAAATTCTTTGCCGAATTGTTCGGCACATTCGTTTTGGTATTCGGAGGCTGCGGCACTGCACTCTTCGGACATGTCGGTTTCCTTGGCGTATCCATCGCCTTCGGTTTGACTGTGGTGGCTATGGCCTACGGCATCGGTCACATTTCGGGCGCGCACCTCAATCCCGCCGTTAGTTTTGGCGTGTGGGCCAATGGTCGCATGAGCCTGAAAGAAATGCTTTGCTATTGGGCTGCCCAGTTCATCGGCGGCATCATTGCCGGTGCTTTGCTCCTCGTGATTTGGAATGCCACTGGCGCTGGCGATACCGGCGTTTTCGCTTCCAACGGCTTTGGCGAAGCCTTCCAGAAAGCCTGCGGCGGTGCCGAAACGGGCTATCAGGCCATTTCCACCGGTGGTGCCTTCCTCGTTGAGTGCCTGCTGACCTTCGTGTTCCTGATGGTCATCCTCGGCGTCACCGACAGCAGCCACGCCAACGGCAAGTTCGGCGGCTTGGCCATCGGTCTCACCTTGGTGCTCATCCACCTCATCAGCATCCCGCTGACCAACACTTCAGTCAACCCCGCCCGTTCACTTGGCGTTGCCCTGTTCTCCAACTGCGGCGGTACTTGGAGCGCTATGGGGCAGGTGTGGCTCTTCATCGTTGCCCCGCTCGTGGGTGCCTGCCTCGCTGGTTTGGCCTACAAGTGCCTCGCTGGCTGCAAGAAAAACTGACTTTGTGATAGTTAAAAGTTAAAAGTTGAGAGTTGATAGTTGGCAAAAGCCCTTCAACTCTCAATTTTTATATAACCCCACCTCTAAACTCTCAACCCTAAACTCTAAACTTCAATCCATTGGCTGGCATATACATACACATTCCCTTCTGCAAGTCGAAATGCGGCTATTGCGGTTTCTATTCTTTGCCTTCAACGAAGTTGAAAGACCGATTCTTGGAGGCATTAAAACAAGAAATCGTGCAAAGGAAAGACTATCTATCCCCAAGTCCCGTCTGTTGCGTTGCCAACGCAACCCCCAAAGCCATAAATACCATCTATTTCGGCGGCGGCACCCCTTCCCTGCTCGACACGAACGAAATTGGCGATTTGCTCCACCTTATTAATACGACCTATCTCGTTGCAAACGAGCCTGAAATCACCCTCGAAGCCAACCCCGACACGCTGTCGTTGGAATACCTTGAAGACCTGCGCAACTTGGGCATTAATCGCCTCAGCATCGGCATCCAAAGTTTTTTCGACAACGATTTGCAGTATTTGGGCCGCAAGCACAACGCCGAACACGCCCGCCAATGCCTTGATTGGGCCAAACAAGTTGGTTTTGAAAACATTAGCATCGACCTGATTTACGGCCTGCCCACCTCCAATGCTGAACAATGGAACAGGAATCTTGACATTTTCTTCTCCTACAACCTACCTCATCTTTCTGCCTACGCTTTGACCTTGGAACCCAATGCCATACTTACCAAACAAATCGAATTGGGAAAAGCGCAACCCATTAATGAGGACGATGCGCTACGAGATTATGAAATCCTTTGTAGCCGCGCCGCCGAAAACAGCTATCTGCATTACGAGATTTCCAATTTCTGCCGCCGTGGAATGCACTCCAAGCACAATGCAAGCTATTGGTTCGGAACACCTTATCTCGGCCTTGGCCCTTCGGCACATTCTTTCGACGGTGCTTCGCGGCAGTGGAATGTATCGAATGTGGAAGACTATTGCGATGCTTTGCTATCGCCCGATAGGAACAGGGAGGCATACCCCCCTGTCGACAAAGCCCTGAAAGAGAAAGAATTGCTCTCTCCCGAACAGCAATATGACGAATATGTGATGCTCCGACTCCGCACCCATTGGGGCATCGACCTGAAATGGATGAAAAAAAACATGGGCGAGCGTTTTTCAACCTATTGCGAACAACACGCCCAACCTTTAATCGCCCAAAGCCGCCTCTCACAAACGCGGGAATTCCTTTATCTGAACGATGCGCAAATGCTCTTTGCTGATGGCGTGGCGGAGGAATTGTTTTGGGAATGAATTTCAAACCTTTTCTTATGGATAACACACTTTATAATAACATTTTAGCCCACCAAGACCCCACCCAAGTCGCAGGCCTCTCTCGTTTTTTCAAGACGGGCAAAGGGCAATATGGCGAGGGCGACAAGTTCCTTGGAATCAAGGTGCCTGTGACCCGCGAAGTGGTGAAGGAATGTTGGAAAGAGACTTCATTTGAGGACTTGGAAACCTGCATCCGTTCCGAGTACCACGAAATGCGCTTGGCCGCCCTGCTCAGTTTGGTGCAAATCTTCAAACACGCCAAGAAAGATAATGCTTTGCAGCAACAATGCATTGATTTTTATCTCGCTCACACGCAATACATTAATAATTGGGATTTGGTGGATTTGTCGTGTTACGAACTGCTCGGCACTTGGCTTTTGGACAAGGATAGGACCCTGCTCTACGACCTCGCCCGCGACGGCAAGACCATCTGGGAACAGCGTATCGGGATGGTGAGCACGATGCAATTTGTTCGCCACGGCGAGTTGGATGATACCTACTCCATTGCCGACATCTTCTTGGCAAAGCCCAAACCTTTGCACGACTTGCTCCAAAAGGCCGTCGGGTGGCTTTTGCGCGAAGCCGGCAAACGCGACGGACAATGCCTGAAAGACTGGCTTTTAAGTCGTTATCAGTCTATGCCGCGCACTATGCTCCGCTATGCGATTGAGAAATTCCCCGAAAATGAACGCACCCTGTTTTTGAAAAGTTAAACCTAAAGAAGCGGCGTTTCGACGACTCAACGACCTTTGGTTCCTGAGCTTGTCGAAGGGCCAACAAAATGATATGACTGACATTCAACTTCACTACATCGAGCAAGGCCAAGGCCAACCGCTCATCCTCCTCCACGGCAACGGCGAGAGTTGCGACTATTTTGAGCATCAAATCCCTTGTTTCTCAAAGGATTATCGCGTCATCGCCATTGACACACGCGGTCACGGGAAATCGCCGAGAGGCGAAAAACCTTTCACCATCAAGCAGTTTGCCGAGGATTTGTATGACTTTATGGACACGAAAGGCATCACCAAAGCCAACATTTTGGGATTCTCCGACGGCGGCAACATCGCTTTGACCTTTGCCCTGAAACACCCTGAACGGATTGAAAAACTGATTCTTAACGGTGCCAACCTCTTCCCAAGCGGTGTGAAGCCTCTGTACCAATGGCCCATCGAAATCGGCTACCGCATTGCAAAAATGTTTTCGAAGAAATCAGGGAAAGCCAAGCAAAACGCCGAACTCCTCGGCCTGATGGTGAACGAGCCGCACATCGACCCCTCCGAACTTGCCCGCCTGACCATCCCCGTGTTGGTCATCGCAGGCAAGAAAGATATGATCAAGGAGTCGCATACGAGGCTCATTTACAAAAGTTTGCCCGATGCCCAACTGAACATTATCGAAGGCGACCATTTCATTGCCAACAAAAACTATGAGGCATTTAATAGGGTGGTGGAGTGGTTTTTGAGAAAATAATTAGTGGCACTTTGTGTTTTCAAACAAAATATCTTTATATTTGCGGCGATAATTAACGCATTGTTGAACCAAACATAAAGAAACGACAGGTAAACTTTAATAGATAAGCAAGCATAGAGACGAAAATACTTCTATCCAGAAATTTGGCGATTTACAGATGAAGTACTCACTAAGATTTAGTCAATGTGCTCACGCGAGGCGTGGGCTGGACTATTTCACGAGTGAGACAGGTGCGCCAAATACCTTGGATAGCGGGAAACAGTCGAGTTTCACGCTTTTTTTGTTGTGTTTACTTATGGAAAAAGAGCACTATATAAACTCATAAACAATTAAATATCAACAAAATGAAAACATCAATCAAATTCGGAATGGCGATGCTGGCCATGCTTGCCCTTGCTGGATGCGGGAGCAACAAACAAGCACCTGTTACCAATAACAATCCTGCTAACCACACTCAAGCAGAGTTGCCTGGGAAAAGGATGATGCTTCCTTGCGTGGATGCTTCAATGGATGACGATGAGTATTTCAGGGATTTGGGCATTGGGACATCCATCAACAAGCAAAGTGCGCGTAAAGCCGCTGTTGAGGCATCGAAATCCATGATTAAGAGTCGTTTGGGAGGCATGATTAAAGGTGTAGCAACCGATTACAGCCGCATGGTTTCAGGCCAAGCACCAGCCGACAAGGTTCAGCGTATTATTGAGGAAGAATTTACACAAGTAGTGGAAAAAATGCTCAATGATGCTGACAAAACCTGTGAGGACATGTACCAGTTGAATTCCGGTGAATTTGAATCGTATTATGCTATTCAAATTTCCAAAAAGGAAATCATCAACAAGACCTCCAATGTGCTTTCGCAAAACGAGGAACTTGAAATCGAGTTCAACCGCGAGCAGTTCCGCAAGTTTGTCGAAAAACGCATGGAAGAAATGAAGAAAGAATAAGTCCAGTATGAAACGTTTAACGTTAATAATGGCATTAGTAATGGGCTGGGCATTGGTAGCCAATGCCCAAGCCCCTTATTGGGTAAAGCGTCTGCCTGTACCCAAAAACGGGAATTTCTATTATCGTGTCACCATCGCCGAAGGGCGCAATTACAAAGATGCTTATGCAGAAGCCTTCGCTATGGCTATTTACGAAAGTTATTCCAAACTCAAAGGCATATCAGTTAGCATCATTAGTGATCAGCAAACCATCAAAGAAGGTGTCACAGATGCTATTTCTTCTGCCGATCAAGGCCAGATGTGCCTGCCTATTAATAAGGTATGTGAATACGAGGAAAGAGTCGTCACATCCAGCAAGATACGGCTTTATGTGCTTTGGCAAGTGGCCAACAGTGCATTGGTTGATCCACAATTCGAAAATTTCAACAAATGTGAGTAGCCTTAACCAATAAAACAAATGTGTTATGAAAAGAATAATGACTGTTATTGTGGCATTGTTTTTCATCGTGCCGCTGAAAGCCCAAAACTATGATGACTGGGTGAACGAGAAAAAAGATGAAATGAGCCGATACAAAGACTCTGTGAAGCAAAACTATGAAGAGTTTCGTCGTCGGGCCAACGAGGAATACGCTCAATTCATGCGTGAAAAATGGGAGGCCTTTAATGCTATGAAAGGCCAGCCCATGCCCGAATTGCCTGAGCCGCCAAAACCCTTCGAGTTTGACAAGAACACACCCATTCCCGATTTACCCAATCCAATTCCATATAAGCCTATTCCCAATCCAGCACCTTCTCCAATCCAACCCATCAAACGACCTGATGTTCCGTTGCCATCCCCTGTACCTTCTGTATCGGAGTTTGAGTTTACCTGCTATGGAACACCTTGCATGGTCAGTTTGGATAGAAGCCTTAAATTCAGATTGAATGAGGTTTCTGAAAATGCTGTTGCCGATGTGTGGTTGCAATTGTCATCAGAAAAGAGCGATGCCCTTCTCAGAGATTGTCTCGACTTGCGTGACGAGCTTGCTTTAGGCGATTGGGCATATTACTGCCTGCTGCGCGACTTTTCGGATGCGTTTTTGGGTAAAGACACCGACGAAGCCATATTAATGTGGGTATATCTATTGGCGCAATCGGGCTACAAGGTGAGAATCGGCCACAAGAATGGTCATTTGGTTGCCCTTATTCCTTTTGATGGAATTGTTTATAGGCAAAGTCTAATAAAATACCAAGGCGAGCATTATTATATCATCGGAAACTATGAGGAAGGAACAACCTATATGTTCAACAGGAAGTTTACCGACGATGAACGAGTGATGTCGTTGAGAATGGCTTGCCAACCTAAGTTTGCAATCAAACCAACAAATAGCAGAACTTTCACATCAAAATGTTATCCTGAGTTGACGGTTTCCCTTTCTGTCAACAAAAATTTGATGGACTTTTACGAAGACTATCCACATTGCGTTTGGACGAATTATAGTTGGGCTGGGTTGAGCGACGAGGTGAAAGCAAAACTGTATCCTATGTTGCGTAAAGGTACCGAAGGAAAAAGCCAGATTGAAGCAGCCAATCGCATTATCAATTTTGTACAGACGGCTTTTGAGTACAAGATTGACAAGGATCAATTTGGGTACGAGCGTTCGCTGTTTGGTGACGAAACATTTTACTATCCTTATAGCGATTGCGAAGACCGCTCCATTTTGTTTTCGACCCTCATCCGTGACTTACTCGGCTTAGATGTGGTGCTATTGCTTTATCCAGACCATTTGGCCACTGCAGTCCATTATTCTGAGCCCTTGACAAGTTGTTACTTTGAATTTGAAGGGAAGACCTATTACATCAGCGACCCGACTTATATCGGAGCCAATGTGGGGATGTGTGCGCCAAAATATCTTAATGTAAGCCCAGAAGTATATAAATTGTAACTTATAAATCCTTAAATTCCAGTATTATGAAAAATCAAATCATCTTAACCATTGCTCTTTTAATGATAGGAATAGTATCCTCTGCACAAAAACTCCCGGATTGGATTGTCAACAAACCAACCCCAACTAATAGCACCTATCTTTATGTGGTGGAATCCGCCACTGGACAAACAGAAATGCAAGCACGAAACCGAGCCATAGGAGAGGTGTTCCGTTCCACGGCCATGCGCATTGGACAGCCTATTGATTCGGAGGAAATCAACAGGGCTTTGCAGCGGGGAACGGAGTATTATGTGATTTCATCGCAATACAATGTCCCGATAAACAAAGTGTGCGAATATACCGACAACAAGACTTTGCCTTGCCGTGTTTATGTGCTTTGCCAAGTGGCCAAGGCTGGCAATATTCGCGTGGAGTTCGATGATTTCAATGCTTGCTTTGAAGGTGCCAACAAGTATTTTGCTGACGAGGCGTTGTATGCGGATGGTTTTTCCATTTCGCAGAATGGGAAAAAGTTGAGCGACCATGAAATCAGGACAATGTTCGCAAATTCCAATTCATATAGTTTGTATGATGAGGGGATGAGGTCTGCTGATATAGATTTTGAAACCATTGAAGGGTGGTCGCAGGGTTTAGGTATTCCATCAATTACTGTTGGTGTTATTTTTCAGGGAGTTTTTTGGCCTCTTTATGGCAAAGCGAATAAGGATGCAAAAGATTATAAATATAGAATCGATACACATCAGTATTACGATTACCAAGATCACCAATACTTGCAAAAATTATATGATGAGAATTTGGAGAAAGCCGAAAAGTATAAGAGATTTGCCAAAACAGGATTATGGTTGATTGGAGGAGGTGCGGTTTTGATGATTGCGGAAAACTTAATGGAAAAAGCAATAATATCATCAGGCAAAGCCAAAATCCGGAAAGCCGTCAATCTCTATAACAACGGCCGGATGTATTCGCAAAGCGTGGAGATAAACTATGGCCTGACGGGAAACGGCATTTATCTAACTTTGTCGTTTTGATCTATCTTTGGTGGCTGTCGCCAAGTTCAGCTGGATTTGAAATCACAAGCGGTTGAAAGATACGACTCGGAAGCCGTGAGAAGGGAATTTGCAATTCCCATCCGATAGCTGTAGAGACGTGCCAAGGCGCGTCTCTATTTTTTTGTGTATGTTGCTAAGGCATACATGGCAGATGCGGCCTGCCGGGTTGTGGAGTCGTGGCTGCCGTAGGTCGCGACCTACGGTTACGCGAAGTTGCGTCTTTCAGACGCGGCGTTGTCGGGCTGTCACACCGTGGCTGCCACCAAAAAATTCGCGAAATTCGTAACATTTGCCGATGACAAATGTTTTGTCCGACCACTAAGCGAACCGATATTATAAAGGAAAAGTTTTTGGCTCTATTAAAGTGTTTTTTCTCCTTAACATTCTGGCTCGGGTTGGTTTTCGATGTCTTGATTTTTCAAGTGTTTTTCTCATACATGGAAGAAATTGTGTACTTTTGCACACAGAAATAAAACCATAGTTTTATGTGCAGATACAATATCGCAATAGATGATGCACTGATGGAGGAAGTCAGGCCTCACATTGACAGGGATGTCGCAGTTCAGGCTTGGCTTGAGGAGCTTCTTCGCAAAGCCTTGCTCAACTATGCGGCTCAGTTCGCAGCCCCCAGCGTGTCTAATCATGGCAAAACGATTGTGGAGCAATTGAAGTCTCTCGAAAATGACCCTGATGGGTTGTTCAAATTAGATGGGATTTTGAAGCCGTCACAATATTCGGCAGAAGAACTTCGTGACGAGTATCTTAGTGAAAAGTACGGGATATGAAGGTGCTGGTTGATACGAATGTGATTCTGGAGCTGATTCTGCAAAGAGAGAATGTGGGCTTTGCAAAGAGAAGTTTATCTGTGCTTTCACAAGGGGATCATGAAATGTATCTGACCGTAGGGGGCTTCTATGGAATGCTTTATACGGTAGATAACTATCTTCGGAAGGTAATGGAATTGAAGAAGCCCGACAGGATGGAAGCGCTGCGCTCGATTATGATTCAGATTTTGAATAAGTTTCAGGTGGCAGAACACGACCGAAAGTCACTTTTGCGTGGTATTGAAGACGAGTCATTTTCCGACCTTGAAGACAGTTGTCAGTATCAGGCGGCTTCGAAGGAAGGCTGTACTTTGCTTCTCACTTTTAACAAGAGTGATTTTGTTGTGGAAGACGACGCTCCTGTTAAAGTGATGACTCCGCAGGAGTTCTTGGAATTGTTTTAATCTTATTCAAATTGATGAATGAAGGCTAATCCGTTTTTCCGAATATGCCATTCGGAAGCCGTGAGAAGGGAATTTGCAATTCCCATCCGATAGTTGTAGAGACGTGCCAAGGCGCGTCTCTATTTTTTGTGTATGTCGCTACGGCATCCATGGCGGATGGCCTGCCGGGTTGCGGAGTCGTGGCTGCCGTAGGTCGCGACCTACGGTTACGCGAAGTTGCGTCTTTCAGACGCGGCGTTGTAGGGCTGTCACATCGTGGCTGCCACCAAAAAATTCGCGAAATTCGTAACATTCGCCAATAACAAATGTTTTGTTCGACCACTAAGCGAACCGATATTATAAAGGAAAAGTTCTTGGCTCTATTAAAGTGTTTTTTCTCCTTAACATCCAAATTTGCTATCTTTGCGGCAAATTAGGATTCCTATGGAACGATTCTTCAATACCGCAGGCCCGCAAACTCCTGACAGTTATACCATTGACCCGCTCAGTCGGTTCGATTTGGAAGATGTTTTGCTGATGATACGCCAACAGCGCTATTTTGTGATGCACGCACCGCGTCAGACAGGCAAAACTTCCTGTATGCTTGCCCTTCGCGATTATTTGAACAAAAAAGGCGACTATATCGCTGTCTATGCCAATGTGGAAGGAGGGCAGGCTTCACGGAATGATAAGGAAACTGTGGTCAAGTCCATTATCGACACATTGACAGGAGCCTATCGACTGGTTTTCAAGAACGACAAGGCAGATTTGGCGCGTAATGCGGTTCAAGGACTTTCCGTTGATTCAATGCTTTCACAATATCTTTCGCTATTGTGCCAATCTTTGGAAAAGCCGTTAGTTCTTATTATCGATGAGATTGATGCTTTGGTGGGAGATAGTTTGGTCAGTATTCTACGCCAAATCCGCTCTGGTTATGCCGACCGTCCCAAGGCTTTTCCGCAGACCATCATTCTGTGCGGCGTACGCGATGTTCGTGACTATCGTATCGTTCTCTCCAATCAGGATATAGTTACAGGAGGCTCCGCATTTAACATTAAGGCGACATCGTTACGTTTGGGCAATTTCTCTAAAGAGGAAATCCATGAACTCTATTTGCAACATACTCAAGAAACAGGTCAACAATTTGATGAGGCTTGCTTCCCGATGGTGTGGGATGCTACTGAAGGACAGCCATGGTTGGTGAACGCTTTGGCTCATGACCACATCATCCCAGAGATGATTGACAAGGCCATTGAAAACATCATCTACCGCCGCGACACGCACATCAACCATATTTTGAAATTGCTGAATGAACCAAATGTGCAAAAAGTTGTTCTACCTGTTTATTTGAATCAAGAGAATATAGATCCGTCTATATCAATTGAGGATTATGACAATTGTGTAGAAAATGGAATAATAAACAGGGAGCGAGGGAAACCTCTTCGAATTGCCAATGGGATTTATAAAAAGTTAATTTCAAATCTGAATGTTGATACGAAAACTACCTAATTAAAACTCAGCACATTATGAAAAAGCATTTACTATTTAACATGGTATATTTATGGAAAGTATAGTGAAATCCTTGAACTTGAAAGAAGGAACCGAAGTGGAATACAAGTCGGCGAAGGGCGGATTCCCTGGGTCTTTCTGGGATACGTTTTCGGCCTTTGCGAACAGCCAAGGTGGAGTGATTGTGTTGGGTGTGAAAGAACGGAATGGAAAGTTCATACCAGACGGGCTGACGGAAGAACAAATGGTTGCACATAAGAAAACCTTTTGGGACAATGCGCACAACAAAAGCTGTGTGAGTATTCCGCTGCTGACGGAAAGGGATGTGGTAGAAATTATGACGGAGAGCGGGATAAGGCTGCTGGTGTTCCTAATCCCCAAGGCTCCCTATTATCTGTGCCCTGTGTATCTAACGCTCAATCCTTTTGGGCACACCTACAAACGTCACCATGAGGGGGATTATGTTTGTTCGGATGACGAGGTGCGGCAGATGTTCTCGGATGCCAACAATGTGCAACATTCGGCAGACTCGCGCATACTTACGGGCTACACCTTTGATGACATAGATACTGCGACGCTGCGAAACTATCGTCAGGCCTATAAAGACAGGCATGAGAATCACCCTTGGAATGAATTTGACGACCAAAGGTTTTTGGAAAGTGTTGGGGCATACCGCAAGGACAGGACCACGGGTAAAGCGGGTTTCACGGTGGCGGGAATGTTGATGTTCGGCAAGAACAGCAGCATTACCGACCCTGAATGTTGCCCGAACTTCTTCCCTGACTATCGGGAACACCTTGGCGATGGTAAAGATGTTCGCTGGACAAACCGTGTTTATCCTGATGGCACTTGGGAGGCCAATCTCTATCAGTTCTATAGTCGTGTTTTGCCAATGTTGCAACATGCGCTGCCTGTGCCTTTCAAATTGGACGAGAACCAACGGCGCAAAGACACCACATCGGCCCATACCTCGTTGAGAGAAGCATTGGGGAACTGCCTTATCCATTGCGCTTACACAGTGATGGGGAATATTGTGATTGACCGCTATGATGACCGTATTGTAATGTCGAATCCCGGTACAATGCTTGTCAGTTTGGAGGATTTTTGGGAAGGAGGCCATAGCGTTTGCCGCAACCCATTGTTACAAAAAATGTTCGTGTTTGTAGGTGTGGGTGAAAAGGCCGGTAGTGGAGCAGATGTTATCAGTGCCGGTTGGCGTGAGAATGGTTGGCAATTGCCGACGCTTGTTGAGCATCAAATGCCAGCACGGGTGGAAGCCACGCTCTTGATTGAGGATTTGGTGAAACAGCAAGAAGGGGAAACCATACAGAAAAGTGGACTGGAAACAGAAAGTAACCAGAAAAGTGACCAGAAAACTGGACTGGAGACGGAAAACCATACAGAAAGTAACCAGAAAAGTGGACTGGAAATAGAAAACCATACAGAAAGTAACCAGAAAAGTGGACTGGAAGCGGAAAACCATACAGAAAGTGGACTGAAAAGTGTACAGAAAACAGAAAACCATACAGAAACCATACAGAAAGGAGGACAGAAAACTGAAGACCATACAGAAAACCATATTGGGCTTTCACGAATACAATGTGAGATTATAGAGAAATTGAAAGAAAACCCTGCATATAGTAGACGGGAATTGGCAATTGTAATAGAGAATGCTTCCCTTGGTGGTGTCATCTCTGCTTTATCTCGACTCCAAAAACTGGGAATCATTCGCCATATAGGTCCCGACAAAGGCGGCCATTGGGAAATTATTGCATCGTCGTTGGATTAATCCACATAACTTTGAAAACTATGAAAAAGATTGCTTTACTCATCACAGCATTGATGTTTGGCTTGTCCGTCTTGCAAGCCACCCCCATCAACCAATCCATCGCCTTGACTGCTGCCCAAAAATTCGCCTCAGCGCAATTTGATATTGAGCGTGCTGAACCTCGACTTGTCTATACCGGCCAAAATGAGGCGTTTTTCGTCTTCAATATTGGCGAGAGTGCTTTCGTCATCATTGCTGGCGACGATGCGCACCGCCCTGTCATCGGTTATTCTGATGAATCGGCGTTTGATGCGGCCAACATTCCGCCGACGTTGGCGTATTATTTGGATGGCGTGGCCGAGTGTATGTTGCCTTTGCGTCAGGCGGTTGCCACGCCTGATGTGGCTGCGGAATGGGCTTCGGTGCTTTCGCACGGAAGGCTGATTTCGCGCAATGGCGGTCGTGGCACGGGCTATTTCTGCCAAACCAAGTGGAATCAGGATTACCCTTACAACATTTGCTGCCCTGAAGACCCTTCCGGTTCGGGTGGACATACTTACGTGGGCTGCTTGGCCACGGCCATGTCGCAGTTGATGCGTTTTTGGACTTATCCGGCGCAAGGCATTGGCAATCATTGCTATAACCATGAGGATTATGGCGAGATTTGCGCCGACTTCGGCAACACGACTTACGATTGGGACAACATGCCCAATGTATTGAACGCCAACGCTTCAGAGGTCGAAAAAATAGCCACGGGAACCTTGTGTTTCCATTGTGGCGTGACCATCGACATGGGCTATGGACCCGATGGCAGCGGCGGTGCATCGGGCCCCATTCCTGGGGTGATGCACACCTATTTCAATTATTCTGAGGCCAATGTGCAACTCAGGCGCAACGATTTTGAGACCGAAACTTGGAAAGCCATGGTGCGTGAGCAGTTCGATATGGGCTGGCCGATGTATTACGGCGGCTGCGAGGATGATGGCTGCCATGCTTTTGTGTGCGACGGTTACGACGATTTCGACATGTTCCATTTCAACCTCGGTTGGGGCGGAAGCAGCGATGGCTGGTACCTCATCGACGACGCGCCCTATACCCATCCTGCCGACGCCATGTTCAATTTTGTTCCGGCACCAGTTTACAACCAAACGCCTTCAGCACCTACCGACTTCACGGCGGTTCCCGTTTCGGACACCGACCTGAAGGCAACCTTGCATTGGACGAACCCCACCACAACGCTTGATGGCTCGCCATTGTCGGCCATCGAGCAGGTGATTGTGATGCGCGACAATGAAATCATCCAAACTATGACCAATGTCGCTCCTGGACAAACCATTGAAATTGTGGATGTTGAAGTGCCGCGTTACGATGTTTATCATTATGCGGTGTATGTGGTGGCCAACGGTCGCATCGGCAAGCACGCCCATGTGATGAAAGTGCAGGTTGGGCCTGCCTGCCCGTGGAAAATCATCATGACAACCAATTCCTTCCAAGGCTGGCAAGGCGGCTGCATCAGTGCCTACAACATGGCTGGCCATGAGATTGGCCATTACACCATGACCTCCTCATCGGCCATTTCCGTGGAGCCTGACATGCCTTTGGGCAAACTCAGTTTCGGCTGGACGGCACCCGAAGAGACTGTAAATCAGATGGCTTTCGTTATCAAGGACCACACGAACAACACCGTGTTTTCCTTCACTGGCTCATCAGATGAGTTGGCTCAAGGCGTTTTCTTCGAAGTGAACAACAGTTGCGGCGGTTCTTTGGACTGCGGCACACCTGAAATCCTTGTGGCTTCCGTTGAGGACGAGGGCATTAGGCTAACTTGGGAAACCGTTGAGAATCAAGGCTATGGATACAATGTTTATCGCGATGGTGTGTTGTATCGCCTCATTCAGGACGGCACGACTTTTTTGGACGAAAACCCCACTCAAGGTGGCCATTGCTACAAAGTGGCGGTGCTTTGCGAAGGCGGCGACAATGGCGAGCGTTCCAACGAGTCGTGCGCCACTTTCGGGCCGTGCTATCCGCCCCGCGACTTGGATTATGAGTTGACCAACAACTTCAAAATCAAGTTGAAATGGGATGCGCCTGGGCCTCATGATGGGCTTTCAGGCTATTATCTCTACCGCAAGGAAGGCGACGGCGAATATCATAGAATCAAGCTGTTAGGTGCAACGGCGGTCACTTTCACCGACAATTCTGCACTTGAGGAAGGCGATTATTACTACCGTTTGTATGCCTATTACGGCGACTTGGACTGCACCTCCGCGCCCGCCAACAGGAAATACAGCCCCAACGAGTTCGAGTTGCACGCCTACTATTCGCCAACGGGCACCGACGAAAACGAAACTCAGGTGAAGGTCTATCCCAACCCGGCCAAGCATTTCGTCACCGTTGAGGCTGAAGGCATCAAGGAAGTTTCCATCTGCAATGCCCAAGGTCAATGCGTCATGCAAAAGAATGTCGCTGACAATCAAATCGTTATTGACTTGAAAGACATGGCCAAAGGACTGTATCTGCTTCGCGTGAAAACGGCAGAAGGAGTGGTTTGCCGTCGGATTTCGGTAGTGGATTAATGGTAGCCCAACTCCGCGTCCAATTGCGGGATGCGGATGTCCAAATACTTGCGCATCACCTCAATTTCCTCCTCGTAGCGGTAGGCATCGTAATAGCCGTAGCCGTCTACAGGCCACCGCTCGAAGTTGCGCTCAACATAGTCCCTGATGGTTCGGTCGTTGTCGCGAATCATGCGCTCGATTTTCTTTTTGCTGAACAATCCGCTGTCGCGCAAGGCCTTGTAGCGTTGCTTCAGTAGCGTATTGTAGTCGAGGAAAGGGTTGTTTTCCAAGCGGTTGAGGAGCAGGCATCTCTCGAAGTTGGGCAGGCTTTCGGTCATTTTCAGTTCGCCTTCGCCGTCGCGCCCGAAAGCGTCGTCGTAGTCCCAAATGGCGATGCGGAAGGGGGTGTGGCTGTCGCGTTTGTAGAGGTAGAAGTTCTTCATCACGCCGTCGCCGTTGTTGGTGAACATGAGCAGCAGGTGCCAGTCGATGATGTTCTCCAAGTCGAAAATGTGGCCGATTTCGCGGGCGAAGGTGCTGTCGTCGGCATGAATCATAAATTGCATGACGTTCTCAAGGTAGCCGTTCATGTCCTCGTCTTCGATGTCGGGATAGTTCTGCTGGAAATAGTTGCCCGGTTCCTGCACCCATTGCGGGTCTAACCTGTTTTCCCCGAAAAAAACCGGTGGGTCTTTGAAAATCATGGCCAAGCTGTCCTTTTTGTTGAGGCCAAGCGAGCCTGCATTGAGTTTCTGCATGAGCACATAAAGGCCATTATATGTGCCGTTTAGGCTTACCGTGACGTAGGCGCACTCGGAGGCAAGGTTCTTCAGCGGGTTCATCTCCCTGAACAGGTCGAAACAAATCTTGTGGTGCATGAAAGACTTGTCTATGTAGTTGGCATTCAGGATGTAAGATTTTTGTTTGGGAAGTCCTGCCAACGAAAGGCTATGGTCCATCTTGAAGGTGTAAGATATTTTGTGAAAGACGCAAGAAGCCCCGCCACGGGTTTTCACACGGGCGTTTTCCATCATGATTTCGCCGTTTTCGGAATAGACGATGACGCATGGAATCTTTGGCTCGCGGGGAATGGCCTCCGAAACGATGTCGATGTTGGGCAGCGGCTTGGGCTTTTCGCACGATGCAAAGGCCATCGCCAGCAGCACGAGTATGGCATTTGCCATGAAACGGTTTTTTCTCATTGGTTAAGTGTATGTTGCGGCAAAAATACAAAAACTTTCAACTTTCAACCCCCAACTCCTAACTATTTACTAACTTTGCCGCGTAATAATTTAAAATCATGCTAAATAAAGAAAATGTACAGGAAGTCCTGAAGGACGTAATTTATTTCCCCAAGGGGGACAATATCGTTGCTTTGAATATGGTTGAGAATCTGATGGTTAAGGACAATGCCATCCGTTTCGACCTTGTCATGGAACATGCCAACGACCCGAAAAACGACATCCTCGTGAACGGTGCCAAACGCACCCTGACCGAGGTGTTTGGCGAAGGTATCGACATAGAAATCAAGGTGGTGGAAGAAAAAACAGCTCTCTCGAAGGTGAAGCACATCATCGCCGTGGCTTCGGGCAAGGGTGGCGTAGGCAAGTCGACGGTGGCGGCCAACTTGGCCATCGCTTTGGCGCGCGCCAACCAGCGCGTGGGCTTGATTGACGCCGACATCTACGGCCCTTCCGTCCCGATGATGTTCGGCTTGGGTAACGAACAGCCGAGTGCTTTCGAGAAAGACGGCAAGACGGTAATGCTGCCCATCGAAAAATACAGCATCAAACTGATGAGCATCGGCAGTTTCGTCGATGCCGACCGCCCGCTCATTTGGCGCGGCCCCATGGCCACCAGTGCCCTCAACCAACTGATGAACGACACGCTTTGGGGCGAGTTGGACTGGATGGTGGTGGACATGCCTCCCGGAACGGGCGACATCCAACTGACTTTGGCCCAACAATATAACGTGTCGGGTGCGCTCATCGTGACCACACCGCAAAAGGTAGCCTTCGCCGACGTGCTTCGTGCCGCCATGATGTTCAAGGAAGAGACCCTGCAAATCCCGATTTACGGCTTGGTGGAAAACATGGCCTACTTCACGCCCTCCGACATGCCCGAAAAGAAGTATTACATCTTTGGCAAGGAAACCGGCCAACAATTTGCCGACCAACTTGGCGTGCCGCTCCTCGGCCAAATTCCTATCACAGAGAAGATTGCCGAATGTGGCGATGCGGGTATGCCCCTCGCCTTGGATGCCGATTCGCCCGTCACTAAGGCCTTCGACAAGATTGCACAGGAAATAATAAATACGAAATGATATTTGCACGCAGAAATCGCAGAAATCGCAGATTCGACGAAGTCAATTTTATGAAGCGCAAAGCGACGAAAACAATGCGTCCGGCAGGTTCAGCGATTTCAGCGGATTCTGCGTGAGAAAAAAAGATAGATATGGATAAAGAAACCATCCTCAGAAAAGTCAAGAACGTCCTCGAGCAAGTGCGTCCCTACCTCCAGCAGGACGGCGGCGACGTCAACTTCGTGGAACTCACCGACGACAACACCGTCATCGTGGAACTGACAGGTGCCTGCGGCAACTGCCCCCACAGCAAAATGACCCTCAAAAACGGCATCGAGTCAGTGATGAAGAAAGTCATCCCCGAAATCAAGGCCGTCGAGCAAGCCGATGTTTTGGAATTGTAGTGGCTATGAAACTACGGATTACACGGATTCAACAGATAATTAAATCGGTCAAATCCGTCAAATCCGTAGTTTAAAACAAAGAAATACATCAAATCAATTGTCAAACATAAAACCAATCAAAAATGAAAAAAGTTCTATTCTCATTAGTGGCCATGCTGCTCCTTTCGGTGAGCGGCTTTGCGCAAACCACCTACACAAAGGTCACCTCTGCCTCTGGTCTTGAAGCTGGAGCCAACTACCTCATCGTGGCCCATCACGACGACTTGGGTGTCCTCGCTATGGGTTACCAAAAGACGAACAACCGTAACGCGGTGGTTGTGAGCGAAAACGGCGAATCCATCACCGTTACGCCCGGCACCGACCCCTCCAGCGAAACAGACGTGTTCCAATTTACATTGGGCGGCAACGCTGGTGCTTGGACCTTCTTCGACGAAGTGAAAGGCGGTTATCTCTATGCCGCAAGCAGCAGCAGCAACAACTTGAAGACCCAAACCACACTTGATGCCAACGGCCAATGGAGCATCGTTTTCAATGCTGACGGCACAGCTGAGGTTGTGGCCCAAGGCGAAAACGAGCGCAACAACATGCGCTTCAATCCCAACACCTCCAACAACGCCCCCTTGTTCAGTTGCTATGCTGAATCTTCGAGCGTCGACACGCGCGTCAGCCTTTACAAGGCTGGCGGCAGTGTCGAACCTGACCCCGAGCCGACCAACTATCCCACCAACTTCACGGCTACGGTGGACGAGGAAAACAATGTTACTCTTACATGGACCGATTCCCAAGGTGGCCAACTGCCTCACAAGTACGTCATTATTGCCTCATTGGGCTTTGTCACCGTTCCCACTGACGGTATCGCCATTGCCGATAGTGATATGGCCAAGAATGTGTCCTACGGCGTTCAAACCGTGACTTTCAGCGGTTTGGAAGGCGGCGATTTGTATGATTTCGCCATTTTCCCCTACACCAACAGCGGTGCCAACATCGACTACAAGACCGACGGCAACTATCCAACAGCCCAAGCCTACCTGTACTTCATGGAAACCATTTTCTTTGAAGACTTCAACGAAGATCTTGGCGCGTTCACGGCTTACAACATGATTGGCGAGCAAGAATGGCACCAAGGCACCTATCAAGGCACGACCTACGCCAACATGAACGGTTATGCCAACGGTGCCTCACATGAGAATATAGACTGGCTCGTCAGCCCGTTGATAACCAGCGATTTTCAGGATGCTGTCCTGAGTTTCCGCACAGCCAAGAAATTTGACGGCGAGCCGCTGCAAGTGTTGATTTCCGGTGCCTACGATGGGCAAAACGTGCCGTGGAGTGCCGAGTGGATTGACATCACCGATGTTTTCGATTATTCACCCGGCGACTACGAATGGGAGGAATCCGGGCAATTCGATGTTTCTAACACCCTCGACCCCAGCGGTTCCATCTATTTCCCGAGTTTCTATGTGGCTTTTGTTTACAAGAGCACAGACGAAGCCGCTTCCTCGTGGGAGATTGACTATGTGAAGGTGGTTACTTACGGTGCCCTTTCCGTTGAGGAGAACAACCGTCCTGTTATCGGCCTTTATCCCAATCCTGCCCGCGAGCAGGTTTCGTTCACGCTTGAAAGCGATGCCCAAGTCAGCATCTTCGACATGACTGGCCGCAAGGTGAGCGAAACGAATGTGGCTGCCGGCCAAGCCCAACTCGATGTCAACGAACTGGTAAATGGCGTTTATTTCGTCAACTTCCGCTTCGCTGACGGCACTACGGCAGTTTCCAAGTTTGTGAAGTTCTAATGACACACTTTTGCGTCATTGCGAGGAGGAACGACGAAGCAATCCAGAGAATAACTTAATTGTCTGGACTGCTTCGTTCCTCGCAGTGACGCATAGCGACAACAAGATGAAAAGTCATCTCCTCATAGCCCTCCTTCTCATCACAAACTGGGCCACAGCCCAGCAGGTGGAACCCGTGCGCTATGAGGTGAACCGTTGGCATAAGGCGCAAGGCTGTCATTTCCTGTCGTTTGACGAAAATGGCGGCCTTTTGCTTTACGAAACCGAAAAGACCGACAAGGCGAAACACCGCCTTTGGAACTTCGCTTGCGTCGACAGCAGCCTTTACGAAACCCGCAGCGACCTCATCCCCTTGCCCGACAAAATCAAATTCTTCGATGCGGGCAACGATGCGCGTTTCGCGGCCTTCCTTTTTGTGAACGAGGACAACAAAAAGGCAGCGGATTCGCTTGATTTTCTTGTAGTTGCCTACGACCGACAAGAAAATGCCTACCGCACTTTTTGGGACAAATGGCCCGAAAAGTCGGTGCCGCTTTCCGTTGAGGTCGTTGACGGCACGATGATGATGGCCTTGAACAACAGAAACGGCAACGGTTCTCTCCGTTTCTATGACCTCACAAGCGACCAATGCCGCACGATAACTCCATCATCGTCAGGGAATTTTGTTTTGTTCCAAACTGATGCCTTTGCCAAGGAGCATTGCTTTGTGGTGGCCGCCAAGGAGTTTGACAACAAGCGTTTCGTTTCCACGTCCTTCCTCGTATATTCGCCCACGGGCAACCTGCAAGGCACTTACCGTTATGAGAACATTCCCAATGCCGCCTTGGGCCGCATGGTGTTCCGTTTCGACGAAAGCCGAAACTTGGTGGTTATCGGCACTTTGGAGCGCGAAACGGGCCGGAAAGTCAATCTCGAAGGCGTGACCGAAAACTTCGACAAGGAAAGCCTTGGCGTGGTGTGGATGCGCTTTGTCGGCGGAGTACCCGACAGCAAAGTGTTCTTGTTCAAGGACATGCCTGAAATTGAGCACGCTTTGACCGCCTCTGACCGCGTGCGCCTGCGCGAGGAAAAACTGAAAAACCAAAGAAAAGACAACCCCACGAGGGGCGAAATCGCGTTCCAATTCTTGAAGCCCCGCCTCACTGATTTTGGCGACCTGACCATCTTTGCGGTGGAGGCTTTCATGCCTTATTACCACACCGAAACCCGCATGAATTATGGCTATTACGGCTATTACGGCGGCTATCCCTACACTTACACCGTGTTCGATGGCTACGACTTTTTCAGCGAAATCATCCTTGCCTTCGACCGCGACGGACATCTTCAATGGCAGCAGTCGGTGAAATTCGACAACGAACTGACTTACGACCTTTTCCCGCACTCGTCAGAAGGGGTGTGCTATGATGAGTTGGTAGTGGCCTCGCCCTATCGCAACCAATTGCGTTACACCGCTTTCGATGCCAACGGACAAGCGTTGATGAACCAACAAAGCGAAAAATTGGCTCCGATTTATGGTGCTGATTATGTGGAAGATGAGTATTTCGCGCAGTTGGGCAAATGGTACGGTAGCCGTTTCCTCATTTTCGGGTCGCAAATCATCCAAAATGGCAGTCAGCCCAAGCCGAGGCGGACGGTCTACTACCTGCAAAAGGTTCAATATGATTGAGTTATGTTGACAAGTTACCTGAAGTATTTGTTGCAGCGCAAGAGCGAGTATGGCATCCATTCGCCTTTCGTGTATGATTTCATGTGCAAGGTGCTGAACGACAGCGGTTCCAACCGCGACTACGACACCATTTATCGCGTGGCGCGGCTGCTGGACAAGCGGAAATACATCCACTACAACCTTCGCAAGCAAAGCCGGCTGCTTTACAGGATGGTACGCTATTTCGAGCCTGATTCTGTGGTGTCGTTTGGGCGACTTACCGCGTTGAATACCACGGCGTTGGCATTGGGACACTTGCAAACCAAAATCTATTTGGAGCAGTCGGATGACTTTTTGGAAACCTTGAACTCGATGGGCATCGTCAATGTGAACCTCATCCAGCCCGCCGAGTTCGATTCGGAGCATTTCAGGCGGTTGAACACGGGTTTTGTCTTCTTCAGTCGCGCCTCCTTCGAGGACGACACTTGGGACTATCTCGTTGATTGCCTGAATTATAAGACCGCCGACTCGGTATTTGTCTTCGAGGGCATCCACCACAACAAAGCGATGGAAGACGCTTGGGAGGAAATCAAAGGCAACGAGGATGTGTCGGTCACCCTCGATTTGTATTGTATCGGCATGGTTTTTTTCCGCGAAGGCATTGAAAAACAGGACTTTGTATTAAAATATTAGAGTTTAATACCACAAAACATGCAAAACCTACAAAACAACGGACAGAGTGGGGAAAGCACGCCAACCGGCAGCTTTCCGGCGGCGTTGCGGTTGCGTAGCCGCCACAACCAACGAAAGGTTTTGAAAGTTTTGTCGGTTTTGTGAAAAAACAAATTACAATGAAGAATATTACCTATACGAAAACTGGCGACGAAGGCAAGACCTCATTAATAGGTGGCCTGCGCGTCGCGAAATATGATGACAGAGTTGAAGCCTACGGCACTGTCGATGAGTTAAGCGCCTTTATCGGCGTGCTTTACGACCAAGAGGGCATCACAGCCGAAATGAAAACCGTTTTGGACACGGTGCAGAACAAGTTGTTCACCATCGAGTCGCATTTCGCCTTGGACGAAAACTCCGAGGTGAAAAAGATGATTCCCGTTTTGACCGCCGATGATGTGGCTTTCTTGGAGCATGAAATTGATGTGATGAACGAACAACTTCCCGAGTTGAAATCGTTCGTCATTCCGGGCGGAAACTTGAAGGCAAGTCACGCCCATGTGTGCCGCACGGTGTGCCGTCGCGCCGAGCGTCAAGGTTGGCGTTTGGCCTCGCAACACCCAATAGATACTATTGACTTGAAATATCTCAATCGCCTGTCGGATTATTTCTTCGTTTTGGCAAGATTTTTCGGCTTTTTAGAAAAATCCAACGAAACAAGTTGGGAATCAACGAAATAAAAATTTATTATTTTTATTAAAAAAGCCCTTGTTAGTTAAAAAAGAACTTGTATTTTTGCGCCCTCAAATTGAACCATCAACGAAGTTAAATCGATAACGAAAAAGACTATGTATTGGACACTTGAATTAGCCTCAAAATTGGAAGACGCACCGTGGCCAGCCACTCGCGATGAATTGTTGGACTGGGCTTTGCGCACGGGCGCACAGGAAGAAATTATTGAGAACCTTCAGGAAATCGAAGACGAAGGTGAGATATACGAACGCATCGAAGACCTTTGGCCAGACTATCCTACCAAGGACGACTTTTTCTTCCATGAGGATGAGTATTGATTGATAACTTATTGATTATCACACACAAAAAAAGGCCATTAGGTTGACTAATGGCCTTTTTTTGTGTCAAACAAGGATACTATTTCAAAAAGTGTGTCTGTGCGTTTCGACAGTTTCCTCAAATCATCTCACCATCATATTCCATTTTCTTCCTCAACACTGTACAGAAAATCATTTGAATATCTTTAGTGAAGGAATAATTGCGGTAATAATAACAGTTCAGCCGTACCTTATCGGGATAAATCACCGTGTCGTTATACTCCAGGGCTATGACTTCCGCGTCGCGGGTGTCGCCTTCTTCCTGTTTCTTGGCAACATACTTGGCTATCATTTTGTCTTCATTCCTATATTTTAATGTGGCAGGGCCTGTTATTCCCGGCCACAACTTCAGCACAACCCTATCGTCACCTTCCAGCTTGTCGGCATAGCCGGGCACATCGGGGCGCGGACCTACAAAGCTCATTTTACCAATAAAGACATCCCATAATCCCGGTAGCTCATCCAATTTGTAATGTCTCAATTTGGCTCCCAATGGAGTGATACGGCTCTCGCCCGCCACACTGACGGAACTTCCGTTATGATCCACTACCATCGTCCTAAATTTATGGCAATTGAACAACTTCCCTCCTTTGCCAACCCTTTTCTGAACAAATAATGCCGGACCTCCTGGCATTTTGATTTTGATTAAAACAGCCAAAATGAGTAAGACAGGCCACAAAAGCAACAGGCCCATAAAAGAAACAATTCGGTCGAAGAAAAATTTAAGTAACATATTGATTTATCGCTTTTTAAAGGGTAAAGAAAAAATACACATCAACGAGCCAAATCCGTAACTGCAATGCAGGGTGATGAAGCTCCATAGTAGATAGAAGAAATTCAGATGCTTTTGCTTGGCCAGTTTGGCGCTGACGGCACCCAAAGCCAGCAGATAGACCAACAAAACAAAAGCTGACATCAACCACGCAGGATGCCAGAAAGCCCCGACAATCGTCGGAATAATCAGACTAAGCACAAACAACAAGGGAATGAAATGGCGCAGCGATAACGATTTCATCTGTTTGGTGTAATACACCGTGAGGATGTTCCATAGGCCATTGTTGTAATTGTTTTTGGCCAAGCCTCTGAATGTCTCGCGAGCCAAATAAGTGCAGAAGGTATCGGGGATGATATAAATCTTGCCACCGCCATTGATGATACGTTTACTGAATTCAATGTCTTGGTTACGCACCAGACGGACGTCAAATCTTCCATATTTTTCAAACACCCGTTTCGGCCAGCAGCCGAAAGGCACCGTGTCCACTTCTTTGACACTTTCAATGCCGGTACGGAACGTCGAGTTGCCCACACCGAACTTGTTGCTCAGCACTTCGCAGATGGCCAAAGTTTTTGGGGTCTTGTTGAGCACATCTGTCTTACACACGCAGCCCACATTATCGGCATTCAATTCCTTCAGCCGCTTGACGATGGCCGAGCAATAATTAGGTTCATAAAAAGTATGGGCATCCATTCGCATGATGACGTCGCCCTTGGCCTCGCTAATACCTTTGTTCATGGCGTAGGGCACAATCTTTTGCGGATTGTCGAGCACGCGCAGATAGGGACATTGCGGCAAGTAAGAGGCAATGATTTCCCTTGTACGGTCGGTGCTCATGCCGTCCATAAAGAGGACTTCCAAATCGTCTTTGGGATAGTCCTGGGCCATGATGGACTCAATGCAACGGGCGATATATTTCTCCTCGTTGTAGATGGGGCAGATGATGGTGAGCATATCTTCCCTTTGTTTTATTAGTTAATATTCAGAATTGAAATTATCAAAAAAATCTTGGCGCATTTTAGCCAATGGTGTTGTTTCCTGGTACATGAACTTACATGAAAAATCATATACCGGTTTTACTACAGCTCGTTCTTTGCTGTCATCAAAATTCAAGATATTTCTATAGTATTCCACAAGGGTCTGGTCGTCGGTTGAATCTGCAGCAAATAGAAATAGATATTCACATCCGACTATTCTCTTCACAGAAAGGACAAGAGGAACAATAAAATGCCAAAATACCACCGCACCAAGCGGTTGAGGCATATTATACGATTCCCATAATGCATTCGTGTCGCTATTGGAACAGAAATGTACAAGCTCCACACCAGAATAAGTCTTGAGCACATGAGTGATGTTAGAGTTTGATTCCAATTTCAAATCATCAAAGATAGTGGCATCGTTTCGTGACAATCGCTCTAACTCGACTTTTTTCAGCCCTTTATGGGAACGTATCTTTTCTTTTAAGTTGAATAAAAACTGTTTTTCTTCTGATGCCAAAGATGCATCTTTTGCTTTTTGTTCAATTTTTTGAACCCATTCTTTTAACGCTTCATATTTTTTCTCATCAAGATGTTGGTCAAAAAGCATACCGCTTTTCAATGAGAAATAGAACAAAACTTTATTACTTGGTGAATGTTTGACAA
The DNA here is from genome assembly GCA_902770835.1 of uncultured Bacteroidia bacterium. GTDB lineage: Bacteria > Bacteroidota > Bacteroidia > Bacteroidales > F082 > Limimorpha. The sequence continues at coordinate 54,044 of CACXUM010000008.1, forward strand.
TATAATAGGCTATGGAGCCTCCTTCATCTTCTTCGAAAGCCTCATTAAGGATAACATCCGCCAAAGCGGGATTCTTGTAATTGCAAAAGCCATTCACCAAACGAAGATTTTGTTCGTCTGACGACAACCTTTCACAAACTAAAGAATCTAAAACTTGTTTCTGACTGTCAGATATTTTTTTGTTCATACACCATTCACCAATCGGTATTGACGTAAAAGTTCGCGACGCAACTTGATGTTCTCAGCATCTATCTTGATGTCTTCAAGCGACATTGGCTTTTGTGAATCAGCATATTTTGAACAACCCTCACGAGCGTGCCTCCAAGAATAGTCGCCATGGGTGATGTTACTCAACACAAACGACCTTTTTCCAGCATATTCGGCAAAGACATAATCAAACACATCCTTGTAGTGTTCTATGGCCACTGAAGAAAGCGTCTCGTCCAGGCTGTTGCTTTTATATAATGCTCTGATTTCGGGAATTACCGGCCCGTATTTCCAAGCCTGAAAAGTAGCATCAAACATAGGTTCGCCGGTCCTAATCATAGCCTCTCTCTGTAACAAATACAGCAGCTTATGCAGCTTCATTTCATCAATGCGCTCTCCAAACTCGCATTGATAACGACTGCATACATACGATGCTATTTGTGTTACTTTCTCCATGGGATTCTTGGATTTACAAATGCAAAAATACAAAAAATATTCCACTTCGCAACTATAAGCCATATTTTTATCAAAGCATTCTCACAAACAATGCTTTGAATACCTCAATGCAATGGGTGATGTATTTCTCCTCGTTGCGAATAGGGCAGATTATAGTAAGCATATTCAACAATGCAAAATTAGGGAGTTTTAAACTTTCAAAACATTATGGTAATTCACGGCATGGCACCCCTACTACCGTTTTACCTGAAGAGACAGACTTGTTAACCAAAGTCATGGCACCGACTACAGCGTTTTCACCTATAACAAGATCTTGGCGTGCAACAATGACAGTTTTCATACCCAAATATGCTCCATCGCAAATCTCTATATGATGGTGTGTTTGTTTGCGCCCATGACATGCAAAATACACACCATACGAGATCGTAACATTGTTCCTTATTATAGTCATAGGGGGGTCTAAATCGTCAAAATAACACTTCATTCCAATGAAAACATTCTTGCCTATCTTAAACCCGCATAAGCTATAGGTTTACCCTCATAAAATTGGTGACACAATTGGGGGCAATATTTTGGCAAATAAACTTACGGATGCTATGCCAAACCTGTCCTATAATTGAGCGCTGGTACATATACGGCACCTTCTTTGCCTTAGGATGCCGTATCCGATAATATATGGCTAATAATCCCATTATTGATTTATCACTTGCTTATATAAATTGATATATTTCTCTGCAATTCCATTCCATCGGAATTGTTCAAAACAAATATTCTTTATTGTTTTTATATCATCATCTACATCGCAATAATAACAAGTTGGATGTGAAATAGGCGTACAATAACTCTTCACTGGACCGTTCTTGCTCTTACCCCTGTTAACCAACAAAATATCCCTACGCGTTACTCCTTGTTCATAGCCGATTCTTTTTTCAACCCATGGTGTTTTATCTTCAACAATTAACATTTTTCTTCCGAATCTCATCACTGTATTACGAGAGAAATCACGATTATCAATTTCTTTGCCTTCCACTTCAACAGGTGTCGATTTACTCGTAAAAGAAAACAAGTGTATATTCTTTTGAGTATTCTTCACTTTGAGCAATACACCTGCAAAGTCAGTATATTGAGTAAGTGGCAATGATTCTGCGTCAGATGGAATTTCCAAAACTATTTCTTTTATTCCAGCATAGGAAACCCCTACTCCTAATCTTGATGCTTCTTTATGAGTTCGTTGCAATATATAATAACAATCCACACCTGTACAAGCCTCATTCAAACCAAATTGCAACGGATTTAGAGTTCTTTTTGAAAAACCGACTAAATTCATCTTGCCACAACATGATGATAGCAGTGCAATTCCCAAACACAAAATAATCCAACACAACTTGTCAATCCCTCTCATGACCTACTCAAATTCTAATATTGCCACAATCTTTACTTCTTCCTTGCTTCTCTATATATTATCTAAAATTGAACAATATAAAGCCCAAGTTTTTTTTGCTATTTCTTCCCATGAATAAGCCTCTTTTACCATATCCCATGCTAATGCATTGTCATATTTCTTGTTTCTTACTTCTTGTGGAGATTCAACAAGTTGAATCAATGCCGTCTCCAACATCTTTTCATCGCATTTTTCGATTTTCCAACCAACATCTGCTACTAACAATGGTTCGGCTAATCCACCGATATTTGATACTAAAAAAGGTGTTTTTATCCCAATGGCTGACAATAATACGCCACTTTGAGAAATTGTACGATATGGAAGTAATATAACATCCGATATTTTCAGGAAAGCCATCAATCGTTCATCCGATAGATATTTATTCTCCACAATAACATTTGTAAATGCTTCCAACGACTCAATGTCTAACACACCACATCGACCAGCAATAATCAATTTACAGCTTGGATTATCGTGTAATTTGGTGCAATTCGTCCAAACTTTTATCAAAGTATCAGTCCCTTTATAATACCCTTGTATCCCCAAAGAAGAGAAGACCAATTGCTTGGGGGTTATTCCATATTCTTCAAGAATACTTTTCTTTTCTTTTTCTACCTTTTCTTCGCTCAAGTCAAACGATAAAACACCATGTTTTATTACGGTTATTTTTTCAAATTCTATTTCAAACTTTTCTATTAGTTCATTTTTTGAGTTAAAATCATGAACAATAATCGCATCTATTCTCTTGTAGAACTTTTGATAGATACCTTTATATCTTTCTCCCGAGTCGTGTGGTAAAAGATTATGAGCTGTGAAAACAATCTTTATTCTAAATATTTTTCGAAGCAATAGATAAAACCATGAATCAACAAAAGCCATGCGTAACCATTGGATATGCATAACTGAAGGCCTCCGTTTTTGAATAAGTAATAGAATTTTAAATAATGAACAACAATAACTTAAAACTTTGGCTGGTCCTTTTTTTCTGTTATATTTAAACAATGGCAACGCCTCAATGTTGCAACTCATCCCTCCTTCCTTAATCAAAAAGCTGCAAGCATATAATATATTACAATCTTTAGGCAACTGATTAAGAAGAGACTTATCATAAATCTCCAAATTGTCATAAGATTGTGGATCAATATAAAGAAGGGTCATATTTAAGTACTTTTAACGAAACCAAACATGGTCTCCCAAATGATATTTCATATTGTCTTTCCGACTGGAAATGGCCTTGGCTGGAATGCCCGCTACAACAGTCAAATCGGGTACATCTTTTGTAACTACCGCACTCGTGGCAACAACCGCCCCCCTACCTAATTTTACTCCTGGCAAAATAGTGGCATTTGAAGCTATCCAACAATAATCGCTTATCTCAACAGAATCACCCACCGAATGAAAATCCGGGGCATTATAGTCATGTTCCAAAGTCCAAATAGAACTTCCTTGGGCAATATCAACATTATCCCCAATTTTTAGTTGTCCGCCACGCCCGTCCAACAAAACGTTTTTTTCGATAGTGGTACCACTGCCAATAATAATTCTATATGGACATCTGACATCTACGTTTCTCATTATTTGGGAATGTTTTCCGATTTTCATTCCAAACAAACGAAGAGTCCATTTCCTTAGAAAGGAAAAAGGAAGCCACATAATAATTGAAATCAAGAAATGATATAAAGAAGATATAAATTCCTTCATTTTATTTCTGTTTTATTATGATGATAAGAATTTGAGTATAGTTCCATATTTTTCAACACTTCAGTAACTATCATATTGGTAAATGCCATAGCTCCTTTATGATTCATATGGCTTAAATCTTGGAAGTATTCAGATTGCTCAACGATGTAAGGATAGTCAATGAAATTGAAAAAAGGAACTCCATATTTTTCACATAATGCTATTTCAGGCTCATAATTTGTGATACTGCTATTGGAACCAAAGTAAGGGCTTATCACAGGGTCTTCGCATTACATTTTCCACAACAATTTTAGAGCCTTTCTTCAATGAACTCCTTTATCCTTCTAGCCCGTCCTTCTATCGAATATTGTTCATGTCGAGATATTGATACCCCTCTCATCTGCTGACAAACATCGGGATTGTCTCGCAAATAGGCTATTGCTCTTGCTAAAGCGTCAACATCATCAGGGTCAATACGAATTGAGTTTTTCTCGTCAAGAATATCATCATTAAATGAACCATCACTTGAAATAACGGGAAGTCCACATGCCAACGCTTCGATTATGGCATTACAGCAACCTTCTTTTTTAGTAGGAAGAACAAAGACATCGGCACAATTAAGCAATTTCGGAATAACATCATGGTCAGCGGAGCCTTTATGAATAATTCCTGGACAATCAAATTCATAATCATAACCGCTGAATGGCTTACCAATAAACATCACCTTGATATGTTTGTCATTCAGATTAGTAACGGCACGAGCTAATCTGTCAGGACCTTTGCGAGGGATGAATCCGCCCACAAATGCAATTGTAAAATCCCTTTCGCCAATACCCAATTCTCTCTTCATTTCAGCAACTTCCTGGTTATAAAATAATGTTGTGTCGGCACAATTGGGTTGTACGGTAATATTCTCTTGATCAGAGAGTTGATAATCGATACATTTCCGCTTATTCTCACTAGAAACGCTTATTACACCTTTTACACATTGCACCAATTCTTTTTTATCCCCTATGGAAATGGTTTCCATCATGTTTTCCAAGGCATCGTCGCCCTCACCACAAGCCACAAAAGCTGGTAGTCTTTTCCGAATGGCATATTGTTGAATTTTGCGGACGTTCTCCCAAAAATGGCAATAAACAGCATCAACATCAAATCCGTTTAACACTTTTGCTATCTTGCGCCTGTTATTACTTAACAACAAAGGGTCAAGAAAACCCAAATGATTGCCTAATGACAAACCTAATGGTCGAAAAACCTCGTAATTATTTCCTTTTTTTGTACTTACCCTACAGTGTTTTGGAAGACGTTTGTCACGACAAGATATGATTCTAACAAGACTCTGAGGCGCTATCACCTTAACTTCCACACCCAAATCAACAAGAGCATTAACGAGCTGCTCAACAAAAACATAAGTGGCGCGACCTTCCGATGGAAAATCGTTGCATACCACTGCCATTGATTTCAATTCTTTCATATCACAACGAAATATCATTGAATTCCAACCAACAAGGATAGCCCTCTTTAACAATCTTTGCAGGGCTTCCCGCCAACACTACATTTTGTTGTTCACAACTACTATTTACAGTAGCGTTAGCCCCAACAGTAACATTGTCAGCAATTGTAATATCCCCAAATAATATTGCCCCTGGCCCGATATAGACATTGTTTCCAATTTGAGGTGCGTTAGGATTTCCACCACTGGCTCCTATATTTACGCAAACGTGAAGACGACAATTCGCCCCAATTCTGGCTTTACTATTTACAACAATAGTTCCTCTATGAGGTATTGAAAGGCCAGGGCCGAAAACATTAATAGGTATTGAATAACCCAACTTGAGTCCCATTTTTCTCAAACGATACCTATACCAATATTGTACAATACAATTATTATTATAATAGTATTCTGATTTTCTCAAAAATCGTAAATACTTTAATGTCAAATCGGGGAAAAGAGTGTTTTTGATTTTTGATGAAAAGGATTTTTCGATAATCCCATTCATTTTTTTATCTTGAATGATATAATACTTCAAATCTGTCTTTGATTGAATCATGTACAATTGTTTTATTGTTAAGTATTTTCATTGAAATCTGTTGATTGTTCTAAACCCAATGGATACTCAGTATCAACCATATTCTCATCTTCACTTTCAGTATCAACCATATTCTCATTTTCACTAATCATCCCCATACAATATCCAAGGGAAAGAGTAACATAGACATCCATATCATTATATGACATGGAAAACAATGTCTTCATAAAGAATATCAGCAAAACCAAACCTGTTGCAAGATATATTTCGCTATCAAACGCGCTTTTCTTCCAAGTCTTATAAAACATCATCCAATAATATACATACACCAATATACCCAACAATCCTTGATTGATAGCTATTTCAAGCCAGTCGTTGTGGGCATAATTAAATGAAATCGTCAATGTCCCAAGCGCTCCATTGCCAAAAAGGAAAAGAAAAGGATTCGATTCATTGATGAAATGCCTCCAAAAGGTGCCGTATAATCGGTCCCTTCCACTACTATTGCCTTCTAAAGTGTATTCTAGTCTTTCATTAAAATAAGCGCTGTTTTGCAACATGTAAGAAACCATAAATATCGCACCTATAATGAGTACAAAACCCAAAAAGAAAGTCCAAATCTTTTGTTTTTGGGAAGCGGATTTCAAGGATTGATGCAAAAACAAAACAAATGATACTGCACCAATTAGGATGGCTCCTCTTTTCATACCAAGGATGATAAACAACATTGAAAGAGCAAGCCAAAAATACTGCACAAACCTCTTATGTGACCAAAAAGCCAGAAGTGGAATCAATGAAAGAAACACATAGCCCATATTATTTGTGATTTCTTCAACGTCTGAACTCAGAAGCGACTCGCGTTGATATTGAAAATACCGCATACCCGCAACGATAAAAAAAACGGGAGTCCATTTCAACAGCGCTTCTTTAGTTAGCAACCCTTTCCGAGTAAATACATAAAAAGAAAAAACAGGTAACAAAGAAATAAGGATAAGTTTTAGATAGCTGACTTTATTAACAACCGCTCCCGTACGCATAAATCTAATCGTTTTTCCACTTAATATTAGTATGATGCCATAGATGGTAAACATGATAACCAAAACCGTCAAGCCCTTCATGTATTTTGGCATTTCATAGTTAGATAGTGCATATACGAAATGGTAGGCTGAAATGCCCATCAATGAAAAGATTATTATCGAGGAAAAAATGGTTCCTTTACCACCAAAAACAAAAGACTGTATACTATATATTAGCCACAGAAAAATATATAGATTACAGGAATTAAGCAATTTTCTGATATGCATAAATAACAATTATTTTATAACAACATTCAATATTCATTTGACAAAGTCATCCAACCGCCCCCACTGCAAAGATGTTGAACGATTACTTATTATTGTTTACGTTTAGAAGATTTATCATATTACCAAGTTGCACATCAAACACTTCTGGTTCAAAACATCCTAAACCACTCATTGGATAAAAAGTAATCTCTCCGAAATACACCTTACCTCCAATGTCATATAAATCAATGCGTGAAAATGGGATGTTCAATGACAATCTTTCAGCTATTTGAATATGTAATTCAAGATTTGTAGGACGAGCCGGCACAATTTCGGCCATTTTGAAATGTTCTCCAAATGCAGGGTTAAGACCAACAAATTCTTGATGAACCCAATTTGTGTCAAAAAAATCAATTGTTTCCTTAGTGCTTCTTGACTGTATTATTTGACAATACTTTGGTACACCATTGAAACAATACCATTTATAATCAGGAATATCTGTCGCTGTTTCACACTCCAATAACTCTTCCGCAAGAATCATTGGTTTAATATTCTTATAGGGCCATTCGCGCAAATTGGGATAAATACTATGGTTTAGGGAATGTTCCAAAATTCCTTTTGCTCTTGCTTTGTCGAACTTGTTTTTGTCTCTGCAAATCACCACGGCACATCCGCCCCCTCCGTGGTTGGTTTTAAGGACAAATTGATTTGGCAACGAGTCGAAATCAATATCGTCGAAATGATACCACGTACCTAATGTCGGGATAATAAACTGGTCGCCGATTACACCCGCCACATACTCTTTGACAGCGATTTTGTCAACCATCTTTGTGTATTCGGGTTTGCGGTCATACAACTTCAGCCACTGCAGTTTTTCGGTAAAACGCTTTGGCGTTTTCAAGTCCAACTTTCTGCCCAGTTTAAGTCGATACAACAATTTCAAATATAATTTATCCGGAAACAGGAAATTTAATCCCCTTAACAAGCCAAGCATTACGAGTGATGGCTTTTGAATATAATCTTTTAAAGGTAACATTTCGGTTATTTATCAAAGAAAAACCATTTGATCAAAAGAGGTTGCCTCTCGCCATTGGGGACTAATAATTGATACTTCTTAATCTACTTCCAATAATATGTCCCTCCGTGATAGGGATGCCTTTGTTCCTCCGGAGGCAATTTCATATAATCTCCATAGCAATGCGACAAATACTTATGATATTCAGCTGGTGCCATGTATTTATGTCCCTCAAAATCCACTTCTATCATGTTGCTAAAAACATCAAAGTCAAATACATTATCCCAAACGATGCGACCTGCATGTAATTTATAATTTGAATTATCATAAGGATAACTATAATTAACCATCTTGGTAAATTTTCTCATATAATTATGAAAACCCGGTATTGTTTTTAGAGGAAACCGTCGTATTATTCTGTTTTTCCAGATAATCATCTTCTTTCTTTTTGTACATATCGCATCAACTTGAAGAAAAAAAGCATTTATTTCATCCACTGTCTTAGGCAATCCAACAACGGGATACAAATCGATACTGATACCATAGGATTCTACAATTAGACCTTTTTTGCTGTAAGTTGGCAGGTAACAAATTCTAGAAAAACTATACTCATAATCTGGCTCTGTATCAATGTCACAATATTTCAGCTTTTTTGATTTGAATTCTTTCTTAAATTGTAACATATCATGTAAAGGCATGATAATATCCACGTCATCGTCCCATGGAATATAACCTTTGTGGCGAATGGCGCCCAACAAAGTGCCAAATGCCAAGGAATAACGTAGATTATGAACTCGACAAAACTCATCGATTTCATCAAGCATTTCTAACTGGATTTGCCTCCTATCCTCAAGTGTGATGGGCGTTTTTTTCATAGTTAATTAATTTTTCCAATGGATTAGTCTTTTTATTACTGCTTTCATATAGTTCATTGGCATTCCTCGTTTAAATTGACGATAAGGTTGAGGATCCTCCTCATTCTTAATCATACAGCCATCAGCTTTTTTCACCAAATAGCAATAGCTCTTCCACGATCTATATCCGCCCATCACATCATCAAAAGCCACTTTTTCGTTGACGTAGCAAAAGCCGTTTTTGACTTGCGTGGGTAACTCACTATCATCTCTAGATAGCATCCCATAGATTTGAAAGGCTGGTAAGTTGACTCCTGCTCTGCAGACGGCATAGCCGTATGCAGCATATCTGACGTTCAATTCCACAAAATACCATTTCCCATTCGCTTCCACGAAATCTATATTGAACATACCAGTCAGTTGGATATGTTTCATCAACTGTTCCACTTGGGGTTTCAATTCTTCATTCAAGCCAAAGTCATTCACCCGACCGAAAGCAGAAACTCCTTTGTGTCCGCCATGCCCACCATCAAGCAGCTCCACTATGCCAGGAAGAACCACCTTCTGTGGGTCGCTATAACCAATGATGCCATACTCGTTGTTTATGTCAAGGAACTCCTCAATCAACATCGGGGAAGGATTTTCCTTGGCTATAACTTTCAGCCATTCCGTCAATTCTTTTTCGGTTGAGCATTTTTTTTGATGCAGTTTGGCACTATGGTAACTAAGCCGTCCCTTGACATAACAAGGAAAGGTTACCGATTCGGGCACTTCGTATTTTCCATCCTTAAAATCAATAGGCCATGACTTGGCAACATTGAACCCAAATTGCTTGGCCAATTCTTTTTGAACCTGTTTGTCCATCAGATGCGCAATGGCTCCTGCCCGATGTTGTATGTGAGGCACAAAGAACTTGCCGCGCAACCTGTCCTGAATGGTATCAACCAAACATGCCGAGTCGTCATCAATGGACATGACGATAGGCTTTGCTATTTCATCTTGGCATTTGCCCAGCAATAAATTGGCCAATCCATCCGCGTCAAATTTTCTGGCAAACAACACGCCGTCAACATATTTCGAATAAGAATCAATGGTACGGAAAGGTTTGTCGGGCAGTCGAGAAACCATATTGACAATGGTCACCCTACACCCTTCCACCTCTCCAACGGCTCGAATTAGCGACAATCGGGTGGCAGGATTGCTGCCTATGACTATGACACTTTGCGACATGAAAAATCTGTATTATTATGCGTTTCCTTTTGGACGACTTTGTGTTTCATTTTTATTTTGTAAATAAAAGGGACACCACCAACAGAAAAATAACTATGGGGCGGATGTACGATACCTCACAGAGGAGCTATTTCTTTTCCATGTAAAACCGTATTATCATTAATAATCATCCGTTCTATCCGACATTCGTGCCGTTTGGTATTCTTGTCATAATTGATTCCTACGAGCAAGATGTCACCTGTATAGTCAGCCACCAGTTGAGGGTAGTTCTTTTCCTTGATTTGGCTGATAGCGGCCTTTATGTCTTTGTCATATTTCAGTTCGATGACCAGCGCTGGCGATTCGACATTTTTTCTCGGTATGAGCACTATATCGGCATAGCCTTCGCCCGTGGGATACTCACGGTGGATATGATAGTCGTTGCGGGCATAGTAGTAGGCCAGGCTGACGACACAGGCCAGCGAATTCTCGTCGTTGTAGGAGAGGATGCTGGTGTGCTCCGAATGGGCTGCATCCAATGCCTTGGCCACATAGTCGCTGTTGCCACGCAGGGTTGCCTCAAGCAGGCGTTCAGACAAGTTGATGGATTTGACGACTTCCTCCCACTTGTTGTTCTTGACGGCATTCACCAGTTCCCCCTCCACTTCCTTATTTGGGACATAACATTCGTTGCGTCTCCAGTCGAATGAAAGGTAACCCAAATGGATGAGGACGGTCAGCACGTCATCTTTGCTTCGCACCACGGAAAGGTCATTTTGGAAACCAGTAGGGTCAACCTTCACTCGTCCTCCTCCAAGCATGCAGATGATGTCATCCTTCAGTCCGTCGTAGTTCATGGCAATATAGGATGTGACGGCATCAAACGACCCTGTGGAAGCCCAGAAGCTGCGGCAGCGACCTATGCCAACAGCTTGTATGACGCTGTTGGGGTTGAACATCGACATTTCATCACCGATCTGATAGCCGTCGTACCATTTTTCCAGCTCTCCAAAATCCATGTCGTACTTCGCTGCCAAACCTTTCACCTCGTCTTTTGTAAAGCCGAAGTATTTGCCCATCCTTCTTGGCTCCACCATAGAATACTCTATGAAATTGTTCAGTGCCGACTGCGTGTTGTATTTCTTGATAGGCAGGATGCCAGTAATATACACACCTGCAAAGACTTGGTTGGCAGGCTCACTTTTAAACATGTGACGCAGCCAGTCAACATAGACGTCGGTGATTGTCTGCCGGTCGTCAAACATCATCTGCCCACATTCGCGCAAGACGGCATCCCACTCGTCGATGATAAAGATAAACCTGTCGCCCGTGGTGAGGCTGACTCGTATCAGATATTGCATCAAGTCATCTTCCTCAAGTACAGGCACATTCGTATAGACACTATTCACTTCCCTGATGATGCCAGTGTTCATCGCCTCAATAACAGACTTGTTTCTGTGCATACTGACGAAAAAGCCCGCATCAATGGAAATGACAGGATATTTGTTGAGGTGCTGTTCAAACGAAGGATGACTGGCAATCTCCAAATCGGCGAATAGACTGCGCGAGTCGCATGACTTGTCGTAATAGGCGCAAAGCATCTTTGCGGCCATCGTCTTACCGAAGCGGCGGCTGCGGGTGACACAACTGAAGCTCTGCTCGGTAAAAAGTGTCTTGTTGACAATGGCTATCAAGCCCGACTTGTCAACGTATTCGCTGTTACGGATTCGCCTGAAACCCTCGTTGCCTTTATTAATATAGATACCCATAATGACAAACAATTAAACGTATAGTTACAGAGGCACAATTTTTGTTCAATAGTACTTTCTTACACTTCTATATTACTACGGTAATTTTGGCATTTGCGTAGCGACGTCACATTGTGGCGTCTCTACATTTGGCTGCAAAGTTTTCAGATACCTAAAATCTTTTCCTTATTATTTTCGTAGCATCTTCTTAATGGCATTCACCACTATCCTCTTTCTGAATTCTCTCTCATATCTTCTTTCAGGAAGCGAGTCTTGGCCGTCACAAATAAAGCGAATGTCCGAGGTTTTTATATATCTTTTATATTCTTTTAAAGAAAGACTTCCATTGTTCCAATCATCCATACACATCCTATCATTCACATAGACGGCCTCTTTAATAATGGACTTATTCATGACTTTAATAGACTCACCATAAAAGTACTTCACCATCATTGCAGGCAGATTCACCCCCAACTTGGTGATGGCATAGCCAGAACCACCATAACGTAGATTCAACTCACAGAAATAGAAGACGCCCTCACTTTTGAAGAAATCAACATCAAACACACCGACAAACCCGATCCGCAGCACCAACGCCTTGAACTTTTCCACCAACTTTTCAAAACCATTCACGGGACCGACCTTGCCTTGCAGCGCAATGCCTGGATGCGCCTTTGAAACGGCCAAAAACTGCAGCACGCCAGGAATAACCACCTCTTTTCCATCCGAAAACCCCAGCAAGGCATACTCCGTCTCAATCTGCTTGTAATCCTCCACCATGACCTTGGTATTCCTGCTTCGCGTGTTGATGATATAATCCAATGCTTTCGACAATTCCTTCGGATTGTCACAACGCCTCATACCTCCTTTGCCTCCATTCATGGTAGCCAAAGGCTTGGGAAAAACGGGATATTGCAAATCGGAAGGAATGGTGTATTGTCCATCCTTAATCTCAACAATGGTGGCATTGGTCACATTCAAGCCGATTTCCTTTGCCAATTGTTTTTGGTGGGTCTTTTCCATCCAATACTCCATCGATGACGGCTCCTTGGCGATATGTGGGAACAAAAAATGCTCTTTTAATACTTCTTTGTTATTGTCAATAGCAGCCACCACGTCGTCACCATCGGGAATCAGGATGACTTTTTGGTCAGGGTCTGTACATTTGTCAAGCAACAATGAGACCAAAGCGTCTTTGTCTATTCTGAGGCAAAAATAATACTGACTAACGTATTTGCTGTAGCAGTCGATAGGCTTTTGAGAGGGGTGTTTCCCTTCAAACTGCGAAGTCATCACTATGACCGTAACATCGCAGCCTATCTCAGCAACCGAACGAACAAGACTCAAACGGGACAAGTAACCGTGTCCTATGATTACTACTTTTGGGGTCATTGTTTACAAAACTATATATGCAACAAATGTTCAATTCCCACAATTGCCGTTTCTCGGTTCTGTTCCGAACGTAAGGTATGAAGCGCAAACATCAAATCCCTTTCGTTGAATTGGTATAGCCATTTTTTATAAGCTTTCGGAAAAAATCTTTTCATTCTAAGCCTGAGCTTTGACGGGCTTTTGAAAGCAGTAAGATATAAACGCAACTCTTTATCGCAGAATCTCTGCAATTCTTGATACACATAATCCTCGTCTCCAACCTTGTTTGAGCGAGTGTTGAATTCTGACAAATCCTGTTGTTCGTCATAGCGCACAAAGAGGTTATCAACAGACTTAACCTTGTGTTTCTTGATCTGAACTTGCCCGTTTTCGATGACTAATTCCACAATCAGCCCTGTATCCGTTAGTCCTGGAGCAAAGTTCTTGAGCAAGAAATCACCTTGACCATAAAGCAGATACGAGCCATTGTAATATTCTTCACAACCAATGCAATGCGTATGCTGAGCAAGAATCATATCCGCACCGCAATCAGCCATACGATGAAAGCGTTTTCTCGTCTCAGGCGATGGATAGTGGAACTTTTCAATTCCACCATGATACAGCACCACCAAATAATCGCATTGTTTCTTCAACTGTTCCAACTCACGACAAACCACATATTCGTCATAAAGCCAAGCTCCTGCCGTATCTTTTGTGGGTTTGTTGTACATAGTTTCACTGACATTGTAGAAACCGATGTTCAGCCCACCTACTTTTTGAATAATAAAACGAACAATCTCGTTTTGGTTTTTGCCAGCACCGATATGCTTGATTCCAGCATTATCCAAAGTGCGCATCGTATCTATCATGCCTTGGTGTCCGCCATCAGTGGCATGGTTGTTTGCCAAAAGACACATGTCTATTCCCAGTTTCTTGTAAGCCTCAACAGCCGAAGTCGCCGCCACTTTAACCGGGCCTGTTTTTCTGCATTTGTCAGGATGATCGGTCAAAGCTCCTTCAAGATTGCAGACACAAAAATCAGCCCCAGAAAACAATTGCGTTATTTCTTTTCCGAACAACGAGTCAATGTCTCCCTTTGAAAAGAATGAAACATTTTGTTCGGTAGGGAATAAATCACCGACAATGATAATCTTATTCATAGTTATTCTATTGAAAAGATTTTCCTTATGCATCTAATTAAGAATGAAGTGATTTTAGACCGTTCTATTTTCCCTGGCTTATATTGCCACTTGGTCAATCTCTCCGACCATTTGCAACGTTTATTGATATACTCGTCTGTGTAGGGACATCCATTAAGCCATTTAACAAGTCTTACAGAATAATGATCAGAACCCTTTGGCGCAAAGTAAGCAACAATTTTAAAACCTTGCTTCCCAAAAACTTTTAGAACAGTTTTGTTAGTTTCTGCCGTATCGCCTTCCGTCATGTCCACCCCATGCTCAATGATATAATCGTATTTTTTTTGATTGAGTTCTTCCATAATACCCAAACCTTGATACTGATTCAAGATACCAGTAAAACATCCGTGCGCTACTTTTTTCCCCCTATTCCACCATTTCTTGCCTTGAAAGAACGTAACAGAAGTGGTACCAACCAATTTATCGCCATCCATAGCCACCCAACATTGGCCTTCCTCACCTAGTTTTTCTTTTATTTGGTCGCCTGTCATTTGAGTATATTGAAGGACAATTCCATTTTTGTAATTCTTTTTATGAGCCTCTAACAATAGCTCATGAATATCGTCATACGAAATATTGTCAGGCTTAGGAATTATTCTAATCTCTTCCATAATGAATTATTTCTTTTTTGTTGTCTTTTCAATTATTGAATCATATCCTTTTTGAATATAATACGATAGTACCAACATAACAGGAAATACGATACCTGCCATATAGAGCCATTTGACCCAAGCAGTCGAGGGATTCCATATCATTTCGCCTGCCCAAAAGAACAAACGGTGGAACATATAACATGCCATGCTGGCATAGCTTACATTAATTATTAATTTGCCCATCGGAGAAACCTCACCACTCGCACTACGATGAAATACCAAGTTGGCAACATACTCACAAACAAACAAAAGCGCGAATACTCCAACAAATGCTGCCGTCCTTTTAAACAACACATTTGGTGTTTTGAAAAAGGTTAAGGACATTAATCCAACAAAAAACATCACCACTAACCATTTTATCCAATTACGATTCTCAAATTTCCAATTGAAATTTGGAGCTGACACCAACCCGACAAGATAGAGCAACATGTTAAATAGGAAACGCCAGTCAATCGAATTGACAAAATGCCGTATCAGCCACACAGCCAACAACAGCCCCACCCCGCTTATTAATCGCCATGCGAAATTCTTTCTGCTAATCAAAGGAGTGATGAAATAGCACCAAAGTATGACAGGTATATACCACAATGTCTGAGGCCGTGGCTTAATAAACGGCGATATGCAAAGTACACCATTCAACGTGGCTTTGGCACTATTAAAGCCAATCAACCAGAGGACTAAAGCAGCAAGCAGAAAAAGCGGTATGATTCGCAAAACACGTTTTTTGTAGAAAGGCCATATCTTTGTGTTACCATCTTTGCCAAAAGAATACTTGCCACCAAGAAGATAACCAGAGGCAAATGTAAAAAGACCTAAACAAGAATTGGTCAAAATGTCAAACACTGGATGCACATAAATCGCAGAAGTTACTTCTGGATGTATATATGCCCACAAATGCACAAAACAAACAATTAATGACATGCACAACATCCGTGCAAAATCAAAGCGCAAATCCCTATTCATTTTCGCTCTTATTTAAGAGTCAAGCCGCCATCAATAGTCATAATCGACCCTGTTGTAAACTTCGAAGCTTCACTTAATAAATAAACACAACCAAGAGCTATATCTGTTGGTTCTCCAGAATGTCCCAATGGGCAAGAATTCTTGAAGTCTTGCATCTCTTCTGTCAAAGCGTATGCCTTCAAAATGGGAGTCTCTATTATCCCTGGCTGAATTACATTGGCTCTCATCCCACGAGGAGCAATCTCCATAGCCAAACAACGGACAAACGCATTCAAAGCTGCCTTTGACGAAGCATAAAGTGCATTCGACACTGATGCGTATGAAGCAGAAATGGACGATATGAATACCATAGAAGCATTCTTCTTAAACTTTTTGTTATTCAACAGAAGCTGTGTGATTAATGCGGGAGCATAATAGTTGGTGTGTAATAATTCATCGATTCTTTCCTGATTGATTTTCTTTACCAAATACTTTGTATTAACGCCAGCACTATGCACAACGCCATCAAGCTCCGGCAGCATGCCCAATAAATCTGGAATATTGTCTATTTTTGAAAGGTCGAATTGAATAACTGAATGACTTGTTCCCTCACATTCTTCCATAGCTTGAGTGAGACGTTCAAGATTACGACCAAGCAACAAAACAGTTGCTCCTTGCCTTGAACATTCAATCGCAGTTGCTTTACCTATACCTGATGAAGCACCTGTAATTAAAACAGTTTTACCTTTTAAGGAGTATGGATTATACATGCTATTTAGAATTTTCAATTTATCCTGGCCAATTGTTTTGAGGATCGTCCTTTACTATTACCAAATCGGAACAATGAACCTTTCCAACCTTAATCATTGCAGAAGCCAAAGAAAAACCACCGCCAATTGCAGTTGAAAGAATGTTTTTGCGACCTTCTTGGTTCAAAATGTCTTTCATTTCGGTTACCATAGTCAGAGGAATGGATGCTCCTGATGAGTTACCAAAATTCTTATAAGAGAAAAACGATTTTTCGGCAGGCATTCCCGATTTTTTCATCACTTTGTCACAAAGGAACTTGTTGGCTTGATGCATCACAAAGTAATCAACGTCTTTGTCTTTATCTATATTGAAATGCTCAACAAGCGCCTTTACTGATTTCGGGAGATGTTTGTTAGCAAAAGCAAATACATCCATGCCATCCATAATCAGATTTGTCTTATTACGTTTTATGCCATCTCCGCAATCTTCTACAACAAATGAATCAGGAGTAATGGGATGACGATAACCGCCATGAGGCACATACACTGACTCCAGCTGTGACCCGTCGGTCATGAAGTGGAAATCAAAAGAATCACCATCGGCAGGAGCATATTCCAATGCTGCCACAGCACCAGCATCTCCAAAAATCATGTAGGTACTTTTGTCTTCATAACTAACATTCTTTGATTGTGTGTTTCCTACGAGTAACAGACCTTTGTGGAAATTGCCCGTTGACATTAGATTAGCAATAATACTCAAGCCATAGAGGAAACCCGAGCAACCATGATTTATATCAAAAGCCATACATTCGGTAGGAAGTGAAAGCCTGTTTTGAAGAATACAGGACGTCGAAGGCAATTTATAGTCACCTGTATGAGAAGCAAACACAAGCAAATCGATGTCTTGTTTTTCCCATCCAAGATCCTCGATTAATTTTTCAGCAGCGGCAACACACAAGTCAGAAGTGCATTGATTTGCAGTGGCACGACGACGACGTTCTACTCCTGTTGATTCAATGAAATGCTCAATCTGCTCTGGGGTCATCAGGTTATAGGCATCCGTCTCAATAATATTCTCGGGCACTCCTGCAGAAAGACCCACAAGTTTAATGTTTTTGATACTGAGAAATGACATGTCCTTTAGTCTATTTGATGTAATACTGAGTGTACCGAGAGCTGGTATCCAAAGGAGACCAACTCTCGGAAACCAGTGCCTTATTTTGCACAAACCACATTGTACAGATCCTCAATGGTCTTTGAATTGCGGAGGTCTGCACCGGTGATTTGAACATCCATCTCATCATCAACCATCGAAATGATGGCTAAAGCTACGAGAGATCCCCATTCTTCCAACTCTCTAAAGTTGGTAGCTGGAGTGAATTGTTCTGCCGGCGTGTCGTCGAACTCGGCAGCAAATGCCTTTACAAATTCATCTAAAGTCATTGTTTTAATTATTTATTGTTAATACTAGGGTTAATTATTCTTTTACAATTGAAAAATCATGAACCTTCCCTTCATACAAAGGGGTATGAAGAATTGAAATCACGGATGATTCAGGGGTCATGCGTTTCACTATTTTCTGTAATGTGTCGTCCGTTCCCACCTCATAGAATTCGCTGACTCCGTTAGACAACATGTTTAATGTTAACTTGGTCCATTGAACAGGATACGTCATCAATTTAATTTGATTATCCAGGATTTCTTGTGCATTGGTATGTGGTTCCCCATCAGCATCTTGGTAAATGGGAATCTGTGCGTCCCTAAAGGTCAGTTTCCTAAGCTCTTCACCAAGTATTTTGCCTTCTTTAGCAGAGTTGGGTGAGTGACCAACACCTTTTTGGGGCAGCACCAAGGCCCGTTTAGCGCCCATATCTTTCAATATTTTACAGGCCTTCTTCACAGATGCTCTGGCACCTGTCACTACCAGTTGCCCAGGGCCATTATAGTTGGCAATATAGAGTTTTTCGCCATCTTCTTCACCCACCTGGTTCAACACTGTTTGAACTTGTTCCTCTGGAATACCAATAATGGCTCCCATGGCACTGGGATGCTTTTGGAAAGCTTCGTAGAACACTTCACCACGTTTCTTGATGAACAGAACTGCTTCATTAAAAGACAAAACGCCCGAGGTCACTAATGCGGCATATTCACCTAACGAGTGTCCGGCAACGCAGTCTGGTTTTACCTCATCCTGTGCCAAGGCCAAAGCACACTCATAAACAAAAATGCCCATTTGAGTGTTTCGAGTGTCCATCAACACTTCCTCATTTGCCTTAAACAGGAAATCAGAAAAACGCTCTCCTAAAATGTCATTGGCTTGTTCGAAAACCGCTCTAGCTTTTGGGAAATTCTCATACAAATCCTTTCCCATCCCTTCTTTCTGGCAACCTTGGCCAGGAAATATAAAAGCTTTCATATATTTATGATTGTTTATCTTTTGACACTTTGTGTTTTATTTTCAACATCACAGGGTCTATCACTGTTTTGAAGTAGTTGAACGATTCCGGCTTGAATATAAACGACCAACCAAGATATACCACAACATAAACTGCAGCCTTTAGTATTCCATCTGGATACAAGGGCAACTTCAACAGCTGACCCACACCGTATGCCGCAAATGCTGATATAACAGAGGCCACCATCACTGGTAAAATATCAAGCAACTGTCTTCCTGTCTTATATCCGATAAACTTGGAGACAAGGCTTATATTAATGAAATAAGTAAACCAAGAACTAATCACAAGACCTCCCAGTAAACCTTTCATGCCGAATGTGGCCAATCCTACCACCATCAATACTATGCTTGCAGTACGTTTTACAATCGTCCACACAAACATAGCTTTACTCTTCCCAATTGCAGCGATTGCCTGGTTGTTCACCGATTGCAAGCACCCAGCCAACCCTGCGATACACAAAACCTGAAAGTACGGAACACTTTGTAGCCAACGGTCAGAATAAAGCAACACAAAAATAGGCTTTGCGCAAAGAAGCAAAATAAACAACATAGGGAATGTAATGTAGGAAAGGGTCATCGTAATTCGGCGTATAATATTTCCAAGTTGAGCCTTGTCATCCTGTACTTCGGCATAAAGAGGATATGTTACCTGCATCATCACACTTGATATACTATGGGAGGCTAATTTTTCGGTTCCATGTGCCTTGGAGTAATAACCCATAGTGGTTGGATTATAAAACTTACCAATCAGCAATCCTTGTAGTTGTTGGCTGAACTGATTAAGCATATTGGTAAGAAACATGTAAAAACCGAAACTGAACAATTCTTTGAAAGACACCAATGAGAAAGCCCAAATAGGCCGCCATTTTATGAAAAACCAAAACACTATGGCTGGAATAGCAGCGGAAATAAGATGGTTTGCAACCAAAGCCCATACACCGAAGCCATTGTATGCCATAAAAATAGTTACACATAATGAAACCAGGGAAGTTGTTATCGTAACAATTGACAGAACTTTGAAATTAAGTTTTTTTCTCAGCTGGTTTCGCTGCACGATATTGAATGCATAGATAAACAACACCAAACCTTGCACCCTAAGCACATCGCTAAGCAAGGGTATATTATAGAAACGTGAAATCGCAGGTGCACAGAGGAACAATATGGCATACATCAGCACTGCCATACCCAAGTTCCAATAAAATATGGTGGAGTAATCATCCTGTGTGGGTTTCTTCTTCTGAATCAATGCCGAACCAAAACCACCATCGATGAATGCCTCTGCCAACACCATAAAAATGGACAACATTCCGATGCAACCATAATCGTAAGGAGTAAGCAAGCGAGCCAGAACAATACCCGAGATGAACTGGATGCCCATCGTAGAGTACTTCTGAATAGCTGTCCACACCATCCCGGATGCAGCTTTTTGCTTTAAGCTTTTTTGTTTTGCCATAAAATTTGTTTGCTTTTAATAAAGCATTTCTTGAAAAAATCTGACTATACCCTGTATGCCATTCGCAATGAGTCATATTCCTCAGAAAACTCCTGCAATGCAAAAAAGCCGCATTTTTCGTAAAAAGGAATCGCACTATAATCCTTATCGTGATATGCATCAACTGTCAGGAAAAAGCAGTCTTTGCTGCGAGCCATCCTTGACAGTTCCTTGACTATTTCACTTCCATATCCTTTCTTTCGCAAATCTTTGCGCACGGCCAAATAGTCAAGTTCCAAAGTGGGATACATCATTCCTGAATGCATTTTGAAGTCTTCGCCCATATATCCCCATGGCTTGCCAAAAGGGATGTCGTCAAACTCACCGTCGTGATCCACAAACATTCCACTACTGACTACGAACATGGCTACAATGTCCTGATCTTCTTTGGCAACGAAAAAACTATAACGTGGATCGTTTTTCAGAAAGGTATCCAATGACTCGTGAATGAAGCTATCCATTATTTTCACGCCACATTCAAAACCATCAAGTACGTTAGCAGAAGACTCTTTTGAATACAAAAGCATGACTTTCCTCCAGCCTGACTACTTTTTCATTTCATCAGAAGTGTTGGCATGAACCTGCACTTGAGTTTGGGTCGTTTTCGGACTATCACAAGAAATCTGTTCGCGTAACTTCTTGGCGAAAACACCTTTGATGGGTTCTCTATTTGACTTAATTCCAAGCATATCTTATTTCCTAACAATGCGCAAAGATACAAATATTATTCCAAATTATTCTTTGTTATGATAAAAAACAATCCTTCGCAAGCTTAATTAGTGGATTGCATAACGACGTGGTTCATTTACTTGACCTTACTATACTCCCTCAACATCGTCGAAGAAATGCCTTCCGTCCTTGGAATGGTCACCACCTGCTTGCCATTCGCCTCACACCATGCCACAGCCCGTTGGAAACCGGTATGTTGCTGATCGGGGCCTTTGGCGAAGACATCGAAATCAATATGTTGAATATCAACATCCACATCTTTGTAAATCACCACCTCGTCCACCCAACGCACGGCACTAACCATGAATATGCGCTCCTCGGTGGAATAGACCATCTTTGTACCCGGCTTGTATTTCAAAATGCAATCGCCGTCCTGCACGGCCACGATGAGCCTGCACTCTTGGTCGGGAAAACGCTCCTTGATATGCTTGAAAAGAAGGATGTGCCCGATATGGAGCATATCGTAGACACCGAAAGTAAGGATTTTGAGCATAGAAAGTACTAAATAAAAGCTATATAAAAGGCAAGAAGTCCCTTGGCACACAAATATGCTTTGGGATTTTTTTCATTCAATTTTAGGTACTATATATGCTCCTCCACTCCCCTGAAATGAACATTAAGTTCATGAAGGTGTTCCAAGAGCGTTCCGAGAGGCGTTCCCTCGGTCATCTTGGCGAAGGCGTTGACATCCTTGGGGAAACACTTGCCTCCATAGCCGAACTTGCCGTCGGGGCCTGGAACATAAGTATGAGTGTCGTTGATATAGCCGGAGAGAAGCACGCCAGTATGCACCTTGCGCCAGTCGGCGCCCATCTGCTCGCAATACTCGCGGCAGGCGTTGAAGTAGGTCACCTTGTAGGCGCCAAACACATTGTGCATGTATTTGGTCAGTTCGGCCTCTAACGGGGTCATAACTGTGAACTTCTTGCCGACAAAAACCTTGGTGAGCAAGTCGTGCGCCCCGGTGAACACCATAGTCTGCTTCCTGAAGTCCTCGATGTGAGTGCGCTCGGTAAGGAACTCTGGCATATAGCATACTTGATGACCCGTTTCGCGTGAGAGCATTTCACTTGTGCCTGGAAGGATGGTGGTACGAACAAACACTGGCACATCAGGAAGATTGGTAATCAACTCTTTCATAAGGCGCAAATCCTGTGTGCCGTCCTCTTCGGTAGGGACATGTATCTGCAAGAATGCAATGTCAATATTGCTCAAATCATCATTATACCCCTTGGGCGGATCGCTGATGAAAAGTTTGCACTCCGGATTGTTGTGTTCCAACCAATCTTTCAAGGCTCCACCGACGAAGCCGCATCCGATAATTCCAACGTTAATCATAGTTTTTTTGTTTTTATTTTAATTGATTTTGAATTGTTCTGATATTCGAGGTTTCTTTTAGCGTTTATGGTTTATAGTATTCTTTATACCACTCAGCAAAGGATCTTAATCCTTCGCGGAGGGTTATCTTCGGCACAAATCCAAAGTCACGCTCCAAAGCTGTGGCATCGGCGTATGTCACTGGCACATCGCCGGGTTGCATGGGGACAAGTTGCTTGTGTGCCTCGAAGTCGTAGTCCTTGGGTAGCACACCTGCACGGACAAGCTCCTCTTGAAGAGTCTGCACAAAGTCCAACAGGTTCTCTGGCTGCCCACCACCAATGTTATATACTTTGTAAGGCGGAATGGGCAAACCGTCTTCACCCGTTTTCTTTTCAGGTGCCTTGGCCATCACTCGGACTATGCCTTCCACGATGTCGTCAACGTAAGTGAAGTCGCGGCGACAGTTGCCGTAGTTGTAAATTTGTATCGTTTCGCCCTTTAATAGTTTGTTGGTAAAGCCGAAATACGCCATGTCAGGTCTTCCGGCAGGGCCATAAACGGTGAAGAAACGCAAACCTGTTGAGGGAATATTGTAAAGTTTGCTATAGCAATGGGCAAAGAGTTCGTTGCTCTTTTTGGTGGCGGCATAAAGGCTCACGGGATTGTCAACGGGGTCGTCCACGCTGAAAGGGACTTTCTTGTTGCCACCATAGACGCTACTACTACTGGCATACACCAAATGCTCCACGGGATGGTGGCGGCAGGCCTCCAAAATATTGTAAAAGCCTATGATGTTGCTCTCAATGTAAGCGTCAGGGTTCTCGATGCTGTATCTTACTCCGGCTTGGGCAGCAAGATTCACCACCACATTGAATTGGTATTGCTCGAAAAGGCTGTCGATAAGGGCTTTGTCGGCAAGGTTGCCTTTGACGAAAGTCCAGCCATTATCGGACTGCTGCACAATGTGTTGCAGTTGTTCCAAACGGTAATCCTTCAACTTAGGGTCGTAGTAGTCGTTCAAGTTATCGAGGCCGACCACAAGGATGTCTTTTCCCGTCAGCAAAAGCCTTTTGACGAGGTTAGCTCCGATAAAGCCAGCGGCTCCAGTGACAAGAATCTGGTGCATAAAGCGGCGTGTTTTAACTTTAAAACCAATTACAGCTCCGCAAGGTCACTCACACCATGCGATTGACAAGAGGCTGAATACAAAATAATTAGACCAAAACCCATTGCAGATTTTGACTAATAAATATAAATCGCAAAATTACAAAAAATAGAAATAAGAGTTTCAATTTTTAGTAATTTTAATCAGCGCCTCGGCCTTGTGACTTCCAATGACTTAAGCGCGCTCCTTGGATAGACCACGACCGACACCCACAGTTTACATCCATTTGTGGGTGTCGGTCAGTTTCAAGTCCTTGAGGAACGCGCCGTTTTAATTGTGTTTCGATTCTTTTCTTATCTCCTTCCGTTTCCCGTTCTGCCAGAGTTGCTTGAGCCGCTTGAATTTCTGGAGGAACTTCCACTGCTTGAGGCACTGCTGGTTGCGCTGGGGCGACTGCTACTGCTCGAGTTGTTCACGCGGCTGCTTGAGTTGGTCTTGCTTGTGCGTGGGCTTGCGTTGGTGGTCGTTGCGCTGGGGCGGCTGTTGCTGCTCGGGCGGCTTACGTTGCCGCTGTTGCCCGTGCGGCCGCTGCTGCTGCCGTTGCCCGAAGGCACATTTGGCTTGACGCTGCTGCTCGACCCTCCGTTGTTGGTTGCGGACGGGTTGCTGTTGCCGTGGCTCATGCTGCCGCCGTTGGCTTTGGGCCTGACCGTTGCAGTAGGTGCAGGCGTATTGTTGTTGGGCTTCGGCTCGGGCTTGTTGTTCCACTCGTGGGTGGCGGGATAGCCTCCGTTGTTGTGGTGATAGCCGTAGGTGTGGTGCATCGGGTCCATCGGGGGCGGCATTCCGGGGCCAACGGGCATCGGCGGGCGGAAACCGTCGTAGTAGTAGCGGTAGGAGCCGGGACGGTGATAGTAGCGCACTACCGGGCCGATGTGAATCACCACCCAAGGCTCGGTGCGAGGTCCATGCCAGCAGAAGCGGACAGGCTCGAAGTATTCAAAGGTGGTGAAACTGTACAGTTCGCGGCCCATCGAGTAGTAAGGCATGAGCGTGTAGACAACGTGGCGGTCGATGGTGCGGCAAGGAATCTCGACTTCGATTCTCTTGATGCGACCGGGACGCACTTTCACATATTTCTCAACATATTCGTGACCATACTCGGGGCTGAGGTAGATGCAGACGTCGCCCCTATAGGTGTAGTCGCCGATGTTCTCCACATCGTAGTAGACCGTGATTGAGTTGTGGTTGTACACCATCACCGGCTGTGATACCAAGGCGAGTTCGGGCGGATAGCCGGCTGCTTTTGCTGCGATGGCTCCCATTACCAACAGGACGCTCATCAAAATGTTCTTGGCTTTCATAGTTGCGATTGTTTTTAAGGGTTTGACTTCCATTTATTTTGAGTTCACCCTCGCACACTACCAAAACCGTGCCAAAACTACTTCTCCACTACCCTTTTCGTGCTACCATAGTCAATATCAGGATGTTGCGACAGATATTCCAACAAGAGTTCGTTGGATGTCCTGAAAGTGGATTGGCCTGCGTCCTTGTGCTCAAAGTCGAACACTGACGACATGTAACTGTTCATCACAATGTTGTATTTGGCGTTGAGGTCCAAGGGCTTGCCGTTCTCCAAGGTCACTTTGAGGTCGGTCATTTCGCCGTTGTCGTCCACTTTATAGGTATAGGAGCAGCCTGAGCAATAAATCGGGCCTCCGTCGGTGGTGAAGCATGTTTTCATCAGGTCGATGATTTCCTGTCCGCTGAGGGTGAAGGCGATGATTTCGTTGTCGAAAGGGTCGAGGGCGAGAATGTCTTTCAGCGTGACGGGACGCACCGAGAGTGTGTCGAAACGCACGCCGCCCGGGTTCTGGAAGCCCATTTCGGCACCGGTGGTATAGCGGATGGCATCGGTCATCAGGCAGCCGAGCGATTCCGCGCTTGCGACGGGCGTAGTGTTGTTGGCGACTACCCTGCAAAAGTATTCGTTGCTGTTGTATTTGTCGACCAAGGCCTTCACCTCGGCGTTGCGCTTCGGGAAGTCCTTGATGGAAAGCAATTGCATATCTTTGTCGACCACTTTGCCATTGCGAAGGGTGAAGGTGCTGAGGCTCACAAACTTGACCTTACACTCGGCTTGGGTCACCAATACATCGCCGACCAATTGTTTCTCGGCCACGCGGGTGTGGCTGTGTCCGCCGAAAATGGCATCCAATTGAGGGAACCGGGCGGCGGTTTCGCGGTCGTCCTCGTAGCCGCAGTGGGAAAGGAGGAAGAGCAGGTCGCACTGGTCGCGCAGTTCGTTGATGTACTTGGGCAACACTTTGGCAATGGAATCGAAATGCGAGCCGCCTGAGTTTCTCGGATGGAAGTCGGGGAGGCCGTTTTCGCCCACCTGAATACCGCCTATCACACCGATTTTCAGTCCGTTGCGCTCAAAAATCCTGTAAGGATACACATTGGGCATTTGCAAGGTGTCGTCGAAGGTGACATTGGCGCACACGAAGGGGAACTTGGCCCATGTGAGCACGTTGCGCAAGGCGATGGGGCCGCCGTCCCACTCATGGTTGCCGAAGCATGAAAGGTCGAAGCCGACGGCGTTCATCAGTTCGCACATTGGGCGGCCGGGTTCGTCGCAACGGTCGTTGATGGGGTTGCCCGAGCGGTTGTCGCCTGCACCGAACAGAAGCAAGTCAGGATGGACGCTGCGGAGGCTGTCGATTAATCCGGCCATTTGCGGGAAGTTGTCGATGTTGGCGTGCATGTCGTTGGTGGAAACGATGTAGATTTTCTGCTCCTTGGGTTGGCAGGACGAAAGGAAAAGCATGACGGCCAAGGCCATCAGCGTGGTTTTGGAGAGTTTCTTCATGGTTTTCAGAATTTTACATAGATTTTTGAGTTGGCACGCAATGAGCCGTCCAAGCCGATGATGTTGCCGTAGGCATCGCGCACTTCCGCGTTTTCGAGGTTCGTTTCAAGTTGGTTGGCGCGGCAGTAGGCCAGCACCACTGATTTCACCTTTGCGCCGTAATAGGTGCGCACTTCGGTGTCGTTGACGAATGTTTTCATATTGTTGAATTGTTGGTTGTTGAATTGTTTAATTGTTGATCAAAAGGTAACAAATTCAAAGTTTTTCTCTATTTTTGCAGCTTTGATTCCCATTAACCTCTGGCCGCAAGGTCAAGTTAGTGGGTTTTGTTTTTGTATCAAACGAATTGCAAAATTACGCTTTTTCGCCAAATTTTGAAATTCTCTTGAACTTTTTCCTATTTTTGTTGCCCAAATTAACCCTAAAAAAACGAAAACACCATGAGATTAGAAGGACGCAGAGAAAGCACCAATGTGGAAGACCGCCGTGGAAAGAAAACCGTTGCCGCTGCCGGCGGAATCGGTATCGGCGGCATTATCATTTATTTGATTATCAGCCTTATGGGTGGCGACCCGAGTGCCGTCATGGAACAGATGCAACAAGGCGCATCAACCGAGTATGTCGACGACGGCAAGGACTACAGCCAAGTGGATGCCGAACTGATGACATTCTGCAAGCGCATCCTCGCCGGCACCGAGGACGTGTGGACGCGCGAATTCCAGAAAATGGGCCGCACCTACCACGCCCCCAAGATGGTCATCTACAGCGATGCCGTCAGCTCGGGCTGCGGCAACGCAACCTCGGCGGGCGGGCCTTTCTATTGCTCAGCCGACAACACGGTCTACCTTGACCTTGAGTTTTTCAAGAGCATGAAACGCCAAATCGGGGCCGACGGAGACTTTGCCTACGCCTATGTGATTGCCCACGAGGTGGGCCACCATGTGCAAAACGAACTCGGCATTTTGGGTCAGGCGCACCAGCAGATGGCGCAATATGGCCGCAACACGCCCAAATCGAACGAAGTGAGCGTGCGCCTCGAGTTGCAGGCCGACTTTTTCGCCGGCGTGTGGGCCTACAACGACAACAAAATGTTCGGCTCATTGGAGGACGGCGACATTGAGGAAGCCCTCAACGCAGCGGCCAAAATCGGCGACGACTACCTCCAGAAGCAAGCCTACGGCCGCACCGCGCCCGAAACCTTCAACCACGGCACCAGCGCCCAACGCTCGCGCTGGCTGAAGAAAGGCCTCACCACGGGCGACGTTTCGCAAGGCGACACGTTCTCGCCTGCTTATAGTGCGCTGTAAGTCAAGAAATTTAGTTGGAAAATATGGGAAAAGCGTCAAGGTTGTTGGCGCTTTTTCTTTTTCCCATAATACCAAATCTGCCAACTATTGAACAGGTTTTGCAACACCGAATAGAAGGCCAAATAGACCGATGCCAACGGGTGCAGGTAATGGTTGGCCATCCAAATGCCCATGGCGGAGTTTTTCTGCCCGAGCAGTTGTCCGCCCGCTATGGTGTCGCCGTACTTGTGCCCGATCCACTTGCCGAGGCCGAACTGGACGATGCAGAACAGCAATGCCGAAACGCCGAGCCAAAGGATGCTGTTCCAGTTGCCCTTGCCGTGCAAAAAGATGAAATCGATGGTCTGGCCCAAGGTGAGGAACAGGGCGACGGCCCAAAAATAGAACGCCAGACCCTTGTAGCGGCTGAGGAGATGGTTGGCGCGGGGCCACCACAATTGCAAGGCCAAGGCCACGAAAAACGGCAAGCCAATGACCGTGCCCACGCGCCTCAAAATCTGCAAAAACGACTCCAAGAATGGCATGTCCTGATTCACGCCGATGAAGGAAAAATAGATGGGCGCGACAATGGAAACCAACAAGTTGCCGACCACTGTGTAGGATGTCACGGTGTTGCGGTCGGCGCCGAGCATAGTGCTGATGACCGCCACCGAGGCCGCCACGGGGCAAAGCACCCCAATCAATACGCCTTCGGCAATGATTTCGTTGACATTCAACAGCCTGAGCAAGGCATAACCGCCCAAACTCACCGCCACTTGGAACAACATAATCCAAACGAACAGCGGCCTGAAGCGCAGTTTCAGGATGTCGACCGCCGAAAAGGTGAGCAAAAGGATGGTGAAGATGATGTAAGGCACCACCACGACAAAAGCCGCGCAATATTCGTGCAGCAACAGCCCCAGCACAATGGCGATGGGCAAAATATAGCTTCTGATTTTTTGCATTGCCTAAGGTTTCAAGTCGTATCCTCTCATTGGTTTACGCCTGCAAAAATACATGATTTTTGGCAAAGCCCATTCTACCAATCCATTATTTCCCTACTTTTGCCAGTTCTTTTTTCGGGCGAGAGACCTCGTCCCTAAGGGACGACACCTGCCTAACCCTCGACAAGCGCAGCGCAGTCGGGGGGACACGAACAAGCGGCTGCCACAGTGTGACAGCCCTACAATCAGACAACAACAAATAACAACATAACAAAATAAGTAACACAATGAAAATCAAAAGTCTAATCAAACACAACCTTATGCGGGCGGCCATGACGCTCGCGCTCATCTTGGCCTGCGCTGCGGCGTGGGCAGACAACGTATCGACCTACTACATCGACGAGAACGGCACGCGGCACGACGTTACCGCCACCGTGCTCACAGGCAACGAGATCTATATCGGCACCAGTAACCAGACCAAATGGTACGTCGTGAACAGCAACATCAACTACAGCAGTTCGTTAAATTGTTATGGCAACGTGAACATTATCCTCGCCGACAACAAGACTATGACCGTCAACAGCAGCACCATTAATGCAGTAGACCTGACCATATACGGACAAAGTGAACAGAGCGGCAGCCTCAACGTCTCCAATCCCCCTTCCTACGTTTCTGGTGCCATCTACTGTTACCCAGGCAGTTTCATCATCAATGGCGGCACCGTCAATGCCAACGCCGACGGTAGCATGAAGGCCATCTACTGTGACCTAGGCAATTTCATCATCAACTGCGGCACCGTCAATGCAACTAATACCTCTACCTCAACGGGCAGTGGTGGTATCTATGCCAATTATGTAACCATCAACGGCGGTAATGTCACGGCCAACGGTAGAGTTGGTATCTTTGCATTCGACATCACCCTCGGCTGGCGCAAGACCACCGATTACGTCTATGCCAATAGTTATAGTGGGACCGTCAAAGTGAAGGACAGCCAAGCATTCAAGGACAGCAACGGCAACATCTATGTCGGCACGCTCAACAATAGTCAGATCAACGGCAAGACCCTCACGCCCGCCACGCAGACCGAGTACATCCAATACTGCCTCGGCACGGGCAACGACGGCTCTGCCGAACACCCCTACACCATCAGCGATGCCAACGGCTGGAACGCCTTCTGCCTCGCCCTCGACGACAACACCACCTACAACCACTTCAGCGGCAAGACCGTGAAACTCGGTGCCAACATCACCGTATCGAGAATGGCAGGCAGTACAGGCTTTCAGAACTATCATCCCTTCTGCGGCACCTTCGACGGCAACCACAAGACCATCACCTTCAACAAAGGCACCGCAAACAGCCCCGAGAGCGACCATTCCGCCCTGTTTGCCGCCACCGAAGCCAGTGACCAATTCACAGGTTCCAACGAAACCGTAGTGGTCATCAAGGATCTCACTGTTGATGGCACCATCTATACCTCAAGCGACTGCGCCGCCGGATTGGTGGGAAGCGCATCGGCAAGACTCACCATCACGGGTTGCCAATCCAACATCACCATCCACACCTCAAGCCAGTACGCCGCCGGATTCGTAAGCTCAAGCTCTGGCATCCTCAACATCACCGATTGCGTAAGCAGCGCAACAATCATCAGTTCCTATAACGGAAACGGCTACCACGGCGGATTCATAGGCAAGTCGAGCCTCTCCACCAACACCATCACAGGCTGCCTGTTCACCGGCAAGCTGCTGACTACCAACAACACCCAAAACTGCGGCGGTTTCATCGGCTGGTACAGCCCCAACCAGAGCAGCAGCAATTGGAGCAATGACATCATCGTCAACAGCATCTGCAAACCCGCCCCGCTCGAATCGGGCGAGACGGCCATCACCTCAGGCTCGCCCTTCGTCTGCTGGAACCCCGAAGATGCCACCAACAAGCCTAAAATTACCAACAGCTACTATTTCGAAGCCTCGG
This sequence comes from uncultured Bacteroidia bacterium, assembly GCA_902770835.1. Taxonomy (GTDB): domain Bacteria; phylum Bacteroidota; class Bacteroidia; order Bacteroidales; family F082; genus Limimorpha. Next base: position 85,058 of record CACXUM010000008.1, read on the forward strand.
TACCCAACACCCAATTATTAGGCAAGGCCGCTCACAGCATTGCGGCGGGCCATGATGTCACCATGTCCATCGTCGGCACTCCCAATCAATACAATTTGAGCAGCATCACCTACTTCGACACGAGCACCCAATACTTTACCTTACAAAACGAGTGCCTCCAATTTGCCAATGAATTGTACGCTGGCTTGGACGACGCAGTAAGCATCACGCTCGAACACCCCGAGACACCTGAAGGCTACCTTTTTGAAGGCTACAGCCCTGCTGAAAACTTGAGCGGCAGCGGAAATGACTACACCCTCACCATGCCCGATGAGGATGTCGTCATCACTGCCCCACAGAGTATCATTCATTATAACATCACCTATCATCTCAACGGCGGTGCCATGCCCACAGGCGTGAGCAACCCCAGCACCTACACCATCGAGGACGACGACATCACTCTCAACAACCCCGAAAAGGAGGACTACATCTTCGGCGGTTGGTACAAAAACGAAAGCTTCCTCTACGGTGTCGTCACCACCATCGCCCACGGCTCCACCGGCAACAAGGAACTCTACGCCAGATGGGGCAGCGGCGTTCCCTATATCGATGCTGACGGCTCGCTGCAACATCATGAATGCGTTGAGCTTACCGGCAACGAAACCGATAATCTTGCCGAGGGTTGGTATGTGGTCAGAAACACAAACCCCAACGGTGTGGATTTGACCTATACGAACGGGCTCATTTGCCAAGGTGACCTCAACCTCATCCTCTGCGACGGTGCGGAGGTGCATTTCAACGATGGGCTTCTTGCCAACGGCACCTTCACCATCTATGGACAGAGCGAAGGCACCGGCACTCTCATCGCGAGCAGTTCGTCCAGTGCGCTCAGTGCATCATCATATAATGGAATCATCATCAACGGCGGCATCATCAATGCCACCTGCACGGCGGAAGACTTTGATCCCTATTACGACGACATTGCTGCTATTAAAGCCGGCAGGAACATCACCATCAACCGAGGCATCGTCAACGCAAACGGCGGTCAGGCTCCAGCCGTTTCTACCACAGATTTCCGCTTCAATGGCGGCAACTTCAGTGCCACCAGCACAAGTTCAATCTGCTTTAATGGTCAGTGGCCTTCTGCCACCCTTAGCTGGACCAACCCCACCGACAGCTTCTTCGCCAGTAATTTCGGTAATGCCAGTGTCACCATCGCTGAAGACAAGATCTTTGTCGATGCAAACGACAACCTATATTTCGGAGATGTTGATGTTTACGAAAGCGGCATCGAAGGCAAGACGCTCCGACCCTACGACGCGCCCACCCATCTGACCGTCAGCGGCATTACAATGACTTCGGCCACGCTGACTTGGGAAGCCTTCTTCACGGAAACGCAATGGCTGGTGAGTTGGAGCAAGGATGACGGCAGCACATGGAGCACACCCGTCGCGGTGAATGAGCCTCAATACGAAGTGACCGGCCTTACTCCGGGAGCCACCGTGCAAGTGAAAGTGAAAGGCGTTTTCGGCGAAAACCTGTACGGCCATGCCGCCACCCGTAGCTTCAACACCCATACGGCCTGCGACGCTCCCGAAGCCCTCACCAGCGATGCCTTGGGCTACACCGCCATCCTCAACTGGACAGGTTTCCAGGACAACTACAATGTACGCTACGCAACGGTAACCACCACCACCATCCTCAACGAAGGTTTTGAAGACCGTTCCATGCCTACAGACTGGACGACAACAGAGGAAGAATGGCAGGTTACTACCGGTACAGGTTTTGATGATGATGAATATGGTGCAGCAACTGGCGAATATAATGCGGGATGTTATATTTATGGACTAGACAACAGCGACATACTCGTCACTCCCGCCATGGACTTGAGCAGCGGTACATCAGCGACATTGAGCTTCAACTTCTTGAATCCAGGCTGGCAGGGACGCATCAGCACTTTGAATGTATATTACAGAGTGAATGAAGGGGACTGGCATTTGCTCTACACCAACGACCAATATACGGAAGGCTGGATACCTGTCACTGTGTCCCTTAAAGGTTTAGCACCCAACTATCAGATTGGTTTCGAATACGTTAGCGAATTTAGCGGAATGGGTATCGACGATGTTAAGGTTACAACAAACACTATTGGCGGTTGGACTATCAATAGCCATGTCACCAGCCCGTACACCATCAATAACCTTGTGGAGGAAACGCAGTACGTATGGCAGGTGCAGGGCAACACCACCTCCACCTGCGAGGGCAGTGCCACCGAATGGGTCGAGAGCTTCTTCACCACGGAGCCTTCCGACGCTATCAGATACATCGACGAGAACGGCGACACCAAGACCAAGCTGCCTGACGAATGTACGGTGCTTGATGAAACACTCATAGGAACATCACTCGCTCCCGGCTGGTACGTCGTCGACCACGATGTCACCATCAACACCGATAAACGTCTCCAATGCAATGGCGAACTCAACATCATCCTTCTTGACGGCTGTACCTTCACCATTACCAGTAGCAGTTGGAATGGCGTTCTCGGCGTTTTCGGCGACAACTCCACTTTGAACATTTACGGCCAGACCGCCGGCACAGGCACACTCAACATCTCGGCCACTAACACTACCGGCAGTGGCATTTATTGCGAAGGTGGCGTTAACATCGCCGGAGGTATCATCAATGTCAGTTCCCGTGGTTCCGATGGAATCCTTAGCAAAGGCACTGGCTTCAGCTTCAGCGGAGGACAGGTCTATGCCACGGCCAGCAGTAATTACCATGGCATCAGGTCTTGGAACGACATGCACTTCAGTTGGCGCAATCCCACCGACCGCATTTACGCCAATACATTCGAGGCTTGGAACTACATCATCATCGCCCCTGGCAAGTCCTTCATCGACGAAGAAGCCCACACCTACAGCGGCAGCTACGAATACGATTGGATTGATGGTTTTCCTGACCTCGACGGCAAAACGCTTTATCCGCACTTTGATGGCACTGTCAGTCGAACCATCACCGGCTACGGCGAAAGCGATACCGAAGGCTGGGTGTTCATCAGCTCGCCCGTTTCGGGAAGCATCGATCCAGTTGATGTAATCAACCTGCTGGGTGAGCAGATTCAAGACGACCCCGTACTGTACGATTACGACCTCTACCGCTTCAACCAAGATGCGGAAAAGGAATGGCAGAATTGGAAGCAAGATGAAGAGCTTAATAATGTCGCTCCAGGCTTTAGTCTTGTTAACGGACAAGGCTACCTCTACGCCACCAAGCAAACCAAGACTTTGATATTCACAAGTGATTCATTCAACACAAACGATACCATGACCGTGAATCTTGACTACACCGAAGGCAAACGCCTTGCCGGCTGGAATTTGGTGGGCAACCCATTTACGGTCAGTGCCTACATTGACAGACCTTATTATGAACTGGTTACTATAGATGGCCAGATGGTGGTGGATCCCAATACCGAAACTGGCAATAGTCGAGCCATCGCTCCTGTCACTGGCGTGATGGTGAAAGCCAACGGAACAGGCGAGAAAGTCTTCTTCAGCAAAACACCTCTTCAGCAGAGTGCCATCAACAACGGCCATCTGCATATCACTCTCGCAGAGCAGCAGGTGACCACCCGTGGTGAAGTATCTTCCAGAAGGATTGACAAGGCCATCGTGAGCTTCAACGAAGGAGAGGAACTGGGCAAGTTCTACTTCGGCACACAGAACGCCAATATCTACATCCCGCAAGGCCAAGAGGAATATGCCATTGCCTTCAGCGAAGGCCAAGGCGAGATGCCCCTCAATTTCAAGGCTATCGAAAACGGAGAATACACCATTTCTGTAAAACCCGAAAACGTGAATCTGGACTATCTGCACCTTATTGATAACATGACAGGCGCGGATGTGGACTTGCTGGCCTCGGATGGTGGAGACGCAAGGCCTTGCGTCTCTACATACACCTTCACCGCCAAGACGACGGATTATGAATCGCGGTTCAAATTGGTGTTCGCGGTCGGGTCTTCGACAGGCTCAGACACCTTCGCCTTCATCAGCAACGGCAACCTCATCGTCAATGGCGAAGGCACCCTTCAAGTCTTCGATGTTCTTGGTCATCAACTCGTCACCAAACAACTCTCAACCCTAAACTCTAAACTCTCAACTATAAATCGGGCGTGTATGTGTTGCGATTGATTAACGGCGACACGATTAGGACACAAAAAATCGTCATCGAATAACGAACACGCATCGCGTCATCGCAAAGCGTGAAACAATCAAGAGAAAAATTCAAACCAATATGAAAAAACTTACATTAATCATCGCAGCCCTTGCCCTGCTCGTCAGCGGCTGCTGCAACAAGGACGCTTCGACAAGCTCAGCATCCAATGGAACAAACGAAAACACTAAAGAAGCAACAACCATGAACACCACCATGCAAGACCTGTTGACACGCCGCAGCGTGCGCAGCTACACCGACGAAGTGCCTCCTCGCGAGGTCATCGAAGAAATCTGCAAGGCTGGCACCTACGCCCCGACGGGCATGAACCGCCAAGCCCCCATCATCATCGCCGTCACCAACCGTGAGGTGCGCGACAGGCTGAGCAAGCTCAATGCTGCCGTTTTCGGCCCTGACAACGACATGGACCCGTTCTATGGCGCGCCCGTGGTTCTGGTCGTGTTGGCCGACACCACCGCTGCCATGACTTGGAAGGAAGACGGCTCGCTCGTCATGGGCAACCTGCTCAATGCCGCCCATGCCAAAGGTTTAGGCTCATGCTGGATTCATCGCGCCAAGGAAGTGTTTGCGACCGATGAAGGCAAAGCCATCCTCGCTGGACTTGGCATCGATACCGAAAAGTATGTCGGCATCGGCAATTGCATCCTCGGCTATGTGAACGGCGACTATCCCGAAGCCAAGCCGCGCAAGGAGAATTACGTCTACTGGATTGAATAACAAGTCAACACTCATCGGGCACCTCGCGTGCTTTGGTGCCTACTGCATCTTCGGGTTCAACATCGTGTGCTGCAAGAACATCTCCAACGCACATGTGTTGACCCCGATGGATTTGTTTTGCCTCAGAGCGACAGGAGCCGCCCTTTTGTTTTGGCTCTTGTCGCTTTTCATGCCCAAGGAAAAGGTGCCGCTGAAGGATTTGCTACAAATCTTTGTGGCATCCATGCTCGGCCTTTTCCTGACGCAGATGAGTTTCCTGAAGGCCATCACCATGACGACCTCCATCGACCTGAGCATCACCAACACCTGCACGCCGATTATGACCATGTTTGTGGCCGCCATCGTCTTGAAAGAACCTATCACTTTCAAGAAAATCGGGGGCGTTTTGGTGAGTTTGGCGGGTGTTTTATTACTGATTTTCAATTCGGTAGGACTTGGCAGCGGCGCAACGGAAACCAAGCCTATGGGTATTGTACTCACCATCCTCAATGCCCTGACTTTCGCCCTCTATCTTGGCATTTTCCGCCCGCTGATTACGAAATACAATGTGGTCACTTTCATGAAATGGATGTTTCTTTTCTCGATGTTGGTGGCCTGGCCGTTCAATGCGCGGCATTTCTTCCAACTGCCTTTCGGCCAGATGGATGGCAAGATATTGTGGCAGGTTGCGTATGTGGTGGTTTTCGCCACTTTCGTCGCCTATTTCCTGATTCCCGTCGGGCAGAAAAGGCTGCGTCCGACCTTGGTCAGCATGTACAATTATGTGCAACCCATCATTGCCACGCTCATCAGCATTGCCATTGGCTTGGACCGCATCACTTGGAAGAAATTGGTGGCTATGGTGCTGGTTTTCACTGGCGTTTGGATTGTCAACCAAAGCCGTGCGGCGGCACATAATAAAAATGTGGAGACACCGTAAAACGGCATCTCCACAAACAAAACCAATGAAAAACAAATCCTTTTTTATTCTTTCACAAACCTTCTCGTTTCCGACACCTTGTCGTTCGTCAAACGGATGAAATAGATGCCGCTTTGGAGGTCTGATGTATTGATTTCCACTTTGTTGTCGCAATCTTTCTGGCTGTAGACCAAAGTGCCCATGAGGTTGTAGATTTCCACATTGCCGATGGCTTCGTTGGCCTCAACAGTCAGTTTGTCGCTGGCAGGGTTGGGGTAAATCAGGGTCGTGGCTTGATGTTCGCCAATGCCAACGGTGTATTCAAGGTTGGCCGTGAGGTTGCGGTTGGCGGTGGCGGTGAAAGTATACGTCTTTTCTTCCGAAACCACTTCGCCGTTTTCCGTCCAGTTCCTGAAGGCGTAGTCCTCGACAGTCACCACGTTCACAGTCACTTGATCTCCGTATTGATAAGTTCCGCCGCCCGTGACGGTGCCGCCTTCTGCAAGATTGATGTTGGTCACGATTTCAAAGGTCTGCACGGTGAAATTGGCAACAAAGTTGTGGCCGCTCGTGACGGTAAAGGTGTAACTCGCATCCGTTGAGACTTGCGAACCGCCTTCAGTCCAATTTTCAAAGGCATAACCCTCTGCTGGCGTGGCGGTTACGGTGCATTGTTGTCCGTGGGTATAGAGGCCGTTGCCAGATGTGGTGCCGCCATTGCTTGGGTTGGAGTTGGTGGCGATGTAATAACTCTGGCCTTCAAATTGGGCCACCAAAGTGCGATTGCCGGTAACGGTGAAAGAGTAATTCGGGTTGGTGGAAACCGAGGAGCCGTTCTCCGTCCATCTCACGAAGTTGTAGCCCGTGGCAGGCGTGGCATGAACGGTGCAAGTTTGTCCCTGCTGGTAACTGCCGCCACCCGTGACTGTGCCACCCTCGGCGGGATTGGCCGAAACGCTGATGGTGTAATTCTGAGGCTGCGCGGTGAAGTTGGCCACCAAAGTGCGGTTGCCGTTCACCGTGAAGGTGTAGTTGGCTTGCGATGAAACCACATTGCCGTTTTCCGTCCAGTTGTTGAAGGTGTAGCCGCTGTTGGCTGTGGCCGAAACAGTGCAGCTTGCGCCTTGGTTATATGAGCCGCCGCCTGTGACGGTGCCGCCGTTGGTCGGGTTGGCCGACACGGTGATGTTGTATTGCTGCGTCTGTGCGGTGAAGTTGGCCACCAAAGTACGGTTGCTGTTGACGTTGAAGGTGTAGTTGGCTTGGGTTGAAACCACATTGCCGTTTTCCGTCCAGTTGGTGAAGGTGTAGCCGCTATTGGCCGTGGCCGTCACGGTGCAGGATTGGCCTTGGTTGTAGGTGCCGCCACCGCTCACCGTGCCGCCGTTGGTCGGGTTGGCCGAAACGGTGATGTTATAAGTGGTGCCGCCGCCACCGCCTACGGTGATGTCTTGCATGTAGGGCTGGCGTTGTGGCTTGGTGACAACGATTTTCACCGGTTGCCCCGAAGTGATTCCACTCACCGGCACATTGACCGAACCCGAAGCGGGCACCAAAGCCGCGCCTTTCAGCACATTGTTTTGCGAAATGCCCACATACGAACCCGCTTGTGCATTAACAGCAAAGTTGCTCGAACCCGAAGGAATGGAGGAAGCGTGGCTCACGTTGTTGGGCGTAGGATTCACGCGGTAAGGCATGATGGAACCGTCGCCAAGCACGTGGTAGGCTTGCCAATAATAAAGCGGAGTGGTGCTGGTCTGGTAGTTGCCGGCATGGGCATAACACACGGCGAGGTTGCCGAGGAAGGTGATGGAAGAAACGGTGTTGTAGGTTTCGTCCATCCAAATGCCGTCGTAAACGCCTGTTGCCGTGTTTTGTTGGGTCGGGGTTTGGTTCATTACCGTTGTGGCACCCACGCCAAAGTAATAGTCTTCATACCAATAGGTTACGGGGCAGGAGCCGATGTAGCTGTAGGCGGCCTTGTTTTCGCCACGGAGCATGGCCTCGCCGAAGCAAGGCTGGCTGTAGCCGAAGTTACCCGTCAGGCAGCAGTTGCCCATAGCCAAGAAATATTTGTTGGTATTGGTCAGAACATTGACATTGGAAACCGAAAAATACGGGTCGGACCAACTGGTTTCTTCACCGTGCGCGGTATAGTTGACGAAACCTACACCCGTGTTCAAGGTATTATAGCAACCTGCATATTGGCCTTGTTGGAGATAGGCGTTCACTTGATTGAAGCCGTGGGCCGTATTATAATAATAGGTGGTGGCGTAATTGATGGTGGGTCGGCCGATGCGCGGGTTCCAATAACTGTCCCAACCGGCGATGAGGGTCACGTTGCTGAGGTAGCTCGGGTCGGGCATGGTATATTGCTCGTATTGCAAAATCTTGTTGACGATGGCCGTCACTTGGTTGGTGTTTTCGGCTGACATGCGGCTGTAGAACATGTCGGGGAAATAGTCGTTGTCGATAGAGCCATAGTACAAGTCGGTCACTTTTTGGGTGGCATTGCCGCTGGTTTTTCCGGGGATTTGGCCTGTGTCGCCGACAAGGATGACGAAAGTCGGTGTTGCGCCTTGGCTGACGCCGGTGTTGTAGAGGTTCTGCACGTATGACTGGATGGCGTTGTAGTTGCCGCCGGCCTGCGCCGTGGTCACCACATTCACGTCGAAGCCCTTCTGGATTTTCCAATTGATCCAAGGCTGCAAGGCTGAAACGTAGTTTTCGGGCGTGATGACAATCATGTGGACGGGATAGGCCATCAGGTCCGGGTGGTCGTCGTACACGTCCATGATTTGGCGGTAGTTAAACATCTGCTTGTAGACGATGTCGAAATAAGGGCTGTAGGTGTTCAACAACATGCGCTCGGTTTCAGCGCGGTCGGCACCCACAAAATTGATTTCCACCTCGATGTCGTTGAACACGCGCAAGGTGTTGGCAGCGGGATTGTAACTCACCGGATTGATGACCAACGAGCCGATGCGGATGCCGCGCATGATGCCTTGCACCTCAATCGTGGCTTCGGGCATGGTGGCGAGGCTGCGGGTTTGGTAGGCTGCGGCGTTGTAGACAAACTCGACCTCGTCCAAATTCTGGTCCTTGCGGACAGAGGGCTGATGCGGGATGAGAGTGCCGATGCCGTAGTCGGAAAGACGGTAATCTGTTGTCGTGTAACTGATTACATTCACTTGTGGCGTTGCCCCGAAAGGTACGGCCAACAGTTGGTGCGAGGCAGGCAGTTCAGGTGTCCCGATTTCGCCCGAGGCGTAAGTGCCTTCGATGGCGATTTCAGAGAAAGTGCCCCTTTGGGTGGCAATTTCGATGCTCTCGATGGAGCCGTAGCTGAAAGTGGCACGGAGCGTAGAGAAGTCGCTGTGCGTGATTTCAGCCTTTGTTTCGTGGCGCAAGTCGATGCGGCCATTCTGGGCCACGGCAAGCATTGTACACATGGCCAAAACAAGGAGAAGGGATAGTTTTTTCATTTTGAACTAATTAATTTTGGTGTAATTTGAGCGCAAAAATAGGAAAAACAATCAAGTTTAGGGAGATTAATGGAGTTGAAAATAAATTTTTTTGAAAGATAAGGTACAATTTTCGGAAATTAATCATACTTTTGCAGCAAAATATGAAAAATCATACTAATCAAACAAATCATGGTTAAAGAAAACGACAAATACATCTTCGGAGTAGTGAAGGTGGGCGAGCGCGGTCAAATTGTCCTCCCAAAAGAAGCTCGCGAGGTTTACGGAATCAAGGCTGGCGACAGCCTGTTAGTGCTTGGCGATTCAAAAGGCATGGCCGTCTTGAAAACCGAGATTTTTCAGGACAAAATCGATGAAATGTTAGGAGGAAACTGACCATGGAACGCAAGCATTGGATTGACAATCTGCGCTGGGCTACAGTGCTTTTGGTGCTGTTTTACCACGTCATTTATTTCTACAACAACAAGGGCGTGTTTGGCGGCATCGGCGGTTTCGGAGATTATCCAGAATACCGTCAGTATCAGGATGTTGTGATGTATATCCTCTATCCCTTTTTTATGCCGCTGCTGTTCATTTTGGCGGGCATCGGATCGCGTTATGCGTTGCAAAAGCAGTCGGGCAAAGAATGGTTCAAGGCACGCACCCGCAAACTGTTGGTGCCAGGCACGATAGGGCTTTTCGTGTTCCAATGGATGGTAGGCTATTTCAACACCGTTGTGGCCGCTCGTCAAGGCGTGTTCGATGGTATGCCAGCCATAGCAAAATATATGATGATGGCTATTAGTGGCACCGGCCCGCTGTGGTTTGTTCAGGTGCTTTGGCTGCTGTGTTTGGCGTTGTTGCTGGTTCGGGCCATCGACCGCAAAGATTGGTTTTATAACATTTGTGGGAAATCCAATTATTTGGTTATCATTTTATTAGGCGTGCTGTTTTGGGTCGGTGAGCAATCGCTCATCAAAAATCCCCGCCCCGAGTCGTTGGACGGCCTCGTGAACCTTTACAAGCCGCTTTTCTACCTCATTCCTTTCCTCTTGGGCTATTTCGTATTTGCCCACGACGAGGTTCAAGAGAAATTAGAAAAGGCTTGGATTCCGCTGATGGCTTGTGCCGTCGTTGCAGGCACGGTGCTGGTTGTCACCACTTTCGGGCAGGACTACACCTCGCCGCAATATTTGGGCAGCCCGCTCAATTGCCTTTACGGTTGGCTGATGTGCCTCGCGATGATGGGCTGGTTCAAGGCAAAATTCAACCGCACGAGTGCCTTCGCTGGCTATATGACACGCTCCAGTTACGGCATCTATATCGTTCATTATTTAGTGATTGCCTCGTTGGGCTACATGATGAAAGTGCATACTTCGTTGGCTCCGTGGATGATGTATGTCATTCTTTTCGTCGCCGTGATGCTGCTTTCGCCCGCGATTTATGAGGTTTTGCGGCGGATTCCGTTTGTGAGGTGGTGTGTGTTTGGAGAGAAGAAAAATCGCTGAAAACTGCCAAAAATTTTACAGAAAAGGAAGAAAAACTTCCTTTTCTATGCAAATTTTTACTACTTTTGCGGTACAGAAAAGGAAGAAAAACTTCTTTTTCTGTACCTTAAAGTATAAAAAGTGCTATGGCAAAGGCAAATCCATTATTGCAATTTGGGAATATACCAGTTTCAACTGCAACCCTTGAAACCTGTTTCTCGGCGTTGACCTCGCCTCAGAAGAAAATCCATGCTTTGGAAAACGCAGGGGAACTCATTCGATTGAAGCGCGATTTATATGTAGTGAATCCGGAAGTGAGCGGGAAACCCATCAGCATACCGTTGTGTGCCAATCATTTATATGGACCTTCGTATGTATCTTCAAAATGGGCATTGCAATGGTATGGATTGATACCTGAACAGGTCTTCAGAGTGGTTTCGATGACCACCAAACATGCACGTTGTTTTGAAACCCCATTAGGCATATTCGACTACCACAAAACAGCTCTTGATTACCATTCTGTCGGAATCAAGGTCGTACAGGAAGGAGAAGTCTCATTTTTGATGGCAAGTCAAGAAAAGGCCTTGTGCGACATGATATTACTCGACAGATTTGTCCCCAGCCAATCGGTCAAACGCTTGGAGCAGTATTTGGAAGAAGACATCCGCTTTGATATGGACGAACTTGCAAAGTTTGACATAAGCATCGTCAAGTCGTGTGCCGAAACTGGAGAAAAAAAGTTGATATTCAATAATTTGATAAAAATCATAAAGCAATGACGATATTTGAGGAAATGCTCGTCCAATTCAAGAACGAAAAGGGGAAAGAAACACCGAGGATGGCGCATGAGGTAATGCAACAAATCGTTTTGGCAGGGTTGCATAGAGGTGGCTTTTTCAAACATGCAGCTTTTTATGGCGGCACTTGCTTGCGCATTTTTCATGGTCTGCCCCGCTTTTCGGAAGACTTGGATTTCTCTTTGACCGAAAAGCGCAACGACATTCACTTGGAGAACTTTTTTCCTTCAATCACAAATGAATTCAAAATGTGCGGCCTTGACGTTACGATAGCAAAAAAGGAGAAAATGGCCTTTGGCAGAGTGGAATCGGCGTTTTTGAAAGAAAACACTGAGGCATACGAAATCAAGTTCCAAACCAAGAAAACCGTCAAAATCAAGATCGAACTCGACACCGACCCACCTTTGCAGTTTGAAACGGAACAGAAGTTGTTGCTACAGCCTTATTCCTTTATGACCCGATGCTTCACCTTACCCGATTTATTTGCAGGCAAGATGCACGCATTAGTTTACAGGGCATGGCAACGACGCATCAAGGGTCGCGATTGGTACGACTTCGAGTGGTATGTCCGCAACGGGATTTCATTGGACTTCAATCATTTGCAAGCAAGAATCAAGGAGTTTAGCGGGAAAGAGATAGACAAGGAAGGGTTTCTGGCTGAATTACGCGAAAGGCTTGCCTCGGCAGATATTGAATTAGTGAAAACGGATGTGGTGGACTTTATTGACAATCCCCACGAACTCGACATCTGGAGCAACGACTATTTCCTCCAGTTGGCCGATAGGATTAAGTTTGTATAAGCCTGAGAACCGATTAATCGCGTTTCCCGTCTAACGTATCAATGATGGATCCCACCAAATTGTAGGCACCATCGTACACATCCTTGATGGTCGCGTCGAGCATGTAGGCGGGCGTAGTGAAGACTAACATTTCGTTGTCGGCACACACATCACCGTTTTCGGTTTGCACGTGGAAGGCACCCATAGCGCGGATGTTGTCGGCATCGGGCGTGCCTTCGTTGCCCAAGGTGACGCAAACGCCAGGCAACAGTTTGGCGAACATCACGGGCGCAATGCACATTCCTCCGATGGGTTTGTTGGCCTCGCGCGTTTCGACGATGGCACGGGCCACATCGGGCTTCACCTCCATTTCGGCACCTTTGTAGGCATAATCACACAAGTTCTTGGCCACGCCGTAACCGCCGCTGAACAGCAGACCGTCATAATCGGCAGCCTTGTATTCCTCGATGGGCTTCACCTGACTACGCGCCAAACGTGCGGCTTCGGTGAGGATGTTGCGCTCCTCGGCCACTTTCTCATCGGTCAGGTGGTCGATGACCTCGGTTTGAGGGCGATTGGGCGCAAAGCACTGGTATTCACAATGATGCTGCTCGATGGAGAGCAAAAGGGTGATGGCCTCGTTGATTTCGCTGCCGTCCTTGCGACCGCAGCCCGCTAAGATTACTGCAAATTTTTTCATAGTTCGATAGATTTTGATATTTGAGGCAAAGGTAAGGAAATTCCCTTGAAACTGCCAAAATTGAGGGAAAGATTTTTCAAAAACACCCCTTCAACGCTGCGGAAAGTGCTTTTTTTTGACAGATTCCGCAGGGTTGAAGCACTATTTTTCTATTTTTGCGGCATCAAATCCATGCAAGATGATTATCGGAAGAACCAAAGAAAAGGAAAAGATGATTCGGGCGTATCAGTCTGACTATTCGCAATTTGTGACGGTTTATGGCCGTCGTCGCGTAGGTAAAACCTTCTTTGTCAGGGAAACTTTTGGCTACAAATTCACCTTCGAACACGCAGGCGTGGCCCGCACCGACATGAAAGGGCAGTTGGCGGCATGGAAATCGTCGCTCCACGACGCGGGGATGGCCAAGCCGAAACTCCCCAAAAACTGGCTCGACGCTTTCGACATGCTCAAAGACCTCATCAAGGCCTCCGACGAGAAGAAAAAAGTCATCTTCATCGACGAAATGCCTTGGATGGACACCCTACATTCAGGCTTCATTCCCGCTTTGGAACACTTTTGGAACGGTTGGGCTTCGGGGCGGAAAGACATCCTGCTCATCGTTTGCGGTTCAGCCACTTCGTGGATCATCAACAAGCTCATCAAAGACCACGGCGGGCTGCGCGGACGGGTGACTGCAAAAATCCTCATCCAGCCGTTCACCCTTTCGGAATGTGAGCGTTACGCCAAAGCCTTCAAGTTGGGCATGAGCCGTAGACAAATCGTCGAGGCTTATATGGTTATGGGCGGCATTCCCTATTACTGGTCGTTTTTGGACAGGCAGAAAAGCCTTGCACAGAACATCGACGACCTGATTTTCAACCCGCAAGGAGAACTTTACAACGAATTTGACGCGCTTTACGCCTCGCTGTTCAAGAATCCCGAAGCCTACATCCAAGCCATCACCATCCTCGGCAAAAAGAAGGCCGGGATGACCCGAGAGGAATTGGTTGCGGAAGGCATGGACGACAACGGCAAACTCACCAAAGTGCTCGCCGAACTCGAATATTGCGGTTTCATCAGGAAATACATCAGCATCGGCTTCAAGAAGAAAAACGCTGTGTTTCAACTGATTGATCCATACACTTTGTTCTATTTCAGATTCATCGCTGAAAACACACGCTCCGACAAACATTTCTGGTCGGAAAGCCAAAACACGCCGCTGTATTACAATTGGTGCGGTTTGGCTTTCGAGCGGGTTTGCTTCGCCCACGAGGAGCAAATCCTTCAGGCTTTGGGCATTTCGGGCGTTTCGACTGTTTTCTACTCGTGGCGGACAACGGCAGACGAAAACACAGAATCGGGGGCGCAAATCGACTTGGTCATCGACCGCACCGATGGGGTCATCAACCTTTGCGAAATCAAGTTCACGAAAGAACCTTTCACGGTAAACGCCGACGACGAATCGAATTTGGAAACGAAAATCGCCCGTCTTTCCGAAGAAATCCACACCGACAAAGCCATCCATTTGGTACTGATTTCAGCCAAAGGGTTGAAAAAAAACGAATATTCAAATATCTTCCAGAATATCATTACTTTAGAGGATTTATTCAAGGCATAATCCTCCAAAAAAATGCCTTCAACTCTGCGGAAAGTGCTTTTTTTTGACAGATTCCGCAGAGTTGAAGCACTGTTTTTCAACCAAAATTCGCTTCAAACCTGCTAAACTTCAAAAATTTTGGCATGTTTAGCAGTTTTAAAGTAAATCCCAATTCGGTTTCCGCTTCTCGAAAAATGCTTTCATGCCTTACAGACAGACTTAGTAATTCAGCCCGAACATCCAAAGTGGAATAGTGCCTGCGGTTGCATACTCAATATCATCCTTTACCACATAACTGTCGGGGACTTCCACAATCTGGCGACGGCCTTTCTTGTGGCCTCCCACTTCAAAGGTATGACCGTCAACCAAAAAGTCCGAAACCTCGGAGGCTGTCACCGTGTTGCGAACTCGCATTTGGTTGAAAAAGAAGGTTTCGCGCAAGTTGCCCACATCGGGCGGCGTGCCTATGAGCGCATACATCAAATTGGTGTTGTCCAAATAAATCTTCTCCACTTTGGCCAAGCGTGTCATACCAATGGCTGGCGAAGGCAGGCTTTGTATCATGCCCGACTTTTCCATATAATAAAGATAGTCCTTCAAGTCGTTGCGAGCCACGGAAATGTCGCGGGCAAGGTCGCTGTAATTGGGCTTGAAAGGAGATATTTGCGAAATGATTTGCATCAATTGCTTGAGTTTGTGCATCACGCCGACACTGAGACCTGCAAATTGGGGAATGTCGGTTTCAAGCGTCTGCTCAACCACGGCATTCAGGCGTTCAAAGTAATCTTCCTCGCAGCAAAATGGGAAAAAACCTCCTCTAAGATACTCCTTGAACAAAGGAATTGGCCGGTGTTTGGCATAAGGGAAAACAACCTTTGCCGAAAGAATATCATCAAGTGTGTACTTTTGCACCACTACGCCTTTTGTCATCTGCAACCATTCACGAAACGACATCCCGTGCATGTAGTTTTTCAATTGTCGGCGCGACAAGTCGGCACCGCCTTTCTCCAAGTCGAGAATCGACAATCCTGTGTAAACGATTTGTAAGTCAGGAAGTTGGTCATAGATGTTCTTTATCTCGGTTGACCAATGCTTGTACTTGTGTACCTCATCAATATAAAGATGCTTGCCTCCGTTCTTGTAGAATGTGTCGGCCATGTCGAGCAAGGTATGTTTTGAAAAATAGATGTCGTCGGCAAACACCACAAGAGAGATGTCGCGCTCGCCGCTGAGCAAAATGTGTTGGAACATCAAAGTGGTTTTTCCTACACCCCTTGCGCCAAGGATGGCGTTAAGCCGTGCTTCCCATCGGATTTCATCGTGAAGATAGCGAACAAAGTCGGTTTTTGTCCTGTCTAATTGGGCCTGATAGCGTTGCATTAATCTTTCCATAACATCATTGCCTTACCGTTTCGACCGCAAAATTACAAAATTGTAACCAATAAAAATCAATTTCGTCAAAATTTTGATTCTTTTTTATGTCAATTTTGAAAAAACTTGTCCCAACTCGGTTTCCGCTTCTCAAAAAACGCTGCCATGCCTTCTTGACCTGACTTGGAAATGCGCTGATTGGCGATGGCCACGGAGGTTTGCATGAAGACGGGGCTATCGCGGTCGTCGGTGCCGGAAACCATGCGGAGCAGGTTTTTACATTCGGCGATGGCATCGGGCGAGGCGTGCAGAAAATGGTCGATGTATTGTCGCTCAGTATCAATCATTTCCGATTCATCTACGACCACATTCACCAAACGGAAATCCTTGGCTTCTTCGGCGGTAAAGCGGCGACCTGTCAGCATGAGTTCCTTAGCGGCGGTATTGCCGATTTTGCTCACCACAAAAGGCGAAATCGTGGCCGGCGTGATGCCCAAGCGCACCTCGGAGAAGGCGAACTTGGTTTCCTTTTCCGCAATCACGATGTCGGCGGCAGCGATGATGCCGTTGGCCCCGCCAATGCAGGCGCCATGCACATCCATAATGACCGCCTTGTTGCAGAAATAAATGGTCTGGAAAAGTTTGGAAAGCCGCTCGGCATCGGCTAAATTCTGCGGATAACTGTACCGCGCCATGTCCTTCATATACTCCAAGTCGGCACCGGCGCAGAAGCATTTCCCGTTGCCTTTCAGGATGATGACGCGGATGTCGTCGCGACTGTCTAACCAGTCGAAGACCTCGGTCAGTTCGCGTATCAGTTCGGGATTCAGTGCGTTGCGCACCTCGGGGCGATCGAGGTTGACCCATGCCATGCTTTCGCCCAATTGCACTTTTATCGTTTTGAAATCCATTTTTTTCAGTTTAGGGTTTAGGGGTTAGAGTTTAAAGTAGTTTGAGGTTTAGAGTCAAAAGTAAGATTAGAGGATAGAATTGAGTTTGCAATATTCGGAAAAATTTGGCTTTTGTCGCAATCATTCCGCAAAAAATTCGTTTCTTTGCAAGCCAATTTGAACACAATGGACGAAAACAACTTCAATAACGGACTCGACGACCTCTTGAACATGTTCAAGAAAATGATGGAAAACCAAGACCTTGACGCCATTCCGGGCATCAACGAGGAGCAAAAGGAGCAACTGAAAATGTTCCTCGAAGACTTCGACGACCTGAAGCAAGACATGAAAATCGAGATTTACAAACTCGACCCCTTCACGAAGCAAATGGTGGGCATGGTGATGGGCCAACTGAAAAACTTCCCCGGCATGTTCCCGGGCATGGAAATGCCTGCGCAAAACGCTGCGCCACAAGCCCCAACGGTCAACAAGGAGAAGCAACTCACCGACATTCCCGGAACGACCGAGAACCTCGAAGCCCATTTGGCCGAAATCGACAAGCAGCTGCGCAATCCTGACCTTTCGGACGAGGACATGAACCGTTTGCTTGACGAGCGCACTTCCATCATGGACGCACTAAAAGAATGACTGTCAAATATATAAACAATCATATACAATATGAAGAAAGTTCTCTTTACCCTCATCGCATTGGCCATTTCGGCGACTTCATTCGCCCAACTCATTGCCAATAAGACAGATAAAAAAGTCACCTTCGGCCTCGACCTGTTCAGCGACTTCCAACTCGCACCCAGCGAAAACTGGGACCCTCGCGGCTTCAACCAAGGCGTGAGCTTCGCCCTCACCTACAATTTCCCTTTGGGCGAAAGCACGAAACACACCGTCAGCATCGGCTTGGGCATGTCGTCGCACAACTATTTCTCCTATTCGCGCATCAAGAATCCCTACACCAACGACAATTTCGAGTACCAAAGTTACCGCGACACAGAGGGTTTCAAGCGTTACAAAGTCAGTCCGACCTATGGTGAAATCCCGCTGGAACTGCGCTTCCGCATCAAGGATGCCGTGAAAATTGGCGTGGGCTTCAAAGTCGGCATCAAATTTGGCGCAAAGACCCGTTATGTCGGTCCCGATGATGGAGAAGGCTCGCTTACCGATGGTAATGGCGTTACGGTCGACAATACCATCCTCAATATCAGCAATGTGGAACGCATGGCCTACTCTGCCACGCTTCGCGTCGGCTGGAAGTGGGTGAGTGCATTTGCCGCCTACCAACTCAGCCCCGTGTTCACAGTCGGCCACGAGGCTCCCGTCTTCCATCCGCTGTCGGTGGGTTTGACGATTGCCCCGTTCTGATGGATTCACAATGGATTGTTGTTGAAGCCGAACAGATGGGCTTCGATGCTTGCGGCATTGCCCGTGCAACGGCTTTGGAAACAGAGTCGGCGCATGTTGAGCAATGGCTCGAAGGCGAGCGCGAAGGCGAGATGGGCTACCTGACCCGCAACAAGGAGAAACGCTACGACCCGCGCCTCTTGGTGGAAGGCACAAAGTCCATTGTCACAGTGCTTTACAACTATTTCCCGAAACAAACTTTGGGCGACGGCGAGCATTTCAAAATCGCCAAATATGCCTACGGTGTCGATTATCACGATGTGCTGAAACGCAAAATGCGCCAACTCTTGGAACGCATTGAAACACAGACAGGTAAACTTGAAAACACCCGCGTTTTCGTGGATTCCGCGCCTGTTTTGGACCGCGCTTGGGCTGTGCGTTGTGGTTTAGGGTTCATCGGGAAAAACACCACATTAATCCACCCCAAAAAAGGCTCGTTTTTCTTCATTGGGCATTTGTTTCTGCCTTTGGAATTGACCGAAACCGGACAAGTTTTGACCAACCGCTGTGGTCGCTGCACGAAATGCTTAGATGCCTGTCCCACAGGTGCTTTGGAAGCTCCGTTCCGCATTGATGCTCGCAAGTGCATCTCCTACTTGACCATCGAATACAAAGGAAAACTTGACCACATTGACCCAAAAAGTTTCCACGGCTGGATGTACGGTTGCGACATTTGCCAAGACGTTTGCCCCTACAACCGTTTCGCCTTGCCCAACTTGGAGCCTGATTTTCAGCCTTCTGAGCAACTTTTGGCCATGAAAGAAAACGATTGGAAAACCCTGACCAAAGCCGACTTCGACACCGTTTTCAAGCACTCCGCCGTAAAACGCGCCGGATTCGAGGGCTTGAAACGCAACATCGAGTTTATCTCACGGGAGAATTAATGTTGTAGGTCAAAGTGATTTGAAACACTTTGTTGTAGTATTGGTTGTAGAACCACCCCGGATTGCCCGTGAAGCGAATCGGGGCAACCGAATACATGAAACGCGCTCCCATGCCTAAATGGTCGTTGAAGGCGAAATGCAAGCCCACATTGCCCGTGGCCGAAAAGAAATTCCAGCGCGAAGTGGTCACCTGATAATCCCCATTCACGTTTTCAGTGGCCTTCATGCGGAAATCGAGGCTGACTCCCGCTTCCAAAGAGATGAAATCCAACGACGTAGCACCGACACGGAAATAGCCCAAGTCGTAACGCAACATCAAGGGAATCTCGACATAGTGCAGGCGCAAACTATAAGGATTTCTGTAGTATTCGGTCACTTCCTTATCAGAAGAATGTGCGCCCAGAAGCGAATATTTCAGTTCCATCTGAGCCGAAAAATGCGACCCAAGAGGCAAATTCACATAAGGCCCCGCCGTAAATCCCAACTGATGGTAGCCCGCATACTCGTCGCCATCCACTTGGCAGAACGTCGCGCCGGCAATCAAACCGGCATTGAAGGACTGGGCAAAAGAAATCCCGCCCGCAAAAGAAAAAACCAAAACAAACAAAACGATTCTTAGTGTTTTCATATCCAATTACTTATAACTTAACTGATACTGATAATAGCGATCCAAAACCTCTTCGACGAAGTTGTAGGTCTCGATGCCGCGAAGGTAGCCCGCCCTACAGCATGTGTCGCGGTAATACTGCTTTTTCGACTTGTTGAGGATGAAATAATCCACGTTGTTGTCCCAAACGTCGGGGTATTTGCCGTATTTTGAGGCCAGCCGCTGGGCGTCATAGACGTGCCCCAAACCCGCGTTGTAGGCCGCCAAGACAAACTTCACCCGTTGCGCGCTGTCGGTCACCTTGTCTTGCAAACATTTGTCCAAGTGCATGATGAGTTGCCCGCCGGCATTTAGCTGTTCCTCGGTCGTGGCATTATAGCCGATGCCGTAGTTTTCCATCACCACGGGCATGAGTTGCATAAGTCCGAAAGCGCCCCTTTCGCTTTTGAGGTCCAACTTGAATCGCGACTCCTGATAGATGAGCGAGGCCAGCAGACGCCAGTCCCAGCCAATGCGCTTGGCGGCTTTCTTGATGAGTTCGTCGAAGCCCGAAAGCGGCCCCGTGGCAGGTTGGGGGTGTGAAAAAACATTGCCGTTGTTGACGTATTTCGCTAAAATGCGGTTGAGGTTGCGCTGCTCGAAGCCATCAATCCAATCGTTGAGGGCAAAGAGCAGCGACGAGTCGCCTTCATGGTTGTGAACGGCCCAACATAACGGCTGCTCAACGCTGACATTCAACTTGGTATCAAGACCGCGCAAGCCGATGGAAGCCATGCGTGCCACATATTCCTCGACAACGGTGTAATCAATCTGCCCAGAGGCCACAGCCTGCACCAAATCGACGCTGTTGAGGCTGTCGGTCTCCACTATATAAATCGTGTCGCCAATCTGGTAGGATAGATGCTCCAACAGCTTCACTTCATGGCTGCCCTTGGGCAAGTGGATGGTCTTGCCCGCCAAGTCGACCGACGAGCGAAGCAACTGGTTTTCAACCTCGTTTGCCGTCGACATCTTTTTCCAGTCTTTGGGCAGCCGCTGCACGAGCACGCTGCGTTGCATCAAAATCGGGTCGGTGAGCAGGAATCGGCGTTTCATCTCCTTGTTCGACCCCAATCCGACCGCGATAATGTCGACATGGCACGAGTCCAAAAGGGTGTAGCACGAGTCAAGGTTTTCGACAATCCGCATCTCAAGTTCGAGGTCGTTGGCTTTGCAAAAGTCGCTCAACAACTCGTATTCGAAGCCCGAAGGCTTGTCATCAGAAGTGTTGTAATTGATTATTTCGCAATTGGTTACGGCAACCAATCTACCCCTTTCCTGCAAATGTTGCATCACCGTCAAGGTGTCGTCAACCACATTGTCGATAGAAATGCTTGTAGGCAGGTCGTGGCATGAGGCCAAAGCCCATAAGAGGCAGCACATTCCCATGAAAAACGTGTTCTTCTTCATCATTTCACAATGGCTTTGAGGCCGTAAAATTAGTGTTTTTTTGTTATTTGATGAAAATTTTGTCACCATACCGACAAAAATATGTAATTTCGCACATTTATTTTTCGACTGAAATGGCCAAGAAAATACAAGATCCGGATTTTTGGTATTCGCTTTTGCTGCCGTATGTCAACTGGCACACGCGCCGCGCCTACCGCAGGTTTGAAGTGCATGGGAAAGAGAACCTCCCCAAGGAAGGAGGCCTGATTTTCGGTGTCAACCATAGCAATACGCTGATGGACGCGCTGGTGTTGCTCTCGTCTGACAACATGCGGAAAGTGTTCATTGCGAGGGGCGACATTTTCAAGAATCCCTTTGTGGCCAAACTGCTGAATTTCTTCAGGATACTGCCCATTTTCAGGATGCGCAACGGTGTGGCCGCAGTACGCCAAAACGACGACTCGCTCAACAAGGCCGTCGACGTGATTCACGACCATGTCGACCTCTACCTCTTCCCCGAAGGCACCCACCGCACCAAACATTCATTAATGCGCATGGGCAAGGGCCTGTTTCACATTGCCGTCGATGCCAACAAGCAATTCGGCGACCAAAGCCCCGTCTACATCATCCCTACCGCCATCGAATATGGCGACTATTTCCGCTACCGCAGCACGGCCATGATTAATTTCGGGAAGCCCATTAATGTGACCGAATTTTTCAAGCACACCACCGAGGAAAACGAAGCCGCCAACATCAACCTCCTGAAAGACCAACTGCACGACGAAATCGCCAAACTTTTCACCTATATCCCTGACGATGAGGACTATGACGCGATTTGGGAAATCGTGAAGATGAAAAACGAGAAACGCGCCGGAGGCCTCTACAAGAAGATGCTTCGCAACCGAGATACTGTCAGCAAAGTATTGAAATTCAGGGAAGAAAAGCCCGAAGAAGCCAAAAACCTCTTTGCGCGTGTGATGGATTTCGCCAAGGAGCGCAAACGCCAAAAAATCTCCGTCATGTCGACGGCGAAGAAATACCCCTTGCTCAATTCGCTGTGGAAATTGGCCGTTCTGTTAGTCGGATTGCCATATTACTTGGCCTCAGCCATCGTCAACCTGCCCGTTTGGCTCACCACATTGATTATCAGAGGAAAACTCGTTGACAAAGCCTTCGGCAACACCGTCAGTTTTGGGGTTGAGTTTGTGCTGTTCCCCCTCATTTTCATTGTAGGCACCATCATCCTATTTTGCAAACTTCCTTGGCTTTGGGCCTTGGGCGGCATGATGCTGCTGTTCTGGTCTTATCGGATTTTCGTGGACTACAACGAGCTTTGCCGCCGTTGGATTTCAGATGTGCGCTGGACTTTTAAGACAAAACTTAGAAAACAATACAAATCTCTGAACCTCAACAACTTATTCTAATGTCACAACGCTGGATTATCCCCGACATTCACGGCTGTCCCCGAACACTGAAACTATTGCTCGAAAACACCCTCAAGGTCACGAAGCACGACCAACTTTATTTTTTGGGCGACTACATCGACCGTGGCCCCGACGGAAAGGGTGTCATCGACTACCTTATGCACCTGCAAAATGAAGAATACAATGTGCATTTCATCAAGGGCAACCACGAGGACATGTGCGTGAAGGCTTTCGAGGCCGACCAAAAGAAGAAACTTTTTGGCGGCAAGCACCCCGAGCAAAAGGATTGGGAAGCCGTGGGCGCCAAGAAAACATTGGAAAGTTTCGGCGTGAAGCATCCGCGCGAGATTCCCAAACAATACATCGACTGGATGAACAACTGCCTGCTTTTCATTGAGTTGGAGGAATACATTCTCGTTCACGCAGGCATGAATTTCAGCATCGACAACCCGTTTGAGGACACCAAGAGCATGATGTGGACGCGCAAATTCAAGGTGGATTTCAGCAAGTCGCACGGCAAGAAAATCATCCACGGGCACATTCCCATCGACTACAGTTTCATGTATTTGGTCATCGAGAACAACCAAAACTACGACTTCATCGCCTTGGACAACGGCGTTTACGTGACCGACAAGCCCGGTATGGGCAACCTGACGGCTTTCAATCCCGACACGAAACAGATCGTGGCGCAGTCGAACATGGATTTTTGAACATTGTGTAGGACTGCCGCACCGTGGCAGCCGCCCAATAAAACACGTAGAGACGCGCCACGGCACGTCTCTACGATTTTTCACGCGGGAATTGCAAATTCCCCTTTCTCCCGCCTTGCAAATGGCAAATTAGCAAGAATAGCGCAAATGGATAAATAGGTCAGAAGCCAAGCACTGGCCTGACATTACCATTCCACGTCTTTACGTAATGATCCCAATAATAGCTCGTGATCAACCATGCAGCGTCGTCGTCGTACTCCGGATCAGCCGTAGCAGACCAATAAGTGAGATTGAGGTCAGTGAATCCCCTACCGCTTACGCCTGTGGTGATGTATTCATCCACATTGCCGTCGTAAGTCATGCCGTCGTAGTCACCAGTCTTCGAGCCGAGGTTTGTGAATATCGCCTCATAGTCGCTCTTCTGCGCCACGGCCCAGTCTGACACGGCGGTCTCGCCTAACGTGGTGTAGCTCGTCAGGCGTTCGCCGCGTGCGTCATCGGGCAGCACTTTCAGCGTGGTGCCGGCGTAAGTGGTCACGGAGTTCCAGCCATTGATGGTGTTCCAGTACTGAGATTTTGCGTCCCACAGGGCGAGAATCAGGCCGTGGCCCGTATCCGTCACCTTGCCGAGGATGCCGACGGCGGTGCAGCCCGAGGGAACGGCGGTCTTGGCTGGGTGCAGATGGCCATTAGCACACACCACCATGCCACAGTCGGCTGCGGTGGCCTCACTCAGCAATCGGACAGCGGGGGCGGCAGGCGTGTTCACCGTCAGGGCAATGCCATCAGCAAGGAACTTGTTCATCTCAATCGCTTCCATCGCAGGGCGGGTGCCGGTATAGCCTTCGGTGTAGGCCGAGCCTTCAGCACCAGCCTCCAAAGCGTTTTGCGGCAGCACGATGGCCCAAGTGACGTTGTTTTCGTCCTTGGCGGGCATCGTAATCAGGCCGTCGCCGTCCATGTCGTAGCTGAAGCCGTTGTCTTCGGCGGTCGGATCGGCAAAGTTCACCGTCACCTTATTGTTCATCCCCGTGATGCAGATGGCAGCCGTGGAAGGCGTGGTCACGATGAACTTCACGATGGAGCACTTGTTCATCAGCTTGGCCGTGTACGAGCCTGCGCCATTGTAGGCCTCCTTTGAGGGCGCATACGAAATCACGGGGTAATTCGTGGCTTGCTCGCTAATGTTCACCGTGGCCGTGTTACCGTCAAACTGAGGTGTGAAACCTTTGCCGCCAAGCAAGTAGAAATGCAGGTGTTCGCCGGCAACGGTTTCCGTGATGTTCACCTCGCCGCTGAACGTGTTATCCTGACAGGTCAACGAGCCGACACAGGCGCCATTGTAGCCCACATAGATGATGTCGCCGTTCTCGTAATTCACTGTGGCATAGTTGAATTCACCACCGTTTCCCGTCGGGTCAACAACAACTCGCGAGCCGCTGGTCCCTGAGCCTGCCGAAGGGCCAACATTCAAGGTGATGCGCACGCCTTCGGTTCCTGTGCTGGCGGGCGTCTGTTCCTTCTTGCACTGCGCGAGGCCCAGCAGCAAAAGGCCGGCCATCACAATCATTCCAAGTCTTTTCATTGCTCGTCCTCCTTCCTCTTTAGGGCTGCATAGCCGAGGCCGGCGCCTATCAGCAGGGCGAGGCCGCTGCCGAGCGGAGCCTCCTGGCCGAGGCCGTAGTTGGAGATGTCGTAAGTTGAGCTGGGTTCGCTGTCCCGCCTCATCATACTGTGGTTTTTGTTGCTTTCCTCCTTGTAGGGGTTCTGCAAGAGCCCACGGTTGATGACCTGGGCGTCCATTGTGGCCGGCGCCATCAAGGCCGCCAGCCCGAGCGAAAGCACGATGGCTTTCAAGGTTTTACATTTTGTCATTTTATTTGATTTAAAGATTTAAGATTCAAGATTCAACTACAGATTGCACTGATTTTACGGAGTGGATACAGA
>CACXUM010000009.1 GCA_902770835.1 uncultured Bacteroidia bacterium
AGGACTGCCCTGCGTTGAGGGTACGCACCAAAGTGCCGTCCCTGCGCACCTCGCAATGGTCTTTCATGGCTGTAACGCGCACATAATCAACAGGGCGGAGAAAGGATTGCGTCACCACAAAATGGCGGCCCAAAGTGGACGCAGGCAGCATCACTTCTTCAGCATGGTCGATGTAGGGTGTGTTGAAATAAGGTACACCCAAGCCTCGGTTGCCTGCAAACACGGCGATGGGGTTCCCGTCGCGGGAGGTCACGCGCGTTCCTGAAAAATTGCACAAATGCTCCGATTGCAACTGATAGACCTGCCCTGCATTTAAGGTCACCGAAAGAGGTTGGTTGGCCTGATGGCCGTTCATCGTTTCGCAACTCAACTGAAAATTCACGGTAGTGTTGTCCTCTGTGGCAACGACGGACAAAACCGAGCGCACAAAATCATACGTTCCAAAATTCTCGTAGGTCTGCACTAAGTATTCGCTTCCCAATGTGTTGGTTGGCAAGGCTTTGGATGTATCGAAACAGGCTCTTTCGTAATTGGCCACGACTACGGAAACAGGCTGTTTGGCCGTCACATGCAGGCCGATGTCAAGCACCGTATCCGAAAGGTGCATCTCAAAAGCCTGTTCTAATGGAATGGGAATGTAGACGCTACATCCAGCCTCCACCGAAAAGTCTTCCTGCCAACCCGTGTTGGGGTTTGTCACGCTTCCCGTAGTTGACTCGTTGGCACTAATCCACAGGGCAGGCTCTGGGATTTCGCCTTCTCTGCTATTGGGCAACAGTGTCACCCAAAAATCGCGCCCAGTAGTGACTTGGGCAAACGCAGACGCCGCATCCAATAATAGGAGCGCAAGCAGGGTGTAAATTCTAAGTCTTGCTTTTTCCATAGTGTTAAGAATTGGTATTTGCGTCCAAAATTATAGCAAAAAACAACGCCATTTGCAAAAATCACACACACATTTCACACACATTTTGCGCGTTTTTGCCGCACAAAAGACACTTTTTCCCGAAAATTGGACGTTTTTGACAAAAAAGAGAAAGGGGAATCCCTCGGCAATCATTCAAACAATTGATCCATTTCCACCTCGTTTTGGACGATGCCCGCTTGGTGTGCTTTTAATTCTTCAACCCTTGCGAAATCTCGAAAAAAAAACCACTTTTCGCAACCCATTAGCCCTCTTTCAGCATGTTTTTCAGGCAAGCCGAAAGGCTCTCTTCGGTACCGAGGGTTTTCTTGATTTTCGTGATGCGGTTGGTGAACGAGTTGTATTTCACGCCTTGCAGCACGGCCATCTCGGCATGGCTTAAGCCCGTCAGGGCAAGGCAGCAGGCGTTGAGGTCGGCGGGGCTGAGGTCGGGGAAGCGTGTCGCCAAACGGGTGGCGAAACCGCCAAACGCAGCGTCCACAGCGTCTTTCAAGGCCGCAAAGTCGGCTTGGCTCAAGGCCAAATGGGAAAAATCCTCCACATTTTTCGAGGAAATTTTGGGGGCATCGGTAGCCAACCGTTGACGGATGCGCACGAAAATGTCCGACTGCTCAAACTGCGCCCAACCCGCCGCGAAAGAAGCATTGCGCCTTCTCCTCTGCTTGACGATTGCTGCAACAACGATGGCCAACATCACCAAAGCCAAGCCGCTCCAAAGCAAGGCGGCCATTCGTTTCCGCAAGGCCTTTTCCTCCCGCAAAGCCTGCAATTGCGCATCGCGTTCCGCCTTGAACTGCTCGTATTGCTTTACGGCCAACATCCCGTCACTCACCCGCTCCGATTCGGCTTGCACATAGGTAGGGCTGAAAACATGAAACATTGCCGCACTGTCGGGTTGGTTTTCCTCTTCATAAATCTGCCCCAAGAGCGACATGACGGCTCCGCGTTTCACATCATCGAAATCGGCCACCATCACCTTCAGTAGATACGGCTTCGCCGCTGCATGGAAATTGGCGAAAAACAGGTTGATTCCAATGCCTATCGAATCGTTTTTGGTGTCCATACCGCGCCGTGCCTTGAAGTCGATAATTTGTTTTTGCACCATCACACAAGAGTCGATTTCTCCCTTGTCGTAATACAGACACGACAACAGAAATCGGGCGCTGATATAATCCTCCGCATCGCCTGAAACGGTGTCTATCAACGGCATCACACGGTTGAGATAAAACGAGGCGGAATCGCTTTCTTGGATGACTTCCAAGGCATCTGCCAATTGCAGGCTTGATTTGATGATCCAAGCGGTGTCGGGGATGGCGGTCTGATAACGCAAAGCCTGTCGCAGTGCGTCAATTTCAGCGTTAGTTTCCATCTTTGGCTTGAAAACATTCGCCATCTGGAAATACGCCTTCGAGGTGAGTAGCATCTCGTCCTCCGTCATGTCCTCGGGCAGTCGTTCCAAACGGTTGGCCACGGCAAAGAAATGCGGAAGCGCTTCTATCAAATCGTCATTTTGAAGGCAAATGAAACCGCTATCATACTCGATTTGAGCATTTTGCACGGCTTCGATTGAATGTCGTCTTGTTGTTTTGCCACAGGCGAGACAAAACAACAAGGCGAAAAACAATACTATCTGCCATGCGGCTTTCATGCAACAGAATCAGAGGGGAGTCACCTCAGAAAATATAATTGAACCCAACGAAAATCTTGACCTTTTCGCCGTCGCGCGGGTCAAGGGCGCGACCTGCATCCACGCCGAGAATCATGTTGCGGTTCATGATGATTTTGAAGCCAAGACCCGCGCTGGTATGGATGCCTTCCTTGTCGCCACTGTACAATTCAACATTTTCAATGTCAGCCTCTTTCAGTTCCTTTTCGCGGAAAGGCTGGATAATCATGCCCGCATCGAAAAAGGGCGACAAAGCCAGTTGCCAGTTTTGGTTGATGAACTTGAAATCAAGGAAATGCCAGCGCAGTTCGGCATTGCCCAACACGAAGCCATCGCCGAGAACGCCGTTGCGGTTCACGCCGCGCATGGTGACCACGCCGCCCAAACCTTCCGTGTACATCTTCTGGAAGAAGGGTGTATTGATGTTGTTGATCATGTACCAAGGCACGTTGCCTGCAATCTTGTGCTGCACACCCAAACGATAGGCAAAAGTCAGCTTGTCCTTATAGAGTGGAACATAATGCCGCCACATAAAGGTCTGTATCAAGCTGTTATAGCCATTCCCATCGATAAAATCGGAAGAGCCGGTGAGGGTGTATTCGGCATAAATGCCCTTCGATGGGTCGCTGTTGTGGTCGCGGCTGTCGTAGTTGAGGCCGAGGCGCAGTTGGGCGATGTTGCCGCCGTTTTTCTCGTTTTCCTTGATGATGCCTGCGCTCACATAGTTCTCGTAGAGCGTCACTTGGCCCTCATAGCCTTCGAGGTTGATTCTGTCAGTCGCAACATTGTAGTAAGCCAAACCAGCCACCCAGTTCAGATTGGGAACAAAGAACAATGGGCGTTGCATGGAGCCGACAAAACGGAGCGTGTTGCGCTTGATGAAATGGTAGCCGCTCTTGGTCTCGACCAATTCGGCATACGGGTCGAAAACGCTGGCCTCAAAGCCGTTGAAGCCGAAGAACTCAAACTTCTTGGAGTAGTTGTAGGTTAGGTCGAAAAAGAGTTTGGTGTCCTTGATCAGATAAGGCATGTCGGCGTAGAAACGGAACACGCCCGAGCCTTTCGTGTAGCGCGAAACCTCCACATTGAACTTGTAGTTGTATCGCGGATAGCGTGTGCCATCGCCGAAGTTGAAGAAGTCGACGCAGGCACCGTATTGGAAGCCCAAGTCGCTGTCGAAGCCCACCACGGGCAGCGGGCCAATGTTCCAACCCGTCTTGATGATTTCGCCTTTTTCGTTGTAGGTCTTTTCTTTCTTGGCTTTCTTTGGCTTGTCTTGGGCAAAACCGCCCGCAGCCAACAGCAGGGCGAGCATTAATAACAAGGTCTTTTTCATATTGAAATCGGTTTATTGGTTGCAAAAGTATGGTTTTTATCGATTGTAGCCAAAAATAATCTATTTTTGCGCCCCAAATCGAAGATTTAACGGTGTTAAAACAAGCGAAATGAGTTTCCTCGAATTGTTGCTGATTGCCGTGGGGCTTTCCATGGACGCTTTTTCGGTGTCGGTCTGCAAAGGCTTGACTACCAGAAAATTCTCCTTGCGCATAGCCCTGACTTGTGGCCTTTGGTTTGGCTTCTTTCAGGCCTTGATGCCCGTCGTCGGTTATTTTTTGGGTGAGCAGTTTCAGGGATTGATAGATGCTTTCGGCCAATGGATTGCTTTCGGGTTGCTTGCCCTCATCGGTGCCAACATGATTCGTGAGGCATACTCGAAAGAGGAGGATGCTCCGACTGATAATTCATTGGGTGTCAGGACAATGCTGCTTTTGGCCGTGGCCACCAGTATTGATGCCTTGGCTGTAGGTATTACTTTTGCTTGCATTGAGGTCGAAATCTGGTCATCGGTTATGGTTATCGGCCTGACCACCTTCGTTTTCTCCGTTTTGGGCGTGAGAATCGGAAATGTTTTTGGCTCGAAATTCAAGAAAAACGCCGAGGTTTTTGGAGGTATCATATTGATTCTCATTGGTTTGAAAATCCTTTTGGAACATTCAGGCATAGTTGCTTGATGGCAAAAGCGAAAAAACTGACAAACATTTTGCACACCATATTGAAAAAATGTGTAATTTTGCAGCGCAAAACGGTTCGGGATGTAGCGCAGCCCGGTAGCGCGCTTCGTTCGGGACGAAGAGGCCGCAAGTTCGAATCTTGTCATCCCGCGCGCTTCGTTCGGGACGAAGAGGCCGCAAGTTCGAATCTTGTCATCCCGACTTTGTCACACCAGTCTGATTTTCAGGCTGGTTTTTTCATAAATGCGGCGTTTCGACAGGCTCAACGACCTCGGTTTTGCAGGTCCCTGAGCTTGTCGAAGGGTCGTCCTAAAGAGTATAAGATGAAACAAAACATCGAAATCATGGCTCCCGTTGGCTCGTATGAAGCCTTGGCAGCCGCCATACAAGCCGGTGCAGGAAGCGTTTATTTCGGCATCGGCAAACTCAACATGCGCTCGCGCTCGGCGAAGAATTTCACCTTGGACGACCTGCGCCAACTCGCCGAAACCTGCAACGAGAACGGCGTAAAGAGTTATGTCACAGTGAATACGGTGATTTACGACGAGGAAATGGAGGAGATGCACCAATTGCTTGACGCGATTAAGGCCAACGGCATTTCGGCCATCATCGCCTCCGACCAAAGCGTCATCCAATATGCCCGGAAAATCGGCGTGGAGGTACACATGTCGACGCAATGCAACATCACCAATTTGGAAGCCGTGTGCTACTATTCGCAGTTCGCGGATGTGATGGTGACCGCCCGCGAGTTGAACATCGACCAAGTTCGTTATATCACCGAACAAATTGAGAAACAGCAGATTCGCGGCCCGCACGGCGACTTGGTGCGCATCGAGGTGTTTTGCCACGGAGCTTTGTGCATGGCCATTTCGGGCAAGTGCAACCTCAGCCAAGACCTGTTCAATTCTTCCTCCAACCGTGGCGCTTGCTTGCAATTGTGCAGACGTGGCTACGATGTGCGCGAGCGCGAAGAAGGCTACGAATTAGCCCTTGACAATGAATACATTATGTCACCCAAAGACCTCTGCACCCTACCCTTCCTTGACAGGGTTTTGGACGCTGGGGTCGAAGTCTTGAAAATCGAAGGCCGAGGCCGCTCGGCGGAATACACCAAGATGACGGTTTCGGTCTATAGCGAGGCGGTGAAGGCCATCCGCGAAGGCACGTTCACGCAAGAGAAAATCGACGCTTGGATGAAGCGACTGAAAAGCGTCTATAACCGTGGTTTCTGGGACGGCTATTATTTGGGTCGGCGCACCTTCGAGTGGTCGAAGCAATACGGCTCTCAAGCCACCCAAACCAAGGAATATATCGGCCTGATTACCAACTACTACAGCAAATTGGGCGTGGCCGAAATCCGAATGGACAGCCACGACCTCAAACTCGGCGAACAAATCATGATTATCGGTCCGACCACCGGTGTTTATGAAGACACTTTGAGCGAAATCCGCGTGGATTTAGGCAATGTGCAGCAAACCGTCAAAGGCGAGCTGTGTTCGATTCCCGTGAAGTCGTTGGTAAGGCGGGGAGATAAAGTTTATAAAGTAGTTGATAGTTGTTTAGTTGATTAGTTGATTAGTTGATAGTTAGCGTCGATATGGATTAATCCTAAATGAAAAATTATCGAGAAATCCGCTCGTTTCGGGATTTTTGGTATTTTTGCGGAAAATATTCCATTATTATGGCTGTACTGACAATGTTTTATGGAATCATTATTTCCATGTATTATTACGACAACCGTCAGCATCATTTTCCTCATGTCCATGTCAAGTGCCAGGACAAGGAGGCGGTGATAAGGATTCCTGATGGTGAGATAATTGAAGGCGAACTTCCTTCCGGGAAAAACAAACTCGTTCAGGCATGGATGGAAATTCATAAGGATGAACTCATGGCGGATTGGGACTTGGCTTCCAACGGCACCAATGTCTTCCAAATAGAACCTTTAAAATAAGCAGAAATGAACCCTCGTGTAAAATCGGTGAAGGCGGAAGGCAATTACGTTTTGCTGTTGGAGTTTGTCAACGGCGAAAAAAAACGCTTTGATGTTTCTCCTTATATTGGGAAAGGTGTTTTCGCCCCACTTTCCGATGAGTCGTTTTTTCGGAAAGTAAATGTCTTCTTGGGCAGCATCCAATGGCCTAATGGTGCCGACCTTTGCCCTGATACATTGTATTTGGATTCAATAACTGTATAAATCTAACATTATGAAAAAATTGCTATTATTCTTGTTATCAATCTGTTGCGCAATCCCAGCAAAGGCGCAAAATGTCAACAACTACAATCAAAAGTTGGACAGCGTGTATTATGGCAGTGGCGTTGAGCGTCTGCAATATGATGACAGGTACAATTGTACTAAAATCCAGCTTGTTGAATATGGCGTTAACGGACAAGAAATAGTGTTCTCCACCAAGGAATACACCTACGATGAACTGAACCGCGTCATCAGAGACGAATATACGGAAATGACAGGTTTTTACAACCTATACGAAAACTCTTACAACGAGCAAGGTTTGGTAGCCCAAAAGATTCGCACCATGAAATACTACGATGAATATGTGGAAATTTATAAGTACACTTATGAATACGATACTAATGGTAACTTGTTGATACACAAAGGATATTGGCTAGAAGATAACAACGAATGGACAGAAAGCTACAGGCATGAGTATTTTTATGCTGATGGGTTGTTGGTCACCATCAAACGTTATTCTAGCACTTCCAATTGGAACAATGTGACGAATTATTATTATAACGAGCAAGGGCTTTGTGTTGAAAAAATCACTAAAAATGGTTCTGAGGTGACGGACAAAGTCTTATACACCTACGAGGAATCGGGGCGAAAAACTTCGGAAACCAAGATGAGTTTAGAAGAACAGGAACTGGTTTTTACCAAAAAAACGGAATGGGAGTTCGATGCGGAAGGCAATTGCGCCAATCTTACCTATTTTGAGTACAACAAATACGACGAGAATTGGCTCTTCTTTTCATCTTTCCAATATGCTTACGACCTCTCCAATCCCATTAATGGCATCGCTGGATTTTCGACCTACTGGGATAACTCCCGTTTTGAACCCAAATACAAGATTCTGAACTATCAAAAGCTTGATGATTATGAGTATAGTTATACGGTAACCTTCCACTATTCGGAAACTACGGGTGTTGAAGAAAACAGCGGAAACCTTGTATGCATTTGGCCCAATCCCGTTAGCGAAATGCTTCATCTTGATATTGAAAATCCGAAGCAAGTGGAAATCTTAACCTTGGACGGCAAGTTGGTGCTGACATCAAAAAATGCCAACCCTATCTGCGTAAGTGGCTTATCCCAAGGATGTTACCTGTTGAAAATCACCCTATCTGACGGGAACATGTCTTTCCAAAAGTTTGTGAAGGAATAACTTATCATGCAAAACTTCAATCTACATACCCATAGCATTTATTCCGACGGCAAGTCGCAGCCTCGCGAAATCGTGGAAGAGGCTGTCCGTCAGGGCTTGACGACATTGGGCTTTTCCGAGCATAGCCCTTTGCCCTTCGACAACGATTTTTCCGTCAAGGAGGCCGATATGCCGTGTTATGTGGCCGAAATCGCCCAACTGAAAGCGGAATTCAAGGATAAAATCGACCTGTATTGCGGTTTGGAGGCCGATTATCTCACGGGCGTTTCCGAGCCTTTTGCCGTGACCAAAGAAAAGTATCATCTTGATTATCTGATTGGTGGCGTGCATCTTGTTATTGAACCGGCCCTTCGACAAGCTCAGGGACCTGAAGAAACCAAGGTCGTTGAGCCTGTCGAAACGCCGACCCAAACAATAAATCCCGATGAAATCTGGTTCATCGACGGTCCAAAATGGGAAGTCTATGACGAAGGCCTGCAAAAGTTCTTCGATGGCGACATCCGCCGTGCCGTGCGCCGATTCTACGAACAATCGAACGAAATGATTGAAAACGAGCCGTTTGACATCATCGCCCACTTCGACAAAATCAAGATGCACAACCGCGACCGCTATTTCCACGAAAACGAGCCTTGGTACCGCAAGTTAGCTTTAGAAACCCTCGACCTCATCCGCGAGAAAGGCTTGATAATGGAAATCAACACGCGCGGCATCTACAAGAAACGCTACAACGGCTTCTATCCTTCGCCTTGGCTGATGGAGGAGGCCTGCAAGATGCACATTCCCGCCATCATCTCCGCCGACGCGCACCATTTCAGCGAAATCACATTGGAGTTTTCCGCCGCCGAGGAAGCCTTGAAGAAAGCGGGCTACTGCAGTGTGGTGAATTTCAAGAACGGGCGATGGGTTGAGGTGGCGATTTCGTGAAAAGTTGGAGTGAAAACTACTGGTTTTCGGGATTTTTGCTATTTTTGCGGATGGAAAAATCACAAATATAATAGTCATGCCTGATATTTATACTTATTTTGGATTCATATTCTCGTTCTTTTCCCAAGAGCACGAGCCGATTCATGTCCATGTTGAGCATCAAGACCGAATGACCATTTTTGACTTGATAATTGTGGATGGCGAGTTGATTGAAATCAAGAAAAGAGATAAGGGGAAACCATTGGTGGGTAAAGATGAGAGGACAGCTATTGAGTTTATTGAAAAGTATTGGAAGGAGATTGTGGAGAAATGGGTTTCATTCTTCGTCTATAAGAAACGGGTAAGATGTACTGACATTAAAACGAAGTTGAAATGAAGCAGATTAGTATTGATAATGTGCAGTATGTGGATGGCTTGATGCTGTCGTTGTTGTTCAGTGACGGCAGCACCCAAACTATTGATTTCAGTGGTTTTTTCGAAAAACATCCTCATCCTCAATATAACAAGTATAAGAAAATCTCGGAGTTCAAGAAATTTTGGCTACGCAATGGCAATCTCATTTGGGGCAAACATGCCGATTTAAGTTTTCCGTTAAATGCACTTTATTTTGGGGATTTGGAATTGTGCTGTGACGATGAATGGCCCGAAGCAAATTGAAAGCATTAAACAATTAATAATCAATAATATAAAAACCATCAACATAACAAAAAGAACAACTAAAACATACACATAATCATTTAGAATAGCATTTCAAAGACGTATTCTTGAGCATCAATTTCCACAATGTCTCTTTGGGGACACCATATCAAGAAACCGTTATGAGACGCCATTTTTTTGGCGTGGAATAACTTGTTGATATGGTGGGCGTGGAAACCCGATGCTCGGCAAGTTGAACAAATTCCACGCTTTTTTATGCACATCGGGCAACATATCAAAGAGGTAATGCGGCAGCAGGGCGTTACGGCCACAAAGTTGGCTGAGGACATTTGTTGTGCTCGCCCGCATATCCATAGGATTTTCCGTAAGGAGAATATGGATATTGCCCTGCTTGAGCGAATTTCCACTGCTTTGAATTATGACTTCTTCCGCGATCTTTCGGATGAATTTCAAGGGAAAGTGTAACCAATGAGGTTACTGTAACTGAATTGGTTACTTGAAAAAGTGCCTTGAAACACTTGGAGAAAGTATTTTTGTGGTCTAATCAATTAACAACTATAACTGTAGGCGACAGGATAAAGACGACCATAAAGAAAATGAGGAAAGAATTGATGACAAAAGTCTGTTATTCCGTTTTTTTCGCTAATTTTGTCCAACAAACTAACAAATAAACATAAACAAATGAAACCATCAATCATCAAATCAACAATCGTTTTGGCAATGGCGTTGCTGCCTTTGTTTTCTTTCGGGAAAGAGCAAATCACCAAGACCGAAAACGAGACTTTCGTGGAAAACGAATTCATCATTTGGTTGGAGCAAGGCGTGGATGCCGCTACTTTTTCCGCCAACTCAAATATGGGGATTTTGCCCAAAAGAATGTTATCCAAAAGGCTGAATATCTGGCTTTTCGAAATCACTGACAAGGCTGAATCACGAGAAGTGAAGATGGAGCGACTTTGGAAGCATCCTGATGTCCGCGTCATCCAAAACAACCATACGAACATCACGCTACGCGAGGCGATTCCCGACGACCCCTATTTCGGCCAACAATGGGCACCGGCCATTATGAGCCTGCCGCAGGCTTGGGAAGAGTTCACCACGGGCGGTGTCACGGCGACAGGCGACACCATCGTGGTGGCCGTCATCGACGGCGGTGCCGATTGGACCCACGAAGACCTGAATTGCTGGATAAACACCCGCGAAATCCCTAACAATGGCATCGATGACGACGGCAACGGTTATGTGGATGACTATCGTGGTTGGAATGCCTACAATCACAATGGAAATGTCGGTGCCAACCACCACGGCACCCATGTTTCGGGCATCATCGGAGCGGTTGGCGACAACGGAAAAGGCGTTTGCGGCGTGAACTGGGACGTGAAGGTCATGTCCATTTGCGGAAGTTCGAGCAACGAATCCATCGTGGTGGAGGCCTATTCATACGCTTTGGAAATGCGTGCCCGCTACAATGAAACCAACGGCGAGGAAGGCGCTTTCATCGTGGCCACCAATTCATCCTTTGGTGTCGATTACGGCAATCCCGATGATTATCCCATCTGGTGCTCGATGTACGACGAGATGGGCAATGTCGGCATATTGAGTTGCGGTGCTGGCCCAAACCTAAATGTGAATGTCGATGTGGTCGGCGATGTGCCGTCTGCCTGTCCGGGCAACTATCTGATAGGCATCACCAACACCACCTCGCAAGATGTGAAATATGGCAGCGCGGGCTATGGCATCGAAAACATCGACCTTGGCGCACCCGGCACAAGCATCTATTCC
The DNA here is from genome assembly GCA_902770835.1 of uncultured Bacteroidia bacterium. Taxonomy (GTDB): domain Bacteria; phylum Bacteroidota; class Bacteroidia; order Bacteroidales; family F082; genus Limimorpha. Next base: position 11,359 of record CACXUM010000009.1, read on the forward strand.
ACAACGCCAAACAGCAACTACGGCAACTCCACCGGAACCTCTATGGCCACTCCGCAAGTCTCTGGAACCATTGCACTGATGTATGCAGCCCTGCCCGAGGAAATGATGCAGGCCTGCAAAAACGACCCCGCAAGCTTCTGTCTTTCAGTGAGACAATCCCTTTTTGATGGTGCCGACCATCTGCCTTCTCTCGACGGTTTGGTAGCGGAGGGAAGAAGACTAAACGCATACAGGGCAATAGAAAACTTATTAAACGGCGTAACCACGCCCACTTTGACTGGTGAGGTCAAGATTGACGGCGAACCTGTTTTCGGGCAAACTCTGACTGCCGTAACGGATTTGGGTTCAATCCCATCCATCCCCGATTTGGGCGAATTGGCTTACCAATGGAAACGCGACACAACAGCCATTGAAGGTGCTGTTTTCCAGACTTATACTTTGACCGAGGACGACATTGACGAGAACATTTGCGTGCAAGTCACTGCCGAGAATTGTGTGGGAACAGTAATTTCACCTCTTGTCGGCCCGGTCCGAAAGGCAGAACAGGCAATGCCCGAAGCCCCGCAAATGGAGAGCAACACCGAAACAAGCATCACTCTTGTTATTGAAGAAGGTTGCGAATACAATATCAACGGCGGCGAATGGCAAGATTCCACGATTTTTGAAGGCCTCACGCCGAATACATCTTACACCTTCACGCAACGCAAAAAAGAGACAAGGTCGTATTACGCCTCTCCCACAAGTCCCGAAGCGGTGTTTTGCACGAGGCCATACGACCAACTTTGCGAAAACCATAGAAGCCTCTTCAAAATCTATCCCAACCCTGCCAAAGGATATGTAATCATTGAAGGCACGGGCACTATGACCGTCACCAATGCCCTCGGCCAAACCATTATGACCAAGGAAATCAAGAACAAAGAAAAATTGGAATTGCCTCAAGGGTTGTATTTTGTGACATTGGGCGGTGAAACGCGGAAAATTGTGGTGGAATAACCGCATTTTCGTGAAAAATACACATCATTTTGCATATCTCCTTTCCAGTACAGACGAAATATTATAAGAGCAGCGTATAGAAATTATCCGGGTTGACGGTCATGATTTCCGTGTTGGGATAGGCTTTCAGGAAAGTTTGGCTTGTTTTGGCCTTCTTCTTCGGATTCCATTTGAATTCGTATGCGGTGAAACGTCCATCGGCTTCCTCAATGTAGTCGATTTCCTGTTGCTGTGTTGTTCGCCAAAAATAACGGTTGACAAATTGACGATCGTATGCCCTTTTCTTGACCAATTCGCTGATCATCCAGTTTTCCCACAATGCCCCTGTGTCGTCGCGAAGCGCAAGGTCGTTGAAATTGTTAATGAGGGCGTTGCGGACACCGTTGTCGTAGAAATAGATTTTACGCGCGGTCTTTAACTCATTGCGGAGATTGCGGCTCAATGAACCAAGCCTGAAAACGACTTGGGCTTGTTCCAACAGGACGATGTATTTCTCCACGGTGTTTTTGTCCAAGTCAACTTGTTGCCCCAATTCGTTCAGTGACACCTCGCTTCCCACCTGAAAAGCCAACGATTGTAATAACTTGACCAATTTGTCAGACTTTTTGACGCGCTCCCATTCGAGGATGTCTTTGTACAAGTAACTGTCAGTGATTTGTTTAAGGACTTCTTTTTCGTCGCCAAGGTGCGTGACGACATCAGGGTAGTAGCCATAGACCAAACGAAGCGGCAAGTGTTTGATTTCCTCGAAAGCATTTGTGTGCTCGGCCATTTCGGCGAAAGAGAGCGGAAACAAGGTGTATTCCCATTTTCGTCCCGTCAAAGGCTCATTGACACGATTGGCAAGTTCGAAAGATGAACTTCCGGTAAGGATGAGTTGCACATTCGGCAGATTATCGGTTATCAACTTCATTTTCAGGCCGATATTCTCTATTCGTTGTGCTTCATCCACGATTATGATTGTTTTTGACCCTATCAAACTGCGAAATTTTTCCACCGACACTTCCTGCAATAAAGTCCTTGTGGCGAGTTCATCGCCATTGAGCCATAAAACGTCATTTGTTCTATTCGTCAGTTCGTGCAGCAATGTGGTTTTCCCCACCTGTCGTGCCCCTATAAGCACGATGGCTTTTCCATTGAAAAAGCGGTTTTTGATGACTTTGTGAAGTTTTCGTTCTATCATAATTTGCTTTTTTACCGTGCAAAAATACTAAATTTGGTGATTCAATTCACCAAATATTATAATTTTTGGTGATTTTATTCACCAAAATCAATGTTTTTTTATGGGTCTTTTTTTCTGTCTGATACATTCTTTGAAGGCAAAAAAACAACATTGCCACTGTTTATGGCAATGTTTGTTTCGTGAAAAATATGCATCTTTACCCTAAAAAAGTGCCGAAAAATATGCAAAAAAATTGCATATTTTTCATAACTTCAAGTAATTCAGCACATTGTTTTCAATGCGCTTCAAAAGGTCTTCCGAATCAGGTGCCTTTTCAAATTTGTGCCCCGTCACCTTCTCGTAAAGCTCGATGTAGCGTTCTGAAACGCTGTTGACGTATTCGGGCGTCATTTCGGGCACTTGTTGGCCTTCCTTGCCTTGGAAGCCGTTGGCCATCAGCCATTCGCGGACAAATTCCTTCGAGAGTTGCACCTGCGGTCCGCCTTTGGCAAAGCGTTCCTCGTATTGGTCGGCGATGAAGTAGCGCGACGAGTCGGGCGTGTGGATTTCGTCCATCAGCACGATTTGGTCGCCAATCTTGCCGAACTCGTATTTCGTATCGACGAGAATCAAGCCCTGCTTGGCCGCGATTTCGGTGCCGCGCAGGAAGAGTTTCCGCGTAATGTCCTCAATTTGAGTGTAATCCTTCTCACTAATAAGGCCTTTGGCGATGATTTCCTCGCGTGAGATGTCCTCGTCGTGGCCTTCCTCGGCCTTGGTGGTCGGGGTGATGATAGGCTCGGCAAAACGTTGGTGCTCCTTCATCCCGTCAGGAATCTGTACGCCGCAGATGGTGTGCTGACCGCTCTTGTAGGTGCGCCACGAACTGCCCGTGAGGTAGCCACGGATAATCATCTCAATGGGGAAAGGTTTGCACAAACGCCCCACAGTGACCATCGGGTCAGGGGTGGCAAGTTTCCAGTTGGGGACGATGTCGGCGGTGGCATCTAAGAACATGGCGGCTATCTGGTTGAGTACCTGTCCCTTATAGGGAATACCCTTGGGCAGGATGACGTCGAAAGCCGAGATGCGGTCGGTGGCGACCATCACCATATACTCGTCGTTGATGAAATAACAATCGCGGACCTTGCCGTGATAGACCTTGGTTTGGCCAGGGAAATGGTAATCTGTTTTTGTTAAAGCGTTCATTTTATGTTGAATTGTTGATTGTTTAATTGTTGTTTGACTATGGCTTATGACTATGGCCTATGGCAACTTCACCTCATGGCCGAACATCATCCCTTTGGTGTGAGTTGCCATAGTCATTGGCCATTGGCCATAAGCCTTAAATTTCTTCCTCTTCATGATGTTTCTTATAAGCATTAATAATGTCCGTCACCAACTTGTGCCGCACCACATCCTTGTCGTCCAAATAGATGAACTCTATGCCGCGCACATCCTTCAAAACCTCCATTGCTTGCGGCAGTCCCGAAGGCGTTTTGGGCGGCAGGTCGATTTGGGTGATGTCGCCAGTGACGATGAACTTGGCCGAGCGTCCCATGCGGGTGAGGAACATCTTCAATTGGCTGCGGGTGGCGTTTTGCGCTTCATCCAAAATGACAAAAGCGTGGTCCAAGGTGCGCCCACGCATGAAGGCCAAAGGCGCGATTTCAATCGTATGGTCTTCGAGATAACCCTCTAATTTCGTGGAAGGTATCATATCGCGCAAAGCATCATAAAGCGGTTGCAGATACGGGTCGAGCTTGTCTTTCAGGTCGCCGGGGAGGAAACCGAGATGCTCGTCGGCTTCGACGGCGGGACGGGTCAAGATGATTCTCCTTACTTGCTTGGCTTTCAGTGCCCTGACGGCCAAAGCCACGGCAGTATAAGTCTTTCCCGTTCCGGCTGGGCCGATGGCGAAGACCAAATCCTTCTGTTCCGATGCCGTCACCATCCTTTTTTGGTTGGCCGTAATCGCCTTGATGGGCACGCCGCTACGCCCAAAAACCAGTACATCACTCTCCGACATCTTCTGTTGCAACTCAGTGTCAGTGCTTGCCATCATCACGTCTTCCACGGTTTGTGCGGTGATTTTCCCGAAACGCTCCAATTGCACCATCAAAGTTTCGTAGCGGTTGGTGAAATACTCGATTTCCTCATCATCGCCTATCACCTTCAAAAAGTCGCCACGCGCGATGAGTTTCAACTTGGGAAACATGCTTTTCACTAATTCCAAATACTTGTCGTTTGGGCCGTGAAGTTCCTTAGGGTCAACGTTTTCTATCTGAAGAATCTGCTCTGCCATGTTTGCTGGGTTTATCGAAGTATGTCGTTTTATTTAGCCGCAAAGATAGTCTATTTTTCAGTTGTTTCGTTTCTTGCAATGACAGATTGCAAAAAACGAAGATTTTTTTCAAAAACCTATCTTGGATTTGGCATAAATGCTATACCTTTGCAAAATCATTGACGAAGCGAAGGAAATCGATGGCAATTATCACATTAACAAGCGATTGGGGGAAAAAGGATTATTACGCGGCGGCGGTAAAGGGCACTATTTTGTCCATGCTACCGACCGCAACCATTGTTGATGTGACGCACGAGATAGAGCCGTTTAATGTGGCGCAGGCGGGTTTCACGCTCAAGAATTGCTTCCGTTGTTTCCCTCTCGGGACGATTCACATCATCGCGGTCGACACGATTGAGTCGATGGAATGTCCGCATGTGGTGGTGAAGGCTGAGGGGCAATATTTCATCTCGACCGACAACGGCATTTTCAGTCATATCCTCGACGGGAAATTTGAGGAAGCCTATTGCATTGATGTAATCCAAGACTCTGATTTCTTTACATTTGCGACACGCGACCGTTTCGCAAAGGTGGCTGTGATGATTGCCAATGGCGAACCGCTTTCGAGCATCGGCGAACCTCGATTGAAACTGAATCCGGGTGGGGCTTTCTGTGCTGTGGCCCGCGACAATACCATCGAGGGCGTGGTGATGCACATTGATTCCTACGACAACCTGATAACCAACATTTCACGCGAACTCTTTGAGCATGAACGTCGTGGCCGCGATTTTACCATCATGGTGAAAGGCGACCTTTACACCGTCGATGAGATTTCTGACAGTTATCTCGATGTCGATGTGGTGGATTTGGTGGCCATTTTCGGCACGCACGGCTATCTTGAACTCGCCTTGAACAAGGCCAAATTGGCCTCGTTGTGTGGCATCGAGCCGAAAGCCGTCATCAAAGTGGTGTTTTATGATAAGGAAGCCACGCCTACACCTGGCAAATTATTCTGATTTCCAGACTTTTCCGATGATAATTTGTTGGAACACTTTCCAAAGAACCAACCCAACCAATATGCCTAAAATGGCACCGCAGAGGATGTCGCCCGGGTAGTGGAAACCCAAATAAATGCGGCTGTAACTCGAAATGAAGGCCCACAAATACAGCACAATCCCAAGCCAAGGGCGATAATTGCGCAAAACAGGCGTGAGAAAGGCCGCGACAGCAAAGGTGTTGGCAGCATGTGACGAGGTGAAGCCGAATCGTCCGCCCGCCAAGCCTTTTGGGAGATGGATTAAATCCTGTAAATCAGGGTTGTAGCAAGGCCTTAAACGCTGAAAAACGGGTTTGAAGACATGGGAAGAAAGTTGGTCGGAGCAAAGCACCACCACGCCCACGGCCAAAAAGACCCACCAGCAACGTTTGCCGAACTGTTTCGCCGTCCAATATATTAATAATAGGTATAGCGGAAACCAAATCCCCATGTTGGTGATGAGGATCATAATCTTATCCATCCACTCAACATGAAGGCTGTTGAGGTAAAGGAAAAGGTCGGTGTCGATGGTGGAGAGGGTGGACATAGGTTGATGCGTTTACCAGTCTTCTTCCTCGCTTTTGTTCAACGTCAGCCAAATCAAATCCTTCAGTTCGTTAATGCCTTGATTGGCAACAGAACTGATGAAAACATGCGGCACCTTCTTGGGCAAGTGCTTCTTGATTTCCTTGATGGTGTCATCGTCAACAAGGTCGCACTTCGTGATGGCCAAAATGCGGTCTTTGTCCATCAGTTCTGGGTTGTATTTTTTCAGTTCGTTGAGGAGGATGTCGTACTCCTTTTTCACGTCATCGGTGTTGGCGGGCACCATGAACAACAAAGTCGAGTTTCTTTCAATATGGCGTAAAAACCTAATTCCCAAACCTTTTCCTTCTGCCGCACCTTCGATGATGCCAGGGATGTCGGCCATGACAAAACTCCGATGCTCACGATAACTGACAATGCCGAGATTGGGCACCAAGGTGGTGAAGGGATAATCAGCAATCTCAGGCTTGGCTGCTGAGACGACCGATAGCAATGTGGATTTTCCTGCATTGGGGAAACCGACCAATCCGACATCGGCCAGCAGTTTGAGTTCCAGCGTAATCCATTCCTCTTGGTTTGGCTCGCCGGGTTGGGCGAATTTTGGGGCTTGCAGGGTGGCCGTCTTGAAAAAGGCATTGCCCTTGCCACCGCGTCCGCCCTTGAGCAGCACGACCTGTTGTCCGTCTTCTGTGATTTCTCCAAGCATCGTGTGGTCTTCGGCGCGATAGGCCACCGTGCCCAACGGCACATCGATGTAGGCATCATCGCCAGCCGCGCCCGTAAGTTGGTTTCGGCCTCCGGGCACACCGTCGTTGGCGAACACATGCTTGGTGTAGCGCAGGTGGAGCAAGGTCCAGAGTTGGGCGTTGCCGCGCAAAATCACATTGCCGCCGCGACCGCCGTCGCCGCCGTCGGGACCGCCTTTCGGGATGTATTTTTCGCGGCGGAAGTGCAGCGAACCCGCACCGCCCTTGCCCGAGCGGCAGAAAATCTTCACATAATCAACGAAATTCGAGGTCATATCAAATGCTGTTATAGGGCGCTTCGACAGGCTCAGCGGCCCAAAGTTTAAAACTCGTCAATGTATTCGATGGCTTCCACCTTTTCGTAGCGGTCGCAATCGAAATTCAAGTCAACGCTGGGGATGTTGGGCTTCGTGAAGTCGCCCTTGCTGATATTCAGGCTCTTGTCGGCGTAAACCTTTTTCATGTATAGTGCCCAAATCGGCAAGGCGGTATGCGAACCTTGTCCCAATTGGGTCGAGCGGAAATGTACGCTACGGTCTTCGGCACCCACCCAAACGCCCGTAGTCAGGTCGGGGGTGATGCCCATGAAATAGCCGTCGCTTTGCTTTTGGGTCGTTCCGGTTTTGCCCGCTATGGGGTTGCTCAATCCGTAAGTCGAGCGCAAGCGGATGCCTGTGCCGCTTTGCACCACGCCCTTCATCAGTTCCACCATCTTGTAGGCGGTCAGTTCGCTCATGGCCTCCGATTCCTCGGGACTGAAGCGTTGGATGACATTGCCGTTCTTGTCCTCGATGCGGGTGATGAACATGGGCTTGATGTAAACGCCTTGGTTGGCGAAAGTACTCATAGCTCCCACCATTTCAATCAACTTCAAGTCGCAGACACCCAAGCAGATAGCGGGAACAGGGTCGATGGGCGACTCCACACCCATGCGGCGGGCTTGCGCAATGACGGCATTAGGCCCAAACTGGTTCATCAGGTAGGCCGAAATCCAGTTGTTGGACTGAGCCAAAGCGTATTTCAGGGTGATTTCCTCGCCTACATGACCACCCGAATTGCCTGGCGACCAAACGTTTCCGTCCTCCAATTTGATGTTGTATTGGATATTGGGGATGCGGGTGCAGGGCGTGTATTCGCCTTCCTGCATGGCCAAGGAATAAAGGAACGGCTTGAAAGTGGAACCGACCTGACGGCGCGCCTGCGTGACATGGTCGTACTTGAAGAAACGATAGTCCAAGCCGCCGACGTAAGCCTTCACATGGCCAGTGTGCGACTCGATGGAAATGAGGCTGGCTTGCAGAAACCACTTGTAATATCTGATGGAATCCATCGGCGACATGACCGTGTCGATGGGGCCTTTCCAAGAAAAGACGGTCATTGGAACGGGACGGTCGAAGATGGTTTTGATGGTATCCATCGGCACGCCTGCGTTCTTGAGATTGCGGTAACGCTCGGTGCGCTTCATCGATGTTTCAAGGATATGGTCGATTTCGTCGGCGGTCACGTTGGAGAACGGCGCGTTTTTCTGCCCCTTCCAATGCTTGTAGAACATGGGCTGCAACTCATTGCCCATGAACTCTTTGACGGCTTCCTCGGCGTAATGTTGCATTCGTGAGTCGATGGTGGTGTAGATGCGCAAGCCGTCGCGATAGATATTGTAAGGCTGACCGTCGGCGCGGGTTGTGTTTTTGGCCCATTCGTTGAGTTCGCCTCTCAAAAACTCGCGGAAATAAGTGGCCTGTCCGCTGTTGTGGTCCTTAATGCTGAAATGCGACATATCGATGGGAATCAACGAGATAGAGTCACATTCGGCTTGGGTGATGAAACCATTGTCGGCCATTTTTCGGAGGACGAGATTGCGCCTTCCCAACGAACGTTCCGGGTTGCGCACAGGACTGAAAAGGGTGGGGGCATTCACCACACCGGCCATCAATGCACATTCCTCGATGTTCATGTCTTTGGGTTTCTTGTCGAAAAAAGTGCTGGCTGCTGCCCTGATACCGAAGGCGTTATGCCCGAAAAACACGGTGTTCAGGTACATTGCAATGATTTCCTCTTTGGAATAGTTGTGCTCCAATTTGGTGGCCGTAATCCACTCTTGGAACTTGCGCAAAACAAGTTTGCTGGTGCTGAGGTTCTCGCCACGAGGGAAAAGGTTTTTCGCCAATTGTTGCGTGATGGTCGAGCCGCCGCCTTTCTTGTTTCCGGTCAAAACACCGAAGGCCACGCGGAACAGGGCTTTCTGGTCGATGCCGGAATGTTCCGTAAAGCGCTCATCCTCAATGCTGATGAGGGCTTCAGGCATGTAGTGCGACAGTTCGGCATAGCGCACATTGGAGCGGTTCTCAATATAATAGGTACCCAAAATCTTGCCGTCGGCGGAGATGATTTCGGTGGCCAAATTGGTGCGCGGGTTTTCCAATTCCTCGAAGGTGGGCATGGTGCCGAACACGCCTTTCGCGACGCAGAAGAAGAACAAAACGACAATCAGGAGCAGCACTCCGAAAATAATCCACAGGTTCCTGATGGCGTTCGATTTGCCCTGCTTTGGCTTCGCTTTTTTCTTTTTATCGTTGTTCATAAATCATTGTTTTTCAATGTATAAACCAATATCCGAGATACCCTTCAGCACGGGTTCGCGCATGGCTTGCTCGATTTCGAAATGGTAGGTTCCCGTCAATGGGAAACGCAGGTTTTCGTTGAGCGGCACGACCAAATCCCTCATGCTGCCGCTGCTTTTCCCGATCCAGCGGCCTTCGGGCGTGGCCAAGGTACATTCTATCGTGTCGTGCGTGATGTTGCCGTTGGGCATTCGGGTGTGTAGGAACACAAAGAGGTTGCTGTAGCGGTAGTTTTCCAAATGGCGTAGCCCAATGCCGAAAACATAACCGTTGAGGGTGTCGTCGATGGGCACGTCAAAGGCCACACGGTTTTCCAGTGCCCATTCGGCATTGGGAATGACGGTGCGCTTGCTGAAGTTGCTGCTACTGCATCTTGCACAAGCCAAAACAATGCAAACTCCTATGATCCAATATATTGCCTTTTTCATGATTAGTCGCTCATCTTCTTCAAGTCGGCCTCGCCGTAGCCTTCGTTGGTGTTGGTGTGGGCTTCCTTCGTCACGGCAAAGTCCTCCAATTTCTTGGGTTTCTGTCCTTTCTTGTTCAAGGCGATGATTTCTCTCACCTTGTCGACGGGGATAGCCATAATGTTGCTCTTGTCGGTGGTGTAGGAATACCACATGATGCCCTTGAACACGTCGTTTTTTTGGTGAATCGCGTCGCCGCTCTCGAAATGCAGCACGATGTTGGGGTCGGAGAATGACTTCAAAGCCTCCACGTAGGCCTCATATTCAAAGTTGAGGCAGCATTTCAGTTTGCCGCACTGTCCGGCAAGTTTTTGGGGGTTCGGGGAGAGCTGCTGAATACGGGCTACATTGGTGGTAACCGACTGGAAATCACTAATCCACGAGGCGCAACACAATTCACGACCACATGAGCCTAAGCCACCCAATTTGGCCGACTCTTGCCTCACGCCAATCTGTCGCATCTCAATTCTGATGTGGAACTCTTCAGCCAATTTCTTGATGAGTTCGCGGAAGTCGACGCGCCCGTCGGCGGTATAGTAGAAAATGGCCTTGGTCTTGTCGCCCTGATATTCAACATCATTGAGTTTCATTTCCAAACCAAGGTTGTCGATGATGGTGCGGGTGCGAGCCAAAGTGCTGTCTTCCAATTTGATGGCCGAAAGAAACTTCTCCACATCGTTGATTCTGGCACGACGGTAGATTTTCTTCATTTCGGCAAAAGGTGTGCGGAATTTCTTGCGTTTCATCTGGCGTTTCACGATTTCGCCCAACAAAGTCACAATGCCGATGTCGTGCCCGATGGCTGTCTCGACGGCGACAAATTCGCCCACTTCCAATTCGAGGTCTTCGGGATAGGTGAAATAGTCTTTGCGGTCGTTCTTGAAACGCACCTCAGCCAAGCAAACATTTCCCTTAATCTCTTGGTTTTCATAGTCTTTCAACCAATCAAACTGGCTCAGTTTGCAGCGTCCGCACGAAAGCACTTTCTGTCCAGTATTGTATGTCGTTCCAAGGGTGCATCCACGGTTCAATAATTGTCCGTCAATGCTTTTGATATCGTTTTTCTGTTGATTTTCAGTCATTTGATAAAATGAGTTTAGTAAGTGTGTATAAATCGCAAAAGTACGAAAAAAAATGTTTACCTTTGCACTCTGTTTAAACATCGCATCGAATCTATTATTGTATCATCAAAATCGAAACGTTATGAAAAAAGGATTAATTATCATTCTTGCACTCGTGGCAGTGCTTGTCATTTGGGGCGTTGGCGTTTACAACGGACTGGTTTCCAAGCAAGAAGGCGTTGAAACGGCAGTCGGTAATGTGCAAACGGCTTACCAAAAGCGTGCCGACCTTATCCCGAACCTCGTCGCCACGGTGAAAAACTATGCCGAGTATGAAGCCGGCACTTTGACCGCTGTGGTTGAAGCAAGGGCCAAGGCCACTTCGGTGACCCTCGACGCCAACAACCTGACCGAGGAAAACATGAAGGCTTTCCAAGCCGCGCAAGACCAAATGTCGGGTGCATTGTCGCGCCTGTTGGTGACGGTGGAGCAGTATCCCGACCTGAAAGCCAACCAGAATTATTTGGATTTGCAGTCGCAGTTGGAGAGTTGCGAAAACGCCATCGCCAATGCGAGAAAGCAGTTCAACGAAACCGCCCGTGTGTATAATACAGCGGTGCGTCGCTTCCCCGGCAACATTATCGCCGGCATGTTCGGTTTCGACAAGAAACCTTACTTCGAGGCTTCGGAGGAGGCTCAACAAGCACCCGACGTGAAAGACCTCTTTAATTAATACAGGCCTTTCGACAGGCTCAGGGACCAAAGGCCTTTGAGCCTGTCGAAAACGCCGACATGAAAAAAATCAAAAATTTCTTGCATCGTTTTTTCCAAACACATATTTTTGCGCCTTTTTAAATAAGGTTAAATATGTGTGGAATAGTTGCTTATGTAGGCCGTCAAGAGGCCTATCCCATCCTCATCGAGGGCTTGAAGCGCCTCGAATATCGTGGCTACGACAGCGCCGGTGTGGCACTGCTCAACGAGGCTAACGAACTGAATGTTTACAAGGCAAAAGGCAAGGTCTCCGACTTGGAGGCCTTTGCTTCTTCAAAGGATGTCAGTGGGCACATTGGCATTGCGCACACCCGTTGGGCCACCCACGGCGAACCCAATCAGGTGAACGCCCACCCGCACCGCTCGCAGTCGGGCAATTTGGCATTAATTCACAACGGCATTATTGAAAACTACCTGAGCCTGCGCAAGGAATTGGAGAAGCGCGGCTTCACTTTCCTTTCGTCGACCGACACGGAAGTGCTGACCAACCTCATTGAGGATGTGCAACAAAGCGAGCATGTCGACTTGTTTGAAGCCGTGCGCATCGCCCTGAACCATGTGGTGGGTGCATACGCCATCGCCATTGTGGAAAAAGGCCATCCCGACCAATTAATTGCAGCCCGAAAGGGTAGCCCGATGGTCATCGGCATTGGCGAAGACGAGTATTACATTGCTTCGGATGCCACCCCGATTGTGGGTCGCACCCAAAAAGTGGTTTACCTTGAGGATGAGCAAGTTGTGCGCATCAAATTGGGCGAGGAACTGCACATCAAGACCATTCAGGATGTGGAGGCCATGCCATACGTTCAGGAACTGAAAATGAACCTCGACAGCATCGAGAAGGCTGGTTTCGACCACTTTATGATGAAGGAAATCTACGAGCAGCCGACCATCGTGCGCGACACCATGCGTGGCCGTTTGCATCCCGAAGCCAATACGGTGCGGTTGGGCGGCATCCTCAAGTACGAGAAGCAGTTGCTTTATGCCGACAACATCGTTTTCGTGGCTTGCGGCACCTCATGGCACGCCAGTTTGGTGGGCAGTTATCTCATTGAGAAGTTGGCCAAGATTCGCGTGAAGGTGGAGTATGCCTCCGAGTTCCGTTACCGCGACCCTGTGGTCACGCCGCATGATGTGGTGATTGCCGTGTCGCAGTCGGGCGAAACTGCCGACACATTGGCCGCCATTCAGTTGGCAAAAGAGAAGGGCGCGATTGTGTTGGGCATCTGCAATGTCATCGGTTCGTCCATCTCAAGAGCCACTGATGCAGGTATTTACACTCACGCTGGCCCTGAAATCGGTGTGGCTTCCACCAAGGCGTTCACTTCGCAAGTGACGGTGATGGCCATGCTGGCCTTGCGCTTGGCCGAACTGAAAGGTTCGATGAAGGACGAGGAACGCCTCGAATTCATTCAGGAACTCGACCGTATCCCCGAAAAAATCCAGTGGACCCTCGACCATAGCGGCCATGTGAAGGACATCGCCGAGAAATACAAGGATGTGCGTAACATGCTGTATCTCGGTCGTTTGCAGAACTATCCTGTCGCCCTCGAAGGTGCCTTGAAGTTGAAGGAAATCTCCTACATCCATGCCGAAGGCTATCCCGCCGCCGAAATGAAACATGGCCCCATCGCCTTGATTGACAAGGATATGCCCGTAGTGTTCATCGCCACCAACCATAGCACTTACGAAAAGGTCCTCAGCAATATCCAAGAGGTGAAGGCCCGCAACGGAAAAATCATCGCCGTCATCAGCGAGAAGGACGTTTTGGCCCGCAAGATGGCCGATTATGTCATCGAGATTCCCGAAACCGAGTGCCTCTATTCTCCGTTGTTGGCAACCGTGCCGCTGCAAATCCTGGCCTACCACATCGCTGTGATGCGAGGCTGCAATGTCGACCAACCCCGCAATTTGGCCAAGTCGGTGACGGTGGAGTAAACAAAAACGAAAAGCAGCCTCGAATTTTGGGGCTGCTTTTTCTACCGTGGACTTAACGCAGTTGTGGTGAAAAAAACGGCAAAATGTTTGCCGATAAGAAAACTTTTCATATCTTTGCAGCGTGAAAACACCACTACGATGAATATCAAAGTCGAATATCTTGAAGAGGCCCAGTCGTACATCGACAATATGCCCGAAAAGGCAAGGAAGAAACTTTTCCACAATGTGGGTCTTGTCTGTATTGGCGTGAAGGATGACAGAATATTCAAGAAACTGACTGAATCGGGCATTTGGGAATTCAAGGCCGAATATGAGAGTAACGAATACAGGCTGCTTTCGTTTTGGGACAAGACGCAATCCTCGCTGGTAGTGGCCACACACGGTTTCGGCAAGAAGACACAGAAAACTCCAAAGAGCGAAATCGCACACGCGGAGAAAATCAGGGATGAATATTACAAAACACGATAAGAGTATGGAAACAATGACACATGAGCAGATGCTCGACAAGTACATCGGTCCCATTGGCACTCCCGAAAGAGATGAGTTCGAAGCCAATCTGCAAAGGGAGGCACAGGAATACTTCATCGGCGAGGCCATCAAGGAAACCCGCAAGAAACAGGGACTTACCCAAGAGCAACTTGGAGAGCGCATGGGCGTAAAGAAATCCTATATCTCAAAGATGGAGAGCGGGCGTAACATCGCTTATTCCACCATCATGCGGGCGTTCAAGGCGTTGGGCGTTCCCTCCGCCAGCCTCGACCTCGGCTCATTTGGTCGCGTCGCCCTTTGGTGACACTCAGAATGAACTCGATGTATTGTTCTTCATTGTTAGTGACACTTAAGAAAAAAAGAAGAAAAGAAAATTTGGCTGATTATAAGAGAAAACAAAAAATCAATAAATCAATAAATAATAGGAATTATGGCAAAAGTTTTTTTATCACATAGTAGTTCGGATAAGAATCTTGTTCGCAGTATTGCTCAACAAATAGGACGGCAGAAATGTGTGCTGGACGAATGGAGTTTTGATTCAGGTGAGAGGGTGTTAGATGAAATAATTAAGAAACTTGAAGCATCGGATCTTCTCGTGTTATTCATATCGGATAAAGCATTAGATTCTCCTTGGGTGAAAAAGGAAGTTGTGCAAGCAAGAAAGAACATTGACAAGGGATTATTAGAAAAAATTCTACCCATTATCATTGACCCAAGCATTAGTTATACAGATTCTCGTATTCCAAAATGGATGTCGAGATCTTATAATCTTAAAAAAATCACCAATGAGCGAGTTCTGCTCAACAGAATTCAACGAGCCATGCGTTCAATTAATTTAATTAATACTGGTGAAACCAATGTTGCAAATGCTATTTTTGTTGGTAGAAATAAAGAACTTCAGGCTTTTGAACAAGACATTAATAATATTGACGATTGGATTCCTACATGTATTGTAGCAAATAGTTATTATGAAGGAATGGGTAGGAGGACCTTTCTTCGTGTTGCTTTAGAAAGAAACAATATCGTTGATAAACTGATTTATCGTCCATTGACAATTAGTATTGATTCAAGAGAAAGTATAGAGAATTTTATCTATCAATTAAACTATATAAATCCCGACACAAATATAACAAAAGTGGATTTAACAAAAATGACACTTGATGAGAAGATAGATCTTGCTTTTGATATTATAAAAGAATACATTGCAGCTAATGAGATAGTCTTCATAATTGATAATGGAGGAATAGTAAAACCTGATGGTAAATTTGTAGATTGGTTTATTGCCCTCATTGAAAAAGTACAAGTTTATAAAACTACGATTTTTTGCCTGGTATCAACATTTAGACCGAAATACTATAAAAACGAGAAAGATGATAAATGGTTTTTAGCCTATGATATTCCCGAATTGAATAAAACGGACACTAAAACTCTTTTTCTTAGGCTTTTGAAGGCCTACGGAATCCAAATGGACAGAATTGAGGATAAAGAGTTTTTCTTAAAAAACCTGAAAGGAATACCTCAACAAATATTATATGCTGTTTCTCTGATAAAAACAGACATATTCATGGCCAAAAATAATATATCAGAAATAGTTGAGTTTTCTGATAGATATAGTTCAACGATGCTCAATATTATCAAGAAAGACTTTGTTGCATATCAAATAGCTGTTTTTTTGGCCAGTCAAGATATTGTTAATTTGGAATTAGTGTTTAAGGTTTTTGGTGATGGTGAGGATGTGCGTTTAGCCATTTCAAGACTTTATGATATTTCTGCTTTTACTTTTGTGTTTGATGACCAAAGCCATATTAAATTAAATAGCACTTTGGCTGACTATATTAGTCGAATCAGAGAAACTTTGGTTGACAAATACAGGAATGCATTTATTAAAGCAAGAAAGGAATTATTGTCCCAAGACTTAGATTCTCTCGTTTGTTATGACTATAGCTCTTTCCTTATCACCATTCAAGAAATGATGAAAAATGGATCTAAGATTCCAACAAAGTATTATATGCCTTCATTGTTGATAAAGTATGTTGCCAAATTGTATGAAGCAGGGAGGTATAACAAAGTGATAGAAGTGTGTGAAAATCTGCTTCTTAATACTAATTACGATAGTCAGATACTTAGAGAAACCGAATATCTATTATTACAATCTTATGCTAGAACCGAGAATCAACAATTCTTCAATTATATTGATGACTTTAAGGACGACCCCGTATCATACCATTTTTTGAAAGGTTTTTATTTTAGATTTAAAAAGGACAATGATTTGGCTCTTAAGGAATTTAGTCAGGTATTAGACATTTCCCCCAATCATTCTCGCACTAAAAGAGAAGTAGTTAGTATTTATCTCTCCGAAGGAAAATACAAAGAAGCTCTTCCTGCTGCAAAAGATAATTATTATCAAAGGAGAAATAATATATTCCATTTGCAATCCTACTTTATTGCATTATCCCACAGAGATAATATTGATGAGTTCGAGTTGCTCGAAATAGAAAAACTTATGAATGAAGCCAAGAATTTGTCAGATAGTTATAAGAAAGCAAAAGATATTTATACTTGCATGAAAGGGGAGTATGAATATTATATTCAAAAAGATTTCGGTTCGGCTGAAACTACACTACAGGAGGCTTTAAGTGCCAATGAAAACAAGCAGTATCCTTATCGTTCGCTAAGAGAAATATACAAATTGGAAAAGAAGTTCGATTTAATGATCAAGTTAGAAGAAAAATATGGTCATGAATTTACTGAAGACTAATCGGACTATATATGTTGTTTGTTTTAAAACCATTTTGATTTAAAAACCATCCATTACAATTAGAGTTCGTTTATACAAAAACCCCTCTCAATCGAGTAACTGAGAGGGGTTTTCTTTGTACCGAAGGCCGGGATCGAACCGGCACGAGTGTTACCTCATCGGTTTTTGAGACCGACGCGTCTACCGATTCCGCCACTTCGGCATGGGGCTATCGCGTCAAACGCGGCTGCAAAAATACGGATTTTTTCTTTTCTGTCAACAGGTTTTGAAAAAAATCTTCTTTTTTGTTTTTCTTACCCCGAAAATGCCTACTTTTGCAGCTTCAAAATCATATCGCAAATGTCAGCCAGATACGTTTCCATTTTCGCAGGAAAAGCCACCCAAGACTTGGGTGCAAGAATTGCGGAAGCCTATGGTCGCCAAGAGCAGAATCCAGACTTCAAATTGGGCAAATCCTCAGTGGTTGTTTTTTCCGATGGTGAATTCCAACCCTCATACGACGAGAGCATCCGTGGCCATCACGTTTACATCGTGCAGTCAACCATGTCGCCTACCCATAACCTGATGGAGCTTCTACTTATGATTGACGCGGCCAAACGTGCTTCGGCGCACAAAATCATTGCTGTGATTCCTTATTTCGGATGGGCACGCCAAGACCGTAAGGACCAGCCCCGCGTGAGTATCGGCTCAAAGTTGGTGGCCAACCTTCTGACTGCCGCCGGAGTCAACCGCATCATCACCCTCGACCTTCATGCCGACCAGATTCAGGGCTTCTTCGACATCCCCGTCGATGCTCTTTATGCTTCGAGCCTCTTTATCGATTATATCCAAAAGTTGCAAATCGAGGACTTGCAGATTGCCTCGCCTGACGTGGGCGGCTCGAAACGCGCTTCGGCCTACGCCAAGCGTTTGGGCTGCGATTTGGCCATCTGTCACAAGCATCGTCCTCGCGCCAATGTGGTCGATTCAATGACCCTCATCGGCGATGTGAAGGATAAGAATGTCATCCTCATCGATGACATCATCGATACGGCTGGCACCATCGTGAAGGCCGGTCAGGTGCTGATGGACAATGGCGCCAAGAGTGTGCGTGCCTTTGCCACCCATGCCGTGTGCAGCGGACCCGCGATGGAACGTTTGGACAATTCGGTGTTCAGCGAAGTGGTGGTTACGGATTCCATTCCGTTGCCCGCCAACGCATCAAAGAAAATCCATGTGGTGAGCACGGCGGAATTGTTTGCCGATGTCATCCATCGCATAGAATCTTACGAGTCCATCAGTTCGCTATTCAAATAAGAAAGAAAAGGGCGGGCATTGGTTCGCCCCAACAAATAAACAATTAAACAACAAACAATTAAACAATTCAACACAATGAAAACTGTATCATTGAGCGGTTCTCTCCGCGAGAACGTAGGGAAAAAGGATACTAAGGCTTTGCGTAAGGCCTCGATGGTTCCGTGTGTCATGTACGGCTCCGGCGAGGAGCAAGTTCACTTTGCCACATCCGAAAAAAGTTTCACCAAGATTCTTTTCACTCCTGAGACCTACATCATTGATTTCGACATCAATGGCAAGGTTTACAAGACCATCCTTCAGGACATCCAGTATCATCCTGTGACCGACAAGGTCTTGCACGCCGACTTCCTCATCGTGAAGGAAGACAAACCCATCACAGTGGTGCTGCCCATCGCCCTCGAAGGCTCGGCTGCCGGTGTCATGCGTGGTGGCAAACCCAAATTGGGTATCAAGAAAGTCAAGGTTTGCGGTCTGATTAAGGATTTGCCGGACTATGTGAAGGTGAACATCAGCAACGTGAACATCAACGAGGCTATCAAGGTGAAAGACCTTAACATTGAGAATGTTACGCCTGTCACCCCTGGCTATACTGTCATCTTTGCAGTCAATATGGCGCGTGGCGCTTCGGTCAGCACCGAGGAGGAAGCTGCTGAATAACCTGTTATTAATTAGGTACATACGAAGGAAAAAGCCGTCTTCGGGCGGCTTTTTTTAGTTAGGAGTTAATAGTTGGAAATTAATAGTTGTTGGGCTGTCCTGTCATGGCAGCCGAGAAAAAGCCAATAATGTCATCATTTTGTAGTATTTTTGCGCGGTTTTTCCGAAGGGAAAAGCAAAACGAACTTGAAGATACTCCGATAAACTCAGTAACCGAAATGAAATACCTGATTGCCTGTTTGGGAAACATTGGTGCCGAATACGACGAAACGCGCCACAACATCGGCTTCAAGATTGCCGACCGCTTGGCGAAGGACTTGGAAGCGACATTCACTACAAGCCGCCTCGCGCAGGTTGCGGAGATGAAGTTCAAGGGCAAAACCTTGGTGGTCATCAAGCCGACAACCTATATGAACGCGAGTGGGCGGGCAGTGAAGTATTGGCTTGACTATGAGAAGATTCCGATAGAGAACTTATTAGTCGTCAATGATGATATTGCTTTGCCTTTGGGCACGTTGCGCCTCCGCAAACAGGGTGCTGACGGCGGTCACAACGGCCTGACCGACATCATCGAAAAACTTGGCACCAATGTATTCTGTCGCCTTCGTTTCGGCCTTGGCGACGACTTCCCGCGTGGCCGCCAAATTGATTTCGTTTTGGGAAAATGGAAGCCTTCAGAAGAACCCGTCGTTGACCAAAAAGCCGACGAAGCCGTCGAAATCATTAAGAGTTTTGTCACCCAAGGGCCGGATAGGACGATGAATCAGTTTAATAAGCGATAAGTATGATATTCAGAAAGTTCCAGCGTAATAGCTTCGAGCAATATAGGGTGAAGGCTCGTAATAGGCACTGCTATTGTAGTTGTCAATGACTTCGCAAATTGGATTGTTATACACGCGAAGGATGCCATCGGCAAAATCTTCGCCATTTTGTAATGTATTAATAATGAGTCGTTTATAAACTTTCCCCATTTGGGTAGCGGTCGGGATATTGTTGCACAACTCAGGATTGACGGCTTCAACATCATAATGACCAGATTTCAATTGGTATTCGTCAATCCAGTCAGCGGCCACGGCCAAAGGGTTTTCGGAATGCAACACATCAGCCAGCGACAGTTTTTTGGCCAGTTCGTCATGTCCCATTGCGTTGGCCACATATTTGTTGGGTTGTTTCAATTGGCGGGCAATGCGTTCAATCATATAGCAGACGAAATAGAGGTCGTCGGTAGTGACTTTGTCTTCAGGGAAAAACACATTTGTCATAGTTCGTAACTCCTTTCAAAAGTAATGGTTTTCAAGGCTTTTGTAGTACAAAACACGATTTGATGTGTTGGATGTTTGAATTTGGCCAATACCCAGAAAGCCTCTCTCGTGATGGCACCTTCCATTACATCCTCCACATAGTCCCAAATTTGGTCGTCAGCCATCGGGCCTTCCACGATATCATGGTCATGTTTAATGCCACGGCGACAGTTGATGACAAAATCGAGCCATTCTTCGGTCATTTCATAGAATGAAAGTGTTTTCAAGGACTCGTCTTTTTGAAAACTATATATCGACACAATGTTATTGCCTCGTTTTGTAAGTGCCCATTTTTGGGCCTGTTTCTCGAAACTTGTGCAATAGAAACCATATCCGAAGTCTTTGTAGAATCCCATAACAAGTATTTCGGGCTTTTCTACTTTGACATTGCTGCCGTGATATAAGGTCATTATCTGTTCCATGACTGCAAAAGTAATAAATCTTCCGAAAACCCCAACTGGAGTTTTGATATAAAAAGATGTTTCTGTTTATTTTTGGCTATAGGCTTATAAAAAATCGCTCATTTAGCCAAAAATAATCCTTGCTTGGCTATATGAAGCATTGCAGCCAGAGGATTATGTGCACATTGTTGAAACACTGTCGAAGAAAAAGTCGGGATTTACGCGCGACGAAATCGTTAAAGGTACTAAACTGAGCAATGGTGGCGGTCTGACGCGAAAACTCCTCGCTCTCGAACAATGCGGTTTCATTCGGAAATACAAGACCATAGGCGAGGTGCCGTATCTTTATCAACTCTCGGACTGTTTCACCTTGTTTTATTTCCAATTCCTGAAAAACGGCTCGTATTCCGACCATGAAACTTGGATGCATTTGCTGACCACCAACACTTGCACCACATGGCGCGGCTTGGCCTTCGAGCGGTTGTGTTTTGCTCATTTGCAACAGATTAAACACAAATTAGGCATTTCTGGCATTTTGACCAACACTTGTTCCTATTATTCAAGTCAGGCGCAAGTGGATATGGTGATTGAGCGTACCGACCGAGCCGTAACGGTGTGCGAGATGAAGTTTTCGGAACGGCCCTACACTATCACGAAGTCGGAATGGGATAAGATTGAGGTGCGTTTGAACGAGGTCCAAAAGCACTTCAAACGGAAGACCTTGTTTTTTGCGATGATTACTTCCAATGGTCTTGCAAATAACAAGTATTCAATGAATTATGTTCAACAAGAAGTGACTTTGGATGACTTGTTTTGAAATTATTTTTGGCTATGAAGTCGCAAAAATGTGCCTCTATAGCCAAAAATAATTGTTTTGGACTGCTTCGTGCCTCGCAGTGACGCAAAGCGAATCCTAATCATGCTTGTTCCTCTGCCTCGCGAGCCTTCTTGTCCTTCAATGACCCTTCAAAAATATCGAACCTCACGAAGCGACACTCCAAAGGCCCGTTCCAAATCGGGATTTTTGCCGTGGGCTTCAGGCCGACGTGGCGCAGGGCCACGGCATCGTCGGTGATGAGCCAGCATTGGAAGCCTTGGAAGTTGTGCTTCAGGGTGTGTCCGATTTCCTCGTAGAGTTGGTCGATGTCGTCTTCTTCGAGGCGGTCGCCGTAGGGCGGGTTGATGATGAGGATGCCGCCGCCTTCGGGTGGGGTGATGTCGTGCATGTCCTTCTTCATCAGGTGGATGTCGTGCTGCAAGTGGGCGTAGTTGATGTTGCCTTCGGCAATAGCGATGGCTTTCGGCGAATGGTCGGAAGCCCAGATTTCGTGGTCGAAGTCGCAGATGTTGGCATCGGCTTCGGTGCGGATGCGTTGCCAAAGCTCAGCGTCGTAGTCGTCCCATTTCATGAAGCCCCATTGTTTGCGGTAGTAGCCCGGCGGAATCTTCATTGCGTACATCGCCGCCTCGATGGGCAGGGTGCCCGAGCCGCACATGCAGTCGAGGAAATTGCAGTCGGCTTTCCAGCCCGAAAGTTGGATGAGGCCGGCCGCCAACACCTCGTTCATCGGGGCCTTGTCGACCTGCTTGCGGTAGCCACGGTGGTGCAACGATTCTCCCGAACTGTCGAAAAGGATGGTTACCTTGTCCTCGCGGATGTGCAAATTAATCCTCAAATCGGGATTCAAAGTGTTGACATTCGGGCGGAAACCGTACACATCGCGGAACTGGTCGACGATGGCATCTTTCACCGTCAGGCCGGCATATTGCGAATGGGTGAAGAAACGCCCGCTCGTCACGGCATCGACGCAGAAAGTCTGGTCGGTGCGGAACAGTTCGCACCAGTTGATTTCTTTTACTTGTTTATAAAGGTCGTCGGGATTTTTGGCGAAGAAGTTCTTGAAAGGCTTCAAAACTTTCAGCGCGGTGCGCACCTCGTAATTAATGCGGTACATCAGTTCTTTGTTGCCTTCGCAGATGACGGCGCGGTGCATACAGCGCACGTTTTTGGCACCCAAGGCCTTGATTTCGCGGGCCAGCACGTCTTCAAGTCCGGCGGCGGTTTTCGTAATGAGTTGGTAATTGTCTTCCATTTGGGGAAATTTTCGGCAAAGATAAGGTTTCTTGTTGAATCGTAGGACAAATTGTGTCATCCAAATAGCGCGTCCATCGTGACCAACTGTTGGATTTGACCGAAATATTCGTTGTAGGTTAGGCCGTAAGTAGTTATCAATGTGAGATGTACGTTGCGGTTTCGGGGCAGGCGGTCAATCAAGGTTTGGGTGCGGTGGCGCAACTTCGCGTCGTAGGCCTTGTCGATGGTGAATTCGTCCTTGTAGAACTTCATCTCGCAGAGGTTCACCACGCGGTCGGCGCGGTCGATGAGCAGGTCGATTTGTGTGCCTTCGGTTTCGTCGTCGCCGTGCAAGCTCCACGCCGACTCGCTCGAAGTGACAGAGCCGATGCCTAAAGCGTTCTTAATCTGTTGGATATGGCTCAGGCAAACTTCCTCGAAGGCGATGCCTTTCCAAGCCGACAGCCTTTGCGCGTTTTGGTTCTTTTCCCAAAATTCGGGGTCGGTGATGTCGCCATTGGCAACGAATTTCGAGTGGAACAGGCAGAAGTTGTCCACCAATTTGTAATGCTCTTCGCGTTTCGAGCAGCCGAAAGGCACATAGCGCGTGATGAAGTCGCTGGCTTCGAGGGCGGCCAGCATCTTTGAGAATCCGCCGCCTTTTTGGATGCCCGTTGTGCTGGCAATCTCGTCGCGGGTGAAGCCGCTATGCTTGGTGGCCAACAGACTGACGATTTTCTTGTAATCCGTTGGTTTCGTGAATAATGAGGCGAACAAACGGTTGAATTCGTTCTTCAGTTTGGCGTTTTTGGCGAAAAAGAGCAGGTCGAGGTTTTGCCCGAGGCTCAGGCCTTTGCGGAAGAAGCCCAAATAATAAGGTATGCCGCCGACGGCCATATAGGCTTGGATGATGTCGTAGCGGTTCAGCCGCAGGTCGTTGGCCTTGAAATAGGCCTCACATTCGCCCAAGGTGAAGGGATAGAGTTTGATTTCGTAAGTGAGCCGACCATAAAGCCCGCCGTAGTTGTTGATGAGGTTGTTCTCCATCCACGAGGTGGCGCTGCCGCACACGATGAGCATAAGGTTGTCGCGCCCCGACCCCCACGAGTTCCAGAAATATTCGAGCGCGGAGAGGAACCTTGAGCGCGGCGTGTCCATCCAAGGCAGTTCGTCGATGAAAACCACTTGACGTTTCTTATCAGCCTTGCTTTCAAGCAGTTTCATCAACATATAAAAGGCTTCGAGCCACGATTTGGGCGGTTCGGAAGGCTCCCAGCCGTAACTGACAAGCGAGTTGTAGAAACTTTTCAGTTGGTCTTGTAGGATGTTGGCGTTTTCGGTATCCATCGGCGACATTCCCGTGTGGTAAAAAGCCATTTTGTCCATAAACAATTCCTTGATGAGATAGGTTTTGCCCACCCTGCGGCGACCATAGACGGCGACAAATTCGGGCCTGCTGCCGCGATATAGACGCATAAGTTCCTCAATTTCAGTGCTTCTTCCAATAATATCACTCATTTTTCCTGTCTTTATTTTTCCGCAAAGGTACAAAAAAGTTCGTTCACGGATAAATAAATACCCCTTTATTTTTCCTTGAACGACAAAAAAGTTGTTTCGGGGAGAAATAAGCACCCTTTTATTTGTCCCTGAAATGGGTAAAAAGTGCTTTCGGGGAGAAATAAGCGAAAATTTCGGGTGTTTTTCTGCGGCAATCCCATTATGCATTTGCACAAAAACACCATCTTCTTTCTTTTCAATCCTAAATTTTCGTAAATTTGCAGGCTCAAATCTGTTTTGATTAGAAACAATTATCTGAATAACAATAATTTAATCTCTACTCAATGAAAAAAGTATTAGGAATTATCGCGATGGCCATCATGGTTTCGGTGGGTCGCGTGTATGCCGATGAAGGCATGTGGCTCCCGATGTTTGTCGAGCGCCTGAACTATGTTGACATGCAGAAGATGGGGCTGCAACTGACCCCTGAAGAGCTTTACAGCATCAACCACAGCAGCTTGAAAGACGCTATCGTGGGCCTTGGCAGCGATGCCATGCCGCGCGGCTTCTTCTGCACCGGCGAAATCGTGAGCAGCAAAGGCTTGATGTTCACCAACCACCACTGCGGTTACGGTGCCATCCAAAAGCTCAGCTCAACAGAGCACGACTACCTGAAAGACGGCTTCTGGGCCAAGAACTATGGCGAAGAACTGCCCGCTCCCGAAATGACCGCCAGCTTCCTCGTCCGTATGGAAGACGTGACGAAAGTCATTCTTGCCGAAGTGAAGGACGACATGGACTATCAAGACCAGCAGGCCGCCATCCGCAAGAAAATCAAGGAGTTGGAAACTGCCGCTTCGGAAGATGGCAAGTACAACCCCGTCATCAAGGGCTTCTTTGAAGGCAACGAGTATTACATGTTTGTCTATCAAGTGTTCCCCGATGTGCGTCTCGTGGGTGTGGCCAACTCTTCGATTGGCAAGTTCGGTGGCGACACCGACAATTGGATGTGGCCTCGTCACACTGGCGACTTCTCGATTTTCCGTGTCTATGCTGACAAGAACGGCAACCCCGCCGCCTACAGCAAGGACAATGTGCCGCTGACTCCCAAGCACCACCTTCCCATCAGCCTTGACGGTGTGAAGAAGGACGACTTCACCATGATTTGGGGCTTCCCGGGCAGCACCGAGCGTTACATGTCGAGCTACGGCATCGACTACAATGTGGACACTTTCTATCCCGCCATCATCGACATCTTCGGCAAGCAACTCGAAGTGATGGATGAATTCATGCAGGTCGACGACCGCATCAACCTGATGTATGCCGACAACCACGCCGGCCTCGCCAACACTTGGAAGAACTTCATCGGCCAGTGCAAGATGCTCCGCAAGAACAAGGTGAGCGAAGCCAAGGTCGGTTTGGAGCGCGAC
Source organism: uncultured Bacteroidia bacterium (assembly GCA_902770835.1). Lineage (GTDB taxonomy): Bacteria > Bacteroidota > Bacteroidia > Bacteroidales > F082 > Limimorpha. Next base: position 36,890 of record CACXUM010000009.1, read on the forward strand.
TTCACCAAGTGGGTGAACGCCAACAACAAGACTGAATACAAGGAGGCTCTCCCGAACCTGAGAAAGGCTTACCAGAGCATGGGCGAAGTGGCCAAATACATCTACTATCCTAACTTCGTTTCCAATGTGGGTGCCGCTGGCATCGCTGCCCAGTTTGCTTCCTATTACGAGGCTTACCAGAGCAAGGACAAGGAAGCCCAAGAAATGGCCCTCACGCTGCTCCAAGGCATGAATGTCGACGAGCTCTTTGCCGAAACCGACCCGCAAGTGGAAAAGAAGACCTTCGCCGAGATGCTGAAGACCTACAAGAACGCCTTCAAGGGCGAGGAACTCCCTGAAATCTACAACATCATTGACAAGAAGTTCAAGGGCGACATTGATGCCTTTGCTGAAGATGTCTACACCAACTCCATCTTCGCCACGCCCGAAAGCATCAAGGCTTTCTTGGCCAAGCCCAACCCGAAGAAAATCGGCAAGGATTACGCTTACATTATGAACACTTCGATGATGGATGTCATTATGAACCACATGGCCGACTATCGTGGTGCCATGCAAGCCGTGAGCGAGAATGACCATATCTTCGTGAAGGGTCTGCGTGAGTATTACGCCGCCACCCAACCCGGCAAGAGCCTCTATCCCGATGCCAACTCGACGATGAGAATGAGCTATGGTTCTGTTCAGGACTACATGCCTGCTGATGCCGTGCATTACGACTACATCTGCACCGCCAACGGTATCCTTGAAAAGTATGTGCCCGGCGACTACGAGTTTGACGCTCCCAAGCGCCTCATCGACCTCATCGAGAAAAAGGACTTCGGTGCCTACGCCGACGATAACGGCGAACTCGTTGTGTGCTTCCTTTCGACCAACGACATCACCGGCGGCAACTCCGGCAGCCCCATCATGAACGGCAAGGGCGAACTCATCGGCCTCGCTTTCGACGGCAACTGGGAAGCCATGAGCGGCGACGTCAACTTTGAGCCGAAACTCCAACGCACCATCAATGTGGACGTGCGCTATGTGCTCTTTATCATCGACAAGTACGCCGGTGCCACCAACCTGATCGACGAACTCGACATCCGCAAGAGCGAGCCTCAGCCGCTGCGCGTAGAGGAAGAGGAAATCTAATTCATTGTTTTGGAGAGCTGTCGCATTGTAGCGGCAGTATAAAACGGTCAATCCATACGGTTGGCCGTTTTTTTTGTATTTTTGCAGTCTGTAAATTAAGGAATGAATAGGTATCGGTTGCTCATAATATTCGTTTTTTGCCTCGTTTCTCTTTCGGCAATGGCTCAATGGCAAGTCCTCTTTTCGGCCAATGGCGGCTTTTATGAGGAAACCTTTGAACTGGAGATGTTCAGCACCTACCCGCAAGGTCATATCCGCTATACAACCAACGGCAACCGACCCACAGCGCAGTCGCGGCAATACGTTGAGCCTTTGGTCTTGGATGAAGGTCTGTATTCAAAATCAAACATTTACACGATAGTCAATTGCCCTGAACAAGAGTTTTTCCTCCCTGATAGCGTCCGGCATTGCATAGTCATTCGCGCCGCCGTTTTTGATGAGAACGACAGTTGCATCAGTCCCGTGGCCACCAATAGTTACATCATTCGTGCTTTGGGTTGCGATACGCATGGCTTGCCTGTGGTTTCGCTCTGCGCCGATTCCTTGGATTTGTTCGATTATGAGCGTGGTATCATGGTGCCGGGTATTAATTTCGACTCGTTAAATCCTTATTATTCAGGCAATTATTTTATGAAAGGCCGTGAGTGGGAACGCCTGAGCAACATTGAGTTCTATGAGTTCGACAATACGGGCATCAATCAACTTGTAGGGCTTCGGACACACGGAAAGCAGTCGAGATGGCGCAGCCAAAAGGGAATGAATATTTTTGCCCGGGAGGAATATGGCAATAAGCGATTGAGGCATAGGTTTTTCGAAACCATCCCTTTGGACAATTTCAAACATTTGAGCCTGAAGCCTTATATGAGCTCATGGAACGGCTCAGGTTGCAAGGATTACATCACTGGACGCATGGCCGAGCATTTGGATGTGGAATCGTTGGCATCGCGGCCGCTTGTGTTGTTCCTCAATGGAGAGTATTGGGGCATCTATTATGTTTCCGAGAAACCTGACGAAAGGTTTTTGGAGGACCATTATGGGATTGATATTGAGGCGGTAAGCATCATTAATATCTGGTACGAATTGGAATGTGGCATTCTTAATGGGTATTATTCCATCTACACTTGGTTGGAAACCGCCGACCTTTCGGATGATGAGCAGTATGCCTATGCCGAAGCGCACATCGACATTGCAAATTTCATCGACTATTATGTGCTTGAATTGTTTGCCAACAATGCCGACTGGCCTGCTTACAACGTCAGAATGTGGCAGTTAGGCAATGGAAAATGGAGGTGGATTTTCTTCGATGGCGATGCGTGCCTCGAGTATATGGATTTTGATGTCTTTGCCAATGCTGTTTATGATGGCGATAACGGCTATCCCTCTAATCGAATAGCCACTTTGTTTTTCCGGCGGCTTTTGGAGAACGCGCAATTCAGGCTGCGTTTTCAACAACGATTCAATGAACTGGTTTCCACTGTTTTTGCCTACGAAAACACAAAACTTTATTTCGATTACATCAAATTGAAACTTCAACCTGAAGTGCCGAATCAGATGGAACGCTTTGGCAGTCCACCGTCGAGTATGGCGGAGTGGGAGCATTATTCTATGGGGGTCATCGACCAGTTTTTGAGGGAACGGCCAGTGGAAATTCTGGAAGAATTGAATGATTTTTTGACCATTGAAGAGCCGCAGGTTGTTGGTTTCCAATGTTTTCCCAACCCTTCCTCAAATGAAATCCATCTTTTCTTTGACGGCGAGGCTTTTGGCAAGGGTGAAATCGCCATCTATGACCTGATAGGCAGGAAGGTATTCGCCCAATCGGTGACTTGGAATAGTGGCTTTAATGAAATCACCCTCAATCCCGATTTGCAGGCGGGTGTTTATGTGCTGAAAATGGGCGGCCACACCGAGAAAATCATTCGTTATTGAAGCGTTCAGAACCTGAAATAGATGAACGGACTGAAGCCGCTTGCATTTAAGGCACCAAGGCAGAAAACGAAAGCCAAGATGCTGACAATGAAGGCGATAATGTGTTGTTTTTTCCCGTATTCGGTGAAATAGACCTTGTTTTGCACCCGCAAGCCGAACTTCGAGAGCGTGAAGAACGAGAAGAAGGCCGCCACAAGGATGGTCGTGTAGAAATGCGGGTTGTCACTGAAATGGAAGGGTACGAACTCGAAGGCAAACAGCCGCTTGATGAAGAGCCACGACAAATCAATGCGCTCGATGCGGAAGAAGCAGCGCGTGAGGACGATGATGAGGAAGGTGAAAAACACGCTCGGAATCGTGCCCAAACGCTCATTGAACCGCTTCAAAAACAGCTTGTCGGCACAGATGAAAATGCCCTGCAAGGCACCGTAAACCACGAAGTTCCACGCCGCGCCGTGCCACAATCCGCTGACGAGGAAGCAGAACCAAAGGTTGAAGTATTTCCGCGCCTCGGTCTTCACCCGACTGCCGCCCAAGGGGAAGTAGAGGTAGTTTTTGATGAACACACTGAAAGTTTGGTGCCAACGCCTCCAAAACTCTGAAATCGTGGTGGATACGTATGGATTGTCGAAGTTTTCGGGGAACTTGAAACCCATCATGCGGCCCAGGCCAATGGCCATGTCGCTATAGCCGGCGAAGTCGAAGTAGATTTGGAAAGTGAAGGCGAAAATGGCAATCCAAGCGGTGGTGCTGTCCAAGGCCGCGATGCGGGTGGCAATGTCGGTCAGTTGGTCGGAGGTCAATATGTCGTAGTTCGATGGGCCAAGTATCGCATCGACTTGAAAACCAATTACATCGGCGATAAGGATTTTCTTGCACAAACCGATGACGAATCGGTAGAAGCCGTGCAGCCGGTCAGTGTAAAGCGACTCGCGGTTGCGGATTTGGTCGGCGATGTCGCAATAGCGGATGATGGGTCCTGCAATCAGTTGCGGGAACATGGTGATATACAGCATGTAATCCCACAAACTATCCATCGGGCGGTTCACGTTGCGGTAGGTGTCCAAAGCGTAGGTGACGCTTTGGAAGGAGAAGAATGAGATGCCGATGGGAAGTAGGATGGTTGAGAGTTTAGAGTTGAGGGTTGAGAGGTTTTCGAGTCCGAGCCAGCCGGAAACGATGCTGATATTATCGATGGTGAAGTTGCCATACTTGAAATAGAACAGCAACCCAAGGCTGATGGTGATGGAAATGCCGCATAGCAATTTCTTGAGTTTTGGCTTTTCGGTGCGGTGCATCCACCTGACAATGTAGAAGTTGGCAATGTTCGACACGATGAGTTGGATGATGAACTCGGGTGCGCCGTAAGCATAAAATAGGAGGGAGGCGGCCAACAGCACATAGTTGCGGGCCTTGCGCGGTGTCAGGAAATAGACTGCAAGAAACACCGGCAGGAAATAAAGCAGGAATATGTTGCTACTGAATACCATGACTAAAACAATTCTCCTTTTTCCAACCTTTGTTTCACAACCCATTGGGCGTCGATTTCCAGCATTTCTTCAAAAGTGATACCTCTTTTCTCGGCCTTTTCCTCTATTAGTTTAGTGTGGACGGGACTGGCGCGGAAGTTGCGCATGATTTCCTCCTTCTTGATGCGGATGATTTCGGCGGTGTCCAACACTATGCCTTCGCGGAGCAAAGTCTTGTCGTTCAGCATGTTTTCTGCTTCTTGCAACAGGGTTTCCTCCAAAGGCTTGTCGTGTGATGAGGCATATATTTTCAAGGCCAAGAGCCAATCCTTGTCGCGCTCGATGTCGTTGGCCATCCTTGCCTTGGCAATGTCGGTTTCGGTGGCTTGGCTAAACTGTTTCAAGGCATCCTCGACAAAGCCGAAAGTGCCCTCGCGCCATTGGTGGCCGGCGGCGTAAAACACCACATAATCAGCCTTCAGGATATGGCGCAGGCGGTTCATTTCCTTCACGTCGAACTTGGTTTTGTCGTGGCCCACGAAAGCGGTGTTATTGTAGTACCAAACCTCCTTGTCGTCCATTAGTTCCTTGCAGGGCAGCAGGCTTTCCATGCTCCAGATGAAGGAATCGCCTACGAAAAGCACCCTTGGCTTGCGCGTCGCAGTTGGTTCCACGGTGATTTTGGCCTTGTATCTCGTCTTTGCGCTTCGGATGCGAAACAGGAGGTTCAACGTGCTCTCGTCGCCTTCGGGTTTGTCCAACTCGTAGGCAATTGGCGGCCCGATGTGCATTTTCGGGAAGCGGGGTCCGCCGAGGGTGTTCATGTAGCGGAAGAGCGAGTCGTAGCCGAAGATGGCCGAATAGTCCCAATGCGATTCGGTGGGGGAGAAGAGCGGAATCGTGGCCGTGTCGCGTGCGGCCATGAACCATTTCGTCATGTTGATATGCGGGAAGCCCATTTCGGTCATGCGGCGGTCGTAATGGTCGGCAAACTTGAACGCGGTGGTGTCGGCCTCCATGTCGGGAAGGTTTTCGGGATAGACCCAAGGCTTGTCGGGGGCGATGAAGGCCAAAAAAGTGATGCCATGACGGTTGAGCATACTGCGCAAACTATCCATCCTATCCAATTCCGAGTTGGCCCACCAAAGCGCTTGAGTGTTCGACAGGTGATGCAATTTGATATCGAGACCGTAATACTCGTTGACGGCGGCATTGTAGTAAAGCCAGCCTTTCTTGCCCGGCATAATGAAGTTGCAATAGGTCTTGTTGAAGGCCGACCAAAGGTATTGGTTGTAGATGCGGATGACGGGTTCGCGCAGGCCGAAGTTCTCGCTGGCGTATTTTTCCAACTGCTGCTGGTATGAGTTGTTTCGGTAGGTTTCGAAACTCAGTTGGGGCTTGGGTGTGGCCACAATCACGCCGCCCAAAGGCCTGAAACGGATGAGTCCCGTCTGCTTTTGGATGATGGACGCAAACAGAAACAGCATGAGCAGGGCGAACAGCACCCAGTCGTATCTCACTTTGAGTTTCAATCTCCGCTTGCGTTTCCAGTTCATGGGATTGTGATTTCGCCGTTCTGAATCTGGTTGTTGATGATCCAAGCGGCATCGGCGTGAAGTTGTTCCTCGAAGGTCATGCCGTTGGTTTCGGCCTTTATTCTGACTTGTTCCATCATGTCAGGTACGGTGCGGATGAGTTCAACCATGTCTCTCACAAGGCTTTCCACATAGTTGGCCCGCGACGATGCTTCGGGTTCGTCGCGCAGCAATGGCCTGCCGTTCAGCACGTTTTGTGCCTCCATTTTCAGGATGGTTTCCAAGGAGGTGTTTCGTATGACCGTTTGGCAGCGCATGTTAAACATCCATACCGAATCCTTCTCGATGTCGCGGATGACCAAGACTTCTTTGATTCTGGGGTTTCTCGATGTCGGGATGCTGTCGCCGGCCAGTTCGGGGAAATGCTTTTCGGGGTCTTTCTGCATGAGCAGGTTGGCTTTCAACCAAAGTTTGCTTTGAAGTTTCTCGGCATTGGCTTCCTCAAGTTCCTTCATTGTCGCCGGGTCGTTGCCCAAGCTGTCCATCAAATGCTGTCGACGCTCGTTCACTTGCTCCTCGCTAAGGCAGAGTTTCATCAAGGCCGACTCCACAAATCCGTAACTTACCTTGTACATTTGGTTGCCGTCAGTAAACCACACCACAAAATCGGCATCCAACAGTTTCGCCAGAAGGTCCAAGTCGCCTACGTTTTGGACATGCGTATAATTGTCGCCCGAATACACCGTGGAATTGTAGAACCAATACTCGGAATGGCTGAACATGTCGTCAAACGGGATGTAGTAATGCATTCTCCAAAGGAACGAGTTGCCGACGAAAAGCACATTGGGCCTTAAATCGGCTGAATCGGCCACTACGGTTACTTCGGCATCGAGGAGTCTGTCGTAACGATGTGGAACGCCGCGTATCAGATTGATTGTTTTTTCCAAATCGTGGTCGCCTGCTATGGTTTGCTTCGAACTTTCGTGCAGTGGCCCGATTTGCATCTTGGGCAACGAGCAGCCTTTCAGTTGCTCCATCAGGCGAAACACCGAATCGGCAGCAAGCACCGCCGAAAAGCCCCAATGCGCCCCCGACTGCGAGAACAGCGAATAGGGAAGGGTGTCGGCGGCTTTCAGGTCTAAAAACCATTTGGTCATTTCGATGTAGGGAAATCCGTATTCATCGAATTTGGTTGAATAGTATTCGCGGGCATTCACGGTGGTGGTATCACGCACTCGGTCGGGCAAATGCTCAGGATAGAGAAAACCTTTGTCGGGAGCCATAAACATCAGAAATTCAACGCCGTATTCGTTCAACACATTTCTCAGTTTCCACATCAGCCTTGCTTCGCGGTCGTAGGTTTCGCGGGCTTCTTCGGGCGTACTTTGCCAGCGGTACATTTCCGTGCCGTAGTATTCGTTCACATGCTGCTTGAAATAAAACCAATGGTCTTTGCCGATGACAACTTCTTCGCTGTAAGTCTTTCGGAAAAAGTCGTACAAAAACTGGTTGTAGAAACGAATCAGCGGCTCGCGGAAGCCCATGTTCTCTTTGAGGTAAGGTTCCACTTGCGACTGGAACTTTGCCGTGCGATAGGTTTCAAAGGTCAGTTCAGGCTGTGGCGTGGGTTCAAAAACACCGTCCAACGGCTCGAAAGTCCAGATTTTGGCCCTTTGCTGGATGGCGAAAACGAACAGCAACGCCATCGTCAGCACGAAAAGGAGAATCTTGATGAAACTGTTCTTTTTCATGGCTCAGAATCTGAAATAGATGAACGGGCTGAAATTGGTGGCATTCAAGGCGGCCACGCAGAAAACGAAGGCGAAAGCGGCCACAATCCACACGGCAATGTGTTGGATGTCAGTATATTCGGTGAAATACACCTTCTCTTGCGCCTTTTGGCCGAACTTGGTCAGCGTGAGGAAAGAGAAGAAGGCCGCCACAATCATCGTGGTGTAAAGTTGCGCGTTAGCACTGAACGGCAGCAGCGTGAACTCGAAGGCGAACATCCGCTGGATGAGCAGCCAAGCCAAGCCGAAGTCCTCGATGCGGAAGAACACCCAAATCAAGTTCACCAAGAGGAAGGTGAGAATGACGCTTGGCACCTTTCCGATTTTCTTCATCACCTTGCCGAGGAAGAGTTTGTCGAGGCAGATGAAAAGGCCGTGCAACGCGCCCCAAACGAGGAAGTTCCACGATGCGCCGTGCCACAATCCCGACAGCAGGAAGCAGACCCAAAGGTTGAAATACATGCGGCCTTTGCCCTTGCGGTTGCCGCCGAGCGGGATGTAGAGGTAGTTCATGATGAACGCGCCCAGGGTCATGTGCCAACGCCGCCAAAACTCGGTGATGGAGCCTGAAGTGTAAGGGTTGTCGAAGTTTTCGGGGAACTTGAAGCCCATCATGCGCCCGAGACCGATGGCCATGTCGCTGTAGCCGGCGAAGTCGAAATAGATTTGGAAGGTGTAGGCCAACGAGACAATCCACGCCGTGGTGCTGTCCAAAGCCGCCACGCGGGTGAAGATGTCGGTGATTTGGCCTGCGTCCAAAAGGCTGAAGTTGGCTGGGCCGAGGATGGCATCCACCTGTGCGCCAATCACGTCGGCGATGAGGATTTTCTTGCACAGACCGATGACGAAGCGGTAGAACCCTTGCAAACGGTCGGCCATCGTCGACTCGCGGCTGCGGATTTGGTCGGCCACGTCGCAGTAGCGGATGATGGGACCTGCAATCAGTTGAGGGAACATGGTGATATACAACACAAAATCAGTGAGTTTCTCCATGGGCTTGTTTACGCCGCGATAGGTGTCCAAGGTGTAGGTGACACTTTGGAACGAGAAGAAAGAGATGCCGATGGGCAGCAAAATGCGCCTCCAAGTGAGCGGCGCGTGACCCGTCAGACCCAAAATCAGATTCAGGTTCTCCATCGTGAAGTTGCCGTATTTGTAGAACAGCAGCAGCCCAATCGGGATGATGATGGAGAGGCCGCAGAGCAGTTTCTTCAGCCCTCGTTTCTCCGTCTTGCACATCCACTTGACCAAGAAGAAGTTGGCCACTGTTGAGGCCACGAGTTGGATGATGAAATCCGGCGCACCGTAGGCATAGAACACCAACGAGGCGAGCAGGAGGACGTAGTTGCGGACTTTCTTCGGCGTCAGGAAATAGACGAGGAAGAAAATCGGCATGAAATATAGGAGGAAAACATTGCTACTGAATACCATAGTCTTCTGATTTTGTGTTCGTTTCTTTCTTTCTTGTAGGCCAGTTGAAGGTGCCTTGCAGGATTTGGTAATTGATGATCCATTCGGCATCGGCCTGAAGTTGCTTCTCAATGGAAAAGCCGTTGGTTTCAGCCTTTTTGCGTATCATGTCCATTGAGTTGTGGTCGGCCAACAGTCGGGCGATGGTCTTTTGGATTTCGCGCTCGATGTAGGCCGCCGAGTCGAAGGCCATCTCATCGGGAACGCTGACGAGGGCATCCAAGGCCTTTTGGGTGAAGCCGTCGTTCATGCGATATTGCTGCGTGGCGCAATAAAACAGCACGACGAAATTGGAGGAAAGCAACTCTTCCGTAAGGTCAAGCTCGTTCACTGAGTTGTAGCGGGGGTCGTAATATACGGTGCTGTTGTAGTACCAATATGGCGATTCGGAAAAGATTTCGCCTAAGGGAAGTTGCGCCGCGATGGTCCACCAGAACGAGTCGCCGATGACGATGATTTTCGGCTTCATGGCCGTTGTGTCGCCGTCGGTGGTGGCATTGGCATAATAATATTTGGGTTTGGGTAGTGGCCGTATCAGGTTAAGCAGGCTCTCAAGGTCGTCGTCGGGGTCGCGGGCGTTGTCGAGTTCCCTTGGCCCGATGACGAGATTCCTCATATTGATGTCGCCGAGGTGTTCCATATATCGGATGAGCGTGTCGGCACCTTGCAGGGCGGCGTATCGCGACCAATGCGTGCCTGTTTTCGGAAACAGCATGAAGTCCGCCGTGTCCTTGATTTGCAGGAACCATTGCTCCAAATTGAGGTGGTTGATGCCGAGTTGGGTGTAAATCTCCTCGTTGAAGAACCGCGCCGAGATTTTTGGCTCATTGTCAAACCGTGTGTCTTGGTTTTCAGGAAGATATTCGGGACAAATCAAATCCTTGGCCGGCACGAGGCACACGAACAGTTTGATGCCAGAGGATTCAAGGGTTTGTTGTAGCTGAAGCAAACGTTCCGCCTCTTCCGTAAGCAATGAGGCCATCTGTGTGGAGTCGGAGGCGAAATAGCGGAACTGCCGCTGGTAATGGTCGGCCACCACCCAAGGCTCGTACATCCAGCCATCCTTGCCAAAGGTGACCTGCCCCTCGGTGACGGGCGTTTTGCCGTAGAAATCCCAAAGATATTGGTTGTAAAGTCGAATCAACGTCGGGCGGAATCCGAGATGCTGTTTCAGATGCGCTTCGGTTTGCCGCTGGAAACTGCCCTCGACGTAGTTTTGGAAGTTCAAGACTGGCTTGGGCTGCTCATTTTCCACGCCCTTCAACGGCTTGAGTGCCGGCCATCCGAACCATTTTTGCGACATGGAGGCGAACAACAAAACGGCTGTCAGCGCGAACAATATGGTTTTGGTGAGGTTTTTCATCATTAATAAAACGCGCAAAATTAGAAAAAAAACCGATATGGGCCTGAAAAACCGTAATTTTGCGGCATGGAAACGAAGAAGATAGAACTGCTTGCGCCCGCCAAGGATTGTGAGGTGGGCATGGCCGCCATCAACCACGGCGCGGATGCCGTCTATATCGGAGGCCCCGACTTTGGTGCCCGCGAAAAGGCCTCGAACACGATTCAGGACATTGAAAAGCTTTGCCGTCATGCGGCTTTGTTTGATGCGAAAGTGTATGTTACGCTGAATACTTTGCTGTATGACAATGAGTTGGAACGAGCCCGAAAGATAGCCCACGACTGCTGGAACGCTGGCGTGGATGCCCTCATCGTTCAGGACATGAAACTCCTCGAACTTGACTTGCCCCCCATTCCCCTCCACGCCAGCACCCAATGCGACAACCTGACCGTGGAAAAAGTGCAACTACTTGAAAACTTGGGATTTAGCCAAGTCGTTTTGGGTCGTGAGTTGAGTTTGAAGCAGATCCGTGAAATCCGCGAAAAAACCGCCGTTCCGTTGGAGTTTTTCGTGCATGGCGCCTTGTGTGTCAGCCATAGCGGGCAATGCTATCTGAGCCAACATATCGGCAACCGTAGTGCCAATCGTGGTGCTTGTGCCCAGCCTTGCCGCCTGCCTTGGGACTTGCTCGACGCAAACGGGAAAGTGCTTATCAAAAATAGGCATTTGCTTTGCCTTAAAGACCTCAACAACAGTGCCCATTTGGAGGAACTGATGGACGCGGGCATCACGAGTTTCAAGATTGAAGGCCGCATGAAAGACGCTGATTATGTGAAGAATGCGACCGCGTTTTATCGTCAGAAATTGGATGAAATCTTCGCTCGTCGCACAGATTTAAAACAGGCTTCACAAGGCCATTGCCAATACAATTTCGAGGTCAATCCCGAGAAATCCTTCAACCGAGGTTTCACCGATTTCTTCATCAACGGGCGGCAAAAGGGCATCGATTCGCCCTTCACACCCAAATCGATGGGCGAATACATTGGCGAGGTCGCATGGTGCAATCCGCTCCGCATGGAAATCAAAACTGACAAGGTATTGCACAACGGCGACGGGCTGTGTTTTTTGAATCAGGACAATGAATTGGTGGGATTGCGTGCGGATCGCATTGTCGCCGACTGCGTCCCCGCAGTCGGGAAACCCAAACGGACTGGCAATTGCGGGGACGCAGTTGCCGACAATGTAATGGTCTCAACCAACCGTCCGCACGGTGTTCATCGCGGCGCGAAAGTCTACCGCAATTACGACATCGAATGGCAAAAACAGGGGGATGCCTCAACGGGCAACCGCAAGATTGACATTGATTTAACCTTGTCCGAAACGAAAACGGGATACGAATTCATTTGTAGGGACACACCGCGTGTGTCCGCCACCATACAATGCGAAAAAATCTCCGCCAACAACCCCGAAAAGGCCACCGAAAATATCCGCAAAAAGGCCCTACAATGGGGTGACACGCCCTTCAATCCCGTAAATCTGGAATTGAAATTCAACGAACCGCGCCTCATCCCCGCCTCCGTCATCGGAGAAATGAAACGCGATTTGGTGGCGAAATTGACCGAGGAATTGATTGAAAACCACCGCAATAACCGCGAACATCGCCAAGACCACACCCCGTCCCGTATGGACGTTTGCCAAACGTCCCCCAACCCCGACGAAATCCCCAGCCGCCTGATGACCTGCCACCATTGCATCCGCTACGCCAACGGGATGTGCAGCCGCGAAACAGGCCAAAAGGCCGAGCCGCTGTTCATCCGCAACGGCGCGAACACCTTCCGCCTCGAATTTGATTGCCGGAATTGCTTGATGTATGTATCCACTGTAAACTAATAAAACACCCTATGAACCTCTTCCAACTATTCAAAAACGTCAGCCCTTTCGTAAAGCCTTACAAATGGCTGGTTTTCATCACTTTGATATTAACTTTAATCGGTTCGCTGATGGCGCAAGTGAACGCCATCGTGCTCGACTGGACCGTCGATGAAGTGAACGACCTCGTCAGCGCAGGCGAAAAATGGGGACAACGGGCGATGCACATCGTCATCCTCATCTCGTCGGTGCTGCTCGGCAAGGAAATCCTCTCGGCCATCATCACCTACGCGCAAAACTACTACGGCGAGCGGATGCGCATCTTCGTCAGCCGCGACCTCGCCCAAAGCGTCATCGAAAAAGTGCTGACCTTCAAGATGGCCTTCTTCAATTCGGGCGACAACGCCACGGGCAAACTCCAAGCCCGTATCGACCAGGGTGTCAGTTCGTTATCGCGCACGGTACAAAACTTCTTCATCGACCTGCTGCCGCTGTTCACGAGCGCACTTTTGGCTTTGATTCTGATGTTCGCGGCCAATGTCTATGTCGGGTTGGTGGCTTTGGCCATCGTGCCGGTTTACTTTTGGATTACCGTCCGCCAAGCGCGAAGGCTGAAAGGCTGGCGCCGCGAGATGCGCAACCACTTGGAAACCAAGAGCCAAGGCATCAAAAACATCATCGACTCGATCAACGTCATCAAGAGTTTCAACCGCGAGCAAATTGAAGGCCAAAAACAACTCGACATTCAGAACCAAGTGACTGAAAACCAAATGAAAACCCGCCGCGTGGCGTTCTATTACAACGGCGTGAAGAGCTTCGTGAAGCAAGTCGGGACGGTGTTGGTCATCATCCTGACGGCCTACCTTGTATTAATAGGCTATCCCGGCATGACCATCGGTAAAATCATGTACCACGTCATGCTGTTCAGCAACGTCATCGCGCCCATCACGCAGTTGCAACGCATCTTCGACGACGTGAACGACGCGCTGATTTATGCCGAAGGCTTCTTCAGCATTTTGGATTCGGAAAAAGACATCGAGCCTTCGGGGAATTATCGTCCCGAAAAGATTCACGGCAAGTTTGAACTGAAAAACGTGGATTTCACCTATCCCAATGGCAACCAAGCCCTTTACGACATCAACATGACCATCGAGCCGAACAAAATCACGGCCTTGGTGGGACTTTCGGGCGCGGGAAAGAGTACGATTGTCAATCTGTTGGATAAATTCTACGAGCCGCAAGTGGGCACCATCACCTTGGACGGCATCGACCTGCGCGAGTACGACACCCAATTCCTGCGCGAAAACATCGGCCTCGTGCTGCAAAAGAACCACATTTTCGACGGCACGATTGAGGAAAACATCCTCTACGGCAATCCGAATGCGACGCACGAGGAAGTCGTTGAAGCCGCCAAGAAGTCATACATTTACGACCAAATCATGGCCTTGCCGAAGCAGTTCGAGAACAAGGCCTCCGACCTTAGTGGCGGACAACAGCAGCGCATCGCCATCGCGCGAATGTTCCTCAAAAACCCGCCCATCATCTTCCTTGACGAACCCACGGCCAGCCTCGACGCCATCGCCACCGAGCAAATCAAGAACAGCCTCGATGCCATCAAGAAAGACCGCACCGTCATCATCATCTCGCACAGCATTTCGCAAATCATTGACAGCGAAATGGTTTACGCGCTCAAAACAGGTCATGTCGAAGAATCAGGCCACCCCGACGAAATCTATAAAAAAGGCGGCATCTACAAAGACATCATTGATGCCTCGGCGAGAAGTTTGAACATTGAGAAGATTGCAAAGACGGTTGGAGAGGGGAAGGATTGAAAACCGACGATTCAAATTTTTCCTACGGTTTACAGGGACACAATATGCACATGGTGTGTTTCGCCGTTGATGAGCGGGTCGGAATAGTTGAACCCAATCCAGCAACCATTTCCGCCAACGGGCTATCTTATTCTTTTTTCCTTATTTCCAAAAAATATTTTGCACAATGCGAAATTTCCATATTTATGCGCCTATCAAGAATAGTTAATATCAATGCTAAGTTATTATAAATTATTGATTTTTTGTGTTTTAATTATTTTTGGTGGGCTAAATTTCCGTTCCTTACTTTTATGTATACTCCATCCAAAGCAAGAACCACACACAACTCGATTTTGGATTTTTTATCCCTGCTGGGGTACTCTTACGCACCTCACTCCATCATCTTGCGAAGTTCCTCTTCGGCTTGGTGGATGGGGACGCGCTCGCCGTTGACGAAGGCCACCACAAAAGCATCGGCGAAGCCTGCGGCTTTCATCTCGGAAAGGCGGGCGGTGGCGGCTTCCTTGGTTGGGAAACGGCCCGAAGTGTAGCGGTAAAGGCCGCCATGAGCCACATGCACCTCCACTTCCTTCGCTTTTCGGAACGACCAGTCGTCGGTGGGCAACTTGTGCTTGCTGCTCGAAATCTGCACCGAGAAGTAAATCGTGCCGTTGCTATTGTTGGCCAGTTCGGGTTCCTTCACCTCTTCGGCAGGCTTCTTTTCGGGTTTGGTGGGTTGCTGCCCGTCTTCTTGGTGGTTTTCGGCCTCAAACTCGCGCTTGTATTCCTCGAAGGCGCGGTAGAGCGCGAGGGCCATCTGGCTCTGGCCATGCTCGGAGAGGAGGAACTGCTCCTCATTGAGATTATTAATGAAGCCCAACTCGACGAGGATGCTCGGCATGGAGGTTTTCCATAGCACAAGGAAACCGGCCTGCTGCACGCCACGGTCGTTGCGCCCCACCCTTTCCACCAACTGTCGCTGTACCTTGTCGGCCAGTTTCAGGCTTTGCTTTTGGTACACGCTCTGCGAGAGCGAGAAGAGGATGTAGGCCTCGGTGCTGTTGGGGTCGAAGTTGTCGTAGGCGTCGGTGTTTTCCTCGAGGAGGATGGCTGAGTTTTCGGTCATGGCCACGCGCAGGTTGGCTTCGTTTTTCGTTTCACCCATCACATAGGTTTCAACGCCTTTGGCGCCCGTGGTGCCTTCGGTGGAGTTGCAGTGGATGGAGATGAACACATCGGCGTTGTTGCGGTTGGCGATGGCGGCACGCTCGCTCAGTTCGACGAACTTGTCGGTCTTGCGAGTGTAAACCACCTTCACGTCGGGCAGGTTCTCCTCGATGTAGGCACCCAACTTGAGCGCGACGGCAAGGTTGAGTTTCTTCTCCGTCGTTTTGCGACCCAAGGCACCTGCGTCACCGCCGCCGTGACCCGCATCGATGACCACGGTCTGAATCTTTTCGCCTTTCTGGGCCACGACGCACAAAGGCATCAGAAAAATCATGGCCAAAACACCAAATCGGAAAATCTTTCGTTGTATCATATTGAGTTCTTAATTAATGTGCGCGAAGAAAAACTATCTTTGCAGCCGATTTTGAGCGACAAATATAATTGTTTTTGCCTTGACGAAACGCACAACATATATGAAATATTTTCAAGCGGCAGCCTTTTTCTTGCTTGCCGCGATGGTTTTGTTGTTCGTCGGGTGTAAGCAATTGGCTCATACTGAGAAAGATAAACACGATTTTGAACCTATTGCTGTTGACACTACGGCTTTCGACACGATTCATGTTGAGGAGCGCATCGTCGACACGATAACAGTGGTTTTGGACTCGATTCCGGTGGCCGACTCGCTTCCCGTCTTCGATTCCATCGTCGGTACGGACAGCCTTGCCTTTTTGCAAGATTCTGTGGCCATTGATACGGTGAAAACCGTTCAGAAACAGCGAATTAAAAAATCAAGGCCTTCCGATTCGGCCATCGAAACTCAGGTGATTTGCTCGGCTTCCGACTCTTCGTACCGCGACATGAACCAAAAGAAAATCTACTATTTCGGCAACGCCGAGGCCAAATACGACGACATCGTACTGACGGCGGCCTGCCTCGAATTCGACCTCGAAACCAGCACCTGCCGCGCCTATGGTGTCGTCGATTCCTTGGGCAAACTGCAAGGGCGGCCCGTCTTCAAACAAGGCGAATCGACTTTTGAGGCGAAGGAGATGCTCTACAACTTCAAGTCGAAGAAAGGCATCATCACCAAGGTTTGGACCGAGGAACAAGGCGGCTACCTGCACGGCGAGCGCGTGAAGCGCATGGACGACAACAGCATCCATATCAAGTCGGGCGGCTACACTACCTGCGACCTGAAAGACCACCCGCACTACCAATTCAAGTTCACCAAAGCCAAGGTCATCCCCGACGACAAGATTGTGACCGGCCCAATCTACATGACCGTTGCCGACATTCCGCTGCCACTGGCCCTGCCTTTTTCCATGATTCCCAACACGAAAGGAAAAAAATCGGGGCTTATCATTCCCACCTACGGCGAATCGGCCAACCGTGGATTTTATCTTGAAAATGGCGGCTATTATTGGGCCATCAACGACTACTACGACCTGCAAGTTTTAGGCGACATCTACACCCGTGGCTCGTGGGGCATCAAGCCAACCTTTAGATACAACAAACGCTACAAGCACAACGGCTCGATGGCTTTGAGCTTCGCCGTCAACAAGATAGGCACAAAGGGTGCCGCCGACTATCAGGAGAGCAACGACTTCAAAATCCAGTGGACGCACAAGCAAGACACCAAGTCGCATCCGCGCCGCAACTTCTCGGCCAACGTCAACATCGTAAGCTCCAACTTCA
Organism: uncultured Bacteroidia bacterium; assembly: GCA_902770835.1. Classification (GTDB taxonomy): domain Bacteria; phylum Bacteroidota; class Bacteroidia; order Bacteroidales; family F082; genus Limimorpha. Next base: position 54,095 of record CACXUM010000009.1, read on the forward strand.
ACAAATACAACGCCCAAACCACCACCGACCAACTGAGCAACACCTTCCAGTCGAGCATCAGCTACCAAACCAACTTCGGCGGCAAGGTCTACCTCACCCTCAACGCTAACCACAGCCAAAACACGATGACGCGCCAACTGACCGCCTCGCTTCCTGAACTCACCCTCAATGTGAACACCTTCTACCCTTTGCAAAAAGTGGGCAAGGCAGGCAAGAAACGCTGGTACCAAAGCCTCAGCATGAGTTACACGATGAACGGCAAGGCCTATATTAATGATGTGGACACCGTTCTGTTCAAAGGTTTCAGCGACGACTTCGGCGAGTGGGCGAGAAAAACGCTGCGCGGCCATGTGCAAACCGGCATCAAGCACACCGTCCCCATCAGCGCGACCATCAAACTGCTGAAGCATTTCTCGTGGACCAACACCGTGGGTTTGAGCGACTACATGTATTTCCAACGCGCCGAACAGCAATGGATTCACGACACCGACTCGACAGGACACCTGCAAATCGACACCATCTTTGGCTTCCATAATTTATTGGATTTCAACGTTTCCACCAAAATTACCACCAAAATCTACGGCATGAAGCACTTCAGCGGGGGACCCATCCGCGCCATCCGCCATGTCATCACCCCTGAAATCGGCTTCACCTATCGCCCCAACTTTGGCGACCCGAAATGGGGTGTCTACGGCAGTTACATCGATGGCAATGGCAACGAAAAGACCTACAACAAGTTCGAAAGGTCGCTTTACGGCACCCCATCACAAAACCAGCAAGGGCTTTTGACCTATAATTTCAACAACAACTTGGAAATCAAGGTGCCATCGAAGAGCGACACCATCACGGGCGTGAAAAAAGTCCCGATTTTGGAGTCGTTCAGCATTTCGGGCAACTACGACGTGACCAAAGACTCGGTCAACTTCTCCCCCATTTCGGTCAGCGGACGCACCACTTTGTTCAAGAAATTGGGCATCAACTATAGCAGTTCGTGGGACCCTTACGCCGCCGACTCGATGGGGCGACGCATCAACCGCTTCGAGATTGCCGACAACGGTCGGCTGTTCCGCAAAACCGGCTCATCATGGCGTTTCAGCCTGAGTTACAGTTTCAACCAAAACGACCTCAAGAAGTTGCAAGGCAAGCAAGGCAGCCAGCAACTGCGCGACGAAATCAACGAAAACGCCCGAAATTCGGGCATGTTCGACCCCGACGAACTGAACGAAATTTTGGGCAACCCCAACGCCTACATCGATTGGACCACGCCGTGGTCGCTCTCGTTGAGTTACAACCTAACCTACACGACCTCAATTGCTTACGCCGCTTTCATGGGCATTGCCACGAACACACATGTACACACCATAGGACTCAATGGCGACATCAGTATCACGCCCAAGTGGAAAGTCACCTTCTCCACCGGCTGGGACTTCGTGAACAACAACATCACCTACACCAACATCAGCGTCTACCGCGACCTGCACTGCTGGGAGATGCGCTTCAACTGGATTCCCATCGGCAGCTACAAGAGTTGGAACTTCACCATCAACGTGAAGGCGCAGGCCTTGAAGGATTTGAAGTATGAGAAAAAGAAAGATTACCGCGACAATTAATGCGGAATACGGAATGAGGAGTGCGGAATAAGCCTATCGGATGAAAATATTCCGCGTTCCACATTCTGCATTCCGAATTTCTTATTATCTTTGCCCCATTCAAACCTTTTAATTAATACACAATGAAAAAACTTGTTACCCTTTTGCTCGCGCTGGCCTTCGGTTTTGGCCTGAAAGCGCAATGTCCGCTCAACCAAGCCGTCGACTTCACGGCTACGGACTGCCACGGCACTGAAGTCCACCTGTTCGACATCCTCGACGGCGGCCAGTATGTGCTCATCGACTTCTTCTTCGTCAATTGCGGCCCCTGCCAGCAAGCCACCCCGAAAGTGGTGGAATCCTATTACGCCATGGGCTGCAACATGCACGATGTGTTCTACATGGAAATCTCCGACCGCGACAGCGATGCGGCCTGCCAAAACTGGTGCCAAAACTACGGGGTGGAATACCCGACCATCAGCGGTCCTGCTGGTGGCAGTGGCATTTGCAACACCTATCAAATCGGTGCTTTCCCCACCGTCATCCTGATTGCTCCCGACAGGCAAATCCTCATCAACGACCTGTGGCCCATCAGCAACGCCCAAACTGTCATCAATGCTTTGGAGCAACATGGCCTGCAACAACACGACTGCAACACGCCGAGCTACAACCCGCAAGTGAGCATCACGGTGGACCAAGTGCTTGAAACCGAAGTGACGGCCACCTTTACGCCTAATGCCGACTGCGCCTCCTACGGCTATATGATGGCCACCGAAGCCGAGATTCAGGAATGGATGGGCATCGCTGGCCTCGATTTGCCCGAATACCTTTGGACCTACGGTATGCCCGGATCGGGAGTCATTTCCAACACCTTCGGCGACCTGACACCCAACACGGAATACAACATCTACGCCGTGCCCGCCGACATTGACGGCAACCTTGGCGAAGTCGTTATCGAGCCTGTCACCACCACGCCCGGCGGCGGCAGCGACATCATGCCCGACTTCACCGCCACCGACATTGAGGGCAACGAAATCCACCTCTACGACATCCTCGATGCGGGCCAAGCCGTGCTCATCAATTTCTTCCTCACCGGCGACCCGTACAGCGAGCAACCCATGCCCGACATGACCGAAGCCTACCGCCTCTATGGCTGCAATCAGGCTGGCGTGTTCGTTATGGAGATTTCGCCCAATAGCAATGATGCAACCTGCCAAGCCTGGGCCGACCAGTTTGGCGTGAAATATCCCACCATCAGCCGCGACGGTGGCGGCAACGACATTGCCCAAGCCATCCCCGTGGGCTACTATCCCACCATCATGCTCATCCGTCCCGACCACACCTTTGCCAACCGCGACATCTATCCGCCCACGCTGGAACAAATTATTAATGCCATGAACGCAGAAGGCTATGAACAGCATGAGTGCCCGGTGATTGAAGAATTGGTTTTCAGCAAAGACACCATTTATCTTTATTCCGGTTGCGTCATCGATTCCGATATGGTCAACATAACCAATCTGACTACTTCTGATGTACAAATCATTGAATACAATTCACCTGAATTCGAAGTTGAATGCACTTACAACCAAGGCAGTCATGATCTTACAGGTGCAATTATTGTTCCGTCCGACAGTCTTATGGTAAGTGTATGGGGTTATCCCAAAGATTATACTGTAGATCTTGTCATTTATGGAACTCTCAATCTCATTACCTCAGCAGGTAACTATGCGTTAACCATCAGATTTGAGTATCTTGTAGGTCTCAATGAAACCAACAATGACAAATTCTCCCTCTTCCCGAATCCCGCAAACGACTTCGTGACCTTGAAGGGCGAAAACCTCGGCACGGTGCGCGTCTATAATGCCCTCGGCCAGAAAGTGGATGAATTCGAGGCCAATGGCAGCGAACTCCGCATCAACACGACGAGATACAAGAATGGTGTGTATTTCGTTAAGACTGATGAAAAGACGATGAAATTTGTTGTGAAGCATTAACACGCTTTGCGTCACTGCGAGGAACGAAGCAGTCCAGAGAACCAATCATACAACGCTTGTCCGCTGGATTGCTTCGTCGTTTCTCCTCGCAATGACGGCACACATTCAAAAACTATCCCATGAAAATAATAATCCTTCGTTCCTCCTTCCAGACGGATGATTTCGTCAGGACGGAATATGCTGAATTGCTGCAAAGGCTTGAAAAGGAATGCTGTGCAGAAATCCATATCATTGGTGACGAATCCGTAGAGACGCACGGCCGTGCGTCTCTACAAACATTGCCCGATGCCTTTATGATTGCCACCGGCGGCGTGGAAAATTTGTTCAAACGCATTTGGGAGGCCGTCGATGTGGAAATGATGTGCAGTCCGCATCAACCGAAAACCGTCACGATGATTGCCGACGGGCGCAACAATTCCTTGGCCGCCTCTTTGGAAATATTGACCTATTTGGGATATGTCGGGGTGGAAGGGAAGATTTTGCACGGGACGAATGATGAAATCGTATCGGCCCTTGTAGAGAGGCACGGACGTGCCTCTCTACAAGGACGAATCGGGTTGTTTGGTCAGCCATCGGACTGGTTGATTGCCAGCGGCGTGGATTGCGATTTCCTCCGCCAGCGTTACGGCGTTGAAACCATCGACATCGACCTGAAACGTGTCGAGGAAGGCATCAGGAACGCCTCGAAGGACGAGGCCGAAAAGATGGCGCAAACCCTACTGAATCACACCAAGGCCGTGCGCGAGCCTTCCCCTGCCGATTTGTTGGAAGCCGCCAAGGCCTATCTTGCCATCAAACAAATCTGCCAAGAGGAACGCTTGGATGCCCTCACCATCCGCTGCTTCGACATCGTGAAGGCCTGCAACACAACAAGTTGTCTTGCTCTGGCCATGCTCAATGACGAAGGCATCGTGGCCGGCTGCGAGGGCGACATGCAAACGCTGATGAGCATGTATTTGGTCAAGCGGATTTGTGGCAAAACGGCCTTCATGGCCAACCCGTCGCAACTCACCGACAAAAGCAGTATGTTGGCGCATTGCACCATCCCGCTCTCGATGTGCGACGAAACCATCGTCCGCTCGCATTTCGAGTCGGGCATTGGGGTGGCTGTGCAAGGCTTGCTGCCTTTGGCCGACTACACCTTATTTAAATGGGGCGGCCCGCAGTTGGACCGTTATTTCGTCGCCGAGGCGCAAGCCGTCGAAACGCCCTACAGCGACCATTTCTGCCGCACGCAAATCACGCTCAACGTGAACCTGAAGCCTTACCTGCTGCAACACAGCATCGGCAACCACCACGTCATCATCCGTGGGCGGCACGCCGGTGAAATTCGCCGGTTTATGCTGAAGAACGGGGTTTCAGAATGTGTAGCCGAACGAGAAATACAAACTGAACCGGCTTACATACAAATTGCTCCATTGCGCCGTCAGTGAGATAGGTCCCACTGGGCTATCAAAAGAGTATTTCAGCCCGGCACCATGAGTATAACTATAAGAGAACATCCCATTGTAAATGGCTGTCAAATAGTGCTTTCCGTAAAAATTGTAGCGCAGGTCGCAGCGGGCTATCCTAAGTAAAGAGGGAACTGGCCCCAACGTTTCCACATAACTAATGCCAATAAAAGGCAACTGGTTCTCGAAATGGCGGCCCTCAATCTCTCCACCAAATTTGTTCCTCATGTTGTAGATGAAGGCGGTGTTGAGGAAATACCGGCCATACACCTGCGGGATGATGGTCAACCGGCCGTTTTTGGGCGTAATGTAGTATTGCAAGGCCAAGGAAACGTCGTAGTTGTTGTTTTCACCGTTTTTTGGATCCCAATAAAAATGGGTGTTCACGTTGGCATAGAGGCCGTGCTTGGCGAAATAAGCATCGTCCAAATTGTCATACTTGAGGTTGAGGAATGGGGTGACAAACCTGTTAGGCTCAAACCAATCATCAAAAGTATCGGTATCAATGGACGATTTGTCGAAAGTGGTGCTTATGTAAGACACGCCCAAGATAGTGCTCAGGTTGAGCAAATGGAACTGCGATATGTAGGCACTCAATTTCTGTTGACGGTAGTTCAAATTAATCATGCTCTTTTCCGAAGGATCCAAGGGCGTTGTCTTGAAATGCTCGTTCCTGTACTCGTAGGCCACGTTGAAATTGGCCACGCCCGAGCGGGAATAGGTATAAGTCAGATTCAACCTTGGGCTGTAACTCAGTTTTGCTGTGAAATTGAGTTTCGAGCCGTTGAATTTTTTCTCGTTAATGCCAATGCTCGTGAGCAAGGCTGCACCTTCCTCGGTGTCGTAGCGCACACCCAAACCAAAAACGTGGGGCTTGGCGGGCGTTACGTTGACTGTCAAGTCGTAGGTGTCAGAAAGTTGGTGGTTCAAATTGGAGGAGTCGCTTTCCTTGATTTGGTAGGTGATTTCATCGAAGCAGCCTGTGCCACGGAAGACATTTATGGCTTGTTCGATGTCGTCTTGCGAGTACCGTTCTCCGTCCTTAAGGCCGCCTTTGCGACGAAGCCAGCGGCCATCGCTTTCGCTCACGTTGTTGATGGTGATGCTACGCAAGAGCACGGCTTCCTGCTTCAGGTTCATAGCATGAGGCGCATGGAGCTTCTTGCCCACAGGATGCCCCGCCGAGGCATCCACCGCCTGCTTGATGGCCAAAAGTTGGTCGTGGAAGCCGCTGGCACTCTTGTAGCCACGCCCAACCAAAGTGTCAATGGCCTCTGGCGTGAAACTCAACATTCCGAACCCACTAATGTCGGGAATGATGTGGACATTGCACATCTTGCGGTTTTCCACACGCTTGGCACTGGTGCTGTTGACGACCAAACGGGCAAACAACTGCGGCAACGACTTGAGGTCGTTGATGGTGACGTCTTTAGTCGAAGTGACCTCAACGCCGATGATGATGTCGGCACCCATCTCTTTCAGCACATCGGCGGGGAAATTGTTCACCAAGCCGCCGTCGACCAACAACTTGTCGCCTATCGCGACGGGTGAGAACAGACCCGGAATGGACATGCTGGCTCGCATCGCTGTAGGCACGCTGCCACTGCGCAGCACAACTTCATCGCCCGTAATCATGTCGGTAGCAACACAGGCGAAGGGAATGGGCAGGTCGTTGAAGTCCATATCCTCCTGATAGCCCACACACAGGTCGTTGAACAAGTTGATGAGCGAACTGTTGTTGACGTAGGCACTCGGCAATTGGCTGATGAAAGAGGCTTTTGACTCGCGGTCGAAAAGGCTTTCAAGGCTGAAAGGCACAATAAGCGCAGTGGTGCTGTTGCGACCCCTCATCACTTCCGACATCATAGGCCGGTCAATCTTGTTGCCGATGTATTCCGACCATTCGATTCCGGCAATGAGTTGGGTGAGTTCGTCGGGAGAATAGCCCAAGGCATACATGCCCCCGATGATGGAGCCCATGCTCGTACCCGCCACATAATCAACGGGAATGCCCATGTCTTCGATATATTTCAAAACCCCGATGTGGGATGCGCCTTTGGCACCGCCTCCACCTAAGACCACGCCCACTTTGAGGCGTTGAGGATGGTTGGTGCTGTTTTGAGCGTTCATGGCAAAAGATGCCAACAAGAGTGCGATGAGTAAACTGACTTTTTTCATTTTTGTAAGAATTTTAACGGACAAAAGTACAGTTTTTTCGCCAACACAACTCCTTTAGGCAAAAAACAAAAAACATTAGAACGTGTACCCAAACGAGAAATACAGCCCGAAATGTTGACCGACATTGGTTTTCGACCAATTCGCCGTCAGCGAAATGGGGCCGAGCGCACTGGCGTAGGAATACTTCAGGCCCGCGCCCTGCACATTGAAATCAAAGGCATCCGGCAAAGAGAATTGATAATAGAGCAGATACTGTAGGTGCGCCATGAAGTTGTACATCGCGGTCAGGTAGTGCCTGCCATAGAAGTTGTAGCGCAAGTCTAATCGCAATATGGTGGAATTGTTGAAAGCGTTGGATACCGATGTCAGGCCGACAAAGGGCAGTTGCGTGTCGAAATGACGACCAGCCACTTCCCCGCCATAGATGGTCCACAGGTTGTAATACATAGGCAATCCCGACACATACATTCCATACACTTGCGGGATGAAAGTGAACTTCCCGTTGCGGGGTGTGAGATAGGATTGGAAGTCGTACAAAAGGTAGAAGCACCGGCCTTTCGAGCCTTCATCAAGCGCTATTTCGGAAGGATGCAAGTCGATATGGTAACGGGCTGTCAGGCTCGTCTTGATGCCTCGCTTGGCGAAATAGGTATCGTCAAGGTTGTCGTAAGCCAAATTGACGAAGGGTGTCACCAGCTTGTTTTGAGCGAACACGAGGGTGTCCAAGAAACTTCCCTCCATCGAGCTGAAGTCATAGTTTGTGTTGGTGTACGACAAACCGACTTTGGTGCTGAAATTGAGCAGATGGAACTGGGAGATGTAGCCACTTGCCTTGTGCTGATAGTAACTCATGTTCATTCCCCTGTTATTGGCACCCTCTATTCTGAAATACTCGTTGCGGTAATCGTAAGCCACGTTAAAGTTGGCTAACGACGGCACAGCGTATGTATAAGTAACGTTGATTTTCGGGTTGTAACTCAGTTTTGCGTTGAGATTGAGTCTCGATCCGGTAAATTTCTTCTCATTCAGTCCAAGGTTCAGGAGCAAGGCAGCACCTTCCTCGGTGTCGTAGCGCAAACCCAAGCCGAAGACATGGGGCTTGGCGGGCTTTACGTTGACTGTCAAGTCGTAGGTGTCAGAAAGTTGGTTGTTCAAATTGGAGGAGTCGCTTTCCTTGATTTGGTAGGTGATTTCATCGAAGCAGCCTGTGCCACGGAAGACATTTATGGCCTGTTCGAAGTCGTCTTGCGTGTACCGGTTTCCGGCCACCAGATTGACTTTGCGACGAAGCCAGCGGCCATCGCGGTCGCTCACGCTATTGATGGTGATGGTTTGGAGAAGCACGTCTTCTTGCGTCAGGTTCATGGCGCGAGGCGCACGGAGCGTTTTGCCGACAGGATGACCTGCCGAGGCATCCACCGCCTGCTTGATGGCCAAAAGCTGGTCGTGGAATTCGTTGGCACGTTTGTAACCACGGCTCACCAAGGTATCAATGGCATCTGACTTGAAACTTAACATTCCGAATCCGCTGACATCAGGAATGATGTGGACATTACATAAGGAGCGGTTCTCCACGCGCTTGGCACTCGTGCTGTTGGTGACCAAACGGGCAAACAACTGCGGCAGCGACTTGAGGTCGTCGATGGTGACGTCTTTATTCGATGTGACCTCAACGCCGATGATGATGTCGGCTCCCATCTCTTTCAGAACATCGGCGGGGAAGTTGTTCACCAAACCGCCGTCAACCAACAACTTGTCGCCTATCGCGACAGGCGAGAACAATCCGGGAATGGCCATGCTGGCACGCATCGACGTAGGCACGCTGCCACTGCGCAGCACAACCTCATCGCCCGTAATCATATCGGTGGCAACGCAGGCGAAGGGAATGGGCAGGTCGTTGAAGTCCATATCCTCCTGATAGCCCACACACAGGTCGTTGAACAAGTTGATGAGCGAACTATTGTTGACATAGGCACTCGGCAATTGGCTGATGAAAGAGGCTTTTGACTCGCGGTCGAAAAGGCTTTCAAGGCTGAAAGGCACAATAAGCGCAGTAGTGCTGTTGCGGCCCCTCATCACTTCCGACATCATTGGCCGGTCAATTTTGTTGCCGATGTATTCCGACCAGTCCATGCTTGCAATGAGTTGGGTGAGTTCTTCGGGCGTATAGCCCAAGGCATACAGGCCGCCGAGGATGGAGCCCATGCTGGTGCCTGCCACATAATCGACAGGGATGCCCATGTCTTCGATGTATTTCAATACTCCGATGTGGGCCGCACCTTTGGCACCGCCACCACCTAAAACCACACCCACCTTGAGGCGGGGCGGACGGATGGTGTCATTGTGGGCGTTCATGGCAAAAGATAACAGCAGAAGTGCGATAAGCAAACAGACTTTTTTCATTTTTGTTTGAATTATGAACGGGCAAAAGTACGGATTTTTCACCAACACGCCATTAGGCAAAAAAAGAGGGACTGACGCAGTGGCCAGTCCCTCCTACCCCATTTGCTCAATGGTTCTGAATCAGTGGATTACTTCTTCAGTTTGCCCAAGCGAGCAGTCACCTTATAGGTGGTCTTTGAATAGATGTCGGTGCCGAGAACCGGGGCATGACGATGGGCTTCCACTTGAGGATAGATAACGATATCGTAGCCAGGGTTCTTCTTCATCAGGTTGTAAAGAGCGTAGTTGGCGCCATTGGGGAGGATTGTTCCGATGTAAGGAACGGAGGTGCCGAAGTCGGCAGTGGTACCGATTTCCTTGGTGCCAAAGAGGTGTTGCCAGTCGATGCCGATCACGCGGACGACGGTGGCTTCGCCAGTCACTTGCTCTGAGAGGTTGAAGTCTTCAGCATGATACTCAACATTGGCGTTGGGGCCCTTCATGCTGTGTGTGTAGGTGTGGCAGCTTCCAAAAAACAGGACAGCGATTGCACAAACCAAAACGAGTCTGAATTTCTTCATGATGTTTGAATTTTAGGTTGATTAATTTGTTGATTATACGTATAATTAATTAATGGGGTCTTTTTCATTGGCCAGCCGAAATGCTGAAGTTGTCATTGGTGGTGCAAGTGGATACGACTGATTTTCAGCATAACGAATGGTTTGGATAAAGTTTGAAGCTGCAAAGATAGGGCTTTTTTCTTTATGGCGGGAAAAACGGCTGAAATTTTGCCATGAAGGGCTGTGGAGGGGGATACCGCTTGCTAATTTGCTGCTGCTATGTGGGGAAAAACCTTGCTGAGGAAAAAGCAACCTTCCGCCCCGAAAAACCGAGGCGGATGGTTTGACATTAATATTAATAAGGTGTAGTTTACATCATCAGGAACGACATCATCACACCGGCTGCCACTGCCGAGCCGATAACGCCGGAGACGTTGGGGGCCATAGCATGCATGAGCAGGTGGTTCGACGGGTCGTACTTCTGACCTTCCACTTCGACGACGCGGGCGCTATCCGGCACAGCCGAAACGCCAGCGGCACCGATCATCGGATTAATCTTCTCCTTCAGGAAGAGGTTCATCAACTTGGCACCGAGCAGACCGCCAGCGGTGGCCACGCAGAATGAAGCAGCACCGAGGACGAAAATCTTGATGGAGCTCGAGGTCAAGAACACGGAGGCCTGCGTTGAGGCACCCACAGTAAGACCCAAGACGATGGTCACAATGTCAATCAACGGGTTGGAGGCGGTGTTCTGCAAACGCTTCACCACGCCCGATTCCTTGATGATATTGCCGAAGAACAGCATACCCAACAGCGGCAGAGCCGTGGGGCTGATGAAAGTGGTCAGGATGAGGCCGACGATGGGGAACATGATCTTTTCGGTCTTGTTCACCATACGCGGGGCACCCATCTTAATAAGGCGTTCTTCCTTGGTGGTCAGCAAGCGGATGATAGGCGGCTGAATCACGGGCACCAAAGCCATGTAGGAATAAGCCGCGATGGCGATGGGACCGATGAGGTTGCGCGTGCCGTTCATGCCGTTGGCCAAACGTGAAGACAGGAAGATGGCGGTAGGACCGTCGGCACCACCGATGATGCCGATAGCGCCAGCTTCACGCAGGTTGAAGCCGAGATACAAGGCACCGATGAAGGTGATGAACACGCCCAACTGGGCGGCAGCACCGAGGATCATCAGTTTCGGGTTGGCGATGAGCGACGAGAAGTCGGTCATGGCACCGATGCCCAAGAAAATCAAGGGCGGATACACACCCGAGGTCACGCCGAAATAGAGATAGTTCAACACACTGCCCTTTTGGTAAAGACCCGTCTGGAGGTTCAGCTCGCCGCTTTGGAACACACTCGTCATCAAGCCTTTCACGCCTTCGATGTCGTTGTTGACTAAGCCATAATCAGCCATGTTCAAATGCTCGACCTGCTTGATGGCTTCGCTCAGCACCATGTGCTTATCGCCTGGGTTGTCGCCGAAGACGGCAACCAACAGGGCCTTAGCCGTGTCCAAATCGAAATTGAGTGTGGCTGGATCTAATGCTTGTAGGTTGGCCATGGCATCGGCAAAGGTAACACCGAAGCCTTGGAAGAACGGGATGTTACCCACGATGATACCCGTGCCAATCGGGATGAGCAGCATGGGTTCAAACTCAAAGCGGATGGCCAGGAAGATGAAGAGGATACCCACCAGAATCATGATGATGTTGCCAATCTTGCAGTTGCGGAAGCCCGTAAGCAGCCAGAAGTTGTGCAGACCTTCGCTCAGACGTTCTTTGGTAGACATTTCCTTGACTTCCTCTTTCGCCACATGGGCTTTGACATTCTTGCTTTCCAAAGCCGACACGCGCTGGTCGAGGTTCTGTATTTGCTGGCCCAATTCAGCCGACTTTTGCTGTTCCGCGACAATCGCGTCAGCCATTTCAGCCAACTGGGCATTGCTTTCCTCAACGGTCATTTCGCTCACCTGTTCGGTCTTGCCCAAGTCGGCGACCCTCTTGGCGAACATCGGGTTGTTGACCACCACGAGATTCAGCAACATCAGGAGCACCAACGAGCCGATGATGACCGCAGGCTTTCTGTAAGTACTTTTCTTGCTTAACATGACCTTATCCGATTACGATTAAAGTATCACCTTGAAGCACATTGTCGCCCTGGCGGCAGTTGATGGCGGTGATGGTACCGTCAGCCTCGGCCAGCAGGTTGTTTTCCATCTTCATGGCTTCGTACATGAGCAGTTTGTCGCCCTTCTTCACGGCGTCGCCTTGCTTGACGAAGATCTGCATGATGGTTCCGGGAAGCGGAGCGGCCATCTTGTAGCCGGCGCCACCTGCGGCAGCGGCCGGTTTCGGAGCGGCACTCTGGGCAGGCGCGGCAGCGGCGGGCTTGGCGGCCGGACGGGCCACGGGAGCCACCACAGGAGCAGCTTGCTCTTCCATTTCCACTTGATATTCAGTGCCATTCACATTGACAGTAGCGATGTTGCCCTCAATGTTTTGGACTTCAACTTCGTATGGTTTCCCACTAATGGTGAATTTGAATTTTTTCATAGTTGTACAATTTAACGTTTCCAGTGTCTAACTCCGTAATTTTTGTCGTTCCAAGAAGTCACCCTTCTGTCGATGGTGATCACGTTGCTCTCCTCATCGTGGAGGTTGGTCGAGAGATACAGGGCCATACCGATAGCGGTCAGCACCTCGGGGGCAATCTCACCCTTTGCAGTTGAGAGTTGAGGGTTGGGAGTTGAGAGTTTGGGGCTTTCAACTTTCGACTTTGAACTATCAACTTTCGACTTCTTCTCGTCTTGCTTGATGAAGTAGTTGGCCACGCCACGGAAAATGGTCGAAAGGATGAAGAGGGCGATGATGACGATGAGGAATCCCGCGATGGTGACGATCCAGCCTTTGGTGTAGACCCAATCTTCGTGAGCCGCTAATAATGTGAATTGTAACAGGTTCATCGTTTCAAGGATTTACGGTTACAGCGGGATGTTCGAATGTTTCTTCTCGGGATTGGCGAGGCGCTTCGTCTCAAGCGTGCGCAGGGCACGGATGACACGGAAACGGGTGTTGCGCGGTTCGATCACATCGTCGATGTAGCCGAACTTGGCAGCCTCGTAGGGGTTGGCGAACTTCTTGGTGTACTCGTCCACCTTCTTGGCAACGAACTCGGCGCGCTCTTCGGGGTTGGTGATTTCGGCAATCTTCTTGCCATCAAGCACCTCAACGGCACCGCTGGCACCCATCACGGCAATCTCGGCGGTCGGCCAGGCGTAGTTCACGTCGTTGCGCAGCTGCTTGCAGCCCATCACGAGGTGGGAACCACCGTAGGACTTACGCAGGGTGACGGTCACCTTCGGCACGGTGGATTCACCGTATGCATAGAGCAACTTGGCGCCGTGGACGATGATACCGTTGTACTCTTGACCCGTTCCAGGCAGGAAGCCAGGCACATCGACCAAGGTCACGATCGGGATATTGAAGGCGTCGCAGAAACGGACGAAACGAGCACCCTTACGCGAAGCGTCGCAGTCCAACACGCCAGCGAAGAAAGCCGGGTTGTTGGCCACGATACCGACCGACATACCATCGAAGCGGGCAAAGCCGACGATGATGTTCTTGGCGTAGTTCTTGTGGATTTCGAGGAAGTCGCCATTGTCGACGATGGCGTTGATGATGTCGCCGACATTGTAAGGCTTGTTCGGGTTATCAGGAATGATTTGGTTGAGCGAATCCTCCAAGCGGTCGATGGGGTCGTTGCATTCCACTAACGGAGCGTTCTCCATGTTGTTCTGCGGGATGAAGGAGATGAGTCTGCGGATGATGGCAAGACCTTCTTCTTCGGTTTCGGCAGCGAAGTGGGCCACGCCCGACTTCTGGCTGTGGATGCGGGCGCCGCCAAGGTCGTCGGTCGAAACGTCTTCACCGATAACGGTCTTCACCACTTTCGGGCCAGTGAGGAACATGTAGCTGCCTGCATTGGTCATAATGATGAAGTCGGTGAGGGCGGGAGAATACACGGCACCGCCGGCGCAGGGACCGAAGATGGCCGAAATCTGCGGGATGACACCCGAAGCGTTGATGTTGCGTTGGAAGATCTCAGCGTAGCCGGCGAGGGAACGTGAGCCTTCCTGGATACGGGCACCGCCCGAGTCGCAGATGCCGATGACGGGAGCGCCAACCTTCATGGCTTGATCCATCACCTTGCAGATTTTCAGCGACATGGTCTCACTCAAGGCGCCGCCAAACACGGTGAAGTCTTGAGCGTAAACATAAACGACGCGGCCGTCGATGGTGCCGTGACCGGTGACGACGCCGTCGCCGAGGAACTGTTGCTTGTCGAGACCGAAATCGACGGTGCGATGGGTCACGAACATGTCAGTCTCTTCGAAGCTGCCTTCGTCGAGCAGGATGGCGATGCGCTCGCGGGCCGTCATCTTGCCCTTCGCATGTTGGGAGTCGATGCGCTTTTGGCCGCCACCAAGACGAGCCTCGTTGCGCTTCTCCAACAATTCTTGTATTTTCTGTTCGATTAACATGGTATTGTGTGTTTATTGATAATTCGGAATTCGGAATGCAGAATACGGAATAAGGGCAAAGCCAAATGCGCATCGCGATATTCCGCATTCCGCATTCATCATTCAGCATTTATTTTTATCCTCGCAAAGTTCAGTTAAAACGCCGCAGGTCGATTTGGGATGCAGGAAAGCGATGCTCAGGCCTTCGGCACCCTTGCGCGGGGCTTGGTCGATGAGGCGGATGCCTAATTCCTTGGCCTCTTCGAGGTGACCTTCAAGGTTCTCGACGGCGAAAGCAATGTGGTGCATACCGCCCTTACCGTTGTTCTTCTCGATGAAGGCGGCGATGGTGCTTTCGGGGCTGGTCGGCTCCAAAAGCTCGATTTTGGTCTCGCCGCAGCGCAAGAAAGCGGTCTTCACTTTCTGGTCGGCGACTTCTTCGATGGCATAGCACTTAGTGCCAAGCAATTTTTCAAAGAAAGGAATGGACTCGTCCAAGCTTGTGACGGCGATTCCAATGTGCTCAATGTGAGATGGTTGCATAACTTATTCGAATAATTTATTGTTAAAAATACGTATTTTGAATATCGGTGCAAAGGTATGACAATTAATTGAGGTTCACAACAAAAAAAGGAGGCAAATTCTTGCCTCCTTAATTTCTGCCATTGGATGGGTTTATTTATGCACTTTCCGCACAAACTCCTCCACCTCAGGCACGCCGCCTTGGTAGACCAAGTAGCCATTGTAAGGCTCTCTTGGGGTGATTTCACTGTTAACGGGGGTGAGCATGATATTCTTCACTTCTTCGCGGTCGTGCGTTTGGCCCAAGGCCCAGCCGAGCTTGATATAGGCGGTCTCCGCGAGCATATTCTGCGCGGGGATGATGCCACGGTTCATCAGGTCACGGCCAGTGTCATAGACGAACATGTGGGCGTAGCCCCAGATGGTCTGCACGGTCATGTATTGATGTACGCCCTTGTCGGTGGCGCGTTGGATGGCGTCGAACATGCCACGGTTGACGTGACCCAAACCTGTGCCGTCCCAAACGATGCCCTTGTAGCCGTTATCTACCAAAGCATCAAGCACATCGGGCTTCATGCCGGGATAGTAATAGAGGATGGCCACGCGGTCGTCGAAGGTCGGGATGATCTTCACGTCGCGGTCTTGGCGGCGGTGATTATAGACTTCCTTAATCGGCACCACACCACGTTTGCGGTCAACGGTAGCAACGGGCGTGTCGCCGATTGTGCGGAAGGTGCTGCGATACGATGAGTGCATTTTACGTACGCGCGTGCCACGGTGCAAGAAGCCGTACTCATCAGAGGTGGGACCAAACATGCAGACCATCACCTCAGCAATATCACCGTGACCAGCAGCAGTCATGGCGTGCATCAGGTTCAAGGCGGCATCCGAAGAAGGACGGTCAGAAGAACGCTGCGAGCCGACCAAGACGATTGGCACCGGTAGGTTCTGGCACATGAAGGTCAAAGCGGCGGCGGTATGGGCCAAAGTATCCGTGCCGTGGCCGATGACGATGCCGTCGATGCCGTTCTGGATTTCTTCACCGATTTTCTTGGCCAAGGCGATGTATTCCTTGGGCGACATGTTCTCGGAGAACACGGCGAATACCTTCTCGGTGTCAAGGTTGCAGATGTCGGCCAGCTCCGGCACGGCGCCATACAGCTCACCGGGCGAGAAGGCGGGAATCACGGCACCGGTGCGGTAGTCCAAACGCGAGGCGATGGTGCCACCCGTGCCGAGCAGCTTCACGTGCGGAAGTCCCTCGGTGTAAGGGAATTCCTTCTCCGGGATGTGGTAGTTGGCTTTCTTGTAGTCGGTCTCCACCATGCCCGTGATGGTGCTGATGTCGACGCCGATGTTGTAGCCCGTGTTGACCTTCATGACGATATGCTGGTCGTCCTGGAAGGCGGCGCGAGGCAGAATCGTGCCTTTGAAAAGTCCGCCAGTGGTTTGGCACTCGGCCTGACTCCACACGCGACAGTTGTATTTCTTGAGCACCTCAAGCGCGGCGCCCCAATATCCTTGGAAAAAATCTTCAGCCATGTTCTTCGTTATTTGATGTTGTTAGCCAATTCTTTCATTTCAATGTTGCCCATCGCTTCCCGCATCTGCCCCATGATCCAGTTCATGCGGTCGAGGTCGGTGCAAGACTTCTTCTTCGGCGCAAAGCCGGCGCAGAGGTTGTCGAGCTTGGTGAGCAGGTCGTCTTTCGCGAAACGCTTGAAACCAATCTTGTCCAAAACCTGCTCCATCGGCAGCGAAGCGTCTTCGACCAAAGCGGGTGCCATGTTCCAGGCCAAGCGGCTGTCCAAACCTTGCTCCTTCAGGAAAGCGAACATATTATATAAGGTGTTGTCGTTGAACTTCGAGGCGGGGTTCTTGCCCAGCAAATGCTTCAGCCTCATGCCGACAAAACGACCCACCGTGCGACCGTCAACGCCGAGTTTTTCGACGACTTCAGCCATCACGGGGAACCAGTTCTTTGCGAAGATGTAACGGAAGCAGTCTTCCGGCACATTCCACTCCTTGAGTTTGTAGTAGCGGTCGATGATTTCGGTGGGCAGTTCGGCACGCAAAGCCTTGATGAAGGCCGGGTCGAGCGGGATGGGCGCCGAATCGGTGTCGGGATACATACGGTCGGCGCCGGGCAACACGCGCTCAAAGATGGTGATGCCGTTGCAAATGGCCTTGCGGGTCTCCTTCGGCACACCGTCGAAAGCCATGAGGCAACGCTCTTCGATGGTTTCGATGGCGGTGGGCATGTCGTTTTGCGGTCCCCAAACGAGGATGAGGGCGTCTTCGTCGGTGGCATGAATGCGCTTGGCTAATTTGTGCCACTGCGAATGGCTCAAAACGGGTTCAAACATCTCGTCGTGGAGCATGTTGGGACGCTCGAGGCAGGCGATGACCTTCAGGCGGTCGGCGATTTCGTCGGCAAACATCTTGCCGGGTTGGGTGAAATGCGACAAAACGCCACGGAACTTCGGCAACTTGACGAGTTTCAGTGCGCCGCCTTTGGCCTTGTTGTCCAAGATGGGCAGATAGTCGGTCGGGAACGAAACATCGGCCACTTCCACCTTCCAGCCTTCCTTGCCGATTTCGCGATTCAGCCTTTCTTGCAACTGAACTAACGACCATTGACGGAAGCACTCGTTATGAGAGAGTTCGGGAATCCATTTGGCGTGTTGCACGCCTTTCAATTCAATGCGGGTGCCACCCGTGCAGCTCACGTTCACGTCTTGGCGGCCTGCGCCCATGCCCGTGCGAACCAAACCCGTCGAGCGACCAAGGAAACGGATGTATTCGCAAGTTTCCTTCAGTTCGTCAGGATTTTTGCAGTCGGGATAGGTGACGGTTTCAATCAACGGCACGCCAAGACGGTCGGTCTGATAGATGCGGCGGTGGCCGATGTCGCTGATTTCGCGGCAAGCATCTTCCTCGATGCTCAATTGTATAAGTCGAATGTCTTTCTTTGGGAGTTTCAGCAGGCCTTCAACGCCGATGATGGCGGTGCGTTGGAAGCCCGTCGGGATGGAGCCGTCAAGGTATTGTTTGCGGGTGATGTGTACTTCGCCCACGATGTTCAGGTTGGAACGCAGGGCGATGATGATGGCGTTGTGCAAGGCCTCGCGGTTGATGGGGAACGGCGGGGTGTCGTCCACGTCGTAGGTGCAGGCGGTGCCGTTCTTGATGCGATAGACGATTTCCTTTTTCGTCTTGAACTCCATCAAGGCAGTGCCGTCATATTCGCCTAATTCTGAAAGAGTTGGGCGCATGTGACGGATAAGTTCGGCATCGTAGTCGTCAAACTTGTTGAATTGTCCGGCGGGACAGTGGCAAAACAGTTTTTCTTTCGTCTTAATCTGTTGGTGCACTTCCAGTCCCGACATGAAGCCTATGCGGTCATAGTCTTCTTGAGTGGCTTTCTTGCGCTCGACGTAGCCGGCCTGTTGCTTGGTCAGCTCGTAGTTGGCGCTTGGGTCGAAGTTGGTGCTCATATTCGTTGTTGAATTGTTGATCGTTGAATTGTTTAATTGTTGTTCTGTCGGATTTGCAATCCGCGCTTCAAAAACAATCGGCTAAAATAGGAGTTTTTTGGATTGGTTTTGAAAAAATGGGAAAATGATTGAAAAAAAAATCTCTAAGTCCGGCATTTTTCCCCTATCTCGTATGGGGCAAAAGGAAAAATGCTAATTTTGCAGCGGAAAAACTTCTTTCGCCATGCTACCCATGAGACTCTATACCGCCGGCATCGCCGATTTTGAAAGCGTCAGACAGGACGGACGCGTCTATGTGGACAAGACCAGCCTTATCTATAAACTGACAAAAGAATCAAAATTCGTATTCCTCAGTCGTCCGCGAAGGTTCGGGAAGAGCCTACTTTGCAGCACATTGAAATACTACTTCCAAGGCCGCAAGGACTTGTTCGAAGGGTTGGCCATCGCCGAATTGGAAAAGGACTGGAAACAGCACCCCGTGCTGCATTTCGACATCAGTGCCTGCAAGAACAAGTGGGAGATGAAGCAGATTGTTGACGAACTGCATAGTCAGTTGGATATGCACGAGCGACGCTATAAATGGGAAAAGACCGAAGGCTCGCCCGGCGAGCGCCTCAAGAAACTGATTCAGCAAGTACACGAGAAAACCGGCTTGAAGGCTGTTGTCATTCTCGACGAATACGACGCTCCCCTGCTTGATTATTTGCATAAACCCGAACAATTGACCGAGGTGCGACGCATCATGCAGGAGTTCTATCAGGTGGTGAAGATTTGCGATGCCGACGAGCAGTTCGTCTTCATCACGGGCATCACGAAGTTCAGCCAACTGAGCATCTTCTCCACTTTGAACAATTTGCGCAATATCTCAATGGAACCTTCCTATTCCGCCCTTTGCGGCATCACCAAGGACGAGTTGGTGACGGTGTTCGACGAGGACGACATGCTGAAATTGCAATACGACGGCTACCATTTCGGGAAAAAGTCGGACGACGTTTTCAATCCTTTCAGCCTTATGTACGCCTTTACGAACAAGGATGTCAGCTATTACTGGTTCGGCAGCGGAACGCCCACCTTCCTTTTCGAGTCGATGAAACGTTTCAACACGAACTTGCTTGAATTGGAGCAACTCAAGGTGCCGTCCACGCAGCCACGCAGTTCGACGTGCCCACCGAGGGTATGACCTCTGCCTTGCCCTTGCTCTATCAGGCGGGCTATCTTACCATCAAGGGCTACGACTTCAACCGCGACCTTTTCACATTGGATTTCCCCAACGCCGAGGTGAAGGTCGGTTTCATGGAAAACTTCATGAGCCGTATGATGAACCTCAACCAAGACGCTCGTGGATTTGCCGGCAATTTCTACGCATCGCTT
>CACXUM010000010.1 GCA_902770835.1 uncultured Bacteroidia bacterium
ACAAAAGAAACAACAAAAGTAAAAAGGAGAACATAAAATGAAGAAAATCAGCATGATTCTGATGGCTTTTGCATTGGCCATGATGATGTCGCAATGCAAAAAGAACGAAGGGCAACCGACTTCCAACGATGAGGTTGTGACCATCACCCTTGACGTGAAACAAAACAACGGTTCAAAAGTGGTGGTGAATCCCAATACGGGCACGGTCGACTTTGAAACTGGCGACAAGATTTATGTGGGCAGCGGTGGCAAGTATGTCGGATTCCTGACTCACAACGGCACCAACTTCAGCGGCAACATCACCAACCCGACTGAAAACCAACCTTTGCAATTCTATTTCCTCGGCAATGTAACCCCACAAGAAACCCTTTCCGCAGGGACAACAGAGGAATGTTCGGTAATCATCAGCGACCAGACGGAGCATCTGCCTGTGATTTCGTGTGCGGCATCCAACGAAAACTATGTTTCTGGCGTAACGGCCTATTCCGCCCATTTGCTGAACAAATGCGCCTTGGTAAAGTTCAATGTAACCACGCCATCCAATGCCGCCATTTGCATTACAGGAATGAAAAACAAGGTGACGGTGGATTTCACACAAAACACGATGACACCCAGCCAAGATGGTGATGGTGTAATTATGCTACCCGCTGGAAGTGGTGAGAATGTTGAGAAATGGGCAATTTTGTTGCCACAAGAGGCTTTGGAGGAAGGTGAAGAAGGGACGGCATATTCTGAAGATGGGAATTATACAGGAGTACGCTCTGCCATCCCTATTATTTCTGAAAATGACTTTTTAGGAGACGGCATAGCCTTCTCAATTAACGCCTTTATAATTGAAGGAGCCGTAAATGGATTATTTTCGGTAAGTGAGACAAAACAGGTTTATTTTTCGCAAGGCAATTTGCAATATCAGGCTTCTACTAATACATGGAAATTTGCCGAATACCAGTATGATTATATTGGTGATGCCAATCAAAACATCTCCCAGACTTACAGTGGTTGGATAGATTTGTTTGGTTGGGGTACAAGCGGCTATCATAATCCAAATGACCAGCATAATTTGAACTATCACCCATGGTCCATTGCTACATCTGGTTATGGCTCGACTTTAAACTATTATGGCTATGGCCCTTCAATCAATATGCCTTCACCTAGTTTGACAGGTAGTTCAGCAAATTATGATTGGGGAGTATACAATTCTATATGCAACGCTGGCAACACTGCCAATCAATGGCGCACTTTGACATATGGAGAATGGAACTATGTTTTCTTTAATCGCACTACCGTTTCAGGCATACGCTATGCCAAAGCGAAGGTGTCAAATGTGAATGGCGTAATCTTGCTTCCTGACAATTGGAGCAATAACACTTTTGAGTTAAACAACACAAACAATATCGAAATCGGCTATGGTAGTAATAACTTGACTGCATCGCAGTGGACAACACTCGAGAATGCAGGTGCTGTCTTTCTTCCTGCGGCTGGCTATAGGAATGGGACTACAACAGGTAACACAGCAGGGGTTGGTGGATATTATTGGACGGCATCAACTACATATGGTAATTATACTGCCGCGTGCTATTTATATTTCAGCGATAGTTATTTTTATATAAATGACAATTGGGCTCGCTACTTTGGATTCTCTGTACGCCTTGTTAGTAATATGGAATGAATCAACGCGTTAGGCAATTTGCATTAATGCTTTCATGTGGTACTTTTATATGACTGAATTTGCAATCTATCCAATCCAAGTATAAGACTTTACAACAAAACGATGGAACTTCAAAAATTCCGCCGTTTTTGGTGAATACTTACGGATTGAAATACTCCAGTTCTTCCGAATTTGCAATTTGGAAGTCCTGAATATCAGCATTTGCAATGCACGAATGAATAATGTGGCTGCCGTGGTACGACAGCCCTACAGCCTGGGCGGGGTGGTGTAGGGCTGTCACAAGGTTGCTGAACCTGTCGAAGTATTGTGGCAGCTGCTTGTTTGTGTCACATTTATTGATGTTTTTATCGGCAGGGGTTGCATTTCATTTCACCCCTGCCGATAAAACAGAGCATATAATCCGATAAATCGAAAAAGAGATTACAAATGCCGCCCAAAATCCATCCGCTCGTGGAGGATTCGGACAATTTCCACGCCATCTTCAACGAGAATGTAGAAAATCAAATGCTTGTGGATGCGGTGACCAAATAGTCCTGGCATGATTTCCTTGTATTCCCTGTCCAAATAGGTAGGGTGATTTGCGACATCTTGACAGGCTTCTACCAACTCATGATAATAAAAGTCCGCTTGATTTTCCGACCAAGTTTCTTGTGTGTACAACCAATTGGAATCGAGGTCGTCGACGGCTTTGTTGGAAAAATGGAATTTAGCCATTGCGACGGGAGGCTTTCAATTGCTTCAAGTGTTCCTCTGGATCAAAGTCCTCACAAATGCCACTATCAAGGCCTTCTTGGATAGCAGCTTTCAAAAGAGCAATTTTCTTTTCATCCTCCTCCAACCGACGAAGGCCAGCACGAATGACCTCGCTGGCATTGTTGTATCTGCCGCAGAGGATGCTGTTTTTGATAAACTCCTCATAATGAGGCCCTAAAGATACTGTCACTGTCCTACCCATAACACTTGGATTATTGTCTGCGCTGCAAATGTAAGAATATTTCTTATCTCAAGAACAAAAAAGCATAGAATTGTTTTTTTTCCTATTTTTGCCGCAAATTTTTCAACCTAATAGCAATGAAAAAATCTCTATCAATTTTCACTCTTTTGCTCTTGATGGCCGCCACGATGCAGGCCCAAGACGAACTCCCCCTGACCCCCTCAAAAGGGGGAAAACCCGACTGGATGAGATGGCACTATCTCTCCGAGGAAGAAATGTACGACACCTCGCGTGGCCTCAACTTCGTCGAGACCGACCCGCCGGCGGGCGAGCCGCGTTTTGTGGCCGAGTTTGAACCCATGCAAGGCGTGATGATCCGCTACCCCTTGGGCATCCCGACGAGCCTTGTGGCGCAACTTTCGAACAACTGCATGGTGTATTGCATCGTCAGCACCTCGCAACAAAACCAAGCCCAGAACAGTTTCCAAAACGCGGGCGTCAACATGAGCAACGTGACCTTCGTCAATGCGCCGACCGATTCTTACTGGGTGCGCGACTATGGCCCGTGGTACATCTTCGAGGACCGCAACCCCGCCATCGTCGACAACATCTACAACCGCCCGCGCCCCAACGACGACAACATCTCGGGCGTGTTCGCCAACTATTGGAACATCCCAATGTACGGCATGAACCTCCAGCACACCGGCGGCAACATGATGGAGGACGGCAGAGGCCACGGCGTGAGCGACGACCTCGTGTTTCAGGAAAACAATTACAACGAGGAGAATGTCCGAAACAAGATGCGCGACTACCTCGGCATCGACCCTTATCACGTCACCATCGACCCGCAAGGCGACTACATCGCCCACGTCGATTGCTGGGGCAAATACCTCGCTCCCGACAAAATCTTGATTGCGCAACTGCCGCAAAGCAATCCCCGCTACCAGTATTATGAAGAAGTGGCCGAATACTTCGAGAACACCAACTGCTGCTGGGGTTATCCCTATCGCGTGTATCGCGTCCAAGAACCCGGCGGCTACACTTTGGCCCCCTACACCAACAGCCTGATTCTCAACAAGACCGTTTATGTGCCGATGGGCACCAACAATACTTACAATCAAGACGCCATTGCCGTTTATCAAGAGGCTATGCCGGGTTATGAAATCGTTGGCGTGAACGGCGGCTCGGCCGGCTGGGAAAACACCGATGCCCTGCACTGCCGCACCCGGGGTGTGATGGATTTCAATATGCTCTTTGTGGACCACCGCAATGTGCTGCACGGCGAGCAAGAATGGCAGGAATCCATTCCCGTTGTTTCCAAGTTTATCGCTTACAGCGGTGCCAATTTGAAGCAAGACTCACTCCTTGTTTATTATAGCATCGATGGGGGCACTTACCAAACAGCCCACATGACCGCAACGGGTAACCCCGATGAGTATGTAGGTTACATCACAGGCTATCAAGGTGGCTCCGAGATTGACTATTATGTGTTTGGTGCCGACGAATCGGGACACCGCTACACGCAGCCCGTCTTCGCCGACCTCGACCCGCACCATTTCACGATGGCGGCGCATCAGCCAAGCGGAGAATTGACTATTACTCCTGATACGCTGTGGTTTGAACATAATGGCGACGAACAGGCTTTTACCATCGAAAACCAGACCAACACTGTTGTTCTAATCAACGCCATAACGGAGGAAGGCGGTTATTTGCTTCCTGACACTCCCAACCTTCCCTACAACTTGCAAGTTGGGGAATCCATTTCGGTTGGTTTCCTTTTCAGTTTTCCGCTAAAAACGAACCGTGCATCTGATGATTATGTTTCAAGTTTGATAAAGGTTCAGACCTCTGTCGGAGAAAAGTTTGTGACCGCTATGATAAGCAGACAAGGTATGGTGAATTTCGTTTACCAAAATGAAATGTATTTTGATGACCCAACTATGGTCATTGAATCAAGTTTCTTCAATAAATCTGTTTTTGTTCCTACAATCAGGGTTTTATCCATTGCCGAGAAAGACACTGATTATCTGAATATTGAAACAAACCCCACTCCACCTTTCGATTTGGAATTCGATGGCGACGAAGCCTTTATGTTCGTGAGTTTGAAGGATTTCGCAAAAGGCTATGTGCAAACAAGCATCGAAATCGAAACTGACTATGGTATCTTTGAGATTGCCGTCCACATTAATGAAGACATCCTCTCTGTCAACGAACTCTCCTCCGAAGCCAAACTCTACCCCAACCCGACCACGGGCCAATTCACCGTGGAAGGCGCGAATGTGGCCAAAGTGGAGGTGTATAACCTCGTCGGACAGAAGGTACACGAGGCTGAAGGCAAGACCATCAGCATCGATGCCACCGAATGGAACAAGGGCATCTATTTGGTCAATATCATTGAACAGAGCGGTGCCGTCGTGACCAAGAAATTGGTGGTGAGATAAGTTTTATCCCTTTCGGGTGAAAAGTCGAGAATCCCTGAACGCCGTTTCGGGGATTTTTGCTATTTTTGCGACAACAAATCACAGTCATTATGAAAAGAATCCTGTTTATTCTCATCTGTGGCCTTTTCGCCTTCACTTCCTGCCAAAAACGTGGTATGAATCTGTTTCGCGGCGACTACAGTTTCAAGACCTCGGGCAGCGTCACTTTGGACGAAATCGTGACCAACGGCGAAGAAGGCGACTCGTTCACCGTCAGTCTGCCCAACGAGATCGGACAATTGGAAATCAGCGTCTTGGGCAATGAAAAAGACAGTGTCGTTGTGGTGATGAACACTATGGGCGGCGAGGTTGTGGTCACCCACGCCCTTTGCCAAGACAACAAAATCTTCTTCCGCGACTTTACGAAAAACACCCTGCTTTTCACCGGCGACTCCATCTCACTGAAAAACGAGGTGCGCGTCAGTGCATCGGGGCAGATGTATGAAGACAACACGCTCATTATCAATATGATTTATGACGGTGAAGCCGAAACCAATGAGCGTAATTTCAAGATTCACGGCGACAACATCCGTATGGCGGCAATAAGGAATTAATTAGGACACGAGACCACGAAACGCGAGACACGAGACTGTCCCGCGTCCCGTGTCCCGCAGTCCCGCGTCAAAAAAACACTGAAATGAAAACCAAATACATCCTATGGCTCCTCCCCTTGCTGATGGCAGCCTGCAATGATAGAGAACCGAGCCAAATCAAGGAAAAACTCTTGGGCGGTCCTGCCGAGGAGCGCGTCATTCCTGTTGGCGTTCAGGTGATTGACGAAGTGAGCGGCATTGTCAGCAACACCTATCCGGGCTATTTGGAGGAAGGGCAGTCGGTGGAGATGGCCTTCAAATATGGTGGCACCTTGCAACAACTCAACGTGAAGCAAGGCAGCCGCGTAAGGAAAGGGCAAACGCTGGCGCGTGTGTCGTCGCCACAAATGGAAAGCACCCAACGCTCGGCGCAAGCCACCCTCGAACAAGCGCAAGACGCCTACGACCGCCTGAAAAAGGTGTACGACAACGGCAGCCTGCCCGAAATCAAGTGGCGCGAGATGGTCGCCAACCTCGAAAAAGCCCAGTCCGCACTGGATTTGGCCAACGCTATGCTTGAAGACAACACGATTGCGGCACCTTTCGACGGCACCATTGCCTCCGTCAATGCCGAAATCGGGGAAAACATCGCGCCGCTGAAGCCTGTCATACGCATCATTAATACGAAAGGTATGGCCGTGAAAATCTCCGTGCCCGAAAACGAAATCGCCAAGGTGCAGGTGGGCGACACCGCCGAGGTCGTCATCCCCGCCTTGGGCGAGAAACGCTTGATTGGCAAAGTGATAGAGAAAAGTATGACCGCTTCGCTGCTCACGCATAGTTATCCCGTCAAGGTGCTTATCGAGCAACCCGACAAGGAACTCGCGCCCGGAATGATTGGCAAAGTGGTGCTGAAAGCCGATGTCAGCAAGGGCATCGTCGTACCTGCCAACGCGGTTTTGATAAATCAGGAAGGGAAGTTCGTTTGGGTGGATGAGGACGGTCGCGCCACGCGGCGGAAAATCACGCTTGCGGGTTATTCCGGCACGGGAGTCATCGTCAGCGAAGGCTTGCAAGTCGGCGACAAGGTCATTGTGGAAGGCTACCAGAAAGTGAGTGAAGGAATGAAAGTAGAAGAAACCCTCCTCAACAAGGGGTCATGACCCCTTGTCCCTACCGGACGAAA
Source organism: uncultured Bacteroidia bacterium (assembly GCA_902770835.1). Classification (GTDB taxonomy): domain Bacteria; phylum Bacteroidota; class Bacteroidia; order Bacteroidales; family F082; genus Limimorpha. The sequence goes on from CACXUM010000010.1 coordinate 6,803, forward strand.
GGCGAAACATCGCCAACAATGGGGCTTGCCCCATTGTCCCTACCGGACGACCCTACTGGACGAATGAAATGAATAGAAAAAAATGACAAAAATAAAAGAACACGGCATCATCGCGGGGAGCATCGACCACCAGAAAATCGTGTGGGTGGTCGTGGCCATCATCGTGGCCTTCGGCATCTACGCCCTCGCCAAAATGAAGAAGGACGAGTTTCCAGCGTTCAGTTATCCGCAGGGCATTGTGGCGGGCGTGTATCCAGGCGCCAATTCCGATGAGGTGGAAGCCCAACTCACCAAACCCCTTGAGGAACTGCTGTTTTCCCTGCCCGAGGTGGACCGGAAAAACACCTATTCCGTGACCAAGGAAGGCGTCTGCTACGTCTATGTGATGCTCGACTTGACCAAGAGCAACTACGCCCAAGCGTGGACGAAAATCCGCAACAAAATCAACGAAAACAAGGCTTTGACTTTTCCGGCGGGCGTGTTGGCCATTGCCGTGATCGACGACTTCGGCGACACTTCCTCTCTGCTTATCGCGATGGAATCGGACGACAAGACCTATCGCGAAATGCGCGAATACACCGACGACCTCACCCGCCGCTTGCGCGACATCCCCCAAACAGGCAACGTGCGCGTGATGGGCGAACAAACCGAGGAAATCGCGGTCATTGTGGACAAGGAAAAACTGTCGTTCTACGGCATCAGTCCGAACACGCTGATGCTGCAATACGCCTCGCAAGGCTTCCTCACCACGAGCGGCACGATGGAAACCACCGACTTCGACCTGCCGCTGCACATCGAAAACCCCGTGGTTTCAGAAGAGGAACTTGAGGAGCAAATCATCTATTCCGACGCGGCGGGCAACACCGTGCGCCTGCGCGATGTGGCCTCCGTTGAAAGGCGTTTGGCCCCACCTTCCAAAGTGGTGAATTTCAATGGCAACAACGCACTGATTATCAGCGTGGAGATGCGCAAAGGCTTCAACATTGTGGCTTACGGAAGGGAAGTGGAAAAAGTGCTTTCCACATTCAGGAAAACCCTGCCCGACAGCGTGAAAATGTACCGCATCACCGACCAGCCCAAAGTGGTCGAAAAGTCGGTCAGCGCGTTCTTGCGCGACTTGGTCATTTCAATGATTGTCGTGATTGCAGTGATGCTGCTGCTCTTCCCTATGCGCACCGCACTCATCGCCAGTTCGGGATTGCCCGTCTGCACGGCTATGAGCATCGGATTGATGTATCTCTTTGGCATTGAGTTGAATACCGTCACTTTGGCCGCCCTTATCGTCGTGCTTGGTATGATTGTGGACGACTCCATCATCAATATTGACGGCTACATCGACAAGTTGAGCCAAGGCTACAAGCCCTTCGATGCCGCCGTGAGCAGCGCAAAGGAACTCTTTATGCCTATGCTCATCGCCACGGGCGCCATCGCCACGATGTTATTCCCGATGACGCGCATCATCACCGGGCCTTTGGGCGATTTCGTCCAGCTCTTCCCGTGGACCGTCGCCTTCTCGCTGATGGCCTCGCTGGCCTACGCTATGCTCGTCATTCCCTCGTTGGAAATTTTGTTCATCAAGCCCGACGACAAGCCCAAACACAACGGTTTCCTGAAGGCACAAATGCGGTTTTTCGCCTTCCTGCAACGGCTTTACGACAAACTGCAAAGCCATTGTTTCAACCATCCTTTGTTCACCATCGGGATGGGCGTGGGTTCCATCGTTTTGGGTGTTTTGATGTTCCTCGCCTTGAACGTGCAGATGATGCCTATGGCCGAGCGCGACAGTTTCGCGGTGGAAATCCGCCTGCCCGAAGGCAGCAGCCTCGAAGCCACCACGCGCATCAGCGACTCGTTGCAACAGATGATGCTCACTGATAAACGCATCACCTCAATCACCGCTTTCATCGGCGAAACCGCGCCTCGTTTCCACGTGACTTACGCACCGAGCATCCCAGCCAACAATCTCTCGCAACTCATCGTGAACACCACCTCGAAGCAAGCCACCGAAGACCTGCTGAAGGAAATGGACGACAAATATTCCTACTACTTCGCCGAGGCTCACGTGCGCTTCCGCCAACTTGACTATCAGGCGGTTTCGACACCCGTGGAGGTTTTTGTCTATGGCGACGACTACGCGGAAACCGCTCCCGTGGCGCAGCAAATCAAGGACTATATGCTCACTTTGGACAAGGAACTCCGCTGGGTTCACACCGATTACGATGAGTTTCTGCCTTCGGTGAAAGTGACTATGAAACCCGAGGAATGTGCCCGCCTTGGCATCACCAAGACCGTCCTTTCCCTCGACCTCGCCGGAAGCCTCAACGGGCAGCCTTTGACCACCGTTTGGGAAGGCAACCGCAGCTTGCCCGTCAAATTGTATGCGGAACAAAACTACAACCCCAACGACTACGAATCCGTTCAGAACCAACTGATTCCGACGATGTTGCCCGGCACCAATGTCCCGCTCCGGCAAGTCGCCGACATCAGTCCCGACTGGCATCCAGCAAGTTTGGTACACCACAACGGCAAGAACGCCATCACCGTGGCCGCCGATATGAAATTCTGGAAGTCGCAGACCGCCAGTATGAAGAAAGTGCAACACTACATCGACACGGAAGTGCGACCCAATATGCCTGAAGGCGTGAGCATCGAATACGGAGGCCTGTCGTCGCTCAATACGATGGTCATCCCGCAACTGCTCAAGAGCCTGTTTGCCGCCATCGCCGTGATGTTGGCCTTCCTCGTGGCCTATTTCAAGAAACTCAACCTCGCCCTGTTGACCTTGTGTTCCAGTAGTTTATGTATGTTTGGAGCTTTCTTCGGCGAGTGGCTTTTCGGCCTCGACTTCGGTATGACCTCTTTATTGGGCATCGTCAGCCTCATCGGTATCATCGTCCGCAACGGCATTGTGATGTACGAATACGCCGAAACGCTTCGTTTTGAAGAAGGCCTACCCACCAAGGAAGCCGCTATGAAGGCCGGCAGCCGCCGTATGAGACCCATTTTCCTCACCTCGGCCACCACCGCCCTCGGCGTGCTCCCGATGATCATCACCCGCAATCCCCTTTGGATGCCAATGGGCGTGGTCATCTGCTTCGGCGTGGTGCTTTCGATAGTGATTATTCTGGCTGTGATGCCGGTGATGTATTGGCTGATATTCAATAAGAGCAAGACGCAAACTGCGCAATCTTCATAATTTGTTTACTTTTGCAATCGAATCCTCATCAATGAAGCAATGAACTTAAGCAACCAATTACTCACTGTGCTTGACGAATACAAGCAACTTGGCATAGCCGAGCAAATCGACTATGACAAGTTCTATTTGTACTCGTTGATTACTCACTCCACGGCCATCGAAGGCTCGACGGTGACCGAAATCGAGAACCAATTGCTGTTCGATGAAGGCATTTCGGCCAAAGGACGCACGATGCAAGAGCAACTGATGAACCTTGACCTGAAAAAAGCCTACGAACAGGCCATTCGTTTGGCAAAGTCGCACACGGATTTTTCTGTGGAAATGTTGAAGGAATTGTCGTCAATTGTGATGAAAAACACTGGAAGCCAATACAATACCGTTCAAGGTTCGTTTGATGCTTCAAAAGGTGACCTTCGCTTGGTCAATGTCACAGCGGGGGCTGGAGGAAAATCATACCTCAACTATGCCAAAGTGCCTTCAAAACTGACCACATTCTGCCAAGAAATGAACAAACGCAGAAGGGTCTTGGTGGATAGCAAAGACATATTGGAGCAATATCTGTTGAGTTTTGATGCACATTTCCAATTAGTTACGATTCATCCTTGGGCGGACGGCAATGGACGAATGTCGCGCCTGATAATGAACTACATACAATTTGAGTTTGGGCTTGTGCCTACGAAAGTGAAAAAGGAAGACAAGGCAGAGTACATCCAAGCACTAATCGAATCAAGAGAGCAAGACAACATTCTGCCTTTCAGAGAGTTTATGTTACGGGAACACCTTACCAACCTACGGAAGGAAATAGAGAATTTCAAACAGTCGGAAGGTGGACAGAAAACAGAAAAGGTGGACAGAAAAGGTGGACAGAAAACCCGCGATGCGATACTTGATTTGATCAAGAACGATGAAAGAATCACTTCCACAAAAATGGCAGAATCATTGGGAATCAACCGAAGTGCGGTCAGCAAACATTTGAAAAAACTGCAAGACGAAGGCGTAATTCGCAGGGAAGGCCCTGACAAAGGCGGCAAATGGATAATTGTAAAATGATGAAAACCAAAACCATAATAATTTTATTGTTGATTTCAGCCAGTCCGTTGTTCGCTCAACAATCCGATCCGCTCAACCTCTCCGTGCAAAACTGCATCGAAATGGCCTTGGAGAACAATATCGAACTGAAAAACAGCCAATTGGAAATCGACAAGGCAAGAGCGACGAAAAACGAAGCCCGTGCCGAATACTTCCCCTCCGTCACGGCGCAGGCCTTGGCTTTCGATGCCTTGAACCCAATGCTCACCTTTGGCATTGAGGACATCGACAATGCACAATTGAGGCAGTTGCTTTACACGCTTTATGCTGAATACGGTGTCAATATGGGCTTGGACAAGGAATATTCCTTCGTGCAGAACGGTGTGATGCTCAATGCGATGGTCACCGAGCCGATTTATGCCGGAGGGCGCATCCGCAACGGCAACAAATTGGCCAAATTGGGCATAGAAGCCGCTGAAACACAGACAAAAATGAAGGAAGACGAGGTGCGATTGCAGACGGAAACCCTTTATTGGCAAATCGTTTCCTTGCAGGAAAAAGTGGCCACCCTTGACCAACTCGACCGCCTTTTGGACACCTTGGACAAAGACCTTGGCGGTGCCATCGAAGCGGGTTTGGCTATGCCCACCGACCAATACAAGCTCCGCGTGAAGCAAAACGAAAGCCAACTCAACCGCAAGAAACTCACCGACGGCATTACGCTTTTGAAAATGGCTTTGGCACAATACATCGGCGCGGAATGGCAGGATATGGTTCTGACTGATACGTTGGGCTTGGAAGTCCAACCTGCCATTTGGTTTCAACCTGCCTCGGAAGCCGTGGCCAACCGCAGCGAGAGCCACCTTTTGGACCTCTCGTTGAAAGCCGAAGGACTGAAAAAGAAGATGACCCTCGGCGCAGCTTTGCCTTCGTTGTTGGTGGGCGGCAGCGCGAACTACCACACCATTTTGGAGAACACCAAACCCAATGCGATGGTTTTTGCGATGCTTCAAATTCCCATCACCGACTGGCACAAGACCGCGTTCAAGCTGAAAAAGCACGACCTTGATGCCGAAAAAGCCGAAAACACCCGTCGCGACCTCACCGAGAAGATGGAAATGCAAACCAATCAGGCTTGGTTCAACCTTGAGCAAAGTTGGTTGCGCATCACTATGGCGCAAACCGCCTTGAAAGACGCCGAAGCCAACCTGAAAATCACGCAAGACTATTACGATGCCGGCTTGGTCGCCCTTTCGGACGTGCTCGAAGCCCAAACCCTACTCAAGCAAAGCCGCGACGAATTGACCAACAGCCGCGTGGAGTATCGGATTAATTTGGTGACTTATAGGCAGTTGACAAAATAATCCTCAAATTCTTCCGTTTACATTCCAAAAGTATTTATCCCTATGAAAAAACTCCTCTTCCTACTCCTTTTCCTCGCTACGGCCACTTTCGCCCAAGCGCAAGTCAGCAAGATGCTCGGCGAGTGGTACACCATCGACGACAAGACGGGCGAACAACGCTCGAGCGTCAAAATCACCGAGAAAAACGGCAGTTATCAGGCTGTGGTTACGGCCATCTACGACAAAGACAGCAACGGCAACTACAGGGAAATGAAACCACCTTATCCCAAAGAATGGAAACACATGGTTGGTACCCAGATTTTCATCGATATGAAAGTCCACAGCGACCATCTGAAGGGCAAGGTCTTCGACCCCGAAAGCCAAAAGACCTACCACGGCAAGGTGACTTACAAGGCCAAGACCGACGAACTCGTCCTGCGCGGCTCGTTGGACAAGGCCGGGCTGCTGGGCCGTTCACAGACTTGGAAACGGAAGAAATAGGATTTTCCTCACGCAGAATGCGCAGAAAACGCAGAAACCTATCGGCTTCGATTAATATGTCGCTTTGCGCTTCCTAAAATTCTGCGTATTCAGCGTGAAATATTTACACGTCAAATTTGAATTCGGCATCAAACCAGCCGGTGTCTTCCTTCAAGAGGTCGTATTCTTCGCCCGTTTGGTGGTCAACCACGTGTACGGTGCCTTTGATGTCGTCGTAAGTGAATGTAAACTGGGAGTTTACGTCGTCTTTGGGTACGTCCATTTCAGATGTTGATAATGTTTTAAGGCTGCAAAAATAATGCTTTTTTTCTTTATGGAAGCAAATCTGCCACAAATCTCTTTCAAATCGTATCGTTCTGCCGCTTCGCGTCATTGCAAGGAGGAACGACGAAGCAATCCAGAAGAATACGCTTCAATGTCTGGACTGCTTCGTGCCTCGCAGTGACGCAAAACACTGCAAAACAATTTACGATAAGATTGACGTAAGATTTGTTTCCATTAACACAAACCTAACCTCTTATTCAATTCCGCCGTCTGTTCCTCAAAACCTTTCTTGCCCAACAGCGCGAACATATTCTTCTTGTAAGCCTCCACGCCGGGTTGGTCGAAAGGATTGACATCCAACATATAGCCACTGACGGCGCAGGCCATCTCGAAGAAATAAATCAGTTCGCCAAGGACGCAAGCCGAAACTTCAGGAATGACAATGCGCAAGTTCGGCACGCCGCCGTCCTCGTGGGCCAAAACGGTGCCCAATTCAGCCTTGTGGTTCACTTCGCTGATGCGCTTGCCAGCGATGTAATTCAGTTGGTCGAGGTCTTCGCTTTCATTCGGGATGCGGAGTTCATAATTAGAGTTTTCCACCGAAATCACCGTTTCGAAGAGGTTGCGCAAGCCGTCTTGGATGTATTGCCCCATCGAGTGGAGGTCGGTGCTGAAGGTGACCGAAGCGGGGAAGATGCCCTTGTGCTGCTTGCCGTGGCTCTCGCCGTAGAGTTGCTTCCACCATTCGCTGAAATACACCAAACGAGGCTCGTAGTTCACCATAATCTCATTGGTCAAACCTTGTACATAAAGGGCCTGACGCACAACGGCATATTGCGAAACGGGATTGTCAACGGTTTGGTTTTCCTTGCATTGCTTTTCCATCTCGACGGCACCTTTCACCAAAGCGCGGATGTCGATGCCCGCCACCGCGATAGGCAGCAGGCCCACGGGAGTCAGCACCGAGAAGCGGCCACCCACGTCATCGGGGACGATATAGGTCTTGTAGCCCTTCACGTTGGCCAATTGCTTCAATGCGCCCTTGGCCTTGTCGGTGATGGCCACAATGCGCGAGGCGGCTTCCTGTTCGCCGTACTTATTAATAATATGCTGCTTCAGGATGCGGAAGGCGATGGCCGGCTCAGTCGTCGTGCCCGACTTGGAAATGACGGCCAACGAATAGTCTTTCTTGTCCAAAACGGCAAGCAAGTCGTGGAGGTAGTCTTCGCTCATGTTGTGGCCGGCATAAACAATCAAAGGCTTCTCGCCCGCGAGCGGCGCAAAGTGGTTTTGCAAAGCTTCGATGACCGCACGAGCACCCAAATAGGAGCCTCCAATGCCGACAACCACAAAGATTTCAGACTTTTTGCGCAGGTCGGCAGCGGTTTTTTCGATGTTGGCGAGCAGGTTTTCGTCGATTTCGGAGGGCAGATTCACCCAACCGAGGAAGTCGTTGCCGGCACCTGTTCTTTTGTAAATGGTTTCGTAAGTTGCTGGTACTCTTGATTCTAATTCATTAACAATGTCCTTTTCCAAGAAAGGATTGATGTGTGTGAGGTCAATTTTCATTTCGCTAAAGATTAAGATGCTGCGAAGATATGACAAAAATTTGAAATCTAATGTGATAAATCTCAATTCGGATGTATATTTATCAAAAATATTCTTATTTTTGCAGATTCTTTTTTCAAGCACTTTTCGATAGTTGCTTGCATCGTTTTTATCAACCATTTTACAGACAGAACATTATGTCACGGATTAAAGTTTTATTGGCTGAAGATGACCGAAAATTGGGCATGATTCTCAAGGCTTATCTTGATTCCAAAGGTCTCATCGCCACCCTTTGCACGAATGGAGAGGAAGCGTTGAAATGTTTCAATTCCTCTGAATTCGACATTTGTCTTTTTGATGTGGTGATGCCCCTCATGGACGGCTTCACTTTGGCCAAGGAAATCAAGTCGAGCAACCCCTTGATGCCCATTATTTTCCTCACCGCGAAAAACGAACAAGACGACATCCTCGAAGGCTTCAGGATTGGTGCCGACGACTACATCACCAAGCCTTTCAGCATGGATGAACTGCTGGCTCGCATTCAGGCCGTACACCGCAGAAGTTCACGCTCGATGACCAAGCCTTCCACCTACCAGCTGGGCGGTTTCACTTTCGACGCGCCACGTCATACCCTGACGAATGGCGACGACACCAAGAAACTGACCTCAAAGGAATCGGACTTGCTTCTGATGCTGTGCGAAAACATAGGCGGCACTTTGGAGCGCACCAAGGCGTTGGAACAGATTTGGGACGAGAACTCATTCCTCAACGCCCGCTCGATGGACGTATACATCACCAAACTGCGCAAATACTTCAAAGACGACCCACACGTCGACATAGTGAATGTGCATGGCGTGGGGTTCAAGTTGGTGGTGAAATAACACAAAAACCAAGTAAACAAAACGCGAGGAAAACAATGCTTTTCCCCGCGTTTTGAATTATTCCTTCGGCCACGGTTCCGATGGAGGCAGCATCACAGTAGTATCCTCCACAAATCCAAATGTTTCATCCACGGGAATCAATTGTGTGGTGTTGGTCAGGATGGCGAGGAAACGGCGGTGCTTCGCGTCGCGAATGACGAGGCTGCGGTAGCCCTTCCACCAGCCGAAATGGAAATAAGCGTCGGGATGTTCCTTGCTCATGCGCCAGCCGAAACCATAGTTTTCATTGTTCTTCCACTTAGGCGAGCCCGGTTTGAAAGCCTCGGCCTGAAGGCTGTCGGGCAGCAGCAGATGGTTGTCCAAGGCAAGATTGAACTTGTAGAGGTCTTCCACGGTCGAGAACATGATTTTGTCGCCCATCACGCCGTTAAGGTAGTCGTTTTGCGCCTTCACAGGACCTCTTTTGTACATATCGTGGCCATGCACCTCAACAGGCATATAGATTGAAACCGCCGTGTCGCCACGCATAGAGTAGATAAAGGAGTGCGTCATGCCCAACGGCTCGAAAATCCGCTCACGCATGAAGTCCTCGAAAGGCTGGCGGCTCACACGTTCCACCACAGAGCCTAACAGCGCATAGTTCACATTGTTATAGAAAAAAACAATATCAGGAGCATTGTAAAGCTCGGGCGTTTTTTCGGCCATCATCTTGATCATCGCCTCGTTGGAGAACGGCTTGCGGCGGTCGGGCCAATGCTTGTCGGCCATCGCGTCGTAGCGCGGCAAGCCCGAGCGGTGGTTGAGCAAGTGCCGAATCGTAATGCCTTCGTATGGCAATTCGGGGATGTATTTCCTCACGTCGTCGTCATAATCCAATTTGCCCTCGGCCTTCAAAAGCATGACAGCCTCGGCGGTGAACATTTTCGAGTCGGAGGAAAGTTGGAAAGCATCATCTATGCGAAGCGAATCCTTGTGGCGTTTGCTGAGGTCGCGCCAGCCATTGGCCTTTTCGTAAATGACTTGTCCCTGTTCGGCATACAGCACTACGCCGTTCAAGCCGTTGCGAAACATGTTGTTGAAAACCTTGTTGGCCATCCGTGTGCGTTGGGCCACCTGTATCTTGCCTAAATCGAAAAAGATGCTGTCGGTATTAATCACGACGACTTCTTTCCGACCAAACCTCCCGCATGAGAAAAACGAGGCCGAAATGAGTAGCAAAACCGATATGATGAATGTGTGACGTGTCATTTTGAGGGGGCAAAAGTAGTGAAAACCGCCGAAAAAGAACCAATTTTTGGCCAAAAAGAAAATTAATGTGCCCTAATTGACTAATTATTACTACTTTTGCAGCCCAATTTACACTACTAATCAATTATTTATTTCATGTCACAATTTACCGATTTTGGATTGAATCCCGCTCTGTTGAAGGCTATAAAGGAGTTGGGGTTTGAGAATCCTATGCCGATACAGGAGAAGACGATTCCTGTACTCTTGGAGAAAGATGTTGACTTTGTGGGCCTTGCACAGACGGGAACAGGTAAGACTGCCGCTTTTGGTTTGCCGCTGTTGAACAAGATTGACGAAACGCAGCGATGCGTCCAAGCTTTGATTCTTTGTCCAACGCGCGAACTTTGTATGCAGATTACCCGCGACTTGCGCAACTATGCCAAGTACATTCCAGAAATCCTGATTGTGCCCGTTTACGGCGGCGCCAGCATCGAAGTACAATTCAAAGATTTGGCCAAGAAGCCGCAGATTATCGTGGCCACGCCGGGCCGCTTGCGCGATATGATTCGCCGCAACCGCGTGGATTTCAGCAACGTGAAGACGATGATTCTCGACGAGGCCGACGAAATGCTCAACATGGGCTTCCAAGAGGAAGTCGACGACATCCTCGAATACATGCCCAAGGAAGGCCGCCACACCATGCTTTTCTCGGCCACCATGCCGAAAGAGGTGGAAGCCATCCTCAACAAGTACATGACCGACCCCGTGAAGGTGGCCGTGGGCGAGCGCAACTCCGGCACCGCCAACGTCGACCACATCTATTACATGATGGCCGCCAAGGACCGTTATATGGTGCTGAAGCGCATCATCGACTACACGCCCGCCATCTACGGCATCATCTTTTGCCGCACCAAATTGGAAACGCAGGAGATTGCCGACAACCTGATTCAGGACGGCTACAACGCCGCTGCACTGCATGGCGACCTTTCCCAAGCAATGCGCGACAATGTGATGGACCATTTCCGCAAACGCAGCCTGCAACTGTTGGTGGCTACCGACGTGGCCGCCCGTGGCATCGACGTGAAGGAACTGACGCACATTATTAATTATAACCTGCCCGACGACATCGAGACCTACGTTCACCGCAGCGGTCGTACAGGTCGTGCCGACAAGAGAGGTATCTGCCTCAGCCTCATCAATTTGCGCGAAAAGAGCAAAATCAAGAGGATTGAAAAAATCGTGGGCAGACCTTTCGAGAAGGCCATGATTCCAACTGGCAAGGAAGTGTGCGAGAAGCAACTTTTCAACCACATCGACCGCATCGAGCATGTCGACATCAACCGCGAGGACATCGACGACTACTTGCCCGTCATCCTCCGCAAGTTGGAGTGGATGAGCCGCGAGGAACTCATCACCCGCATGGTGGCCCTCAACTTCAACCGTTTTTTGGACTATTACAAGGATGCTATCGACCTGAATGTCAGCGATAAAGAAGAGAAGAAAGACCGCAAGGAACGCAAGAAGGAGCGCGACCATCAGGACGAAACCATGAAACGCCTCTATTTCGGCATGGGCAAAAACGACCACATTCTGCCACAAAAGATTATCGGCAAAATCAACGACGTGACCCGCTCGAAGAACATCCCGATTGGCCGCATCGACCTTTATGGCGATTATTCATACGTGGATGTGGAGGAAAGTTTCGTCCCGATGATTCTGGAAAGTTTCGCCGACCCACGCAACAACCCGCGTGGCATCGTTGTGGAAGTGGCCAAGGAACAGCCCGACCGCAAGAAAGGCAGCAGCGAGCGCAAGGAACGCCGCGACCGCGATGACTTCCGTAGTGGTGAACGCCGCGAAAAACGCGACCGCCGCGACGATGACTTCTTCGAGAAGAAATCGAAGAAAAAGAAGGACTTCGACGACGACAAACCCTTCTACAAGTCGGAACGCTCCCGCGATGGCCGCGAGTGGCTCGACCCCGACTGGAAAGACCATTTGGACGACATCGACGTTTTCATCGACGATGACGACCGCCCAAGCCGCAAGGAGCGCAACGCCGAGCGGGGCTTCGGCGGCAGCCGTGGCGGTTCTAAAGGTGGATCGTCGAGAGGTGGAAGTTCGAGAGGAGGCTCATCGAGAGGCTCGTCTTCGAGGGATTCAGGCCGTGGTCGCCGTGGCGCCAGCCGCTATGACGATGATTATTATGCTCCGCGCCGCCGTGGCGGTGGAGGTCGCAGGAGATAGTTTTTTATGGGATTCGCTTCGCGAAGAAATCTATCAAAAATCACAATAAAATCTTTTGAAAATCAAGAAAGGATTTTTTGAACGATTTTTAAAAGATTTCTTGCCGATAGGCAATACCAAAAAATAAAACTATGGCAAATTTAAAAACATGGATAAGGGCAGCCCGTCCGAGGACGGTGCTGCTCTCTTTTTCAGGGGTGTTGTTGGGTGGCTTTTTGGCAGCCCGCCTGGCCATCAACGGGGAGTTCTTTTATCCTTTCCCCATCCTTTTCGCTGCTATCACAGCCGTGTTGCTTCAAATTCTCTCCAACCTCGCCAACGACTACGGCGACTTCAAGAAAGGCGTTGATGGAGCACATCGTGCCGGGCCGCAACGCGAGATGCAGCGTGGCGAAATCACCAAAAGCGAGATGCGGCGCACGATAGCCCTCGTCGCTGCCTCATGCTTCGCCTTTGGCGCCATGCTCATTTTCGTTTTCGCCAAATTGACATGGCAAGAATTGGGCGTTTTTGCCGCTTTGGGCATCGGGGCTGTTTTGGCGGCCATGCTTTACACTTTGGGCAAGCGTCCATACGGCTATCGCGGCTTGGGCGACTTGTATTGCTTCCTCTTTTTCGGCTGGGCAGCTGTGGCGGGAACCTTCTATTTGGCCACAAAAGTATTGGATTTCAGCGTATTGCTGCCCGCTTCGGCGATGGGTTTCCTCTCCAACGCCGTGCTAAACATTAACAACATGCGCGACTATGAGAACGACAAAGCCTCGGGCAAAAACAGCCTTGTGGTGAAATTGGGGCAGAAAAAGGCTTTCATTTACCATTGCCTGCTCATCGTCGGGGCGTTCCTATGCCTGACGGTTTACCTTGTTTTGAAACACGCTCCCGTTTTTTCCTACATGTTTTTGCTGCTTTTCCTGTTGTTTTTCAAGGATTTGAAAGCCATAAAAACCACAAAGCCCGAACTCCTTGACCCGTTTTTGGGGCGGCAGGTAAAGCATAGTTTTTTGGTGGTGGTGGTTTTTGGGATGTTGTCGCTGGTATAACCTTGTCCTAAACTAATGCTTCGTGTGTGGCGTACAGTTTACTCAAGTTTTGCTCCAATATCCTGAAACCACTTCCGTGGTCATGAGCCTTGCCGTAGTTTTTCCCTGAATGATATGAACCAATGCGTATATCAAACATAATCAACCCATTATCAAGCAAATTCAAAAATTTATCGAATGATGGATTCTCATAAATTTCGGCCTTGTTGAAATGAAACATTTCGTTTCCCTCCGGGTCGGTTTCGGTTTCCGCACTCACATAAAAAAGGCTCTTCAATTTCTTTTGCAACACTTTTTCCAAATCAGCATAAGAATAGCCACAGGAACAATCCAACAACTTATTGTCTTTCAATGAATAAATTTCTATTAGAACGCATTTGGACTTTTTGTCATTTACCAATTGAAATGCGAAACGGTCAGCATAGGTGTTTAGTTTATTGGCGAACATGCTGGTATGCAAACGTTTTAATTCAGGTTTATCCTCGTAAGGGGTACCAAATTTGTCCCTAAGATAAGCATTTGCCCCTTGTGGAAACGAAGGGCTTTTCGTAAACAATGTAATATAGGACTGAGCCAATTCGCGATGGGATTTTATCTCAAAACCAAACAAATCTGGCTCGTCAATGTTGTTCTCCACCACTCCAACATAATCCTCAAAGGTCTTGCCAATTCCAGTATTGTTCTTGCGATGACTCTTTACGAAGCCTAACTCCTTAACTGCATTGAATTTGTTGATAATCTGTTCTTTATCCTTCATACTCTATAATCCTTTCTATTAGAAGATTTGTTTTGTTGCTGGACGACAATTCGTCATCCGTGAGGAAAATTCGCTCAAAAGGATAGTCAATAAACTCGCAGAATTTATAGATTTGTTTCAATGTGTATTTATGCTGGAATCTTGGGCTTTCGATGTTGCCTATCTGCCCTTCCGAAACACCTAATACATTACTCAAACCTTGCTGGCTCAAACCGTGTTCCATGCGCAAATTTCTGATTTTCAGAATGATGTTTTCCTCAATTTTTGAATTTTTGTATTCCATATACTTTTCATTCCGTTGCAAAATTAACCACGATGAAAAAATTATATTACTCTCAAATTGTGAGTAAAGTTTTTTTGTATTTTTGCGGCAAATCATTGTGGAAATGTACAAACGCACTATTGACAATTATTGGTCATTTAAAACTGCTGATACTAAGGAATTTACGCACTGCTATCATGCGTATCCTGCCATGATGATTCCACAAGTGGCTCGCACCTTGATTGAACGTTTTTCACCAAAAGGCGGTTGTTATTTTCTTTTTGACCCTTATATGGGCAGTGGCACATCGCTCGTCGAGGCTTCTTTGAAAGGAATCAACAGCATCGGGACAGATATTAATCCTTTGGCTCGTATGATTTCGCAAGCCAAAACCACTCATTTCGACATTGCTGAAATAGAAAAATGTATTTCAGAAATCCAACTCTTCCCATTCTTTTTTTCCGAAGAAAAAGTTACTTCCACCGACTTTTCGCGCATCTCGAATTATTCTTTTTGGTACTCTGAACCCATTTTATTGAAATTGTCATACATTTCACAAACAATTGATTCTTTTGACAATAGCGTGCAGTTGTTCTTCAAGATTGCCCTATCAGAGGTGGTACGCGAGGTTTCGTTCACGCGTAATGGCGAATTCAAACGATTCCGTATGGCCGAAGACAAAATCAAACAATTCAGCCCCGATGTTTTTGGGTTGTTTGAAAGCAAAGTTTATCGGAATTTGGAAGGCTTGAAGCATTACAATAGAGCCAATGGCAATGCCACGGCAAAGATTTGTGACTTCAACACGGTTTATGACATACCTAACGATCTGCTTCCCGATGAATCAATAGACATGATTGTGACCTCACCGCCTTACGGGGATAGCCATACAACGGTTGCATACGGGCAGTTTTCCAGATGGGCCAACGAATGGTTTGATTTCCCCAATGCCAAAAATCTTGACAATCTGCTGATGGGTGGCAAGAAAAAAGCCATACAACAATTTGAAACAGAAAGCATTAAAGAGGAATTGCAAGCCATTGAAAATACCGATTTAACACGCTATTCGGAGGTAGTATCGTTCCTCAACGACTATTCGGACTCAATTCACAATATTGCACCAAAAATAAGAAAAGGTGGTGTCGTTTGCTTTGTTGTGGGAAACAGAACCGTCAAAGGAATTCAAATTCCATTAGATTACTTTACCGCTGAAACCTTTGAAAAACTCGGTTTTCAACATATCAAGACCATTGTAAGAGAAATTCCCAATAAGCGGATGCCATCGAAAAACAGTCCAACCAATGTCACTGGTGCTAAAGCATCAACAATGAGCAATGAATATATTGTCATCCTTTCGAGAATGTAGATATTTTTCCACAAAAGATGCTAACTTCCAAAATTGTTCCTATTTTTGCAGCGAAAATAAATATTATTCATCTTTAAATTCTTATCACTATGAAGAAAACCTTACTGTTTGCGTTTGCCCTCCTTTTTGCGACGGCAACGATGGCGCAAAACCGCGCGGTTTTGCTGCAAGAATCCTTCGATGGTGCCACCATGCCCACTGGCTGGTCCATCAGCGCACAACCCAACAACTGGTCGGTTTCGGCCACCAACAATGCTGGTGGTGAAGCCAATGAAATGCACCTCGCTTGGAGTCCGCAATTCAACGGCATGACCCGCCTCGTGTCGCCCGCCGTTAACCTGACTGGCATCAACAGCGTCGTGTTCTCGTTCAAGCACGCCTTGGACAACTACTCGGGCAGCAACACCATCGGTATCGCTACCACTTCGGATGGCGGCACCACTTGGAACGAAGCTTGGAGCCAAGGCTACAACACCAGCAACTCATGGACAGTGAGCCAAGAAATCAACACCCCTGACATGGGTCAGGCCAACGTGCAGTTCTGCATCTTCTTCAACGGAAGCAGTTACAACATCAACGACTGGTTCTTCGACGACATCATGGTCTTCACGCTCGAAAACCTCGACCTCAGCATTTCCTCGGTCACGCTTCCCGACTTCATCGGCAGCGGCGAGGCCGCATTGGGCATCAAGGTGTTCAACTTCGGTGCCACCACCGTGACTTCTGTCGAAGCCTCTTACACGATTGAAGGCATGTCGCCCGTCACTGAAACCTTCTCGGTCAACATCCCTTCGTTGGGCACCGAAACCTTGAATTTCAACACCACGACCAATCTCAGCCCCGGCAGTTACAATGTGGCCTACAGCCTCAACTTGATCAACGGACAGCAAGACGATGTGCTTGACAACAACACCTACGAAAAGGCCGTTTCCGTGGCCATCGGTGCCGCCGAAAGAATCCCGATGATCGAGCACTTCTCATCATCGACCTGCGGCCCCTGCGTGAGCGTCAACACGGCCATGCTGACCTTCTGCAACAACAACGCTGGTCGCTTCACCTACACCAAGTACCAGATGAACTGGCCTGGCAACGGCGACCCGTACTATACCGAAGAAGGTGGCACACGCCGCACCTATTACGGTGTGAGCGCAGTTCCGCAATGCTTCCTCGATGGTGAAGACCAAGGCTATGCTGCCATCCAGCAAGGTGTTTTCGACCAACACGCCGAAAGAACCGCTTTCATGGACATCAGAGGCTCCTTCTCGATGGAAGGCAACGTCATCACCGTCAAGGCCGACATTATGCCTTACATTGATGCCGATGCCCGCGTGTTCGTTTCCGTGAACGAAAAGGAAACCCACAACAATGTGGGCGGCAACGGTGAGACTTCGTTCCACCATGTCTTCATGAAGATGTTGCCCGATGCACAAGGCACCACTGTCAGCTTTACCGCCACCGAAAACCAACACTTGGAGTTCACCCAAGACTTGTCGGGAACGCATGTTGAGGAAATGAGCGACCTCGAAGTTTCCATCTGGGTGCAGAACTACGCCACCAAGGAAATGTTTAACAGCCACTTCGCTTATGAATATACCGATGTGCATCCTTATCCTGTTGAGAATTTGACATTGACTGAAACCGCTGGTCCAAGAGGCTTGCTTGTGGCTTCGTGGAATGCCCCCGCCAATGGCAATCCTATCGGATATGATGTGTATGTCAACAATGTTTTGGTGGCCGAAAACACCACGGAAACCGAGTATTCATTTGAAAGCGAACCCGGTGTGTTCTATGTTGCAGGTGTGGTTGCCAAGTATCCTAACGACATGAGCTCGGTGAAGGTGCTGGCCAGCGTGTCAAGCAATTTGCAAGACATGGGATTGTATATCACCGGATCGCCTTACATTGATTTGACGGTCGCTGAACCCGAAGCCGACGTCTATGTGACCAATGGCAATTTTGCTACGCAAACTCCCATCGAAATTACCGCCATTACAGAAACCAATCCTACGGACGACCAATATTTGGTGATTGAACCCGCAACCACACTGCCTGCAACGATAGAAGCAGGAGAAGAGTTCCACTTCAACATCAGCCCCAATGCGCCTGCTGGCAGAAGTGTTGCAGAAACGCTTATTAAGGTGGAATCCAATGGTGGAGAAGTAGTATTTAACGTTACCATTGACGGCGAACTGCTTAGCATCTCCGAGATTTCGTCGACGGCCAAGGTTTATCCTAACCCCGCCAACAACCAAGTGCGCATTGAGTCAGCACAAGGCATTGAGAGCGTGATGGTTTACAATATGATGGGTGCCTTGGTGGAGACCATCCCCGCCAACGGCATGATCCTCAACGTGAACCTGAGCCAATACCGCAACGGCACCTATTTCTTCAACATCCGCCAAAGCGACGGCACTGTGAGCAACCAGCGCGTGGTGGTGAACCATTGATGCTTTAGGCTTTGCCTTAAAACACGAAAGGAACCCCGAAATTCGAGGTTCCTTTCTTTTTTGATGCTTTTGGACTTGTGATTAGTCGCCCAGCGTGGCCACCATGACGGCCTTGATGGTGTGCATACGGTTCTCGGCCTCGTCGAAGACGATGCTGTTCTTACCTTCGAACACCTCTTCGGTGACCTCGATGCCGTCCAAGCCGAATTGCTCGTGAACGTCGCGGCCCACCTTGGTTTCAAGGTTGTGGTAAGCCGGCAGGCAGTGCATGAACTTGCAGTTCGGGTTGCCGGTCATGTCCATCATCTGCTTGTTCACTTGGTAAGGCATAAGCAGGTCGATGCGCTGTTTCCAGACCTCGGCGGGTTCGCCCATCGATACCCAAACGTCGGTATAGATGAAGTCGCAGCCCTTGACACCCTCGGCCACATTGTCGGTCACGGTCACAGTGGCACCCGTTTCCTTGGCGATTTCCTTGCAGGTGTTGATAAGGTCTTGGTTGGGTTGCAGCTCCTTGGGAGCCACGATGCGCACGTCCATACCCATCTTGGCACCGCCAACCATCAGTGAGTTGCCCATGTTGAAACGGGCGTCGCCGCAGTAGGCGAAGGTCACTTGGTTGAGGGGTTTGTCGCTGTGTTCCTGCATGGTGAGGAAGTCGGCGAGGATTTGGGTGGGGTGGAACTCGTTGGTCAAGCCGTTCCACACCGGCACGCCGGCGTATTTGGCCAGTTCTTCAACGATGTCCTGACCGAAGCCACGGTACTCGATGCCGTCGAACATGCGACCCAACACGCGGGCGGTGTCAGCCATCGATTCCTTGATGCCGATTTGTGAGCCAGTGGGGCCGAGGTAGGTGACGTGAGCGCCTTGGTCCTTGGCGGCGACTTCAAACGCGCAGCGGGTGCGGGTCGAGGTCTTTTCGAAAATCAGGGCGATGTTCTTGCCCGTCAGTTTGGGTTGTTCGGTGCCTGCATACTTGGCGGCCTTCAGGTCGGCGGCAAGTTTCAGGAAGAACTTGATTTCTTCCGGAGTGAAGTCCAACAACTTCAGGAAGTTTCTGTTTCTGAGGTTAAATGCCATTACTATTTAATTTAATGATTTAAAGATTGAAATTTCAAGACTCTTTTGTCGCTTCGCGCCATTTTGAGGTGCGAAGCCATCCAGATATAAATTCGCTGCAAAATTAGTCTTTTTTCCTTTACCTTTCAATAAATTAAACAACTATCTTTGCAGCATGATTATCCTCGACAATGTAGTCGTCACTGACGAATTCCTGAACGCCCAATTCTGCTGCTGCCTGCCGCGCTGCAAAGGTTGGTGCTGTGTGGCCGGTGATGCTGGCGCACCACTCGAAGCCTCTGAAATAGAGCAAATTGAAGACAACCTTGAAGCCATCAAACCCTATATGCGCCCCGAAGGCATCAAAGTGGTGGAAGACAACGATGTCTACGATTACGACGAATGTGGCGAACTCGTCACACCCTTGGTGAACGGCGAGGAATGTGCTTTTGTCTACTTCCACGAGAACGGCACGGCCCTCTGCGCCATCGAGAAAGCCTATCTCGAAGGCAAATGCGACTTCTGGAAACCGATTTCGTGCCACCTCTACCCCATCCGATTGGTGGAAAAAGACGGCTTCACGCATATCCTCTACCACGAATGGAGCGTTTGCGTGCCCGCCAAGCGCAAGGGCGAACACGAAGGCATCCCGCTGTGGAAATTCCTCCGCGAGCCGATGATTCGCAAATTCGGGGAGGATTGGTACAATCGTTTGGAAAAAATGCTGACCTTGTAGGGCTGTCGTATTACGGCAGCCGTGGTTTTCGTTTTGGGGCGGCTGCCACGGTGTGACAGCCCTACAAAACGCCTGATGCGGTCATTCCTTCACCACACGTTTTTGGAAATCATTGAATGAATATGTTTGTGCTGTCGGGCTTGGGGGAGAAAGGTTTGAAATGGTACAGGTAATCTATTTCTTGGACTATTCCGGTCTTAGGTTCCAAGAAACTGATAATTTGGTAGGACCTTTGAATTGGCCGACTGGCATCCCGCCTCCCTGATTGATACCCCATTTTTCATAGATGATGGAATTGCCCTCAATGGAAAAAACACCCCAAAACGATTTATCGTCTTTGTATCTATTATAGAACTCGCCATTCCTGAAACTTTCTTCCCATTCGGGAAGTTCTTCTGTTGACAAAGCGTTAGGAATGGCTAACACGATACCATTCTTGTACAAAAAGAGAATGTTGAGATGAGTTGTATCGTTTACCCACTGATAATAATAATATCCGTCCGTACGCAACTCATTACCAGTGTAGGGTTGTCTAATGATTGTCAGTTCATCATCTTTGAACAGTTTACCGCATCCTGCCAAAGCAAACATGGCAAGAATAATGAATGCCGTTGTTTTTAATTTCTTGTTCATTTTTCTTCAATTTTTGAGGGGACTTCTAATTATACTTGGTTTCCTTGATTTCGGGTTGTCAGGATGCCGAAGTCCCGTTTGGGCAGTCCTTTCAACTCGCTGCAAAGGTATGTATTTTTGTTCTATGTTGCAATAGTTTCTGATATCAAGAATAATCCTATGGCAAAAGCCTTTGCTTTCATGTTCCAAAAGAATTTTTCCCTGCAAAAATAAAAAAAACAATTCATCGTTTGCAATTTGTTGTATCTTAGCCGTCCAAAACCTATAGATTGAAACGCCTGCTTGTCATATCGGCCCTGATGTTGTGCTTCGTAGCCGCTTTCGCCCAAAGCGAGGACGAACCGAAGCACAAGCGCATAGACTTCTACGGCTATGTGGTCACTGCCGACAGCCTCCACCCTATCCGCAACACGCATGTAATCAGTAAAATGGCACATTGCGGCACCATCACCAACCAGCAGGGCAAGTTCCACATCCAAGCCCGACAAACCGACACGCTTTGGGTGAGTTGCATCGGCTACACTCGCCGCCTCGTCGCCATCGACCCCTCACTCACCTCCGCCGACACGCTCGTCATCCGGCTTTATCCCGAAACCATCACCCTTCGCGAGGTGACCGTGCTGCCTTTCAGCAACTACGAGAGTTTCAAGGAAATGCTCATCACCATGCCGAGTGTGGAAACGCCCGACGAGATAAAACGGGTTTATGAAGACCTCGACGAACTTTGGCTGAGCCGCACCCCTGTTGGCAACGGCATGGTTTCCATCACCGCAAGCCCGATACAATACCTCTACGACAAATACAACAAGTCGGCACGCCGACAGGCCACGCTGCTCCGCAACCGACGCATGTATAACGAAGTGCTGCGCGAGCAAGGCCGCACCGACGAACTCCTCCCCGACTCGCTCGACTTCGCCATCGACTACAAAATGTATGAACTCGACGAGGCCGCCGATGCCAGAAAAATCAAGCAAGAACTCGACACAATAAGCAAGGTGGGGAAAGTGAAGCCTATGGTTCCGCGAAGAAAATACATCCGTTTGGGACAATAAAAACGTTGCACCATGACCTTCCTCGACTGGCTTCACTGTATCATCGACTTGTTCTATCCGCGCGTTTGTGCAGCCTGCGGCCAACCGCTGCTCAGAAACGAGGAAAACGTGTGCCTGAAATGCCGTTACCTTTTGCCCAAGACAGGCTACGAACTCCATGCCGACAACCCTCTGGCGCAAACCTTTTACGGAAGGGTGAATTTCCACGCGGTTACGGCCTGTTTCTTCTTCGCCAAGTCGGGCCGAGTGCAGCACATCATCCACGAATTGAAGTACCAAGACAACAAGGAAGCGGGCATTTTCCTCGGCCAAGAATTAGGCAAAACCATCAAAGATGCGCCTCTGTTTCAAGGCATTAACTACCTGATTCCCGTGCCGCTCCACCCCCGACGCGAGAAACAACGCGGCTACAACCAAAGTCTGTTGATTGCACAAGGCATCAATGAAGTGACGGGCATACCGATTGGCGACAAATATCTCATCAGAGCGGTGTATACAACCACGCAAACAAAGAAATCAGCCGATGAACGACACAAAAACGTGAAGGACATTTTCGAGGTGCGTTTCCCCGAAGAACTTGAAGGGAAACATGTTCTTCTGATCGACGACGTTTTGACCACGGGTGCCACCTTGGAATCGTGTGCGCATCAATTGGAAAACATTCCTGGGATTATGATTAGCGCGGCTACGGCGGCTTGTGCGGGAAATTGATGCTGTTGTATTTGATGTTTTATTTTTATTTCTATTTTTGCAGCCATTAAACAACTTTATTATTAATATCACTAAAAACAAAGTATCATGAAAAAATTGACAATGATTGTTGCGGTTGTAATCATAGGTTTCGTCATGGCTTCCTGTGGCAACAAGGAAAAAGATATGATGAACAAAGCCAATGAATTATACGCCCAAGCCGAAACGGAATTAAACGCTATTGACAACTGGGATGGTTTCGTTACCTTTTTCCAGAGCTTCAAACTGAAGTTCGACGATTTTAAGGCAGGCTATTCCAACTTGAAACTATCACAAGAAACCCAAGATTTTCTTTCCAACAAGAAAGAAGCCTTTGACCAAATGGAATCACAAAAAGCTGGTGAATTATTTGCGCCTATTTTGGAAAAAGGGGAACAATTTGCTAAAACATTTGCTGACTATTATTTATTAAATTTGACGATCAACCATGTGGAAGGAGTTGAAGAAAAAGTGATAGAGGGAAAAATACGTAATCGCCTTGGTGTTACCTCAGACGCTTCTGAGGAGGAGATGGAAAAAGCAAAGGAGAATTGGATAAACACCACTTTGGGCATCACTTCAGATGCTTCTATTGAAGAGAAGAATAAAGCCTTAGAAGATTGGTTGAGAACTAATTTTGGTATCGACGGGTTTAAATCTGAAGAAGACGCGGAAAAAGCGATAGAATATGTCGAAAGCAATTATGGAAATGAGCTTTCGATTCTAAATAGTTATGACGAGTCTTCTGACGAAATGAAAGATATTATGCCGATAGAATTGAAAGAACGTTTTGAAAAATACAAAAATACCACAGATGAAATAGTTGATATATTAACTTTGGTAGGTTTGAAATAGAGAATAAAACATTGTTGAGTTTCCAAAAAAAGACGGCCACAGTACGGTGACCGTCTTTTTTTTACTCAAAAATGCTGTTTTTACCCTTGGTAAACCTTCGGAGCCTCTTCGCCAGTAAGGACGCGGAGTCCATTCAATGCCAAGGCCTTCATCTCGTCCTCGCCGGGATAGACATACACTGGAGCGATTTTTTCGACATGGGATTTCACCAAAGCGCAGAAGCCCTTGTCGTAGGCCATGCCGCCTGTGAGGAAGATGGCATCCACGTCCATGCTCATGGCCGAGGCTGCGAGTCCGCCCACTTCCTTGGCCACTTGATAGGCCATGGCTTTGTAGACCTTTTCCCATTCCTTGTTGCCAGCCTTCACGGCGTTTTCAACCTCAAGGGCATCGTTGGTGCCAAGGTAAGCGACAAAGCCGCCTTTTCCTTTCAGCATCTGTCCGATTTCCTTCTTGGTGTATTTGCCGCTGAAGCAGGCATCCACGAGGAAGCCAGCAGGCAACGAGCCAGCGCGTTCAGGCGTGAAGGGACCGTCACCGTTCAAGGCGTTGTTGGTATCAACCACACGGCCTTTCTTGTGGGCACTGACCGAGATACCACCACCGAGGTGGATGGCAATGATGTTCATGTCCTCGTATTTTCTGCCGAGGTCTTTCGCCAGTTGACGGGCGATGATTTTCTGGTTCAGCGCGTGGAAAATGGAAATGCGGGGGAACAGCGGGTGACCCGAATAACGCGCCACTTCGTCCATTTCATCGACCACGACAGGGTCAGCAATGTAAGCCTTCACACCGATTTCCTTGGCAATGTCGTTGGCAATCAGGCCGCCGAGATTGGAGGCGTGTTCGCCGTTGTAGCCTTCGTTAAGGTCTTTGATCATGAGTTCGTTCACTTCGTAGACACCCGAAACGAGGGGACGAAGCAAGCCGCCACGACCCACGACACAAGACATTTCGCTCAAGTCGATGCCAGCTTCTTTCAGCTCACGCTTGATGGCTTCGGTGCGGAAAGGCTTTTGGTCGGCGATGTGCTCGTATTTCGAGACTTCTTCGGTGGTGTGCTTCAGGTTCTTCTTGAAGACTTGCTCTTCGCCTTCAAACACCGCAATTTTCGTCGAGGTGGAACCGGGGTTTATCGTTAAGATTTTGTATGCCATAATGATGTATTTTTAATTGGTTACGCTATCATTGCGGCCAAAGCGATTGAATACAGTTTCGTCTTCGAAGTGTCGCCGCGCGAACTGAGCACGCAAGGCACTTTGGCGCCCATCAGCATGGCACCCACTTCGCTCTTGTCGAACTTGGTGCAGCACTTGTAGAACACGTTGGAGGCTTCGAGGTTGGGGAACACGAGGCAGTCGGCGTCGCCGGCCACGGGGTTCTTCATGCCCTTGATGGCAGCGGTTTCGGCATCCAAGGCGAGATCGAGGCTGATCGGGCCTTCCACCATGCAGCCCTTGATTTGGCCGCGCTCAGCCATCTTTGCGATGATGGCGGCATCGACGCAAGCGGGGATACCGGCACTCATCTGCTCGGTGGCGGTCACCATGGCGACCTTCGGGCAACTCACACCCAATTTTGTGGCCACAGTGGTCACATATTTGAGCAATTGCTGCTTCTGCTTGATGTCGGGAAGCGGGATGATGGCGCAGTCCGAAGCCACAAGCAACTTGTGGTAGTTGGGGTTCTCAATGACGGCAACGTGAGCCAAAGTCACGTTGGGCGGGCAGAGGCCGCGTTCCTTGTTGAGGATGGCGCGCATGTATTTGTCGGTGGGCAGCAGACCCTTCATCAGGATGTCGGCTTCGCCAGCGTTGATGAGGTCGCAGGCCATGGCGGCGGCTTTCACATCGACGGGTTCGTTGATGATTTTGAAGTTTGCCATGTCGATGCCTTCGGCCTTGCACACTTCGGCAATCACTTTCTCGTCACCAAGCAAGGTGGCTTCGATGAGACCTTCCTTGACGGCGGCATTCACTGCACAGATGGTGTGGTCGTCATTGGCGTAAGCGGCCACAAGACGTTTCTTGGGTTTGCTGCGCAAAACCTCAAACATTTGTTCTAACTTTCTGATTTCCATAATTCTGTATTTAAAGATTTAAAATTTTAAATTTCAAGATTCAGGTTCAATTTATTTCTCCCCATGAGGCGGGAAACGGAATGTTGTTCGCTTTATAATAAAGGATAATCGGGTCGTAATCCAAATCATCAGCCCAAGTGAGGGTTTTCAATTCGGGATGGATGTAGGCTTTCTTGAACAAATTCATGTTCAACAAAAGGTTGTAAGGTTTCGAGGAATGAATCACATCGTCAAAGTCAACAAGCCCCGATGTTCCATCTTCAAAAGACACTTTGTAGATGTAATCGTGCTGGTATTCAATATTTTTCAAATCGTAATTCATTTTATAATGGCTTGATTTTTACAAGATTACCCTTCTTCGCTTCTTCCCAACAAAGCATCAATTCCTCTTGGTGCATCTTTGCCCATTCAGCAACAAGCCCAAAAGTCTTTGGCGGCAAGTCACCAATCATCAACCCGAAGTCCTTAATCCTTATAGATGCCTCATACTCATTGTATCTCACATGAAAATGAGGTGGATTATGGTCTGAAAAGTTCATCGTGATGATGATTCCTAAAAACCTGCTTATTTCGGGCATTTCGTTATTGTTTGACGGAGCAAAGATAATAAAACTTATCCATCAATAGTAAATAATGTTCAAATCGAGCCGTTTTTCCTGTAATTTCTCGATGGCGCGGGCCTTGACCTTGGTGTTGTAAACCTTCAGTTGTTTCAGGGTCGGGATGTCCTCGATGGGCGACAAACTCCTGACATCGGTATTGTTGACAAACAGGTTTTCAAGTTTTTGCAGGCCTGAGAGCGGTTTCAGCGACTTCACCGCCGTGCCGCTCGCATTGAGGGTGACGAGGTTGTTCATCTTCGAGAGCGGGCCAAGGTCGCTGATTTGCGTGTTCTCGATGTTGAGCAGTTCGAGCATGGTGCTGCCTTCGATGGGTTTCAGGCTGCTGATAGGATTGTTCTGCACATTGAGTTCGACAAGATACAACTTGTTCTCCAAGGGTGCAATGTCGCGCACGCTTTGGCCGTTGATGGTCAGACGCTCAAGCCAGATAAAATTCTTCAAAGGCTCAAGGCTGATGATGGGGAATTCCATGCCGATTTCAAGTTCCTGCAAATCCACAATACGCTGCAAATCAAGGTCGTTGGGTATTTCATCTTGTATGCCGATGGCGTTTCGGAAGATGGCTTGCCAAATCGGGTCGAGAATGTTCCACCATGTCGTCAGGGCTTCGGTCTGATAAATGACATGCACCTGCCTTTGACTCTCTTTCAACACAATGATTTGGCTCGGGTTGATGTTGGTGCTGTCGGCATAAATCACTTCGAGGTTGTTGTCGTTCATCAAAGGCGAAAAGTCGTTGACGGGCGTGTTCATGATGTTGAGATACCGCAAGTTGCCCATGTCCTGCAAGGGCTTGAGGTCGCTGATGTAGGTGTGCGAAATATTGAGCGATTCCAAATTGGCCAAGCCTTGGATGGGTTGCAGGTAACCAATTTCTGTGTTTGAAATGTTCAACGAGCGGAGGTTGGTCAAGCGGCTGACGGGCATCAGGCTTTGCATGAAAGTATTGCCCGAAAGGTCGAGTTCCTGAAGGTTGATGACTTGGTGCAACTGCTCTGTGGTCGGCTCCGAGTCGACTTTTATCTGCTTGGAAAACACGGCTTTCCAATAAATGGGCAGTTCAATCCACCAGTTTCTTAGGGCTTCGGTGTCGTAAATGACCAAAGCGAATGGGTTGCTCTTGACGAACTCGCTTGCCTCGGCATCACCGATGTTGGATTGGTCGCAATAGATTTTGTTCAGGCGACGGTTGCCTTTCAGGGGCGAAAGGTCGCGGATGGTAGTGTTGCTGCAATAGAGTTCGCGCAAGTTCTCCATCTCGCTCAGTGCCTGCAAGTTGCCAACGGCTGTGCCCGAAATGTTAAGGCTTTGCAAATCCTTCAGATTGCTGATGGGACCCAAGTCGCGGACGGCAGTGTTGCTAATGTCGAGGCTTTTCAAAAGGGTCAAATCCTGCAAAACGCCCAAATTGGCAATGCTCGTGCCGCTCAAATTGAGCGAAACGAGGTTAGGACAACCCTTCAAATTGTTGATTCTGCTGACTTGCGTTTCGGCAATATTGAGTTTCTCCAAATTGCGCAATGATTCCAGCACGCTCAGGTCTTCAATGCCTGTGTTGGCCACCTCGAGTTCCTCAAGGGTGATGTTGTATTTCAGTGCCGAAATGTCTTCAATCATGGTGGAATTGGCACGCAACACCTTCAGTTTGTTGAGGTTGCGCACGGGCGACAGGTCTTCAATGGAGGTTCCTGAAACATCCAAGAAGGTGAGGTCGGAAAGTTCGCTGAGCGGGTCCAATGTGATGATTTCGCGGATGCCGGAGATGTCGACACGCTGTTTTTGGGTGACGAGTTTCAGTTTGGCGTCCAATTCGGTGAAATCGTCGAGGCTACTGATGTTGTATTCCGACATGGGAATGCCGCTTTCGAACAAAATATCGCCGCCAAGACGGTTTTTCCAGTTTTGCGAAAGGCCGTTCCACCAGTTGCGAAGTGCCTCACTCTCATTGATTTTAGTGGTATAGATGCTGGCAATCTTGATGCTGTTGTTCTGTCGGTCGAGGTTGATTTCTATGAAGCGGTTCCTCACATTGTCGACCTGCTCGTCAGTAACGGTTTTGCCCGTCAAGTGCCGCGTCATGGTGACCTTGAAGAAGATGCTGCCGTCGTCACGCTTGTTGTTGGCGATGCTTTGCAAGTCAAACTTGAAATTAGCCCATTTGAAGAAAAAGTCAATGTCTTTCAGATAGGCCTGCACATCCTTATTAATAGGTGTCTTGCGGTTCACGTCGAGGTCGTCTTCCACCTGCACCTTGTCATCGATGAAGATTTTGCTCCAACTTTCGGTGAACACGATTTCCTTTTCCGAGGCCGAAGTGGCACTGTCGCCGATGAAGTTCATCGTTTCTTCCAAATAGGCGAGCATCGACTTGATTTCGCTCTCATACTTGGCGATTTCGTCTTTGGAGAGTTTTTGGGCCTGACCGCCAAAGGCCAAGCCAAACAACAATATGGAAAGAATGGTTATCTTTTTCATGGTTGATAAAATTTGATGAGGTTGGTTTTTTCCTTTTCAGGCATGTAGACCACATTCGACATGAGCCAGCCGGAATTGAGGCCCGAGCGGTTGAACCACGACACCTCGAAGTACCAATCCTTGATTTGCAGGACGTGGAACTTCACCGCATCGACGTGCTGGAACACCAATTTGCCGCTCTTGATTTCGTAAAAGAAAAGGGTCAGGTAATCGGGATGATAGTTTTGCGAGGCGTAATACTCGATGACGTCGGGGTCTTGGAAGGCCTTGTAGATGTTCATGAAATCGAGTTCGTGGCTCATGGGATGCAGGAAATGCTTTTCCTTGTCAGCCATTTCGCCCGTCGGGAAAAGTTTGTTGAATTCCGAGAAATACACATTGGTCAGCACCCATTTGGAACCTAAGCCTTCCTTTTCGACGGCCAAAAAGAGCATCACCTTGACCTCCTTGCCGTTGTATTTGAAGGTAGTGGAAACTTCTGAGAACCAACGACCTCCGAGGAAAGTCATGTAGGTTGAATCGCCCTTGGTGACATCCTCGATGAAATAGCGTTGCAGGTCGGTTTGGGTGCCGTATTTCTCTTGGTCGAAAAGCACGGGCAGCGACTTGCGGCGCATTTCGTTGCTGCGATAGTTGGGGTCTTTCGGGTTGAGTTTGTAGCCGAACTGGTCCTCTTCGTAGTTGAACCGGCGCATGAACTGGCCCATCTGCTTGGTCATGGCGTAGAGTTCGGTTTCGTCCATCTTAAAATCGCCAATCGTCTGGGCAAAACCGTTGGCAGCAAAGAGCAAACCCAACGCCAAAAGCACAATATGCCAAAAACGCACTCTCAACTCTAAACTCTAAACTCTAAACTCTAAACTTTCAACTATCTATTCGTGGTTTCCTTCACACGCATATCACCCAACAGCACATCCCAGAAGCCGATGGTGCGGCCACCGATTTGGGTTTCCTTGCGCTTCACATAGACGGTAATGTCTTTTTTGGTCGTGTCCTTGTAGACCATGTTGCCCTCGCGGTCGTAGCCACGGAAGGTCTGGAAAATGGTGATGACACCAACGTATGTGCCGTCGGGCTGGCGTTGCAAGTCGCTGACATACTCGATGTTGTACCATTCAATCTCGACGCGGTCGTAGTTCAAGCGCATCAGGTGCTCGAAATACTTGCGGACACGGTAATAGGTGATTTGGTTGGAACTGAGCGAGGAGACACCAATTTCGGCATCGCTCATGAACAGTTCCTCGGCGCGGTCGATGACGCGGTTGGCCTCGCTGAAAGGCGTTTCCTTCGAGCCGACGATTTTGATGTATTTGCTCAGGTCTCTCACCTTCTCCAAGGCAAGGCTATCGATGGCCTGCTTGCGTTCAAAACTCAGTTCGTCCTGTGCCAAAGCGATACCCGCAAAGCATACGACAAAGGCTAATGTGGCAATGATCTTTTTCATTTCTTTATCAGTTCTATTTCGTTAATCTTTCCGTTGCTGTTGTATTTGATTTCGTGTACCTTTTCGGTGGCCTTTTTCTGGTCTTTCACATAGTTGAGGTACTTTTCGATGGTGGTCGGGCGGTCGTAGTCGTTGAAGCCGGCGTTCTGCTTGATGATGATGAGCACGGGCGTATTGGGCGACTCGAACATGCCCAAAGTTTCATTAATGACGCGGTTGGCCTGACTGACGCTGCTGGCATTGGCGATGCTGTTAAAGTTGCGTCCGAGAACCACATCGGCGGCGTTGGCTTTTTCGCGTTCTTCGGCGGCGCGGCGTTCCTCTTCATCCTTTTGGGCGCGCTCGCGGGCCAATTTCTTCTCCACCTGATAAAGCAGGTCGTCAACCTCGGCGTTTTGCAGGTTCCAGTCCTTGATGGTCTGCACGCGGGCTTCCTTTTCTTCGAGGCTCCAGAGGGTCTCGTCGTCGAGGATGGCGTTCAGGTCTTTCACGGCTTGGTCGACCCTTGATTTGTACTCAGCCTCAGCCGCTTCCTTGGCGAGGCGCTTCTTGCTCTTGCAACTGGTGGTGCCTCCTATCGTGATGAAAGCGGCAAGGAGAACCATCATTACGGTTGTGATTTTACTTTTCATTTTTTATCGAATTTTTCCTAATAACTCCAATGGATGCAAATAAATTGCAAATGTAGTGCTTTTTTTGTTGCTAGAAGTCTTTTGCTGCAAAATAAGTGCCAAAATCCTTGGCCATACGTTATGCGCCCAAAGGCATTTTCGCCAGAACCTTGTAAATCGGCCCGGTGGGTTGCAGGAAACTCTGGAAATAGACCAATTCCTTCACGTCGGCGTGGAGATAGGTCTTCTGCTCGATGCTGTTGTAAATCTGCATGAAAAACTGCTTGTCGACCAACGACTTGATGCGGCAAACGGTAAGATGCGGCACAAAGTTCTGACGGTCACGGAGATAGCCCAATTCATCGAAAGTGTCCAAAAGGTCGTTTTCCAAATCAAACAAGGCCTTGGGCTGGTCGTTCATGCCGAGCCAAAGCACGCGCGGCACGCGGTTGCTCCCGAAAAGCCCCGTGCAATCGAAGTCCATCGTGAACGGCTGGTGCTTTTTCGCCACGGCGCGACATGCCTCGATGATGTTAGGGATGTCGTCCACGGGTGTACTGCCGAGGAATTTCAGCGTCAGGTGGATGTTTTCGGGTCGGCAATAGTTGATGAATTTCTCGTGCGGCAGGTTCTTTTTCAGTCGCCCGACGAGGGCTGGAAATTCCGTCCCCGAAGGGATGGAGATGGCCAAAAAGGTGCGTTTGGTGTTCATTTTTTTACTGTTTTTATGCTGCAAAAATAGTTTTTTCTCTCGTTTTCACCAAATTTCCGTATTTTCGCCCATTCAAAACAACGAATTATGAACACTTATTCCATTGGAATCGACATTGGCGGCACCAACACAGACATCGGACTGGTGCGCGACGATGGCCGTTGCATGGCCAAAAAAAACCTTCCCACCAACAAGTATTATGACGCATCTGTTTATGTGTCAGATATTTGCGATAAAATCAAAGACCTAATGGGCGAAAACGAAGTGACTGCCATCGATGGCATCGGTATTGCGGCTCCGGCGGGCAATTTCTACACGGGCTGCATTGAGAACGCCACCAACCTCAACTTCAAGGGAGTCATCGACCTTGCCGCGATGTTTCGCAGCCATTTAGACGTGCCCATCGTGGTGTCGAACGACGCCAACGCGGCTGCTTACGGCGAACTCATTTATGGCGGCGCCAAAGGCATGAAGCATTTCGTGATGTTCACCCTCGGCACGGGCGTGGGCAGCGGCATTGTGGTGGACGGTAAGTTGGTTCATGGCAAGACGGGAGGCGCAGGCGAACTCGGACACGCCATCCTCATCCCCGAAGGTCGCCCTTGCGGTTGCGGGCGGAAAGGCTGCCTCGAAACCTATACTTCCGCTACGGGCATTCGGCGCACAGCACTCGAAATGATGGAAGCCATTCCTGATTATGATGGGGCTCTTCGCAAAGTCGACCCAAAGGAACTGACGAGCAAAATGGTTGGTGATGCGGCCAAATACGGTGACCCGTTGGCCATCAAGGTTTTTGAAAAGACTGGCTATTGGTTAGGAATTGCCCTGGCCAATGCCGTGGCCTTCAGCGGCCCAGAGGCCATCTTCCTGATGGGCGGTCCCGTGAAAGCGGGA
Source organism: uncultured Bacteroidia bacterium (assembly GCA_902770835.1). Lineage (GTDB taxonomy): Bacteria > Bacteroidota > Bacteroidia > Bacteroidales > F082 > Limimorpha. Next base: position 38,817 of record CACXUM010000010.1, read on the forward strand.
GAAGTGCTGCTAAAACCTACCCGTGAATCGTTCAAGAAGCACCTGTGCTTTGTTTATGATGGCAGTGTCGACATCCATGTTTCCGAACTGCCTGATAATGATGCAGCTATCCTTGGCGCAGCGGCTTTGACGAAGGCGAAATGATTTGATTTACAAGTTGTTTACTCGCAAGAACTCAATTTTTGAAATTCTTGTCCAAGAATTCTTGTGCTTCGTGCATACCACCATCGCGGGCTTTCTGCATCAACAGTTTGGCATAGGTTTGGTCTTGTTGCACGCCGTTTCCTGTGTAGTATAGGATGCCCAAGCGATACTGCGCGTTGGAAATGTTCTTGTCGGCAGCGGCAGTATAGTTTTCGATGGCCTTAGCCAAATCTTTCTCCACGCCAATACCGTAATAATAACAATCGCCCATTTGCGAAAGCGCGTAGGCATTGCCCGCTTCGGCAGCATCTTTCCACCATTTGAGGGCGGTTTTCTCGTCCTTTGCAGTACCCATCCCGTAAAAATAACAGTTTCCAAGGTTGAGCATGGCTTGGTCGTCCTTTCCATTCGCACCTTTTTTATACCATTCAAAGGCCTTGTTCAGGTCGACCTTCACGCCGTTTCCCATGCGATAAAAGTTCCCCAAAGCATTGCAAGCGGCGGGAAATTCCTTTTCGGCGGCCTTGGAGTACCATTTGTAGGCCTGCGCCACATTCTTTTCAACGCCCCAGCCATTTTCGTAGCAAAGCCCGTAAAGATAAACAAACTCGGTTTTGTCCTGTTCGGCGCGATTGCGGATGGTATCAATGCGCTCTGTAAGTTGGTCCTGAAGGGATTTTCTCCCCATATTCAACTGACTGAAATCGAGGGGTTTGCCTTCTTCCAACTTCAAGACTGGCCCATCGGATGAGCCTGTAGTTGCTGTTTGGTCAAAATCACCTTTGGGTTGCACAGGAACATTCTGCACGGGAGCCACTGGCACACCTTTGGGAACAATCGTTTCTTTCTCTTGAACTTGACGCTGTTCTTTCTTGTCTTTGTTTTCATTCTGTCCGCAGGCCGCAAAGGTCAAGGCCACGGCACAAAGGAAAAGGAACTTTTTCATTTTTCGTCACGAATTAGGGCGCAAAAATACACTTTTTTCTCACGCAGAATACGCAGAATTATGGGAAACCTGCCAGACACTGGTTTTATTTCGCTTCGCGATTCTGCGGATTCTGCGTGAAAATAATACGGATTTCACGTGAAACAATTACTTTATCGAGAACCTCACACCCAAATATGCACGCACCCCGGAAAGCGGTCCCCAAACCATCGAGGCATCGAAATCTTCGCTCATAGGATTTTCGGCTGAAATGATGGGATATTTCTGCGTGTAGTTGGTCAAATTCTCGCCTCCTATGTAGATTTCCCAACACTTGCCCAACTTCTTCATAACCTGAGCGTTCATAATGACATAGAAAGGAGAACGCCTAATATCTTGTCCGTGAGCCACGGCGGTGGCGTTGCCGCTCAAATCAGGCACGCGACTGTCGCCGTTGAACTGTGTCGTGAAGTCGAACTGCCAAGTGCCGGGCGCGTACGACATCGTGACCAAACCCTTGTAACGGTTCACGAAAGGCTTCTCTCTCAAAGTGTCGTTGATGGTCATTTTCACATCGTTGTAGCGGAAAGCCAAAGTCAGGTCGAAGTCCTTGAAAATCTCGCAGTTGGCCTCTATTTGGGCACTGTTGGAATAAGATTTCCCGTCGAGGTTGTAAATACGGACTTGGTGCGCATCGGCATCGCGGTCGAGGACGATTTGGTTGACGAAATCGGTGCGGTAAAAGTCGGCCTGAAGGATAAGATCGCGCCAGCCAAAGGTGATGCTTTTGGTCAGGTTGATGCCATAGTTCCAAGCGTCTTCCATCTTCGGCGTGTTTTTGAAGACAATGCGACGAGCCGAAGCCAACATCGTGGAGTTTTCGGCCAACACATTGGGTGAACGGTAGCCTTTGCCCGCCGATACCCTTATTGCAAAGTCATCGTGGGTCTTGAAGCGTATATGCAGTCGCGGCGTGTAGAGGATCTTTTTGTAATAGGTGTTGTAGTCGGCGCGGAAGCCTGCAATCACGCTCCAATGGTGGTCGTCGTTGAAGACATACTCGGCAAACACTCCGGGAACTTGCTCAACGCGCAGGAAAGTGCTGTCTTTCAAGTGTTCATCATACTTGTCGAAGGTATAACTGGCCCCCACGGAATAGGTGTGATGGTCGTTGACGATGTAGGAGTCAAACAATAAATTGGCATAATAGGAAAGTTGGTTGGCGTTGTAGTCGGTGAGGCCGTAATACGAGTTCATTTTGTGGTAAGTCACTTGCTGTTGCAGCCCGAGGCTGGTGTCTTTGCGGTCGAAGTGGTAGCCGCCTTTGGCAAAAGCCTCGTAACGCTCGGTGTTGATGCTGATGCCGTACAGGTTGTAGCCTTCATCCAAACGATGCTTCGGGTCGAAATCCATTTGTCCACCAAGGCGGGTTTCCTTCAAGGCTTTTATGCCCAACTTGCATCCGAAATGCCCAATATGGGGATGGTTATAGCGCAGAAACACATTGTATTGTGTGGTCATCGGGTCGTCCAAGAAGGTGTCGCCGTTATCGTCCATCTTCATAAAATTGTGGCTCACGTGGCCGAAAAGCATAATGCCATCGTTTTTCCCCACCTTGACGCGACCGTTGAAGTTGAAATCCGTCATCAACATTGAGTTGGCATAAAGGTTGAAAAACACTTTCTCGCTCTTGTTGGGCAAGGGCTCCTTGTAATCCACATTGATTTGTCCCGTGATGGACTCGTAACCATTTCTGACAGAGGATGTTCCCTTGGAAACCTGAATGCCGTTCATCCAAGTACCGGGCACATAGTTCAGGCCGAAAGTGGACGCCAAACCACGGAAATTAGGGATGATTTCGGTCATCATTTGGGTGTAGATACCACTCAACCCGAGTAGTTGGATTTGCTTGGCGCCTGTGACGGCATCGCTGTAGTTCACATCCACCGAAGCATTGTTCTCGAAACTGCCCGCAAGGGTGCAACAAGCAGCGCGTTTGAGGCTTTCCGAAGTGATGTTTTGCACGGCCATCGGCGTGATGGGATTGATGTAGGAAGCCTTCTCTCGCGCCTTGATTTCCACTTCGTTGAGTATATGTGCGGAATTGAAAATGTGGTCGTAATGCGCGGGTTCCACCATGTGGTGGATGGTGTCGTTCTCGTAGCTGATGCAACTGAACACGAGGCAGCCAATGCGCTCGTGCAGCGGGATTTTGTAATGTCCGTGGGCATCGGTCACAACGCCCTCGTTGACGATTTTCCAATACACGTTCACGCCCGGCAGCGGGGTTTTCTCGCCGTTTTCGTTCTGCTCATAAACCGTGCCCTCAATGAAGCCTTGGGCAAAGGCGGTGGTGGCGAAGGCCATTAATAATAAGGTGATAAGGGTTATTTTGTTGGTTTTCATAATTCTATAATTCAAGATTTAAAACTGGGTTTGTAGGGCTGTCACACCGTGGCAGCCGATAAATTCAATGATGCACCTCTGTTTTGCCGGATTTGCAAATCCGCCAAAACGAAGAATCAGAAAACCAAAGGATTGAGTCGCAAGGAAGAGAAAAACACCAACCTGTCCCTTGAGGACTGGAAAGGCGGAATTTTTCGTACCGTGAAATGCAGCAACGCCAGTTTTGCCTTCGGCATCAAATCATGAAAGCCGAGATTGATCAAAACATAAGGCTGAAAATGCACATTCAAGTGCTTTTCGATTGAAAAAACATAGTTGCCCGCGAACTGGATTTTGCTCTCGAAATCCTCGCAACAGCACTTTGCATCGAACTGGATTTCATGCGGTTGTGCAAAAGTGGCTTCGTGTTCGTGTTCATGCCCAATGCAATGCAGGCACGATTCCGCTGCCTCCCCGAAGTTTCCCGAAAGGCGATGCTCCGCCGTGCAATAGTGGTATTTTACGTTCCAACCTATGGAAACGAAAAGCACCACGAGAGCCATCAAAAAAGAGCCGAATTGAAGCAGGCGTTTTTTCATGGGCGCAAAAGTACAAAATTAATCAAGATTTGGGCAAAAGGAATATCACTTTTATCCAACTTGACCAAGTACCGTTTCAGGCGAAGTTCCCATCAAGGTGATGGCGGAAAGTTTGCGTCCCATGTCTTTGAGCGAATGGCCACAATGGTACAAGGAATCGTCAATAATCAACCAACGGTCGTGCGAAGGCTTTGACCACAAGTGCGTTGCTATCGCTTCAACTTTCGAAGAGTCATTATGTGCATCTCTGATGGCAGACAAATCCCTGCCTGAATAGATGTCGGCAGAAACGCCCTTGTTGCGTACATCGAGCATCTCGAAAGTCGCGGCATCAACGTATGCGTCAATGACCACAACCCTATGTTGTGCGCTTTTGATGAGTTTTTCGAGCAATACGCGAGCCTCGAAAAACTCCCCATCAAAAAACACCTGCTCCACTGGCGGAACATTGGTGCGGACAAAAAAGTCGATTTTTTCTTGATGCTTTTGCAGAATGCTTTCATGTTGGGCAAGCCGTCTGTCAATGCGTTCTTCCATCGCTATCAGCCGTTGATTCACGGCATAGCCTTTCAACATATACTCTTTCAACACGCTGGTAGCCCAACGGCGAAATTGCGTGGCATTAGCACTATTGACACGATAACCGACAGAGATAATCATGTCAAGATTGTAGAAATCAATTTGCCGATTCACTTGCCGATTGCCTTCTTTTCGAACTACTCTAATTTTTTGAGTAGTTGATTCAGGTTCGAGCTCGTGGGTTTTATAGACACTCTGGATGTGGTATGTTATGTTGTTCTCTTTTACGTCAAACAAAATGGCCATTTGCTGTTGGGTTAGCCAAACCGTTTCATGCTCCAACTTGACTTCCAAAGAAATTTGGTCGTCGGGCTGATAAAGCACTATCTCCCCTTTGTTCGTAGGAGCGGGCAAAAGAACGGAACTATCACTTTGATTCATAAGTATTGTCGATTATGGCGCAAAAGTAATCAAATATTCCGTATCTTCGCCGCTGAAACAGGAACAAAACCAACGACTATGGCAGACGGATACTTGGAAAAACGCTACGAGGAAGTCTTCGGCAAAGGCGCCAAAAAGACCGTGGTAAAACACACCTCAATAGAATCATTAATGGAAAAAAACCGCAGCTATCGCGGTTATAATCAGGAATTTGTGGTGAAACGTGACATGCTTGAGCGCATCGTGGCGGTGAACACCAAAATCGCCTCGGCGAAAAACCAGCAGGTGCTCCGCTTCAAATTGGTGACCAAAGAAACGGGCGCGGAAATCATCACGCAAAACATGAAACTCGGCGGCTTGTTGCCCGAATTGCACCTCCCCTTCCACGGCACGGAACCCGAGGCTTTCATCATCATTTGCAGCACCGTTCCCGAAAACAAGTTCGTGGACATCGACCTCGGCATTGCGGCCCAAAGCATGTTGCTGAAAGCCACCGAAATGGGCTTGAACGGCATCATGATTGGTGCGTTCAACAAAGCGAAAATCACCGAGGCTTTCAATTTGCCCTACGAACCGTTGTTGATTTTAGCCATTGGCAAGGGCAACGAGAAAATCAAGTTGCAGCCTGTGGATGCAAGCGAAAAACTGGCCTATTACCGTGATGAAAACGGGGTGCAGTTTGTGCCGAAGATTAGGTGGGAGCAGTTGATTATCGAATAATTTTCTCACGCGGAAATCGCAGAACCGTGGGAATTTTGCGCTTCGCGCTTCCCATAATTCTGCGATTTCTGCATGGAAAACACTATCTCCTTGTATAGGTCACGAATTTTATCCCCGTATCTTCCGTAGCGGTATAGAAATTCAAAACAATGGTCTTGCCGTCGTCATGTAGGATGAAGCCCTCGGGCGGCAGTTCGTCCATGTAGGTTCCATCGCCGTTTTTCGGGGTGATGGCTCCCGTCTTTTTGCCGTCAAAAGCATACTCGAAATCCATCGCGACATTCTCGAACTCAACAACGGGATCGGCGTTTTTCTTTTGCGAAACAAGTTTTTCGATTAATAAACCTTCATTCTCGCTGTGGAACTGCAATACGGAATGCCATGTGTAGGTCACATTGTCTTTAGTTCCTGTACCTGTGCCTTCCCAAATGCTACCAACAAGACTGTTGGTTTTCTGTGGGGTATCCAATTTGAAATTGAATGGCATCATGTAATTCACACGAACGGGCTTCCCATCTTGTTTGCCAGGTTTCCATTTCGGCATGGCTTTCACCACACGTACCACCTCTTCGTCACAGCCACCGCCAATGCCGCGCATCACTTTCACTTCATCAACGCTTCCGTCTTTTTCGACAACAAAACTCACAAACACACGCCCCGCAATTTCCTTATCCTTTGCTTCTTGTGGATAATTGATATTTTCAGCCACAAACTTCATCATAGCTTGTTCGCCGCCGGGGAACACGGGCATTTCTTCAGCGATTTGATATACAGTGTCTTCTTTGGAAGTGGCTACATCCAATAGCGTTTCGAAAAGGCTTCCTGAGATACTAAAAGTCTCAATGCTGTATGTCGACGTGTCGCCTCTTCTTTCCGTTTCGGTGATGAAGAAATTGTTGCAAGGCGCGCCGTCAGCATTGTAGGAGGTGACGGTCAATTTTTTGCATGGCTCACCACTCTCAGGTTGGAAACCATCCGAAGTCTCGAACTTGACGTATGAACCGTCATCGGCATAAATGACGGTGTCTTTCAATTGCAACGGAGTGCCGTCATCATCAAAGATTTCGAACCGGCCCATTTCAACCGTAATGGGCTTGTCAACGGCTTTTTGTTCTTGTGCCGTCACTTTCGTGTTGGCAATCATCAGGATAGCCAGCACCGGCAATGTCGCCAAGAGCCTCCACCAGAGGCCCTTGGCCTTTTCACTTCTTGTAATCATCTTGATTCGTTTTTTTGTAAGGATTAAACTGAAATTATTGCTCATTCCGCTGAAATCGACAGCCGTGCACTGCTGCAAAATCAGCATCATGTAGTTCTTTTTGTCAACGCCAGTGGCCACCACATCTCGGTCGGCCTGATATTCGTGAAGGCTCTGCAACTCCTTCTTATACAAGTAAATGAAAGGATTGAACCATTGCAGAATCATCATCACCTCGGCGAAAAGGATGTCCCATGAATGGTGGTGACTGATGTGGCTCATCTCGTGCCGCATGATGTCGGGGTCTACGTTTTCGTTGGGGAAGAAGGCATAGCGGAAGAAGGAAAACGAGCCTTGGTCGCGACCCGTGAAGACTGCCGTGCAGCCACTCATCTTGCGTTTCGGCGAGCGGATGATGAGCGCGACGAGTTTCCCCAACTTGAAGAGAAACAGCAACGTCATTACGCCGACACCTAATAAATAAATGCCGCCCACGACTTGCCAAAGGCTGAAACGCGAAGGCGTGGCATTGGTGGTAACCGTCACTTCGGGCAACACGGGCTGGCCGTCAGGCGTGACAATCACTTCGCTCAGCATCATGCCGCTGAACATGTTTTGTTTCAAGGTCGCCATCTGCGGCAATTCCGTTCCCGAGAGCAAGCCAAGCAAAGGCATGGCCAAGGCAAGCAACATACTCGTCAAGAGAAAGAAACGGTTGAAAAGCAAGCGATTACTGTTGCGGAACAGCAGGCGATACACCCCCCAAAGCACAACAACGGTGGCTGCAATGGGCAGCAGATGACCGATGATTAATTCTTGTGCGTTCATGGCTTAACTCCTTTCTGAGGCTATGGCCTCGTCGATGGTTTTTCTCATTTCCTCCAACTCCTCGATGCTGAAGTTCTCCTTTTTGGCGAAGGCCGAAACGAGGTCAAGGTAGGAATTGTTGAAATAGCGTTCCACTACGCTACCCAAGTAACGGTGCGAGTACTCCTCCTTGCTGATGACGGCAGTGTAACGGTTGGCGCGGCAGAAGGTTTCATGCCTCACAAAACCTTTCTTTTCCAATATCTTGATGACGGTCAACACGGTGTTGTAGGCCGGTTTAGGCTCAGGAAAGGCCGCCATAATCTCGTTGGCGAAGCCCTGTCCAACCTGCCAGATGACTTGCATCACTTGTTCTTCTCCTTTGGTTAATTCTTTCATTTTCAATGGGTTTTATAGGTTAATAAACGATAGTTGTTTGTTTCTTTGCTTCTTCAAGTTTTACCTTCTCCTCGTCTGTCATCACAAAATCATTGTCACGCAATACGATGATTTCCATGTCGGGTTTTTCCACCAAACCCCAAGGAAAGCGTTCCAAAAGGTTATGCTCGCAATCGAAATCCTTGAGCGACTTCATTTTCGACAAATCGGGCAAGTCCAGCAAATGATTGAATCCCACACCGAAACGCTCAATGGAGTCCATCTCCGTAATCCATTCAGGCAGAAAATGCAGTTCGTTATGGTGGATGTAGAAATACTTCAGCCGTTTCAGGTGGCGTAAGGTATCGGGAATCAACTCAATTTTATTGAATGCAAGGAACAGTTGCTGCAAGCCATCCATATTACCCACAAAATCAGGGATTTGTGTAAGGTTGTTCTTGTAGAAATCCAAGTGTTTCAATTCCTTGAAATCAGCCAAAACTTCTGGAATTTCCTCAAACTTGTTCTCATAGAAGATCAGACTCTTGATTTGTTTCAGGTTGGCAAACGACTTAGGTAAGGCGCGTAGTTTGTTTTTGCCTAAGTTCATGCTCTCACAATGCAATCGGCCGATGTTATTGGGTAGTTTCTCGATGCCGTTGCCGCCAATGATGATTTGTTTGACCTTCGAGAGATGGCGGATATCCGACCGATTGAGTTTCAATTGGTTGAAATTCAATGTAAGGTCTTCCAAACTATCCAAGTCCAGAATCCATCTCGGGATGTGGCGGATTTGGTTGCCTTCCAAGTTGAGCGACCTCAAGTGCTTGCAACGGCGGATACTTGATGGAATACGGGTCAACTCGTTGTTGGTCAGAGTGATGCTCTCGATGCGGTTGCCTTCGGGGAATTCGATTTCGCGGATGCCACAACTTTCGAGGCGGACGTGAGTCAGGCTATCGGACGAAAACAACGATTTGTCCACCTTTGGCGTCTCGTTGCCTGAAAAACTGATCATCCACACCTTATTGTATTTGGAGACGTCGGGCAGGGAATCCAGATAGGTCCAGCTCAATTCGAGCGTCTTGACGGAGTCAGGATGCATTTTTTCCAGTTTCTCAAAGTATGCCTTGGCCTGGGCACGACCTTGTTCACGCATCTCACGGAGTTGTTCCTCGCTGTAATAGGCATTATAGGCAGACTTCGTGGGCGGTTGCGTTGAGCAGGCGAAAAACACACAACTTATTGAAATGCAAATCAATATGGATGTCCTCAACTTCATTCTCGAAAGATTTACGCTGCAAATATACAGATTATTTTGAATATACAACTAAGTTTTTAGTTTATTTATTGTGTTTTTCGGTAAAATATTTATATATTATTGATTTTCAACAGATTTTAAAATAGATTATTTTGGATTTCTTGCGAAGCAATCGCATCAGATCACATTTTTTCAAAAAAATGAGTTCCGTTTCGCTAATTATTCCTATTTTTGCAGCCGCAATTGAGAGGCCACTTTAGCTCAGTTGGTAGAGCAACGCATTCGTAATGCGTAGGTCGTTGGTTCGAGTCCGACATGTGGCTCAGCAAAAAAGAGTTCTTCGGAACTCTTTTGTTGTTTTACATCGGCTTGAACACAAACACAGGGTTTTCAAACGCCGTTGGCTGGAGATACATCAGCATATAAACAGGCCAATAGTCGACACGGCCTTGCACTTCATAATTGCCGTTTGAGAACACTATAGCCGAGCGAATGTCGTATTCCGCATTGGCCATCACATTGCTCAAAGCATTATGCCGCTTGTAATCCTTGCCCGACTTGATTTCGATAGGCAAAATCCGACCATCGTGTTCAACCACAAAATCCAATTCGCCTTGTTTCTTGCTATTGAAATAATAGAGCGTATATCCGTGAGTGTGAAGTTCTTGCGCCGCAAAATTCTCAAAAATCGCACCGAAATTAATGTTCGTCTCGCCAATGATGATTTGTTGCTGGAACTGCATAGAATACAGGTATGCCAATAGACCCACATCGTTGAGAAAGAGTTTGAACAAGCTGCGTTGTTCGTTGAGTTTCAAGGGCAAACGCGGCTCCTCAACATTGTAGGTAGGCAAAGCGACACCCGCATCGGCCAACCAAAGGAAACTGTTTTTGTAACGCTCAAACTTGGCCTTCTCGTGCAGCGATTTCAAGATGAAACGCTTGTTTTTGGCGTTCAACTCCGAGGGTATCATATCAAATATATCCTTGATATAGAGGCGATTGTCGGGATCATATTTTGCAATGTCCTTGCGATACAAGTTGACGATGTTCTCCTGCTCTTGCCGTACCATTTGCAGATTGTTGGTTTCGATGTATTTCGTCACCACCGCTGGCAAACCGCCCACAACGAGATAAAGCCGCAACAATTCAAGCATTTTTTCGTGAACAACTTTGTCGACGGGTTGTTTGCTTTCGAAACATTTCTGAAGATGTCCCAACACCTCATCACTCATTCCAACAGCTTCCGAAAACTCCTCAAAATCAAGAGGATTCATTTCCTTTTCGGCCAAATACCCAACGGGAACACTGCGCAAATCGTTCAACTCAACGCCTAAAAGCGAACCACTCATCACATAGCGATAACTGCCCTCGTCGACAAGGAATTTGATGGAAGTGACAATTTCAGGACACTCTTGTACCTCGTCGAAAAAAACCAGCGTTTTGCGAGGAACCAATTGGGTTTCAGCAAGTGCCGAAAGGCGGAGCAATGTCGCCTTGGCATCGTGTGGTTGTTCAAAAACCGATTTCAATTTCGGGTTTTCAATGAAATTCAGTTCCACAAAATGCTCGAAACACTCCTTGCCGACCTTACGGATTGCAAAGGTTTTCCCAACTTGACGCGCACCCGAAACCAAAAGTGCTTTCTTGTCATTTTCAAAGAATGAACGTAAATAACTGTATATCTTTCTATTAAGCATAACAAATGACTTTTTCCAACCTGTTTTTACTACTTTTATGCCACTTTTCCAACCCTTTTTAAGGCAGTTTCTGCCACTTTTCCAACTTTCACGCTGCAATAATAGGAAGAAATCCTGAATGGAAAGGCCGAATTGCGGAAAAAAATGTACTTTTGCAAGTTATTTTAAAATGGATATGTCTGCTCCAAACAAATTGATAGAAAAAATCGAAGGCTTCACGCGGAAGTATTATCTCAACCGATTGATACAAGGCGTGTTGGTGGGTGCTGTGCTGTGGATTGTTTTCTATCTGCTTATCAATGGGTTAGAGTATTTCTCGTGGTTCCCGTCCAAAGGTCGTTTCGTGCTGTTGCTGTTTTTGTTGGCAGGCAGCGGTTTCGTTTTGGTGTACCATTTCCTCATCCCTCTCGTTAATCTCATCCGTTTCCGAAAGAAAATGTCGGTGGAACAAGCCTCGGTGCTGATTGGAAAGTTTTTCCCTGAAATCAAGGACAAACTACTGAATACCATTCAGTTGAGCAACCAAATGGAGGCATCTAAAGTCGGCCCTTCTACAGGCTCAGGTACCGAGAACGACCTGTTAGCCGCAACCATTGAACAACGTAGCGCACGCCTCTCCCCTATCCGCTTCACTGATGCCGTCGACTTGCGCGGCAACTTGAAGTATTTAGGCATATTTTTCGGGTCACTCCTTATATTAATAGCATTGATGGTGTTTTTGCCCGCGTTTGCAGTGCAGCCCACGCAGCGCATCGTCAACTACGAGCAGCATTTTGAAAAGCCCCTCCCCTATCAGGTTGAAATTGAGCAAGATGAAATAGAAACCACGCAAGGCAAGGAAGTGAAATTCAACATTCGCGTCACGGGCGACCGCATCCCTGATGCCTTTTATGTGAAGAGCGAATTAGGGCAGCAACTGATGACCAAAGGTTCAGCCAATGATTTCAATTACACCTTCAAAAATCTTTTCAATGACCTGACTTTCAATGTGATTGGCGGAGAATACACCAGTCGCCCGCTGCATATCACGGTTCACCCCAACCCTACCCTACTCTCCTATCGCTGCGAAGTGCGTTATCCAACCTACATCCACAGAAACAATGAAACTATGGACGCCAAAACGAGGCTCATCGTCCCACAAGGCACCACTTTGAATTTCAGTTTCACCACCCGCGACACCGAGCGTATGACCGTCACACGCGATTCGCTACAAACAGACTTGACTGCAAAGGATGATGTTTTTGAATACCAATTCGTTGCATCTCAATCCACCAAGTTTGAGGTGCAAGTGCAGAACGCTTGGAACTCTACTTTGGAACCCCTACCCTTCTCTGTCGATGTGTTGCCCGATGCCTATCCCGACATCCGAGTGGAATCATTTGATGAGCATCTTTCCACCGATGTTTATTTTTCAGGCCTTGTTACTGATGACTATGGTTTCAGCAAATTGACTTTCAACTGTTTGGTGAAAGAACCCATCGAAAAGAAAATCGTCAAACCCGTTGCATTAGACCTCAAACAAACCCGAACTTCGTTTTTCTACAGTTTCAATATGGACAGCCTCGGCATTATGCCCGGTCAGAATATGGAGGTTTATTTCGAGGTTTGGGACAACGACGGTTTTCATGGCCCGAAGTCGAAGCGTTCGGAGACTTTCACTTATTACAAGCCTTCGAAATCGGCTTTGGACAGCATCGCCAACGAGCAATCGGAGGACATTATGGAAAGGCTTCAAGAGAAGTCGCAAGCGGCTGACAAACTGCAAGATGAAATTGAGAAAATGCTGCAAGACCTCATCCAGAAGAAGGATTTGGACTGGTCGGACAAAGAGAAGATGAAAGACTTGTTGGAAAAGCAGCAGCAGATTCAGGATGAATGGAATAAGTTACAAGAGGAGCAAGAAAAGTTGGCCGATTTTATGAAGGAACACGAAATCGCCAACGAAGACCTCATCAAGAAACAGGAGCAAATCAACAAACTTTTCGAAGAGGTGATTCCAGAGGAATTGCGCAAAATGATGGAGCAAATCGACAAACTCCTTGAGGATATGCCGCGTGAGCAGATGCAGCAGATGATGCAGGACATCAAGAAAAACAACCAGTCGATGCAGGAATTGCTCGACCGCAATTTGGCTTTGCTGGAGCAATTGAAAATGGAGAAAGACCTCAACGATTTGGCCAACAAATTGGAGAAGTTAGGGGAGGAGTTGCAGAAGCAAGAACCTGAAAACCAGAGCAAAGAAGCAGGGGAGGAGAGCGAACAAAAATCTGCCGAGGAAGCCAAGGAGGAATTCGACAAGATGATGGACGAACTTGACCAACTTTTGAAGAAAAACCAAGACTTGCAACAGCCTTTCAACATGGAAAAAGACGAGGAAATGGAAGAAAGCATCAACCAAGATCTCAACGATGCCATGCAACAAGAGCAATCGGGAGAGCAGCAGCAATCGCAGAAAAAGAAGCAAGACGCTGGCCAGAAAATGCAACAGATGGCCAACCAAATGATGATGCAAATGCAGATGCAAGGTATGCAACAGATGGCCGAAGATACCCATTTGATGCGCATTTTGCTTGAAAACGTGGTGCATGCCTCGCACGAGCAAGAAGCATTAATGACCGAAATTGGCCATATACGCTCCGACGACCCCTCTTTGGTCGAGAAAATCATCCATCAAAAGGATGTGGCCGACAACTTCAACATGGTTCGCGATTCATTACGCAGCATGGCCATGCGCCAACCGATGATTCAAAACTTCGTCTTCGACGAATTGCACACCATCGAAACCCAAACGGGAAACGCGATGAAATACCTCAACGACCTGAAACTTCCGCAAGCCGTGCGCCATCAGCAAACCGCGATGATGTCGATGAACAACTTGGCACTCATGTTGGCAGAGTCGTTGGAAAACATGGAGAACAGCATGGAATCGATGGGAATGCCTATGGCTTGTCCCAATCCAAAACCCGGACAAGGCCAACAAAGTATGCAAAACATGCAACAGTTGCAGCAACAGTTGAGCGAGCAACTCAAAAAAATGCAACAGCAGATGGAGAAACAAGGGCAACAACAACAGAACTCCATGAGCGAGGAATTTGCACGCATGGCCGCCGAACAGGAAATGTTGCGTCAGGGAATGCAACAGATGCTCAACGAAATGAAGAAAAACGGGCAAGTCGGCGACGACGGCCTGAACGAAATCATCAAGGACATGGAGAAGTTGGAGGAAGAGTTGGTGAACAAGAAAATCAACCGCCAGATGATTGAGCGTAGCCAACGGATTGAGTCGAGAATGTTGGAGTCGCAGAAGGCGCAAGAGAAGCGCGAACAGGAGGAAAAACGCAAGTCGAATGAGTACAAAGGATCGCATTTCGATAGGCAAATCGACGAGATTCTCTACAAAGAAACGCTCAAGAAAAACCAAGAGTTTTTGCGCACCAACCCGATTGAATACGCGCCCTATTACAAGGACAAAATCAATGAATATTACCTGAAAAAAAACACGCATTGAGATGATCAGATTCAGCACATTGGATGTGGAAATGCCGCCCATCGAACCGCAGCGCGTCAAGGCGTGGATTGAGAGCGTGGCGCAAGGTTACGGCAAGACGATAGGCGAGTTGTACTACTATTTTTGCAGCGACGAAAGGCTGTTGGAAATCAACCGCGACCGCCTCGGCCACGACTTCTACACCGACATTGTGACCTTCCCGTTGACCGATTGCGAGACCGTTCTTTCAAGTGAATTTTGCATCAGCATCGACCGCATCAGGGAGAACGCGACGACCTTTGGGCGCAGTTACGAGAGCGAATTGCTCCGCGTCATCATCCACGGCGTGTTGCATCTTATCGGCTTCGACGACCTTACTGATGAAGAAGAAAAAGAAATGCGTGAAAAAGAGGAAGAGGCGTTGGGGATGATGTTTAGTGAAAAGAATATCAATTAGTTAAAACGAATGTTTCCCGTGAAACACTGACAAAAGGATGTATTTTGAACCGTATGATATTATCGTAGTTGGAGCCGGTCACGCCGGATGTGAAGCGGCAGCGGCGGCGGCCAATATGGGCAGCAAAGTCTTGTTGGTTACAATGGACTTGCGCCTGATGGCCTCCATGTCGTGCAACCCCGCTATGGGCGGCATCGCCAAAGGACAAATCGTGCGCGAAATTGATGCGATGGGTGGTTATTCGGGCATCGTCAGCGACCGCACCATGATTCAATTCAGGATGCTCAACAAGTCGAAAGGTCCCGCTATGTGGAGTCCGCGCTGCCAAAGCGACAAGATGATGTTCTCCGCAGAATGGCGAAGCCTATTGGAAAAAACGCCTAATGTCGATTTCTGGCAAGACATGGTGACGGGTTTATTGGTTGTCGGTGACCAAGTGAAAGGTGTCACTACGGCAATGGGCGGCGACATAGAAAGCAAGGCCGTCATCCTCACCAATGGCACCTTCCTGAACGGTTTGATACACATCGGCGAGCAGCATTTTTCGGGAGGAAGGATGGGTGAGGTGGCCAGTCACGGCATCAGCGAACAACTGAAAGACCTCGGCTTTGAAGTGAAACGATTGAAGACCGGAACACCCGTCCGCATTGATGGCAGAACCATCGATTTCGGCAAACTCATCGAACAAAAAGGTGATGACGAGGTGGTCGGTTTTTCATATACCGAACCATTCAGAATCCAACAACAAAGAAGTTGCTGGATTGCACACACCTCATTGAAAGTACACGAAACGCTCCGAAAAGGCTTCAAATATTCACCTATGTTCAACGGCAGAATCCAAGGTGTGGGGCCGCGCTATTGTCCGAGCATTGAAGACAAAATCGAGCGTTTTTCGGGCAAGGACAGCCACCAACTTTTTGTGGAACCCGAAGGCTGGACAACGGAAGAATATTACCTCAACGGGTTCAGTTCCTCCTTGCCTGACTATATCCAATATGAGGCTTTGAGGCAAATCGAAGGCTTCGAAAACGCCAAGATATTCCGCCCTGGTTATGCCATAGAATATGATTATTTCCCGCCTGAGCAACTCCACCATTCCTTGGAAACACGGCTCATGCACGGCCTCTATTTTGCCGGACAAATCAACGGGACGACGGGTTATGAGGAAGCCGCTTGTCAAGGCATGATGGCAGGCATCAATGCAAGTTTGGCCTTGCGCGACGACAAGCCTTTGGTGCTGTCAAGGTATGAGGCTTATATTGGCGTGCTTATTGACGACCTCATTACAAAGGGTGTGGACGAACCTTACAGAATGTTCACGAGCAGGGCAGAACATCGCATTTTGTTGCGCCAAGACAACGCTGATGCACGGCTTACGGAGATGTCATATCGATTAGGATTGGCCAAGGAAGACCGCTATCAAAAGTATCAGGAAAAGCGTCAAAAAGTCGAAGAAATCAAGAATTTTTTGAATGAGAATTATGTCTACCCAGACCAAATCAACGGACTTTTGGAACAAAAGGAAAGCACGAAGATAGAGCAAAAAATGAAAATGTCCTATCTTTTGCTACGACCACAAATCAGTTTGGCGGAAATGATAGATGCATTGCCAACCTTGGAGCAATATAAGAACGAAGACAGATTTGGAAGGGAATGTCTTGAGGAGGCGGAAATCCAAATCAAATACGACAGTTATATCCAAAAAGAGGACGAGCTTGCCGACAAGTTAAGACGTTTGGAAAATGTGAAACTGCCGAAAGATTTCGACTTCCATAGCATCCAATCCTTGTCCTACGAATCGCGGGAGAAACTGAACAAATACCAACCCGAAACCTTGGGGCAAGCCTCAAGAATCAGCGGGATTTCACCAGCCGACATCAATGTGCTGGCCATATTTTTAGGACGATAACAGAATTGTTTCACATGAAACACCATAGAAAATGAACAACAATTGCCCTTGGTGCGGCTCAGAAAAAGCACAAATCAATCTTTGGCTGAAAGACGAATTCCTGACCAAAGAGGATTTCCACATTTGCGAATGTCTGAATTGCGGTTTACTTTATACCATGCCCCGACCGAGCAAAGACAAAATCGGGGAGTATTATAAATCCGAAGAGTATTACAGCCATCAGGAAAACAAGAAAGGCTTCATTCCCAAAGTGTATGAAGCGGTCAAAAAAGTGAACCTGAAACACAAATATCGTCTTGCCACAGACGGAATCAAAGAAGGTAAATTGTTGGATATTGGATGCGGCATAGGCGATTTTTTACACACCGCAGAAGAACACGGATGGGATTGTACTGGTGTTGAACCATCGGATGATGCAAAGGCCATAGCAAGGAAAAGAATCAAAGCCAACATTATCGCAAGTGCGGATTTGGAGCAAATTCCAGATGCATCTTTTGATGTCATTACCATGTGGCATGTATTGGAGCATGTGGACGATTTGAAATGGCAGATGGAGCAATTGCAGCGATTAATTAAAAACAACGGCAGAATAGTCATTGCTGTACCAAATTATAAATCCTACGATGGGCAATATTACAAGGAACTTTGGGCGGCCTACGATGTGCCAAGGCATTTGAACCATTTCAGCAAGCAGACCATCACAAAGATTTTCGCCTCAGTAGGGTTGAAACTGACTCGAACCGAAAAGTTGGTTTGGGATGCTTATTACATATCATATATGAGCGAACAGTATAAGCATCACTCGCTCCCATTAATAAAAGGAGCGTTGAGAGGTTTGGTGTCAAACTGCAAAGCGAGGCGGTCTGGTGAATGGTCAAGCATGGTGTATATTTTTGAGAAAAAATAGGAAAACTCGAAATTTGGCCGTTTTTAGGCGATTTCAGGCATTTTGGCAGGTTTTCGAATCAGGGCATCACCAAGAGCAAGAAAAGCAAAATCACGAAACATTTTATAACTCACACAATATCAACAGAAAAAAGCGGTTTTAGGAAAAAAGAGCAAATGAGGAACAAAAAAAGAAGACGGATAGGAAGCATTTTGTGTTGGAGCAGCATTGGATTGTCGCTTCTGCTCGGCATGTTCCTTCATTTGGCACTGAATGAAAAATCCTTGCAACGAAGTATTCAGAAATCGGTGTTGAGAATGGACAACGACATGCAAACACTGATTGAAAAAGGTCTGAACCATGACGAACTTGAGAAAACACAAACGGGACTGACGGTATTTATGAACGACACTTTAGTCTTCTGGAACCGAAACGATGTCAACCCCAAGTTGATGAAACGAAAAGTCCAAATAGGTTGTGACACGATTTGCCCTTTGCTTTCAGGCAATTATTTCGTGAAATCGTACCAAAACGCCGCGATGACCTATTTTGTGTACAAATTGGTCAGCACCAACTATCAAATCGAGAATCAATATTTTGAAAACCGTTTCCAAACCCTTCCGAAATTCATCGATGCCGATATTCAGTTTTCAGAAAACGGTGAGGGAATCCCTATCGTGAACGAAGAAGGCAAATGCTTGGCTAACTACAAGATCGTAGGAAAACCAAAACTTCAAAAAACGTTTCTGTTTTGGCCATTGCCTTTCATCATTTTGTTCATTATCGGAGCAACATTATCACTCGATCGAGGCGGTAAAAAACAAAACGGCAGAAAAAAGCGACCTCATGTCATAGAAATCGGCATTGCCATTATCATCATAATTTCCGCGATTGGAACATACATTTACTTCAAAATCAGCGAGAATCAGGAAAACGAGCAGATGAAACAGCAGGCGCAAAACTTCATGGAAAAACGCGACAATTCCTTTGAAATGAGTTATGCGACCTTTGCCGAACAGATGAAATCCGACACCAACATCAGGGAAATGCTGTTTGCCGAAAGCAATGTACTTGCCGATGTCATTTTGGGCTATTCCCAAGAACTCCTATTCGATGAGACCATGCGATCCTACATCACTTCGCTAACGCTTTGTGCCCCTGGCGAAGAAATCATCATCCAGCCCGAAGGTTACAGCACTGATTGTGATGACTATTTCCTTGAAAAATTGGCCAACAACAAGCAGAAAAGGGTAGGGGATGGCCTGTATTTCATGGATTATTACACATTGGACCCCAATTACTTAGGAAAAATCAAAATCGTTTCCAAAGATTCTTTGCGGCAGAAAACACTCTATTTTGAGTTCTATAAACCCATTGCGCCAGAAGGCTTCGGTTTCCCACAACTCTTGCAAGAAACGAACAGCCAAAAACCTTACGAATATTCTGTGGCGAACTATCGCGACAACTTGCTTGTCTACAAATATGGTCGATATGTTTACCCGAATTTTTTGAACAGCCTGAAAATCAAAGACCAAGAAATCAGTTTCAGCAAAAAATACAAGCATTACGCCATCAAAAAGGAAGGCAACGATGCCATCGTTATCAGTACACCAACTAAAGGATGGTCGGAAACAACAGCTCCCTTTGCTATATTCTTTCTTGGACTGTCACTGCCTTTCTTGCTGATAGTCTGGTTGATACGACCCAAGGAACACCACAGATGGCGCGACAGGAGTTTCCGCAGAAGACTCCAAACCCTCATCTTCTCAACGCTTGGCATTTCCTTCCTTGCCATTGGTCCGGTATCCGTCGTTTACATGCAAACTTTATACAACCAAAAGACCACCGCCTCACAATTCGAAACCACGCGAACCCTGTCACTTGAAATGCGCAACGACCTCGATTTCAAGACATTGCTTAGAACTGCTTCAAGGGACAATTGGATGGAAATCCTGCAACATTATGCCACCACTTTCTTCACAGACTTGAATCTCTACCAACTCAACGGACAACTGTTGGCCACCACTCGTCCTGAAATATACGACCTGAACCTGCAAACCCCGTTGATGAACGCGGAGGCTTACCAACAGATGCACCGCAACAAGGAACTGTTTTTCACACACATAGAATATCTTGGAAAAGGAAAGTATGAATCATCCTACATTCCTATCGCCGACGAAAACGGCAATACGTTGGCCTATCTCAACACACCTTATTTCTCCAGTGCCACCGACCTACAAAAAGAAATCCTGAATTTTGTACTCACCTATATTAATATCATCCTTATTTTATTAGGCATAGCTTTGCTGTTCATCCTCCATCTTACCAATCGTTTAACGCAACCTTTGTCATTGATTCAAAATAAATTAGGTGACATCAAAATCGACCAGAAGAACGAACCCATCGAATGGAAAGGCGACGACGAAATCGGGGCTTTGGTGAGGCAATACAACCAATTGATTGTGGAATTGGAGAAGAGTGCCGCCGAACTGAAACGTACCACGACCGAATCGGCATGGCGTGGGGTGGCAAGGCAAGTGGCGCACGAAATCAAGAACTCGCTGACACCCATGCGGTTAAGTGTGCAAATGCTGCAACGCAACATCGAAAACGGCAAAGCCACTCCTGAACAGACCCAACGCACGGCCAACACTTTGATTGAACAAATCGATGCCCTCTCAGACATCGCCTCCTCGTTCTCGCGTTACGCCAAACTGCCTGAAAACCATCCTGCTCCATTGGATTTGGCCGAGTTGGTCGGCAATGTGGTAAACCTTTATGACAATGCGGAAAATATCGAATTTGCATACCATTACGACCAAGCGCAAAACCACACTTTCAACGGCGACAAGACCAACCTGAACAGTGCCGTCGGCAATCTTGTCAAAAATGCCGTGCAAGCCATTGGAAACAAGCCTGACGGCAAGATTGAAGTTTCGCTGCAATCCACTGAAACATCGTTCATTATCAGCGTGAAAGACAATGGAAAGGGCATCAAAGACGAGGACAAAGACCGCATTTTCTTGCCCAATTTCACCACCAAATCAGGTGGTTCGGGCGTGGGTCTTTCGCTGACCTACAACATCGTGCAGGCCGCCGGCGGGACGATTTCATTTGAAAGCCAAGAAAATGTCGGCACAAGATTCCAAATCGAATTGCCGAAGCAAAACAAGCCAAACCCATGACAGGACCACAATTGCTTATCGTAGCCATCATCGCGGTACTCGTAATGGCTTTCCTTATCACGATGGTCGTGCTGAATAGTCAGGCGAAAAAGATGTTTTCCGCCAATTCGAGGTTGGTGAACAACCAGAACGCCCTACTTGAACAAAACAAACGGCAGGAAAAAGACAAAACAGCGTTGAAAAAACGAATCAACGAATTGGAGGAAGAACTAAAGCAACAAGCAGGGGATGAAGTGGCACAACTGAAGGAGCAAACGCGCGAGTATCGCGAGAACATCGAACAGACTGCCGACATGGGCGACGAAGAACTGATGATTTGGATTGACCAAAAAATGGATGAAACAAACCTCTACACCGATACTGACCTCACACTGAAGACATTAGCAAACGCCCTCGGATTGACACAACGGCGACTGAATGTTTTGTTCAAAAACCATCCAAAATATGCCAACTTGGGTGACTATCTCAACGAGAAGCGTGTTTTGCTGGCCTGTAGGCTGTTGCACGAGAAACCCAACTGGACCATCGAGGCCATTGGGACAGAAGCTGGGTTCGGCAGTCGCCGCACGTTCCAAATGGAAATGAAACGCAGGTTCGGCATCACGCCAATGCAATACCGAAAGGGAATGGAAAATGCTGTAAATCAAGAAAGGACAGATACTTCAGACTAACACCCGCCGCTGCATCCAAGCATAAACGACGATGACGGCAATAGTGGAAACTTCCATAACCCAATTGACCCAAACCGACTCCAAACATATCAGGAACGAAACAACAGGCACAATGCTGGAAATGAGGATGTAAAGCGCCATCCAAACGCCCACCTGATGCAGCCTCCCTCTGTAACTGAAAGCAATGGCGCAGCCCAAAGGCAGATAAACCAGCATCAGCGAAACGGCCACGGGCAGGCCAACGCTATACATCAGGGTTGGAATCAATTCCGTCAAAAACCCAGCGAAATTCAACGCGATGACCACCCACCACCACGCCGTAAACGGACGATAAAGCGGCTTCATACCTCGCAACAGTCCAAAATACATCACCAAGGCCCCAAAGGTCTGTACGAAGCCTCGCACCCACGAGAGATGGGCATCATCCATCCAGTGCATCAGCGGCGCATAGTCGATGGCGGCCTGCAAAAGGTAGCACACGAAAGCCGCCTCGATGAGCCAGCGGGGTAGACCGCTGTCCACGTGATTTACAAGAGATTGGTTTTCGATGCTTATCGCCTTTTCGATGTGTTTTTGCTCTAGTTCCACGGCTGCAAAAGTACAATTTTATTGCGACAACAAACAAAAAACCATCATTTGTCATAAAACAATTTGCCCGACCTTCAAACAACGAAGGTCGGGCAAATGTGCGATATTGGCTATCATGCCAATTTCAAGCTTTCTTATTGAATGGTCTTGGTTTTGCTAAATTCTAATTTATCTGGATGAGTAGCAATCCATTCTATAAAATCAGCTTTGGAAGTAGAGTAACCAGCCGTTTCACCCTCGCCATTGATTAAGGCAATACGAGCATATTCCACCTGTTCTGGAAGATCGGCTTCATTGTAAGTGACTTTACCTTCGATTTTTGCCTCAAACGGAACATTTACACTGATTTCTTTGGTCCAAGGCAAAGTGGCGTCATTCACTTCAACCATGTTTCCGTTAGCGTCTTTAAAGGAAAAGCTGTAATGGAAGCAGGGCGAAACCGTGTGTGTGGTCACTTGACCAGTATTAATATCGCCCGTTTTGAAAATGTTGTCAACCTTGTAAACCACAGTCTTCGTCGTCGGCGTAGGAGTAGGTGTTGGGGTTGGTTGCGGGTCATTTTTCTTGCAGCCCGTGAGCATCATGCTACCGATAAGCAGGGTAGCGAGCAAAAACGTTACTTTTTTCATTTTGGAAATGTTTAAATGTTATTGATTAATGTTATGATTGTTAATGTTTATTCTACTTTCTCGCTAAGGCTAAAACTCAGCATATCAGAGTTTTCCGCTACCAAAGCCAAGAAACGTTCTTTAGAAACGGCTTGGTAAGGGTCATTTCCTATGGCAACCAGTTTGCCATCGGCAGTGATATTCGGCGTATGGCCAAAAGTCACCATGTCAGGAATATTGGCTTCGTTGTAAGTGGCTTTTCCTTCAACCTTGGCATTGAAAGGCATGTTCACAGTGATTTCAGGAGAGGTCCAAGGCAAAGTGACATCATTCACTGTCACAGAATTGCCGTCAGCACCTACATAGGTGATTGTGTACTTGAAGCAATCGGAAGCGGCAAAAACCCCTTGCTTGTTGTTGACTTCGTAAATCACTTTGGCGGTTGTAGGTGTCGGTGTAGGATCGGGAGTTGGTTGCGGGTCATTTTTCTTGCAGCCCGTGAGCATCAAGCCACCGATAAGCAGGGTGGCGAGCAAAAATGTTACTTTTTTCATTTGAATTAAATTTAGTTAGTTGTTAATTTATTGAAAGTTAAGTATTTTAGAATTCATTTTGCGGGAACGTTTCCCCAAGATTTTGTGCCGATGGTCTCAACGTTCACTAATTGGTCGTTTTGCGTTTCCTGACGGCAAAACTTGACGACATAATAACTTGAATCATTCAAAGTGACGGTGATGTTCGACACCGACGACAAGAAGCCATTCCATTCGGTTTGTGCCTCTTCTTTTGTCAATTGCATAACATTGTTGAATTTAGGACGCAGAATGTTTTCGAGTTCTGTGGTGTTGTTCCCTTGGCCATTGATGCGGAATGATGTGGAATAGGAGTAGTAATCTTTGCTACCGGTTTTTGTGCAAGAGATGCACACCATAGCCACCAATGCGATGGCGATAAACATTACTTTTTTCATTTCATTGTTGAAATTTTGTTAAACATTGGGTTGATAAAACTGGCACAAAAATAACCAATTTGGCATTGCTAAAGACATTCTTTCCTCAAAAAACGGCCAAAAACGAGGTCTTTTTGCGCAAAATCGGGTTTTTTGCGCATTAATGCTTACCTGTTTCCATTCGATTTTCACATCGTCATACGGTCTGTGACCGAATTGCCAAAAGTTGATGGATGGTATTACAACAAAAAACTTTATTTTTGCGTTTCGGAAAAAACAAATGCGACCTATGGCAGAAAACAAATTAGGCTCCCTTGCGAAACAGACCGCCATTTACGGTTTGAGCAGCATCATCGGCAGGTTCTTGAACTACCTGCTTGTGCCGCTTTATACCTACAAAATCGCCGCCGAGTCGGGAGGTTATGGCATTGTCACGAACCTGTATGCCTACACCGCCTTGCTGCTCGTCATCCTCACTTTTGGTATGGAAACCACCTTCTTCCGCTTCTCCAACAAGGAAGGCGTGAACCCCGACAAGGCCTTTTCCACTTCGGGATTGGCGGTGGGTTTGGTGAGTTTGGTTTTCGTCGTTTTGGTCAGCCTTTTCCTGAAGCCGATTTCCAACGCCTTGCATTACGCCAGCCATCCCGAATTTGTCGAGATTATGGCCATCATCGTGGCCTTGGACGCATTTCAGGCCATACTTTTCGCCCGCTTGAGATACGAAAACAAGGCCATCAAGTTTGCCACGCTCAAACTGCTGTTCATCTTCCTCAATATCGGCTTGAACCTGTTCGTTTTCTTGGTCGCACCCGGTCTGAAAGAGAGCCATCCCGCGCTAATGGGCTGGTACGAAAACAGTTACCAAGTCGGCTACATCTTCATCGTGAACCTGATTTGCACCGGATTAATCACGCTCGGTTTCATTCCCGAAATCAGGAAATTGCGCTTCGGCCTCGACCGCGACCTGCTCAAACAAATGCTGCGCTACACTTGGCCGCTGCTGCTTTTAGGCTTGGCTGGCATCCTCAACCAAGTGGCCGACAAGATTTGCTACCGCTTCATCGTGCCCGGCAAGGAAGGCGAGGTGCAACTCGGCATCTATGGTGCCTGCGTGAAAATCGCGATGATTATGGCGATGATCACGCAAGCCTTCCGCTACGCCTACGAGCCTTTCGTCTTCGGCGGCAAACGCGACAAGGAAGACAAGCAAACCCAAGCCAAGGTGATGCAATATTTCATCATCTTTACCTTGTTTGCTTTCCTCGCCGTGGTGATGTATATGCCCATCCTGAAGCACATCATCAAGAGCGATTACTGGGAAGGCCTGCGCGTGGTGCCCATCGTGATGATGGCCGAAATCTTTATGGGCATCTATTTCAACCTCTCGTTTTGGTACAAACTCATCGACGAGACTTGGTGGGGTGCCATTTTCTCGGGCATCGGCTGCGTGGTGCTGATTGCCATCAATTTCATTTTCGTGCCCAAATACGGCTATATGGCTTGCGCTTGGGGCGGCTTTGCGGGCTATGGCGTTTGTATGGTGTTGTCCTACTTCGTCGGGCAGAAAAAGGCCCCGATACCTTATAATATTAAGTCCGCTTTCCTCTATTTTGCCCTCGCCGTGGCTTTGTATTTCGCGCAAAAGAGCATCCACATTGAGAGCACCGTCTGGACTTTGGTCGTCAATACGGGCTTGCTGCTCGTCTTCTTCGCCTTCATCTGCTGGATGGAGAAGGACTTGGTGAAGGGAGTTTTGACTATGGTGAAGAAGCGGAAATGATGATTGTTTGAAAAAATGTGTATTTTTGCAAACTTATGACCAAGGAAGAATTAGTCGAGATCATAACTTGCGGCGAAACCAGCACCGTGCAGTTCAAGCAGCAGATGACCACTTCCAAGCAAATCGCTGAGGAAATGGTTGCTTTTGCCAATTGCATGGGAGGAATTATCTTGTTTGGCATCGAGGACAAGACTGGGCAAATCATAGGACTTTCTTATTCCGAAATCCAGCAGATTTCGCATGAAATCTCTACTGCTGCCAACGACCAAATCCGACCTGCCATTTATTTGCAAACCGAAGTCGTCGTGGCCGACAGCAAGCGCGTATTGGTGGCTCATGTGATGGAAGGCACGAACAAACCTTACAAAACCTTAAACGGAAATATATGGGTTAAGCAAGGTTCCGACAAGCGAAAGGTTGTCTCAAACGAAAAAATGCTTTCGATGATGCAAGAGAGTGGTAGAGTGTGCGCCGACAAGAGAAGTGTGGATGGTAGTTCCATACACGACATTTCCGAAACTTCGTTGAAAATGCTATTGTCGAAAAGATACTCCAAAGAATTGGCTTTGGCCGGCTTAAACGAAGAAAACGCTACCATTGAAAACATGGTTGATGCCGTGGCTCCCAATTTCACCATTGAGCGACTGCTTCAAAATTTATCGCTAATGGATGCGAAAGGCCAACTGACGCTTGCAGGGCTTTTGCTTGTGGGCAAAAACATCAAGCGATTTGTGCCTGTGTTCACGATAAAATGCATCTCGTTTGTCGGAAACACAGTTGCTGGAAACCAGTATCGAGACTATCTGCCAGAAAGCGAAATGGAAGGCAATCTGCTGACGCAATATACGGCTGCAATGAATTTTGTAAGCCGCAATCTGATGACCAAACAAAAGGAAGACAATTTCAATAGCAACGGACAATTGGAGATTCCTTTATCCGTATTTGTCGAGTTGATTGTCAATGCTTTGGTTCATCGCGATTATTACCAATCGTCCGCTATTCGTTTGTTTGTATTCGACAACCGTATAGAATTGCATAGCCCCGGCACTTTGCCGTCAGATTTGACCGTGGAGGACATCAAGAAAGGCATCTCGAAACCGAGAAACCAATTACTTTTCGAGTTTGCCCGATATTTTCTGCCCTATACTGGTGTTGGAAGTGGCATCTTGCGTGTTTCACAAGCCTTTGATAATGTAGATTATTACAACGATTTGGACTTGGATGAGTTCAGAATCATCATTCCGAGAAAGATGGATTTGACCCAAATGACAAATGTCCCTCACGATGTCCCTCACGATGTCCCTCACGAAAAAGGTGAAAAATCAAGGCAAGAACATATCATTGAGTTGGTCCGGATGAATCCTGGCATTACAAGAGAATTGATGGCAAAACTATTGGGAGTGAACGCCAAAACCATAGGACGCGAATTGGCGAAAATGAAGGATAAGATTACTTATCGCGGTTCAGGAAATCACGGTCATTGGGAAGTAATTGAAATACAATAAAATAAACACTTATGACACTAAAGATAATCAACACCTCAAACAATCCCCTGCCCGCCTACGAGACCAAAAACTCGGCCGGTATGGACCTCCGCGCCTTCCTGCCAGAAGGCCCGATAACGCTTGAACCTATGCAACGCGGCCTCGTGCCGACGGGCCTCTATATGGAAATCCCCGAAGGCTACGAAGGCCAAGTGCGCCCCCGTAGCGGCCTCGCGCTCAAGAGCGGCATCACCGTCTTGAATTCGCCCGGCACCATCGATGCCGACTATCGCGGGCAGATTTGCGTCATCCTTATTAATTTGTCCGACAAGCCTTTCATTATCAACAGCGGCGACCGCATCGCGCAAATGGTCATCGCCAAATGCGAACAAGTTGAGCCTGTGCAAGTGGAAGTTTTATCGGAAACAGAACGCGGCGCGGGCGGTTTTGGACACACGGGGAAGAGTTGAGAGTGTAGTGTTTAGAGTTTAGAGTCAGTTAAATAGTTTAGAGTTATGAAGTATAGAATGTTTTTGTTGTTACTGCTTTTGGGTTGCTCGATGGGGAGTTTTGCCCAAACGATGGAGTCGGAATTTGCAGGCAAACCCGACAAGAAAAAAAACGCCACCTATTTCTCCAACGGCTTGCAAAGCAAGTACCGCGAGGACACCGAAGGCGCCATCCGCAACTTCGAGCAGGCCTTGCGCTATATGCCCAACGATGCTGCCTCGATGTTCGAATTGAGCGAACAATATTATACCGTCGGGCGACTTGATGACGCTTTCAGGATGATTGAAAAGGCCGCCGAACTCGACCCCGAAAACAAGTGGTACCAAATGCGTTTGGGCGTGTTTTACCGCGAATTGGGGCAACTCGGCGACTTCATCAACCTGTACGAACCCTTGACGAAAAAGTATCCCGACGATATGGAAATGCTCAGCGAACTCATTGAGGCTTACTTGCTTACGGAGCAATTCGACAAGGCTTTGGCCAAAATGGATGTGCTGGAACAACAAATTGGGCAGAACGATTTCATCACTGAGCAACGCCTCGGAGTTTACAAACGGCAGGGCAACGGCAAGAAACTCATCGCTGAATTGGAGCGGCTCATCAAGGAAAACCCTGAAAACGTGCGCTATTATTCCTTGCTCGCACAAGAATATGCCGAAATGGGCAAGGACAAGGAAGCCTTGAAGACCTACGAGAAAATCAAGGAAGTGAACCCCAATGACCCTTACATAAACGTCTCATTGTTGGAGTTTTACGAGAAAAACGGCGACAAGGAAAAGGCCTTCAACGAACTGATTGCCGCCATTCGTAACAAAAGCCTCGACATTGCCACGAAAGCCAACATCTGGGACTATTGGATGGGAAAAAACGAAAAATCCAACGAAATCGACGAGCAGGCGCGGCAATGCGGCGAGGCCTTCATTGAAACCCATCCCGACAACAAATTGGGCTACCTTATCCTCGGCTCCTATTATATAGTGGAACAAAACGCGCTGAAATCCAAGGAGATATACCAACAAGTGTTGGACATCGACAGCACCGACTTCTATGGATGGCAAAACCTTATTATCAGCGAGTCAAGGC
The DNA here is from genome assembly GCA_902770835.1 of uncultured Bacteroidia bacterium. GTDB lineage: Bacteria > Bacteroidota > Bacteroidia > Bacteroidales > F082 > Limimorpha. Next base: position 67,494 of record CACXUM010000010.1, read on the forward strand.
TGAACGAAAACGAGAATGTTCGCCAACACGCCATCAAGGCTTTGAAATACTACCCGATGCAGCCCGTTTTCTATTGGTATGCGGGCGTGGCGAGTGCCGTCCTGAAAATCAACGACGAGGCCATCAACTATTTGGAAAAAGGCCGCCGCTATACCACCGACAAGATTCAGTTATCCAACTTCGACGCTTTCCTTGGCGACCTCTACCACGAGCAAGGCGACGAGGAGAAAGCCTTCGATGCCTACGAGCGCACCTTGCGCAACGACCCCGACAATGTGTTGGTCTTGAACAACTACGCCTATTACCTTGCCCTGAAAGGCCAAGACTTGGACAAGGCCTTGGAAATGTCAACCAAAGCCATCGCCGCCGAACCCGACAACCCGACCTATCTCGACACCCACGCTTGGGTACTCTATATGAAAGGCGACTACAAAGAAGCCGAAAAGCACATGAAAAAAGCCCTAAAACTGCTGAAAGAACCTGACGAGACCTATACGAAGCATTATGAGGCGATTATGGATAAACTGAAAAATTGATGGTTTTGGGGGCTTTGGAAGCAAAAACCGTATGGACAAAATCCAAAGCCCGATTATTTCAAATCTTTGATTTACAATCATCTATAATTTTCAAAGCCAAAAATAATATGGACAAATCGCCTTGGGGTCTCAACAAGGTGGTTTTTGGTTTGGTTTTTGCGGTAGTTTTGCCGGACATTTTTAAATTTATATGTTATGAAAACAACAATGAAATTAATGCTGATGCTTGTAGTAGTGGCAGGTATGGCAACTTTCACCTCGTGTAAGAAAGAAAAACAAGAAAACCCAGAACAAGAGGATTTAGCCCCTAACGGAATCACGGTGTATCCATCTGCCTCAGAATACCATTACGATGGCGATGGCATCAACCACCCCTTTGTTGACCTCGGCTTGCCGAGCGGAACGCTTTGGGCAACCCAAAATGTGGGCGCGGACAGCACAAATGTTTTCGGCTGGTTTATCGCTTGGGGCGAAACCGAACCGAAGTCCGTTTACGATTGGAGCACCTACAAATATTGCGAAGGCAGCCAATTGAAACTGACCAAGTATAGCCACGATGCCAGCCCTGATTTCCTCAAGTTTGGCTATGAGGGCTATTGCGACACGCTTTCGGTCTTGCTTCCCTGCGATGATGCCGCCACGGTCAACTGGGGCAGCGACTGGCGCACACCTACTTATGGTGAATGGGTGGAACTGGCGGAAAATTGTACTGCTGCCTATATAAATCAGGACAGCGTGTGTGGAATTCTTTACACAGGTCCCAATGGCAATACGCTATTCCTGCCGGGAACAGGTAAATATTTTGATAGTAATTATACGGGTTGGGGCTATGGCGATTATTGGTCGAGCAGTCTTCCCACGCTTTGGGTGGACCATGCATGGCGGTTTGGTTTTATCATTCACGGTACCGACTACTTTATGTATGAAGAATCACGTCAGTTTGGCATTCCTGTTCGTCCGGTCCGTGCTTCGCGATGATTGCGGCCTCGCGTTTTCCAGACCGTTTCGTTCCTCGCAGTGATGTGAATCAGTAGAAAACCAAAACCACCCCATCCCGATTTCCAAGCGTTTGTCGACGCGCTGGGAATCCGGGATGGGGGTGGGGTATCATCTCATCTTCAACAAAAAACGCACAAAAGCAATTGTTTCCAAAAAATGTGTATTTTTGCCAACAAAACCAGTAATTGTTTAAGAGGCAAGAGTTATGTATCAAGAAGTTTCAGTAGTGGATGCGTTGTTGACCATCTATCGTCAGCAGAACGAAAAGGTGCGGAAGGCTTTTCTTGCGCGTATCTATCAGGAAGACAGTTCTTTGGATATTCCTGGAATGAGAACCCGTGAAGAAATGATGGAAGTGTCGCGAGAACGGATGAAAGACATTGTCGCCGGACGCGAGCAAACACTTCCTCACGAAGACGTGATGAAGATGGTTGACCAAGCAATTGCTGAGGCCTTATGAATGTGAGATGGTCCAATCGTGCGGCAAATGAGTTTGCAGCCACTGCGACGTATGTGGCGAGTGAGTTTGGCCAAAAGGCCGCCCAAAAAATGCGCAACAGCATCCATAAGGCAGTTGAAAACATATCCCAATTCCCAAAGATAGGTGTTCCAAGTTTCTGTGATGAAGAAACAGGTATTGAATTCCGCGAATTGCACTGTCGCCTCAATAGTGTGGTGTATGCCATCTATAATGATGAAATTTACATCGTGAACATTTGGCACAACCGCCAGAACCGCGACAATCTTTATGCCTTGTTAAGGGAAGATGCAAAAGATATGTCTTTTGAAGGATGAATCAATAGAAATACACATTAATGCCCAAATATTCCAAAATAGCAATCCTGTTTTTGCTCACGATGCTACTGTTCGACTCCTGCGCCTCGCGCAAGAAAACCGTGGCACCTGCACCGCCGCAATCTTTTGAATGGCTCACCGCCAACCTGAGCATCCAAGCCGAAGTCAACGAACAGTCTTTCAATGACTTATCAGGGCAACTCAGGATGAGGAAAGATAGCATTGTCTGGGTCAGCGTGACCGCCACAATGGGTGTGGAAGTATTACGTGCCAAAATCAGCAATGATTCCGTTTGGATTCTTAATCGCATTGAAAAGACCTATTTGGCCGAGCACGTAGACAGCCTCGATCAGCAAATCGGACCTTTATTTGGTTTGAGACTACCGTTTGCGCAATTTGTGCTTTTGGACAATATCGAAGGCATCCCACCCGTTGAAAACCAAACGGTTGGGTGGAATCAATACGATTACTATACGGGTGACATTAAAGTTAAGATAAAATACTCCAACATCAAATTAGACGAAAAGACAACTTTTCCGCTAAAGATTACCAACAAGATGGAGCGCATCCAACTGCCAATGAAACAATGAAAAAACTGCATATCATATTGGTTTTGTTGCTGTTGTCTCTCGTTTCGCCGACTTTTGGACAGAAAACGAAAGGCAAGTCGAAAAAGCAATTGCAGAGCGAAATCACATCGTTGCAAAACGAGATTTCGACTGCCAACCAATTGCTGAAAAAGACCAAAAAAGACCGCGAAATGACCCTCAACGAAGTATCCATCTTGGACTCGAAAATCAAGCAGCGCGAGAAACTCATCAAGGCTTACAACGAGCAGATTGCCGTCCTCGACGAGGAAATCAAGTCGGGCCAAAGCAACATCCGCAGCCTCAATTCCGACCTCAGCAAATTGCAAAAGGAATACGCGAAAATGATTGTCTTTGCCAACAAAAACCGCAACAATTACAACAAGTTAGGCTTCATTTTTGCTTCCAAGGACTTCAACCAAGCCTTCAGTCGGTTGCGCTACATCCGTGAGTTCAGCGATGCCCGCAAGGTCAAGATGAACCAAATCTCCTCCACCGAAAGGCAAATCAGCAGCGAGGTCGAAGCCAACCGACAAGCCCGCGAGGAACAAGCCGCACTGCTGGCCGACGAAAAAGTGCAAAAGGCTGATTTACAGAACGAAAAGAAGGAGTTGAACCAGCAGGTGACCAAACTCAAGAAGCAAGAAGGCAAAATCCAACAAGACATCAAGAACAAGCAACAGCAGGCCAAAAAACTGCAAAAGGCCATCGACGACATCATCGCCGAGGAAATCCGCAAAGCCAACGCCGAGGCCGAAAGGAAACGCAAGGAAGCAGAGAAAAAAGCCAAGGAAAAAGGCAAAACCGCCGCCCCTGCACCAAAAGAAAAAGGAATGGCCTTGACCCCCGCCGAAAAAACGCTTTCGTCGAACTTTGTCGGCAACAAAGGCAAACTGCCGTGGCCCGTGGAGCGCGGCGTGATTTCATCGTCCTACGGCAAGCACGCCTCGGTGGTGTCGAGCAAAGTGACCGTGACCAACAACGGCATCGACATTGCTACCACGGAGAACGCCCACGCCCGTGCCGTCTTTGAGGGCGAGGTGGCCAACGTCACCAAACTGACGGGCAGCAACACCGTGGTCATCATCCGCCACGGCGAATACTTTACGGTCTATTCCAACCTTGAGGATGTCTCCGTCAAGCGCGGCGACAAGGTGAAAACCAAGCAAAACATTGGCACTGTCCACACCAACAAAACCGAAGGCAAGACGGAATTGCACTTCGAACTGCTGAAGGAACAAGTCAGACAAAATCCCGCAAACTGGTTGTCGAAATGAGAAGCAAATTATTGATATTGTTTTTGTTAAGTATTATCCTGACAGTTACGTCCTGCAAGACCAAGGAAGTGCCGGGTCGCCGTCGCGCACCGCGCAACTGCAACACCTGCACCAAGTGGAGTTACGCTCCACAGAAAGCCACGGAAACCTTACTCTTGAACAGCGATGAAGCCTGAAGAACTCGAACTGCTGAAACGCTATTTTCCCGAAGCATCGGTAGGGATGGTCGGCGCAATGTATGAACAAAGACGTTTCATACTGCATTTCAAGCGGCCACGCACTTCAAAATTGGGCGATTTCCGTCCGCCACGCACCAAAAACGGCATCTGCACCATCACCCTCAATCTGGATTTGAACCCATACCAAATGCTCGTCACCTACATTCACGAAGTGGCGCATTATGATGTGTATCAGCATTATGGCTCAAGAGTTGTGCAGCCCCACGGCACGGAATGGCAAAAACAATTCTCTGCGCTTTTGTTGCCTTTTCTTACCGAAACCATTTTCCCAAAAGACATTCTCACGGCTTTGCAAAAACACCTGCACCATATCAAGGCCAGCAGCACCGCCGACCCAAACCTGCAAAGGGTGCTGAAGCAATACGACAAGCACGCTGGAACCATTACAACCGTGGAAAACCTGCCCAATGGAGCGCGTTTCGTGCTGAAAAACGGCCTCATTTTCCAAAAAGGCGAGAAGCAACGCACCCGCTACAAGTGCTTATGCGAGAACAACGGCAGGTGGTATTTCGTGGCGGCTTTGGCGGAAGTGAAGGAATTGTAAGTTTTTTTCATTGCGATTTCAGCAAATCCTTATTTTTGCACCCAAAATCAAATTAAATTATGGGTAAAACAGCATTAATCACCGGCATTACGGGTCAAGACGGTTCCTTCCTTGCCGAGTTCCTTTTGGAAAAAGGTTATGACGTACACGGCATCATCCGCCGCTCTTCGTCGTTCAACACGGGCCGCATCGAGCATCTTTATTTGGACGAATGGGTGCGCGATATGAAAAACAAACGCTTGCTCACTTTGCATTACGGTGATATGACGGATTCCTCTTCCCTCGTGCGCATCATTCAGCAGGTACAGCCTAACGAAATCTATAACCTTGCTGCGCAGAGCCACGTGAAGGTCTCTTTCGACTGCCCCGAATACACCGCCGAGGCCGATGCCGTGGGCACCTTGCGGCTATTGGAGGCCGTGCGCATTTTGGGTATGGACAATAAATGCAAAATCTACCAAGCCTCCACTTCCGAGCTTTTCGGCCTCGTGCAAGAAGTGCCGCAAAAGGAAACCACGCCGTTTTATCCGCGCTCGCCCTACGGTGTGGCCAAGCAATACGGCTTCTGGATTGTGAAAAACTACCGCGAGAGCTATGGTATGTTCGCGGTCAATGGCATTTTGTTCAACCACGAGAGCGAAAGACGGGGCGAAACCTTTGTCACACGCAAGATTACATTGGCCGCAGCGCGAATCAAGCAAGGCTATCAGGACAAGCTCTACCTCGGCAACCTCAACTCGCTCCGCGACTGGGGCTATGCCAAGGACTATGTGGAATGTATGTGGCTCATCCTGCAACAGGAGAAGCCCGAGGACTTCGTCATCGCCACAGGTGAATACCACACCGTGCGCGAGTTCTGCACTTTGGCCTTCAAGCACGTCGGCATCACACTCCGCTGGGAGGGCGAAGGCGTTGATGAGAAGGGCATTGATACGGCAACAGGCAAGGTGCTCGTCGAGGTCGACCCAAGATTTTTCCGCCCCGCCGAGGTGGAACAACTGCTTGGCGACCCTACCAAGGCCAAGACGCTCTTGGGCTGGAATCCGCGCAAGACTTCATTTGAAGATTTGGTCAAGATTATGGTGGAGCACGATATGGAAAAAGTACGCAAGTTGTATTCTCATAAACAATCGGAAGACAAAGAATTATGACAAACTTAACCCCCGAAGAACATAAAGCTCAAATGGAGTCAATGAAAGCATTTGATGAGCAGATGCCTTGTGTCGGCATTTTCTGGTACGATTCTGAAGAACACAGTTTTTTTGGGGTGCGCAAGAAAGAACTTACGCCAAAAATGGTCGAAGAGGCTGCCGAGAAAGGAATGCCTTTCATCAACTACCCGCATTTGCACCGTCAGGTATGGGCCAAAGAATATTTTCGGGCACAGGCCAAGCACGAGGAAACCAAATTCAAAGGAGACTATACGCAGATTCCGCGTGGGCGCGTGGCCTGGAGCATCGACAAATTCATTGTGCTTGTCGGGCATTGGGCAGAGCCTATTCAAGAGGAGTTGACCGAACTATTGGAACAAGAGTTTTCGCTTCCTTATTTTGAATTTGTGTACGATGAACATTGGGACCTCGGCCACGGTTGGTCGGGAGATATGCCGAAGAATTAGTTGAGAGTTAAAAGTTTAGAGTTTAGAGTTAGCCCAGTTAGGGCGACAGACAATAAGCAGGTGGCGTAAGCTACTGTACAAACAAAGTAAACCAATGAACAAAAACAGCAAAATATACGTCGCCGGTCACCGGGGAATGGTGGGGTCGGCGATTGTAAGGGAACTGCAAAGGCAAGGCTATACCAATATCATTACGAGAACCCACAAGGAACTCGACCTCTGCCGCCAAGAGCAAGTGGAGGCTTTCTTCGAGGTCGAGAAGCCCGAATATGTTTTTCTCGCGGCAGCCAAAGTGGGTGGCATCGTCGCCAACCAATCGGCACTTGCCGACTTTATGTACGACAATATGATTCTCGAAATGAATGTCATCCATTCGGCGTGGAAAAACGGATGCAAGAAGTTGGAATTCCTTGGCTCGTCGTGCATCTATCCGAGAATGGCTCCCCAACCGATGAAGGAATCCTGCCTGCTGACGGGCGAATTGGAAAAGACCAACGAGGCCTACGCCTTGGCCAAAATCAGCGGACTGAAATATTGCGAGTTCCTGAATCGGCAATATGGCACCGACTACATATCGGTGATGCCGACCAACCTCTACGGCCCTAACGACAACTACCATCCTGAACACAGCCACGTATTGCCTGCTCTGATTCGCCGTTTCCACGAGGCCAAAGTGAACGGCTTGAAGGAAGTGACCTGCTGGGGCGACGGTTCACCCTTGCGCGAATTCCTTTATGTCGATGATCTCGCCAATCTTTGCGTTTTCCTGATGAACAACTATTCAGGTAACGAAACCGTAAATGCAGGAACGGGAAAAGAACTGACCATCAAGGAATTGACAGAACTTGTGGCCAAGGTGATTGGTTATGAAGGCGAAATCAAGTGGGACACGACCAGACCCAACGGCACGCCACGCAAACTACTCGATGTAAGCAAGGCCACCGCCCTCGGCTGGACCTACAAGACCGAATTGGAGGATGGCATCCGTTTGGCGTATGATGATTTTTTGAACAACCCAATGCGAGCGGAGAGATAGTTGAGTGTTTAGAGTTTAGTGTTTAGAGAAGTTTAAAGTGTATAGTTGAAAGTTAGATAAATGGTATGGAAGTATTTGGTTATAGAAAATTGATTGCTTATCAGAAAGCAAAGGAAGTCGTAAAAAGGACTTACAAGCTTTTGAAAAAGTTCCCTGCTGAGGAAAGATTTGCCATGTGCGACCAACTTCGAAGAGCATCAATTTCTGTTACATCAAACATTGCAGAAGGAGTGAACCGTTTCTCCATTAGGGAGAAGTCTCATTTTATAGAATTGGCCTACGGTTCACTGATGGAAGTATCGTCTCAATTTGAGATTGCAGAGGAACTTGGTTACATCTCAACTGAAGAAAGGCTCAACATGGATTCACTCATAGAAGAAGATGCCCGCCTCCTCTCCGGACTACAAAAATCTTACACCCAAAAATCTCTAAACCCTCAACCTTCTAACCGACTCTAAACTCTAAACCCTAAACTCTGAACAATGAAAAAAGTATTTGTAAGCGGTTGTTACGACCTTCTACACAGCGGTCACGTCGAGTTTTTCCGGCAAGCTGCCCAGTTTGGCGACCTTTATGTGGGCATAGGCTCCGATCAAACCATTTTGCACTACAAGAACCACAAAACCTTATACCCCGAACAAGAGCGCCTCTTTATGGTAAAAGCTATCCGTTATGTGAAGGATGCCTTCATCAATGACGGCGAAGGCGTGATGGACTTCATCGGCACAGTCGATCGTCTGAAACCCGACGTTTTTGTGGTCAACGAAGACGGTGCTTCGGAAGAAAAACGCCGTTTTTGCGAAGAGCGTGGCATTGAATATGTCGTTTTGCAACGCACCCCTTCGGAAGGCTTGGAAGCCCGCTCGTCGACCGCTTTGAAGAAAGACCTCTGCCAAATCCCCACCCGCTTGGACTTGGCCGGCACTTGGATCGACCAACCCTACGTTTCGTGTTTCGCACCGGGCTGGGCCATCACCATCTCTTTGGAACCGACTTTCGAGGTGCGCGAGCGTTGCGGCCTGTCCACCTCGACGCGCAATATGATCCGCAAGATATGGCCGATGAAACTGCCCGATATGGACCCCGAAACCCTTGCCAAACTCGTTTTCTGCTTCGAGAACGACCCCGAGCGCAGCGACGGCATCATCAGCGGGGCGCAAGATTCTATCGGGATTTGCATGCCCGGTTTGGTCAGGCATTATTACGACAAACTCTATTGGCCTGTCAAATTCGAGACTTGCCAAGACGACGCCGTTTTGGATTGGCTTGAAAACCACCTCGTTATGATTCCTATGGAACCACGAAAGCCAAGGTGTTCGGTGGTGGAAGGCAAAGACATCACCGAACCGAAAGTCAAAGCCTTGGCCAAGGCCGCCGCCGACTGTTGGAACGCCATTTTGAACATGGATTTGACGGCTTTTGCGACGGCTTACAAAGCCTCGTTCAACGCCCAAACTGCCATGTTCCCCGCCATGATTCAAGGCTCTGTGCAAGATTATATCGACCAATATTCCGCTATGGACGATGTTTTGGCTTGGAAAATGCCAGGAGCTGGTGGCGGGGGCTATTTAGCCTGTGTGGTCAAGGATGCCTTTGCTTTCAAGAACAATCATCCCGAAGCTATCACCCTAACAATCAGAAGAAAATGAATAAAGTAGTAGAAAAAAAGTATTTGTTGGCCTTCGTGCTGGTGACTTGTTGCTTCGCCTTGTGGGGCTTCGCCAACGACATCACCAACCCCATGGTGAAGGCCTTCTCGAAGATTTTCCGCATGAGCGTCACCGACGGCGCCTTGGTGCAGTTGGCCTTCTACGGCGGTTATTTTTGCATGGCCTTGCCCGCCGCGCTGTTTGTGCGAAAATACTCGTTCAAAGCGGGTCTGCTGATGGGCCTCGGTCTTTACGCCATTGGTGCCTTGATGTTCATTCCCGCCAAAGCGACAGGCAACTATTACCCCTTCCTCATCGCCTATTTCGTGCTGACTTGCGGCCTCTCTTTCCTTGAAACGACGGCCAATCCCTACATCCTCTCAATGGGAAGCAAAGACACCGCCACACGCCGACTCAACCTCGCCCAAGCCTTCAATCCCATCGGCTCGTTGGCGGGCATGTTCGTAGCAATGAAGTTCATCCAAGCCAAACTGAACCCGTTGAGCACCGAGGAACGCGCCTTGCTCAACGAAGACCAATTTGAGGCCATCAAAAGCGCCGACCTCTCCGTGTTGAGTCGTCCGTATGTCATCATCGGGGCAGTGTTAGTGGTCTTTTTTGTGGTCATTTTGCTGTTGGTGAAAACCCAAACCAAGGCCGAAGAAACCCACGACCAGAAATTTGGCCCAACGGTGCGCCGACTTTGGCAAAACAAGCCTTACCGCTATGGCGTGGTTGCCCAGTTTTTCTATGTCGGCGTGCAAATCATGTGCTGGACTTTCATCATCCAATATGGTACGCGCGTCTTTATGAACGAAGGCATGACGGAGCAAGCCGCCGAGGTACTTTCGCAACGCTACAACATCGTGGCGATGGCCATCTTCTGCCTCAGTCGCTTCATCTGCACTTTCTTGCTGAAATACATTAGTCCGTCCAAGTTGCTGACTTATTTGGGCCTTGCGGGAGCGGTGCTCGTTTTGGGTGTCATCTTCATTGACGGTCGCGCCGGGATGATTTGCCTCGTGGCGGTTTCGGCTTGCATGAGCCTGATGTTCCCGACCATTTACGGCATTGCCCTGACCGACACGGGCGACGATGCCAAACTCGGTGCCGCTGGACTCATCATGGCCATTTTGGGCGGTTCAGTATTGCCTCCCATGCAGGCCCGCATCATCGATGGTGGCGGAATCGGGAGCATTTCTTCCGTGAATTTGAGTTTCGTTTTGCCGTTGGTTTGCTTCGTCGTCATCGTACTCTATGGAAAATTCATTACAAAACACGATAATTAATCTAATGCAGAAATCGCAGAAACGCAAATTAATCGACCGGCTGGCTTCCCATAATTCTGCGAGTTCTGCGTGAAAAAAATATCTCATTATGAAACGTTATTGCCAAACCCTTGAACTCGTCAACGACCCTGAACTCATCGAGAAATACTGTGAACTCCATGCCCATGTGTGGCCTGAAATCATCGAAGGACAAAGAGCCGTCGGCATCCTTGATATGCAGATTTATCGTTTTGAAAATCATGTCTTTATGATATGCGATACGGTCGATGATTTCGACTGGGAAAAAGATATGGCCCGACTTGCAAAATTGCCTCGTCAGGCCGAGTGGGAAGCCAATGTTGCGCAGTGCCAAGGTGCCGACCCCAACCTGCCTTCGACGGGCAAATGGAAATTAATGGAAAAAATATTTTGACAAGTAATCAAAAAAAGTAGTATTTTTGGCGGTTTAATGTAAAACATAGGCCTATGTATAAATTGATTACTCAATTCTGCAATTTCATATTCGGAAAGCACAAGAACAACACCTTACCTCGCGTTTGGATTTTGGCGGTGGATATGCTTATCGTTATAATTGCCTATATTGGGGCTCTCTTGATGCTTTATTTTCAAGACATTAAGGCATCGGGGTTCGATTGGAGCCGCATTTGGATTGTGCCGATTGCCTATCTTGTCGCTTTCCTCATCTCCCGAACTTATGACGGAATGTTGCGCTATTCGGGCTTCAACGACATCCGAAAACTCTTCTCCGCCTGCACATTCACAATGGCCTTTTTGATTATCACCAAATTGATTTTCACCCATGTTTCACCAAGATGGGCCGCAGAACTTTATCCCCGCTATGTGACCATTGTGTACCATTATCTCATCACTTTGGTGATAATGATTCTCATGCGCTTTACTATCAGGCGTTTGTATAACGAAGTTTACAAAAACACGGGCGACAAAATGAACGTCCTCGTGTATGGCGCGGGCGATGGTGGCACGATGCTTTTGAGAACTTTGAGCCAAGATACTAACTCCAAATTCAAAATCAAGGCTTTTGTTGACGACGACCCCAAACGCGCCAAGTCGCAAATCAACACTATCAAAGTGTATTCGCCACAAACGGCCTTGACACCCGAATTCATTGAGAAATACAGTATCGATGTGATGATTGTGGCCATCCCCAGCCTTAGCGAAGAACGCAAAAAGGAAATCATCGAAAAAGGACTGGCACTCAACCTGGTGGTGAAATCCATCCCCTCTTTCGACAAATGGGTGGATGGCAAAATTTCGACCAACCAAATCCAAGACATCAAGATTGAGGACCTGCTGGGGCGCAAGCCTATCCAACTCAGCAACCAAAACGTGAGCCGGGAAATCATGGGCAAGGTGGTGCTTGTGACGGGTGCGGCAGGCTCCATCGGAAGCGAGATTTGCCGTCAGGTGATGCACTATAGTCCGGCCAAACTCATTATGCTCGACCAAGCCGAGTCGCCGATGTACGACTTCCAGTTTGAGATGAACAATACGCCCGATTTCAAGTTGGTGCGCGACAAGATGGCTTTCGTCATCACCAACGTGAAAGACCCCGTGCGCATGAGGGAGGTTTTTGAGGAATTTCGCCCGCAAATCGTGTATCACGCCGCCGCCTACAAGCATGTGCCGTTTATGGAAGAAAACGCTTATGAGGCCGTGTTTGTCAATGTGTTCGGCACCAAACTCGTGGCCGACCTTGCCGTGGAATTTGGCGCAGAGAAGTTCGTGATGATTTCTACCGACAAGGCCGTCAACCCAACCAATGTGATGGGTGCCACCAAGCGCATCGCGGAGATTTACACGCAAAGCCGCAAGTGCAACACCAAGTTCATTACCACACGCTTCGGTAATGTGTTGGGCAGCAATGGTTCCGTTGTGCCATTGTTCCGCAAGCAGATCGCCCAAGGCGGCCCAATTACCGTGACCGACCGCCGCATTACGCGCTTCTTTATGACGATTCCCGAAGCCTGCAGCCTTGTGCTTGAGGCTGGTTCCATCGGCGAAGGCGGCGACATATTCGTCTTCGACATGGGCGAAAAGGTCAAGATTTGGGATTTGGCCGAAAAGATGCGTAAATTATCACATCATCCTGAAATTGAGATTATTGAGACAGGATTGCGCCCAGGCGAAAAACTCTACGAGGAAGTCTTGGCCAACGAGGAAAACACCATAAAGACTGACAATGAGAAGATTATGCACGCCGTGGTACGCAAATACGAGGCCGCCAATGTGGACAAGATGCTCGAAAAACTCCACACCGAACTCGAAACCTGCGACCCAATGAAAATTGTTGCCCAGATGAAGGTCATCGTGCCAGAGTTCAAGAGCAACAACAGCATTTTCAGCCAGTTGGACAAATAACCTGAAATGTTCACCATCCACACCGACCCTTTGCACCGCATTGCCTACGCCACCGATGCGTCGGCTTACCGTGAAGTGCCACAAGGCGTGGCCTTCCCTGAAAACGAACAGGATATTGTCTATTTGATTGAAACGGCGCGTGAATGCAAAACCCACCTCATTCCGAGGGCGGGTGGCACATCCATCGCTGGACAGGTGGTGGGTAGCGGCATTGTGGTCGACATCAGCAAGCATTTCAAGAAGATTCTGGAAATCAACAAGGAAGAACGATGGGCAAGAGTGCAACCGGGGGTTGTCCTTGATGAACTGAACCTTGCTTTGGAGCCATACGAACTCTTTTTCAGCCCTGAGACTTCCACCAGCAACCGATGCTGCATTGGTGGAATGTTTGGCAACAATTCTTGCGGTTCCCATTCCTTGGTTTATGGCAGCACCCGCCACCATGTGTTGGAAGCCCAAGGCGTGCTTTGCGATGGCAGTATTGAGGTATTCAAAACCTATACTATCAGAGAATTGGAAGAACGCTTCGGCAACCGCTTCTGGGAAACAGAATCCAATTTGTTAATCCAAAACATTTACACCCAACTCATCCGCTGGGCTTTGGATAAAAAAACCGTTCAACTAATTGAGGAAAACTATCCTGACAAGAGCCTGCGCCGTCGCTCATGCGGCTACGCCATCGACGAAGTCATAGAAGACCTTCACAATACAGCCAAACCATTTGAAGAACGCACCATCAATCTCTGCAAAGTGTTGGCTGGAAGTGAGGGCACTTTGGCTTTCATTACCGAAATCAAAGTTGACCTTGACCCTTTGCCGCCCAAGGAGAAAATGGTGGTTTGCGCCCATTGCGATACGCTGCAAAAGAGTTTTTTGGGCAACCTTGTCGCTTTGAAATTCCATCCTGCCGCCGTTGAGTTGATGGATCGTAACATCTTGGAACTCAGCAAGGAAAATGTTGAACAACAGAAGAACCGCTTCTTCGTGCAAGGTGACCCCGCCGCCATCCTCATCATCGAACTGCGTGGCGAAACAAGGGCTGAAATCGATGCCCTCGCCGACCAGATGGAAAAAGCCTTGATGGAAAACGAGAAGCATTTAGTTTACGCTTGTTCAAGGGTTTACGGATCGGAAATCAGCAAGGTTTGGAGTTTGCGCAAGGCGGGTTTGGGTCTGCTTACGGGCATGAAAGGTGATGCCAAGCCCATCGGCGTGATTGAAGACACGGCTGTCGCGCCTGAAAAGTTGCCCGCATATATGGCCGACTTCGCACAAATGCTTGAAAACCTTGGCCTGAGTTGCGTCTATCACGCCCACATCAGCACGGGCGAACTGCACCTGAGACCTATTATTAATATAAAGGAGTCGGAAGGTTTACGGAAATTCCGCGAAGTGGCATACCAAACCGCGCTGTTGGTCAAGAAACACAAAGGCTCACTCAGTGGCGAGCATGGCGACGGTCGCTTGCGCGGAGAGTTCATCCAACTGATGTATGGCGACGAGGTTTATTCCTTGATGCAAGACCTCAAGAAATGTTGGGACCCGCTGCAAGTCTTCAATTTGCACAAGATTGTGGACACGCTCCCTATGGACAGTATGTTGCGCTTCGAAGTCGGACAAAAATACGCCATCGAGAAGGAACTGGGCGGGGGCAAGACCTATTACAATTGGAAGGCCGCTTTCGACGAGTGCAAGGTGGAAGGCGCGACGGGTGCCAAAAACCAGCTCCACGCCCTGATGTGCAGCATCGAGCAATGCAATGGTGCTGGCGACTGCCGCAAGTCGAACTTGATTGGCGGCACGCTTTGTCCGGCCTTCAAGGTGAGCGGCGACGAAACCAAGGCCACTCGTGCCCGCGCCAATGTGCTACGTGAAATCCTGACAAGAGGTTGGGGAAGCGAGGCTTTCAACATTGTCGCAAATTGCGTCCCGCAATTTGACCCGAAATTCGAAAACGACAATGCTTCGACCTGCGAGACGCAGGCCGCGACAAGGAAAAGCATCTTGCTATCAAAAGAGTTGGCTGAAGTATTGGACAGTTGCTTGGCCTGCAAAGGCTGTCGCAGCGAGTGCCCGTCGAATGTCGACATGACGCGCTTGCGTTCTGAAATCTTGCAACAGAAATACGATGTCAGCGGTATGCCTTTGCGTTCCTTCGCCGTGTCGCGAATGGCCACAGTGGAACAATTCGGGCATCTCGTTTGGCCTTTTTATAACCTTTTTGCCTCATGGAAGTTCTCTTCAATCATCATCAAGCAAATCATCAACTTTTCGACCGAGCGCGACATCCCGACTTTAAGTCGCGTAACCATGCGGACAGCGGTAAAAAGAGAATGTCGCAAACATAAAGGCCAGACCACAAAAGGCAAAGTCTATCTTTTCGCCGACGAGTTCACCAACTTCCAGGAAGCCGAGTTGGGCCTGACTTTCGCCAAACTGCTTTTGCGCTTGGGCTACGAGGTGGAAATCCCGAAACATGTTGAAAGCGGTCGCGCGGCCATGTCGAAAGGCAACTTGAAATTGGCCAAAAAGTTTGCCTTAAAGAATGTCAATTTGTTGAAAGACAAGGTCTCGGAACAAATTCCTTTGGTCGGCATCGAGCCTTCATGCATCCTCAGTTTCCGCGACGAATACCCTGATTTAGTGCCTGCCGAACTGCGTCCACAAGCCCAACAATTGGGTCAAAATGCACTGCTTTTCGATGAGTTTATTATGCGTGAGGTGAAAGCAGGTTGCATCACCTCTACTGATTTCAAATCCGATGCTGTAGAAATTTGGCTTCATGGCCATTGCCACCAAAAGGCCTTGGTCGGGACGGAAAAGACCGTCCAAGCCCTGAAATTGATTCAAAACGCTCAAATCCATGTCATTCCGAGTGGTTGTTGCGGCATGGCGGGTTCGTTTGGCTACGAAAAAGAGCATTACCAAACCTCGTTGGCCATCGGTGAGATGGTGCTTTTCCCGACCGTCAGAAAAGCCGTAGCCAATGCCGACGGTATCATGCCGTGCATCGTTTCCGCGCCCGGCACCTCTTGCCGCCAGCAAATACTTGACGGAACGGGCATCCACGCCGTGCATCCCATTGAAATACTTTACCGTTGGGTGAAATAATCAATAAATCTTGGCGTTCTATGAAAAAGCATTATCTTTGCAACATTGAACACAAAATTCATTCAATATGAGAAAAATACTCATTCCCATAGCGTTGCTCCTTCTGGCCGCCGTTGGCTGCAACCGAACCAAAACCACATCTAATGAAGTGGATATCAATTCTTTCACCTTGAGCGACAGCATTTTCATCGAAAGCGAATTCGGCGACGACTACTCCCATTACACCATGAACATCGACTTGCCCGTCACCGACAACGATACCTTACGCCAAAATATCCTCAAATGGATACTTTCGGACAATACTGACGACTATGAGGCTTATTTTCAAGAAGATATGAACCGTTTCTTCGCCGAGGAAGGCAACGAGCCTAATTCCTTCTTCGAAGGCAATTATTCCCTTTCCGAGCAAACCGACCTGTATGTCACCTACATTGCGGAAGGCTATGCCTACACGGGCGGCGCGCATCCCTTGCCGTGGTACTATGGCATCACTTTCAGCAAAACGGACGGCAGCATCATGGGTTACGACCTTTTTGAAAACCCCGAACAATTGAAAGGTATTATCTCAAAAAGCATTGAAAAACAATACTTTGAGCCTAACAACACTGAGGAGGAAGAATACCTTTTCGAGCCTGACGAGACTTTCCAATTGCCCACCAACGAGCCATGGATTGAAACCGACAGCGTTGTGTTTTGTTATGGGCCATTCGAAATTGCGCCATACGCGGCGGGAATGCCTTTGTGCAAAATCGCCATCGACGACCTGAAGCCTTATCTGAGCGAAAAAGGAAAATCTTTACTGCTCAATTCAACAATTCAACAATAATCAATCCAACAGAAATGAACAACTATTGCATCATCATGGCAGGCGGCATTGGAAGTCGTTTCTGGCCACTCAGCAAGGACAACTATCCCAAGCAATTCCTTGATATTCTGGGTACTGGGAAGAGTTTCATCCGAAGTACCTACGAGCGTTTCAGCCCTGTCATCCCCGATGAAAACTTCCTCGTGGTGACCAACAAGGCCTACAAGCAACTCGTGCTGGAACACCTGCCCATGCTCCATCCCGACCAAGTGCTTTGCGAGCCTGCAAGAAGGAATACTGCGCCTTGTATCGCTTACGCGGCCTACCACATCCAAAGCCGCTGCAAAGAGACCAACATCGTCGTCACGCCTGCTGACCACTTGGTAACCAACGAAGTTGAATTCCAACGCAATATTCGCTTGGGCTTTGACTTTTTGGCGAAAAACCAAAACGCTTTGATGACGATCGGAATTAAACCTTCAAGACCTGAAACGGGGTATGGATATATTCAATGTGGAAGTAGGAGGGATGAGGTAGGAAGTAGGAATGAGGAGGTTGTGAAAGTGGAGATGTTCAAGGAAAAGCCTGATTATGAAACTGCCGTGAAGTTTGTTTCGGAAGGTAATTACCTCTGGAACAGCGGCATTTTCCTCTGGACTTTGGACGGCATCATGCAGGCGTTCAAACAGTATTTGCCCGATATGGTCGAAGTGTTCGAGAAAGGCAAAAACGACTTCGGAACAGCCAACGAGCAAGCCTTCATTGACGCGCATTTCATTGAAAGCCCCAACATCAGCATCGACTACGGCGTGATGGAGAAGTCGCCGAACACCTTCACCATCCCCGCCGACTTTGGCTGGAGCGACATTGGCACATGGGGCTCGCTGTTCACCCACGCCAAAAAGGATGAAAACGGCAATGCCAAACGCGGCAAGGTGGTTTCTGTCGATAACAAGAATACCATTATTAATATAGAGGAGGGCACCGAGGCCGTGGTGCAAGGCTTGGAAGACTATCTCGTGGCCTTCCGCGACCATTCGCTTTTGGTGTGCCGCCTCAAGGACGAACAACAGATTAAGGTTTGGATTGAAGGATTGAAATGATGGAAAATCAGCCGTTGGTATCGGTCATTATGCCTTGCTACAATGCCGAGAAATACGTTTCAGAAAGCATTGAATCTGTTGTAAATCAGACTTATACAAACTGGGAATTGCTCATCACTGACGACCAATCCTCCGACCGAACTCCAGCCATCGTGCAAGCCTTTTCAGAGAAAGAGCCTCGTATCAAGTTTGTTGTGGCAGAGCAGCATTCCGGCATTGCGGGCACCCGCAACAAAAGCCTCGCCCGAGCCAAAGGCCGTTTCGTCGCCTTCCTCGACAACGACGACCTGTGGGTTGCCGACAAACTCGAAAAACAGGTCCGTTTCATGCTCGAAAACGGCTACGCCTTTGTTTATTCAGCCTACGAACTTATGAAAGAAGACGGTTCGCCCAAGGGTAAAACCATCAAGACAGCAGGTGTAGTAAATTATGATAAATACTTGAAAAACACTATTATAGGCAGTGGAACCATCATGCTTGACACGCAACAAACCGGTTCATTGCTCATGCCCGACAACGCCACCAGCGACGACATGGCTCTTTGGTGCAAAATCTTGAAAGATGGCCATAGGGCATATCCTATGAAGGAAATCTTGATGAAGTATCGGGTCAGGAATAACTCGGCTTCGTCCAACAAGCTGAAAGCTGCCAAGGATGTGTGGCTCGTTTATCGGAAACAGGAAAAACTATCTTTTTTATATGCCGCGTTCTGTTTTTGCTGCTATGCTTTCAATGCTGTCATTAAAAGGTATTTCTGATGCAAGATTTCTACTTATATCGTCAAGCCTGGCGCTTTGATGGAGCTCCGCACGAGGAGCCAAAACTGGATAAAAAAGAAGTAGGGGCTTTGTTTAGGCAAGGAGGTTTTATGGTCAGAAATACCTACGACTTTGATTGCCAAAAGGAAACTTGTTTTTGGAACCTCATCAAAGACCAATTCGGAGGTTTGGAGGAACTATCGGGAAACACAAGAAAGAAAGTCAGGCGCTCACTTGAAAAGTTAGAGTTCAAACGCATTGACAATAAGCCAATTATCGAGTTGGGTTATCCCATATTGAAAGCCACTTTTGATGATTACGCCGTCACCGATCGCATCACAAACCATCAAACGTTTGAAACTTATATGAAATGGTGCGAAAAGAAACATTACGATTATTGGGGTGTTTATGACCGAATTGATAATGATTTTATTGGCTTCTGTGCCAACAGAGTTTGGGTTGATTCATGCGAATACGGAGTCGTTGGCATCAAGCCAGAATACAAAAGGAAAAGCACGGCATATCCATATTATGGATTGTTTTATTCCATGAATCAATATTACTTGCAGGAAAAAGGCTTTCGTTATGTCACCGATGGCTCGCGCAGCATTACGGAACACTCCAACATACAAGATTTTCTTATCGAGAAATTCCATTTTCGAAAGTCTTATTGCCAACTTGCCGTTCATTACAAATGGTGGGTGAAGATTGCAGTAAAAATGCTTTATCCATTCAGAAAAATCATACCTTTGCAGCGCGTTAAGGCAATTCTCAACATGGAGGCCATGCAGCGGGGAGAGAAATAAGCAAATCACCACACAAAAAAACCCCGTAGAAACGGGGAGAATCTACGAGGCCAAAAAATTAATAACATGAAACATAAAAAATGCGCCCCCTTCAGGACTTGAACCTGAGACCCCCTGATTAACAGTCAGATGCTCTGACCAACTGAGCTAAGGAGGCTGCACAATGTCACAGAACTTTCTGTTTTGCGGACAATTTTTGCAGAAAATTTTTCTATAAACTCGTAAACAATTGATTATCAATGAGAAATTTTTCTACTTTTGGCATCAAATTATTTACTACCTTTGCAAAAAATTAGAAATATCGAATTACAAATCACAAATCTTTGAATCGAAAATGGAAAGAATACTCGGCATCGGGAGTGCTTTGGTCGACATCCTGACCCAAATCCCAAATGAAAGCATCCTTCAAGAACTGAACCTCCCCAAAGGAAGCATGACCTACGTCGACGCTGAAACCTCAGTGGAAATAGGAAAAAAATTGGCTCATCTTGGCAATCAAATGGCCTCGGGTGGCTCGGCGGCCAACACCATGAGCGGCCTTGCCCAATTGGGCATCGAAGCGGGCTTTTTGAGCAAAATCGGCAAGGACGAAATAGGGCAATTCTTTGAAAAACAAATGACTGAAAGCCATGTGAAGCCCTTGATGCTCAAGAGTGAAACGCCTTCAGGTCGTGTGCAAGCCTTGGTCACAGCCGACGGTGAACGCACCTTCGCCACCTGCCTCGGCGCCGCTGCCGAAATGTGTGCCGACGACATCAAACCCGAACTTTTTGAAGGTTGGGACATTTTCTACGTGGAAGGCTATTTGGTGGCCAATCCCGACATGCTGAAAAAAGCCATCGCAACGGCCAAGGACAAAAGCCTGAAAATCGCCATTGATTTGGCCAGTTACAATGTGGTGGAGGAAAGCCGCGATTTTCTCTTGGACCTCATCAACAATTACGTCGACATCGTGTTTGCCAATGAACAAGAGGCCTTTGCCTTGACGGGCTTGGAGCCAGAAGAAGCCTTGCGTTTCATTGCCTCGAAAGTGCAAATCGCGGTGGTGAAAGTGGGTGCCAAAGGTGCTTTCGTCCAGCGCGGCAATGAAATCGTTACCGTGCCGCCAATGGAAGCCACGGTGGTCGACACGACGGGCGCGGGCGACATGTGGGCTGCGGGATTCCTCGCGGGTCTCGTCAAAGGCGAAAACTTGCAGAAATGCGGCAAGATGGGTGCAATCGTGGCCAAAAACATCATAGAGGTAGTTGGAGCCAAAATGGATGCCGCGCGTTGGGAGAAAATTCACGCCGACATTGCAAAATTGTAATTAATTAGGTGGAGCAATTGCTTTTTTTTGTACCTTTGCGCCCACTATAGTATTTTTCGCGAAAAATAAATATTTAATAATTAGACAGTTAGATAAAAATGAAGGAATTCCAGACAAAAGACATCCGCAATGTTGCCCTCATCGGCGCAGCAAAGTCGGGTAAGACCACCCTTGCCGAAAACATGCTTTTCGAAGGCAAACTCATCAACAGAAAAGGTAGCACCGACGAGAAAAACACCGTTTCCGACTACCGTCCCATCGAAATGGAACGTCAGATTTCGGTGAACGCCTCTATGCTGTACACCATCTACAACGACAAGAAAATCAACATCTTGGACACTCCCGGTTTCACCGATTTCTCGGGCGACATCGTTTCGTGCCTCTATGCAGCCGACATGGCCGTTTGCACCGTCAATGCCCAGTCGGGTGTTGAAGCCACTACCGAAAACGCTTGGCGTCATGCCGCCAACACCAACAAGCCGGTTGTGTTCTTCATGAACCAACTCGACCACAGCAACGCCAACTTCGACAACACCATCCGCGAACTGAAAGAATATTTCGGCGACAAAGTGACGCCTATACAATATCCCGTCAACGCCGGTGAAGACTTCAACGCTGTCATCGACTTGATTATGATGAAGATGTTGGTTTTCAAAAACGGCAACGGAGCACCTGAAATCCAGGACATTCCCGCCGCTGAAATGGCCAAGGCCGAAGAGATGCACAACAGCCTCATCGAGCACGCTGCCGAAGGCGAAGAAGCCCTGATGGAGAAGTTCTTCGAGGAAATGACCCTGAGCGAGGAAGACATGGAACGCGGTATCCACCTCGGTATCGTCAACCGTGAGATGTTCCCCGTCATTTGCGGCGCTGCCAAGCGCGGCGTGGGCGTCACCCGTCTGATGGATTTCCTCATCAACGCCTGCCCGTCGCCTGCCGACATGCCGGCCATCAAAGCCAACAACGGACAAGAATTCCACAACAGCAACGACGACCCGACCGCCCTGTTCATCTTCAAGGTGACGACCGAACAAAACCTCGGCGACGTGGCATGGATGCGCGTTTACGGCGGCACCGTCGTGAAGAGCCAAGACTTGGTCAACCCGCGTACGGGCAACAAGGAGCGTCTGTCGCAACTGTTGGTTTTCCGTGGCAAGAACCGCGAGGAAGTCGAGAAAGTGAACGCCGGCGACATCATCTGCACCATCAAACTGAAGGATGGCCGCATTGGTGATTCTTTGGTCGATGCCAAGGCTGGCGAAGCCATCTTCCCCGAAATCCCGTTCCCGACCCCGATTTTCTCGATTGCAGTCAAGGCCGTCAACTCGCAGGAAGACGAAAAACTTGGTAGCATCCTCAACGATATGCACAAGACCGACCCGACCGTCATCAGCGGCATGTCGCGCGAACTGCGCCAAAACATCCTGCAATGCCAAGGCGAATACCACTTCAACACCCTGAAATGGTACTTCGACAACGTTTATAAGATTGCCATCGAAACGGCTGCTCCGAAGATTCCGTATCGCGAAACCATCACCAAGAGCGCAAGCGCCAGCTATCGTCACAAGAAGCAGTCTGGCGGTAGCGGTCAGTTCGGTGAGGTTCACATGCAATTGGCTCCTTATTTCGAGGGCTACACCGACCCGAGCGAACTGCAAGTGCGCGACAAGCAAGAGTATGAACTGCCTTGGGGCGGCAAACTCATCTTCGCCAACTGCGTGGTGGGTGGTGCCATCGATGCCCGCTTCATGCCCGCCATCCTGAAGGGTGTGAACGAGCGCCTCGAACAAGGTCCTCTGACGGGTTCCTACGCCCGCGACATCATCTGCTACATCTACGATGGTAAGATGCACCCGGTCGACTCCAACGAAATGGCCTTTAAGATTGCCGGTCGTATGGCCTTCAGCGCAGCCTTCAAGAACGCTGGCCCGAAGATCATGGAACCCATTTACGACCTTGACGTGCGTATGCCCGCCGACCTGATGGGTGCCGTTATGACCGACCTGCAAGGCCGCCGCGCCATCGTGATGGGTATGGATAGCGACCACAACTACCAGACCATCCACGCCAAGGTGCCGTTGGCCGAAATGGACCGTTATTCGACCACGCTGAGTTCGCTGACCTCTGGCCGTGGCACCTTCACGATGAAGTATGCCGAGTACCAGCAAGTGCCCACCGACGTGCAGAACCGCCTGCTCAAGGAGTACGAAGAGAGCCAGAAGGAAGAAGAATAATAGTTTTGTATTTTTTCATAAGTATTGCATTTTTCCCCGCCGCAAAACCAATGTGGCGGGGTTTTTTGTTTATTTTTGCAAGCATGAAAGCAAAGGCTTTTGCCATAGGATTATTCTTGCTGGCCCTTGTCGCCTGCCGCCCATCGACCAAAGTCGTTGAGCCTGCCGAAACGCCGTCGCCCGAATTGCTGACCGTCGACAGCCTTTTATGGCAGCAGCCCGACACCGCCTTGGCGTGCCTCGTTTCCTGTTTCGATGCCTGCACGACCACGGAATACAACCGCCATTACGCCAACCTCTTGCTCTCCGAACTGCTCTACAAGAACGACTACGCCCAAACCAACCGCCCCGCCTTGCGCCAGGCCGTGGCCTATTTCGACAGCCTCGTGGGAGAGGCTCCCCCTTTGCAAAGGGGGTCGGGGGGATTTCCCCCTTTGAAAGGGGGTAAGGGGGATTCAAAACACAAGCCTATCTCCAATAATGACCACTTCTTCCTCGCCGCCCGCGCCCATTATATTAATGGTGTGGGCTACTACGAAAACGACAGCGTGATTGAAGCCTGCCGCGAATACCTGAAAGCACTGGAAATCATGGAGGAACATTTTGAGGAGAAGGAACTGGTTGGGGACAGGGCGAAATTCTTGGCTTTGGCTTATACACATTTGATGGGTTTGTTTTCCGATTTCTATCTTCACGAACAAGCCATTCATTTTGCGAAATACTCTATACCTTATTATTTGAAATTAGAATCACCATCTTGGCATTTGTCATGGGTATTGAATGAAATAGGGTCACATTATGAGATGATGAAAGAATTGGATAGTGCAGACTATTACTATAGACAAGCTATTCACTATTTACCTGACACAACTTATCGAACTTATCGGGACATTACAGCCCGTCGCGCCATATTATTGTATGACAAAGAAAAGAGCCTTGAAAAAGCGTTATCGATAATGTATCGCTTGGCTAGCATGGCTATGGAAAGCAAGGAGCTATTAGCCCGTTATCTGTTTATTGGTGATATTTATTATTACGAAAAGCAATTCGATTCTGCTTGGGTCTATTTGAAATACGTGTTTGACAACACACAAAGCTTCGACAGTAAATTGTTGGCAGCCGAAAGGTTACGGGAAATTTCCATGTATAACGGCGATACTATAGAAGCGAAAGAATATGCCTTGATTCGCTCTCAACACGCCACATTAAAGGATGAGGACGGCAAACTACATTCCGCTTTGAGTACACTTTGCCAGCAGCATGAGCATAATAGACAAGAAGCCCAACACAGACTAAAAACCCAAAAGGCCGCAAGGCGTTGGGGCATTGCCTTGGTCTTGGCTGCTTTTGTTGTATCCGTTGTATCTCTTCTATTGGTCATTCTCAGACGAAGGATGAGAACCGAACAATACTCACATAAAATGGAGCAAGCCGCCCTTTCGGGCAGGCTGAAGCGGAGCAATGAGGAGTTGCGCGAGCTGAAAGGACAAATCAGCCAGCAGGAAAAGAATAAAACGGTTCCCAAAGTCGAAAGTGCTGCCACATTTGCCGAGGAGCCTGTCTGCCAACTGATTATGGAGCGCGTGAACAAAGGGCAGTTCAAGTCGCAGATGGATTGCAGGGTTTACAAGGACTTCGCGCTCAGCAAAGCCCAACTTTCGGCCTTGCGCGAGGCCGCCGACTGCCATTTCAACAGATTCACCTATCGCCTTTCCAAAGACTTTCCTGAACTCACCAAAACCGACCTCGACTATTGCTGCCTTTATTTGCTCGACCTTTCAGATGCCGACATTTCCGCACTAATGCAACGCGCCTACAACACCGTAAATGAGCGCAACACCAAATTGAAGAAAGTTTTTGGTGCCCATAAATCGCTTTTTTCCGCATTACAAGACATAGCTCGCGAATATTCATCTAATTGAATAACAAGATATTATCAAATAATCCGAACAAATCCGAACATGGTTTTCCTTGACATGGGGTTTTGAAGCATGATACCTTTGTATCGAATTTTAAACCAACAAAGCGATGAAAAAAATAAGCAAATTTGTTCTGATGCTCTGCTTCGTCCTTTCGGCAGCATGGTACAATGCCTATGGCACCAGCACAACGGATGGCCACAGCAGTACAATAATAAAAGATGAATATTACCAAACAAAAAAAATCGTGATTACTCAATAAATGTATAACCTTGCAGAAACCACCTTGATTCAAGGTGATTGCTGCCAAAATTTGTTTTTATGAAAAAATTATTGTTTTCTTTTGCATTAGCTTTAACTGCTGTATGTGCTTATTCCCAAGTCCGCATTGACTGGCAGCAGTGCTATGGAACTTTTGGCCATGACAAGGCCTATCGCATTGTAAAGAAAGAAGGTGGATTTTGGGTGTCAGGATATGTTGGCAACTCAAGCGGCATGGTGACAATTCCCGTGTCAAACCATTCGTGGGTCATCGGAATTGATGAAACTGGCGACCTCGAAAATGAATTCAGTTTGGGCCCTTACGCCCGAATGGATGAAGATTTGTTTGGAGGGATAAGCGAAGGCGCTTATGCGCTTGGACACCCACAAAATGCATTGGGGAAAGAACAGCTTGGGATAAAGAAACTGGATGCTAACGGAGGTGTGGTTTGGGAGTCCATGGTGGGATGCCCAAATGAGGCTTTTGCAAACAGTGTGCATGGCACTTCTACGCCTGACGGTGGCATGATTGCCACGACATCCGTCCAGTGGTCAGGGGGCGACATCACCAACCATTATGGATTGGATGATGTTTGGGTGGTGAAAACCGACAGCCTTGGCCGTCTTGAATGGGAAACCACCTTGGGTACGGAAAACAGGGAATGGCCAAGTTGCATTGTCAATGCTTCGGACGGAGGTTATTATGTGGCAATGAACGGCAACCCTGGCACTATGGGTTCTATACCCGTTTGCCAAGTGCCTTCAACGGATGCGAGTGATGTTCTTCTAACCAAGTTGGACATTGATGGCAACTTGCTTTGGTCCCATTGCTATGGCGGGTCAAACTTGGATTGGATGGACCATGTATTAGAACTTGAAGACGGTTTCCTTTTGATTTGCGACACACAGTCAGACGACGGGGATGCAGAAGGTGCAGGGTATCATCTCGGATACATCGAGACAAACCGAACTCTTGACATCTGGCTCATTCGCACCGATTTTGACGGCAACATCGCCTGGAGTCGCTGCTACGGCGGTGCTGGCTCCGATTTCCCCATCAAAGCCTTTCATAACGAGGATGGGGGATTCACTGTTTTCGGCTTCACCAGCTCTAACGATGGGGATGTCCAAAGCGCACAAAACCTGCAAGTTCCAGGAGATTACCATGTTTATGCAAGGTTGTGGGTGTTTCGCACCGATGGTGATGGCAACTTGCTTTGGGAAAGGGCGATAGGGACGAAACAAAGCGATGTCATACTCGAGGATGTAGTAAAGCTCAGCCACACTGAATACATCATCCTCGCCACCGGCGAGCCACCAGCGGAAGGCTTTGAAGGTGATTTCAGCTGCACCAATTGGGACAACCATCTCTGCGAACTCGAATCCTATTGGATCCTCCACATTACCGATATCTATAATGATATAGAAGAAATTAAGATTGAGGAAACAAGTGTTAGCCTTCATCCCAACCCCACCAATGGCACCGTCGCCATCAAGGGCGTGGACTTGAAATCCGCCGAGGTTTTCAACCTGCTCGGCCAATGCGTGGCAACAGTCACCGGATCGGGAGAAAGTCTCTCGGTGGACATCAGCGGCCTGCCTACTGGCGTGTATCTCGCCACAATCACCGACGAAACGGGGCGTAAGTGCGTGCGCAAGGTGGTGAAGGAATAATTTGGTTTTCGTTTGTAGAGCCGTGGCACGCCGCGCGGCTCTACAAACATTTTCCTTACTTCTTCAACTCCGCCGCAATCAAATCATTCAGTCCTTTACGATTTTCCAATCGGAAACCGTCTTGGTTTCTTGTGAGAACGCGATACCTATTTTAATAATAGGTTTCCCATCGGCTTGGTAGGGAATCGCGTAATCCTTGCTGTCGATTTGCGCCAAAGCCTCATCCGCCGTGCCGCGCATCTTCAGTTCCATCACATAAACCGCATCACGCATGAAAACAACCACATCCGTGCGGCCTCTTGCCACCTTCACTTGCGTAAAAGTGCGACAGTTGAAAATGGAAAAAACGACGTATGTCAGCACCTCGTAATAGGCCTCGTATTTGGTGATGTCGTCTAATGCCTTTTCGCCGAACTCCAAATACGGAATGGAAGCGAAGAAAGCCTGCATCGATTTCATGGCTGCCTCAATGTCGTGGTTGTAGAGGTCAGCGTAAAAATTGCCTGCAAAACCCCTTGTGTTGGTGTTGCCGAGGTTCATCATGCGGGCGAGGAAATTGTCCATGAAGCCCACTTTCACCTCAGCATTGGGGAAGTCGAGCGTGTAAACGTCACGAATGAAGTCGTATCCTTTGATGGTGAGATAGCCGCTCTGGTAAAGCAAAGGCAATGCTGAGGTCATGCCTTCGGTGGGCACATCGAACTGTGAGGAAGGCACTTGCAACTGTTCTAATTCCAAGAGGTTGGTATTGAACTGCCTCATCGATTCAAATAGGAATGACGGTGTTCCGCTGCCAAACCAAAAATAATCCAACATCTTGGAACGGAACACATTCATTATGCTGAAGGGATTATAGATGTCCTCTGACTCTTTGCTGAAATGGTAACCATCATAGTTCAATTTCAGTCGTCCAATCATGTCTTCCTTAGAACATTTGTAGTGCGTGGCCAGTATTTGGATGTCTTCATCAAATATGGTCAGCAATTCCTCCTTGGTGATGCCGCAGAGGGCGGAGTAGGCGGGTTCCATAGAGATATTGCTCAGGTTGTTCAAGGTAGAGAAAATGCTCAGTTGACTGAACTTGGTAATTCCAGTAATGAAGACAAACTGCTCATCCTTGTCGCAAACTTTCACCATTTGATAAAACTCCTGCATGATGCGGCGCACTTGCTCAAGCATATCAGGCTTATGCAGATAGTCAAGCATGGGAGCGTCGTACTCGTCCAAGATGACCACGGTCTTTAATCCGCGTGCCTCGTGTAAGCCTTGAATGAGTTTCTTAAACCGAGTACCGGGCGAGCCTTTTGTATTTTCCATCTTGTATTTCCGCTCTTGGTCGTCAAGTTGGCTGTGCAGTTCCTCTATGATTTGGCTGATTTCATACTTGTTTTTGCATGCGCTCATGTCGAAATGCAACACAGGATGCTGTTTCCAGTCCTTCTCCAATTCAGAGATAGCCAAGCCTTCGAAAAGGTCTTTCCGACCCTCAAAGTAATATTTCAAAGTGCTGCAAAGCAGCGATTTACCAAACCTGCGCGGGCGACTTAGGAAAACAAATTGGGATTCTTGCGTTATCCTATAGATAAGGTCTGTCTTGTCTACATAAATGCGTCCGTCTTGTCTGATGCGTTCAAAATCGGCGATGCCGGCGGTATAGAGTCTCATAGGTAACATGGCAAAAGGATTATTATCGCTGCAAAGATAATTATTTTCTTTCCTTTTCCTATACCAGAATGGATTTTTCCTTCTATCAAAGATTCCTCTCCCGCCAAAGTTGGCTGAACGACTTTGGCGCAAACTCTGGCAAAGGTCGGTTGTTGCCCCAAAGCGGAACCAAAAGCCGCTTCAGTTGCAACTTCTTCAGAAACAGCGGACTATCCATTTTCTTCCGCGACTTGCAGTGCCAAATCATGGCTCTCAGCAGGGAATCGTATTTGGCATTGCCTGTCTTTTCCGTGAGGGCAAGATGACGGTTTTCGATAATCAGGTCATCCAAGGGAATCTTCACGGGACAAACCTCAACGCACTTGCCGCACAGCGAACAAGCAGAATTGAGGTGGTTGTAATCCTCCATGCCTTCCATCAGCGGGGTCATCACCGTGCCCATCGGGCCGATGTATTTCGTGCCGTATGAATAGCCGCCAATGTTCTTATACACAGGACATACGCTCACGCACGCGCCGCAATGGATGCACGACATCACCTTGCGTTGTTTTTCGTGCGAGAGCAGTTCTGAGCGGTTATTGTCAAGCAAAATCACATACATCTGCTCAGGGCCGTTGCCTTGTTGTGCAGGCCCGAAAGTGATGCTGTTGCAGAAAGCCATTTGCCCTGTGGAATGAAGCGACAGCAAGGGAAGCAACACACCCAAATCGTCCAAGTTAGGTATCACCTTCGCAATGCCTGCCACCACAATGTGGACTTTCGCCATCGTCGTGGATTTCAGGATGTTGCCTTCGTTTTCGGTGAGTACCACGCCACCGCTGTCAGAAAGCAGGAAATTGGCGCCCGTAATACAAATAGGTGCATCCTTGCTTTCAATAGCCACCTCGTGACGCACAAAATTGACCATCTGCTTCACCGAACTGTCGGGCTTCAATTTGAAATTTTCGGTCAAAATGGCGTTGTTTTCCTCTTTTGAAAGATGAATCGAGGGCACAAGGGGATGATAGGGCTTTTGCTTGGCCGTATGCAGCACAAAACGCCCGATTTCAGTTTCCACCACATGGATGTTTTTGCGTCCCAAAAAGCCGTTCAACTCGATTTCGTCGAGCACGGAAGAATTGGAGCGCGTGATGGCGGTGGCTCGTTCCTTGCAAATCAGGTCGAAAATCATGGTCAGGGCATCGTCGGCATTGCGTGCCCAAAGCACCTTGCCGCCGTTTTCCGTGAAATGCGTCTCAAAGTCGACCAAGAGTTTCTCCAAGTTCAACATCGACTTGTTGCGCAAAGTGTAGGCACGTTGTTTCTCAAGGTCGAGGTTGCGGTAATTGGCCTTGCCTTTGGCAAACTTCTGCTCGTAACAGCCTGTATTATAGTTGATTTTCTGCCAATGCTCCTCATCGAAAGCCACTTCGCAGTCTTGTTTGAATATCGTTTTAGGTTCGGTAATCATGATTCGTAATGCTCTATTTTCTCCACTCTTTTCGCATGGCGGCCACCTTCAAAACTCGTGTTCAGGAAAGCTTGCACCATTTCCCAAGCCAATTCGTTGGGAATGAAACGACCCGGCAAAGCCATGATGTTGGCATCGTTGTGCTGACGCGCCAATTTGGCCAATTCCAAATTCCAGCATAAGGCTGCACGCACATTATGATGGTGATTTGCAGTCATTTGCGCACCGTTTCCACTACCGCAAAGGATAATCCCAAGAGGATATTCTCCATGCTCGATGGCCGATGCCAAGGGATGAATGTAATCAGGATAGTCGACACTTTCGGGACCGTAAGTGCCAAAATCCTTGACTTCAAAGCCCGATTCTTTCAGTTTTCCAATCAAAAATTGCTTCATTTCGAAGCCGCCATGATCGCTGGCTATGGGTATGATGCGTTCCATTTTTCAGCTGTTGATAAAAGATGGGGCAAAATTACGCATTTTAGCTGTTCGCCATCTTCATATTGCACTATTTCTGAACAACTTACCGAGCCGATTCTTCTCTGCATTTTTAAAATAACCATCTCATAACCAATAAATTATAAGTTATCAACAGTTGTTTTGTTGAAAACTTTTTCATTGAGGTGCATAAAATCCGCGCCGATTTTAATCAACTTCAATCCACAGAAAAAACACCCAAAAATGAACATATTTTGAAAAAATCCGACCTCATTTTACCCATTTTTTCAGTTTTCAACGAATAACCGAAAAATGGAAAATCAGGCTGAAAAATAAACTTTTGGCATTTTCGGAAAACGGCTTCTCAAATCGGAAACCATTAATGCAAGAACTTTATTGAAAAGTTTTCAACCAATTCACAGGCTTATTAACATCCATATCAAACCTCAAAATTTAAAACATTAAAATTGAAAAAATGAAATATTGATATTTGAAGTGTTGATAACTTCGCGGCGAATTTTCGCGAATTGAAAATTGGGTGTCGCCAATCCAATTAAAATGCCTAATTTTGACCCGAATTTAGCAAGAAAATGAAGCAGTATTTTAGGCTTATAACTTTGGTTTTGATGGGTTTATTGTTCAGTCTTGACTTGTTCTCACAGACTGAATACCAGACTTTTACCTATCCAAACGGTCAGATTTCGAGCGAAGGCGTCTTACGCGACGGCAAGCCCGACGGACTTTGGAAGACCTATTACGAAAGCGGACAACTGAAATCCATCGGCAAACGCACCGATTTTCTTTTGGACAGCACTTGGGTGTTTTTCAAAGAAAGCGGCGACACGAGTTTGATTGTCAATTACAAGAAGGATTTGAAAAACGGGCCACGTTTCACTTTTGGTGAAACCGAGGTGCTGATGGAGCCGTATGTCAACGATGTGAGGCAAGGAGAAGGCCACCGCTGCGACCTGAAAGGACATCTTTTGCAAACCATGACCTTTAAAAATGGTTTCGAGGAAGGCATTTCACCCGTTTTCGACACCACTGGATTGTTGCGCGAAATCATCACTTACCGTAAAGGCTTCATTATGACCCGCGAGGCCATCAACCGTTATGACAAGGAAGGCAAGAAGCATGGTTATTGGAAAACTTTCTTCGATGACTGGAGTTTGCATACGGAATGTTATTATCGTCATGGCTTGCGTGAAGGCTTCTACAAGGAATACGATGAAAAAGGCAACTTGAAGAAAATCACCAAGTTTGTGAATGATGTGGAGCAGGTTTTGGAATCCGATTTGAAGCCTTTGGTGGTGCAGCATGAGTATTATCCTAATGGTAAAGTGAAGCGCGAAGCCTCGTTCCGCGATGGCAAACGCGAAGGCGTTTGGCGTGAGTTTGACGAGGAAGGCAATGTAATCAATTCGCAGACCTACAAGAAAGGCGCATTGGTGGGCGAGGGCATCGTCGGCACGGATGGCAAACGGCGCGGCGAATACAAGGAATTTTATTCCGACAGCACGCTTCGCGCCGAGGGCTTGTTTGTTGACGGTTTGCGCTCAGGCGAATGGAAATTCTACTATCAAAACGGTAAGGTTCAGGAAGTTGGCAGTTACAAGGAAGGCGAACCCGATGGTGCTTGGACTTGGTATTACGACAACGGTCAAAAACAGATTGAGGAGCAATTCTACAAAGGTCAGCCCAACGGACCTTACAAGGAATATGATTCCAAAGGCAACTTGATTGTTTCGGGGACTTATTTCGACGGAATGAAAAACGGCAAGTGGACTGAGCAGATTGGCGACATGCGTACCGAGGGCGATTACCGCAACGACAAACAAGTGGGAGAGTGGGTGTCGTATTACGACAATGACAAGATGGCTTTCCGAGGCACTTTCAATGCGGGCTATCCTGACGGCGAGCATTTCTTCTATTACGAAAACGGGAAACTACGTGAAATTCAGAGTTATGCGGCTGGCGTAAAGCATGGCGATTGGAAGAAATATTTGGACACGGGAGAGCTGTATTTCACCATCACTTACGACCAAGGCAAGGAAGTGAAATATGACGGTGAGGCTTTGGACGAAAACGAAATCATCAAGGAATGAATTATTTGAAACAAGGTTCGAAAGTGGCCATTGCGGCACCTGCACGTTGTGTTACGCCTGAAGAAATGGCTTTTGCCATACATTGGCTTAAAGAGCAGGGGTTTGTTCCCATTTATGATGACAGGCTTTTCGCTGTTCATCATATCTTTGCCGGGACGGATGATTTTCGGGCTGCCGTGTTTCAGGAATATCTTGACAATGAGGAAATTAAAGCCATTTGGCTTGCCCGAGGCGGCTATGGCAGCATCCGCATTATCGACAAATTAGACTTCACCAAGTTTTTGCAACATCCGAAATGGATTGCAGGCTTCAGCGACAGCACGGTCATTCATGGCAAGTTGAGCAGTTTGGGCGTTCCGTCGCTTCATTCGCCCATGCCTTTTTACTTTGCGAACAAAACAGAGGTAGCCAAACAGTCATTATTTAACGCATTGACGGGCAAATGTTTGCATTATGAATTTCCCGCGAATCCGTTGAATCGTTTAGGAAAAATGGAAGGTGAAATCGTTGGAGGAAACTTGTCTGTCCTAATGGGCATGAATGGCTCCGACATTTTTCCCGAGACGGACGGAAAAATCCTGTTCATTGAGGAAGTTGACGAGTATATCTACCACATTGACAGGATGATGCACTGTTTGAAACGTGCTGGAAAACTCGCCCACCTGAAAGGCCTCATTGTGGGCGGCCTGACCCAAATCAAAGACAATACGCATCCCTTTGGCCAAAGTGTTGAGGAAGTGATTGCTGAGGCTGTTTCTGAATACGATTATCCTGTTTGCTTCGGTTTCCCTGCTGGGCATTTTGATGATAATCGTGCGGTGTTTTTCGGGATAAACTCTCGATTGATGGTAACGGATGAAAAGGTGGTTTTTTGGAATGATGGAACATTTTATTCTCTTAAACCAAAAATAGTATGGACAAAACAAAAAAGCGATTTTGTATAAATCAATGAATAACAAGATGTTGAAAATTTAAAAACTAAAAATCATAGGGACAAAACTGTTTTGGGGTTTGACAAGTGGTGTTTTTGCGGATTTTTGTTATAATTTTGCGGAAACGAATTTTAAAACTATAACGTCATGAAAAAAATTAGACTTTACACCCTGCTTGCGCTGCTGATGGCGGGCGGGGTGGTGCAAGCCCAAATCCGTATCGACAAGCAACAATGCTTTGGGGGATTTGGCCAAGAATTTTGTGTTGGAATGGCTTTGGAGGATGACTATATCTTGCTGGTAGGTAATACAGCAAGGGACTATGCAGGGACGGGGCACGTTACCCAAAACTGTAACGAAAGCAGACCCGGCGATCCTTGTTGGATTATGAAAATAGACCATGATTATGAAATTATTGACAATTGGTGCTATGGGGACATGGGCTTTTCGGATGGCGTGGGGTTCATCTTTAAAATTGGCGACAAAAACGAATACTATCTGACTGGATCAGGATTTCCCGACATTTGCGATAATAATGCACAGAACTTAAACATAGTAGCGAAAAGAATTAATGCTGACGGTGAGGTGATTTGGACCAGAGGATTCGGCACGCAAATGGGGCTTAGCTATGACCATGTCGCTAACGGAGAATTGGCTCATGACGGAGGCCTGCTTTGTCATGCCAATTACCATTCGGGAGGATGTGACATCAGCCACTATTATGGCAATGGGGATGGCTGGATTGTAGCCTTGGACAGCCTTGGAAACATGAATTGGGAAACCACACTTGGTACATTGGGGCAAGATAATTTGTACCACGTGGAAAGAAGTTCCCGAGGAGGGTATCTTGTAACCATGACAGCAGATCCCGTGGGAAACAATTATGGAAATCTCAGCCCTTGTAGCAGTTCAATCCCCATGAATATTAACGGCCTGATTGTCAAGTTGGATGATGTTGGGAATGTGGAGTGGAATGCCTGTTATGGAAGCACACGTGAAAATCCTGAAGAGGGTTGTGGTTTTAATACCGTGCAAGAACTTGAAGATGGCGGATACATTTGCTGCGGCGATGCATACGGCGAAACTGGCGATTTGGCAGGCAGTGGATGGCATTATGGTACATTACACAACATTCCTAATGGCGACCTCACCACTGACGCATGGCTGTTGCGATTGGATGAAAACAGGAACGTCATCTGGAGCAAGTGTTATGGCGGTACTAATTATGATTTTTCTTTTAAGGTATTTCCAATGAAGGATGGGGGCTTCATGGTGTTTGGTGCCACATATTCAAACAATGGTGATGTGGCCAGTGCTGCGCATCTTAACCTTGCCGATGAGAATGATAGTGCTGGGTGGGTGTTCCGTACCGATGCCAATGGTAATTTATTATGGGAGCGTTGCATTGGGGCTGTTGGCAACGGACAAACGTATTTTAAGGATGTCGTTCAGCACAATGACAGGGAGTACACGATAGCCGGTATTGTGCGCTGTGCATCTTCGGCTATTTATTCGGGAGACATTGATTGCTCAAATTGCGCTGTCACACACAACCCTGATGACCCATTTGGCGGACGTTCACTGGATTATTGGATTCTCCACATCACCGACACGGTGGACTACACCACATTGCAGGTGCCGGAACGGCCCATGCCAAAAGAAGAGGCTGTAGTGGAGGTTTATCCCAACCCGACGAACAACACGGTTTGCGTGGTGCTGCCCAACGAGGCCGAGGCCACGGAAATGGAACTCATCAACATGAGCGGCCAGGTGGTGGCCACAAAGACCTTCGGCGGCAAGGGTGGTTGGATGGAGATGGGCGACTTGCCCAAAGGGATGTACATGCTGAGAATCCGCAATGCGGAAGTGTGCCTCACACGGAAAGTGCTGAGGGAATGAGCTAATGTTTAACTTTGCAAACGACAAATCATTAAAACAGAATAAACTATGAAGAAACTATCATTTATCCTTGCCGCATTGCTGGTATGCGGAGCGATGCAAGCACAAACCAACAGTGAGACTTGTTGGGACTTTGAAAATGATTTTGCAGCGGGCCATCTTTTGGAATGGACTACCATTGATGCAGACGGCGACGGCCACGACTGGCAGATTTACCCGACCGGTGGCATGGGCTACTCTGGATCCGATGGCATGGTGGTGTCATATTCAAAAGACATCGCCACTGGTGACTCTCTAACGCCAAGCAATTTTCTCATCTCGCCACGCATTCGGTTAGGCGATTGGGGAATTGTTTCATTTTGGGCTTGCGCCTTGGACACAGCCAACCCTGCCGAACACATTGGAGTTTTCGTTTCAACGACCACCAACGATGACCCGATGGCTTTCACCA
Source organism: uncultured Bacteroidia bacterium (assembly GCA_902770835.1). Classification (GTDB taxonomy): domain Bacteria; phylum Bacteroidota; class Bacteroidia; order Bacteroidales; family F082; genus Limimorpha. Next base: position 103,361 of record CACXUM010000010.1, read on the forward strand.
TGATGCAACATTGGACATTGTACAACCAGGGTAACTGGTACAATTATATGTGTGATTTGTCCCAATATTGTGGCCAAGAGGTTTATATCGCCATCCGACACTTTTATTGCAGCGGAAACTGTGCCGTTTGCTTTGATGACTTCTACGTTGATGGAGAGTGCGTGGGAGTCGAAGAAGTAGCGGAAAGCATTGGCGTTTATCCCAATCCGGCAAGGGACAGGGTTGTTGTTGGAGGCATGGAGGCTGTTGAGGTAAAGGTTTACAATACTTCAGGGCAGATGGTGAAATGTGTGCGGGGGACGAATGAGATTGATGTTGAGGGATTGGCGGAAGGGGTTTATTTGGTGAGGATTATGGATGCAGATGGAAAAGTTTACACGAACAAAATCACGAAACGATGAAAAACATAAGATTCATTGCTTTGGCTGCCCTTTTGATGCTTGGGGCGAGGATGCAGGCGCAAAACAAAGACGACCCATGGCCACATTATATTGAAGAATATCCATTGTGGATTGATTCTGTCACAGTGCAGCCTAATGGCTTTGTGATGGATGCCAACGGCAATGTGGAAATCTCCACGCCTGAAGGTTTGGCGTGGTTGATAAGCGCAGCGAACGGGCTGAACGGTTGCGAGCCTGACAATTTCGATGGGCGCACCGTGAGACTCACTTGCGACATCGACCTTGACGCTGGTGCGCATCGGCGCTTTTCGCCCATCGGCAGCCGCGAACATCCCTTTATGGGTACTTTTGATGGTGGCGGTCATACAATCGATGGCTTGTATGTCGCGTATAATTCCCCAGAGTATGATCCCGCTTTTGATATAGGCATGTTCGGATGTCTCAAACATGGAACAGTGAAAGATTTTGTTGTCAATTCAGGCTTGTTTGTTACAAGCCATCACCTCAACGGCGGAGAGTTTTTTAACGGATGTTTGGTGGGTATTTCCGATTCACTCTCTGTGGTGGATGGTTGCATTGTAAAAATAAGGGCTGGAGGGGATGACCAATGTAGCATGATTGTTGGATTGAACAGAAACTCCATTGTAAGGAATTGCGCCTATTGCTATGGTGACAATGACTATTTGGTTTCAAGGAACGGAGGAGGTATTGTATATCACAACCTTTCGGAAGGCGGGTATGCCGACGCAGAGGTGGTTAATTGCTTCTTCTATGGAAGCGTTAAAGGTTCGTATAGCGCCCAGTCGTTTGGCGGGATTGTCTGCCTCAACGAATCAGATAGTCAGGGCGGCAGAGCCGTGGTAAAGAATTGCTTTGCCGAAGTCCTTGCCAGGTTGAATGGTTTTATGGAATACAAAGGTTCCGTAGTGGGTTACAACATGAAAGGTTGCGTGGTGGAAAACTGCTATGGCCATATTTGGAACAACTACGGACAGGTAGGGCTTTTGGGCAACAATCAGGGGTTGGCCTCGGAATGTGTGGAGTTTCTTCCTACTGGTCCGTGCCAATTGGAAACAAGCGTGATGGTAGGCTCCACTTCTACTGACATCATGTTGGATGCCCTCAACGCTTGGGTGGAAATGCAAGAGGATCCTTCTATTTACAAACGGTGGAAGCCTATTTATGAGCCTTACTATATCCCAATGTTTGAGGACGGCATTGAAGCTGTTGACGAAAACAATGGGGCTGCTGATTTATTGTCGGTTTATCCCAATCCTGCCAATGGGGTTGTTCGGATTGAGGGTGTTGAGGCTGAAGAAGTGCAGGTTTACAACGCTCTCGGGCAGTTGGTGAAGACTGTGCGGGGGACGAATGAGATTGATTTGAGCGGATTGGCGGAAGGGGTTTATTTGGTGAGGATTGCGGATGCTGAAGGTAAAGTTTACACGAACAAAATCACGAAACGATGAAAAACATTAGACTTATTGCTATGGTTGGGCTTGGCCTTATGGCGAGCAACCTTTTTGCACAAGTTCCCGGCAGATGGGAAGACCCGATGAAGGTGGATGCCTCTGTAATCAGCAACCAAACGGTCAGGGTTCAGTGGGAAAGCCAATTCGTCGATCATTTTGAAACGGGTGATTTCAGCCTTTTCGACTGGAACAATGCCGTTTCCGATTATCCTTGGGAGATTACCGACAGCCAGTCCTTTGACGGTTCCTTCTCCATGCGGGCGTCGAATGCGGGCGTCGACAATTCGACTTCGGCCATACAAATCACGATGTCCATCCCACGTGATTGCGAGATGTGGTTTTATGGCAAAATCTCCTCGGAAAACAACTGGGATTTGGGTAAGTTCTATATCGATGGCGAGTGCATGACGAGCCAGTCGGGACAAGGCTCATGGCACGAATTTCGGTATGATGTCACGGAAGGCGAACACACTTTTAAGTGGGAGTATGGCAAAGACGGTGAAGAGAGTGCCCTGGACGACACCTGGTATATCGACTGCATCCATTTTGTTTACGATGGCTCTTTTTATCAGCCGCAAAGTTGGTTGTATTACGGGTATGACGGTTACCGTGGCAGCATGGGTGACGGCGGCAATGCCTGTGAATGGGCCATGAAATGGACTGAGCAGACGAGTGGGGTCATTACGGATGTTGCCCTCTACAGCGATGCTGAAGGACTGACGAGCGGCACCTATACCTGTACCATATACTTGGGTGGTGAGGATGCGCCTGGGAATGCGGTGTCGTCAATAACCGTGGATGTGACGCCAGGACTGGGCGATTATCAGTATTTTGAATTGGATGACTGGGTGGAGGTTGGTTTAGAGGCAGGAAGCATCTGGATGGTATGGAGTACCGACGAAGGCCACGAGACACCGGCTCCCTACGGCAATGGTGGTTCGAGCGACGATGGCACTTGGTGGAAAACCGAAGACGGATGGCAGCAAACCGACCTTAGTGGTGGCGCTTGGCTGATGCAGATGCTTATGTATTATGACAGCGGTTTTCCACACTTCAAGGTGTATCGCGCCCTTTGCGACGGCCAGGACATGGAGTTGATTGCAAGAAAGCTGGAAGTCAATTCCTACCTTGA
>CACXUM010000011.1 GCA_902770835.1 uncultured Bacteroidia bacterium
CTCTTCCCATTCCGAACAGAGAAGTTAAGCCCCGCAGCGGCGATGATACTGCGCGAGAGCGTGGGAAAGCAGCCCGCCGCCCACCCACAGCGGAAACCCCTCTCCATACAAAGGTGAGGGGTTTCCTGCTTTATGTATTATGTTTCCCATGTGTTCACTGTGCCTCGGGTCTTGCAGTAGGCTGGGGTTACATTACAATCCATCGCCTGCCGATGAAAAACGCCGCCCATGTTTTTATGTATCTGATTTTTTCCTATCTTTGCCCGTTTTTAAGAAGCAAAACGACAAACCTATGATAGACATCAAGTTTTTAGTCAAGAACCCGGATGTGGTTCGGGAAAACATCAAGAAGAAGTTTCAGGATAACAAGTTGCCTCTCGTCGACGAGGCCATCAACTTGTACACGCAATATTGTGATTGTCAGCAGCGTGCCGACGACCTCCGCTCGCAACGCAACTCCATCTCCAAGGAAATCGGCATCCTCTTCAAGAACAAGGAAGTGGAAAAGGCCAACGAAATGAAGAAACTTGTGGAGGCCAACGCGCAAGAATTGGAGCAACTTGGCAAGCAACAGACTTCGCTCATGGAGCAACTTACGAAGGTGATGTATTCCATCCCGAACATCATCGCGCCCGAGGTGCCGATAGGGAAGGACGACACTTTCAACGTGGAGAAGGAACGCTTCGGCGAGCCTGTCGTACCCGATTTCGAGGTGCCATATCATGCCGACATCATGGCCAAGTTCAACGGTTTGGATTTGGATTCGGCGCACCGCGTGGCTGGCAACGGCTTCTATTACCTGATGGGCGACATTGCACGGCTTCATTCCGCAGTCATCACCTACGCCCGTGATTTTATGATAGATAGAGGCTTTACTTATTGTGTGCCTCCGTTCATGGTGCGTAGCGAAATCGTTAGCGGCGTAATGAGTTTCGCTGAGATGGACGCGATGATGTACAAGATTGAAGGTGAGGACCTTTACCTCATTGGCACGAGTGAACACTCCATGATTGGCAAGTTCATCGACCAAATCGTGCCCGAAGAAAGCCTGCCGCTCACTTTGACGAGTTATTCGCCCTGCTTCCGCAAGGAGAAAGGCGCACACGGCATCGAGGAACGTGGCGTGTATCGCATCCACCAGTTTGAGAAACAAGAGATGGTCGTCCTTTGCAAGCAGGAGGAGGCCGATTATTGGTACGAGCAGATGTGGAAGAACACGGTGGATTTGTTCCGCTCGATGGACATTCCCGTCCGCACGCTTGAATGTTGCTCTGGCGACTTGGCCGACCTGAAGGTGAAGTCTTTGGACGTTGAGGCATGGTCGCCGCGCCAGAAGAAATATTTTGAGGTGGGTAGTTGCTCTTATCTTGGTGATGCTCAGGCGCGTAGACTGAAAATCAGAATCAAGGGGAAGAACGGCAACTATTTCGCCCACACCTTGAACAATACCGTGGTCGCGCCGCCGCGCATGTTGATTGCCTTCTTGGAGAACAACCTCCGCGCCGACGGTTCGGTTGCCATCCCGAAGGCCTTGCAACCCTACATGGGTGGAAAAACTGAAATTAGATGAATAAGTCACAAAACTCTCAAAACCTGCAAAACTCCTTTGTGAGGTTTGGCGGCACCCAACTGGGTCGCCGCCGGAAAGCAGGCCAGTTGGCTGCTTTCCATCTTGAACTTGATGTTTTGTGAGTTTTGTATGTTTTGTGATAAAAAAAGAAGAATATGGACATTTCCGTTGTCGTACCGCTGTTGAATGAGGCTGAGTCGCTGCCCGAGTTGGAGGCGTGGATTCGCCGCGTGATGGACGAGCATGGCTTTTCCTACGAAATCGTCTTTGTCGATGATGGCTCCACGGACAATTCTTGGGCTATCATCCAAGGGCTTTCGCAGGCCAATCCGAATGTGAAGGCCTTGCGTTTTAGGAGGAATTATGGCAAGTCGCCTGCATTGAACGAGGGTTTCAAGATTGTGGAAGGCGATGTGGTCATTACGATGGATGCCGACCTTCAGGATAGCCCCGATGAGATTCCCGGACTTTACAAAATGATTAAGGAAGAGGGCTACGACCTCGTATCGGGCTGGAAGAAAGTGCGTTACGACTCCAAACTGATGAAAAACATCCCGTCCAAGTTCTTCAATTGGACCACGCGGGTGATGTCGGGCATTAAGTTGCACGATTTCAATTGCGGCTTGAAGGCTTATCGCAAGGAAGTGGTGAAAAGCATTCAAGTTTATGGTGAAATGCACCGCTACATTCCCGTCATTGCTAAGATGAACGGTTTCAGCCACATAGGGGAGAAAGTCGTTCACCATCAGAAGCGGAAATACGGCAATAGCAAGTTTGGCATGAGCCGTTTCATTCGTGGCTATCTCGACCTGCTGACCATCAATTTCATCTCGAAATTCAGCAACCGACCCATGCACTTTTTCGGCGTGTTGGGTTCCATCACGTTCCTGATAGGTTTCGTCATTGCTGCGTATTTGACCTACATTCGGCTGTTTGCCCATGCTTACGGCATGACAAACAGGCCTTTGTTCTATTTCGCGCTTTTGGCCATCGTTTTGGGCGTGCAACTCTTCTCTACAGGTTTTCTCGCCGAGATGATTACCTCGACGCAACGCGATAAACGGGTGTATTCCATTTCGGAACGCATCAACGCATAACGAAAAAGCCACCAAAACGGTGGCTTTTTTTATGCTTGTTTCCTGTAAATCAATACAATTCGTCGAAACCGCCATCGATGCTTTCATCGAAACTGTCGCCAAATTCATCGTTGAATTCCTCCTCGTCGAACTCGTCCTCAAACTCATCGAAGGGCGAATCGTCGGCAAAGTCGTTGTTTTCCCAGTCGAAGTCGCGCTCCAATTTCGATTCGTCAAACTCGTCTTCCTCGTCGTGGCCACTGATGAAGTCGTCAATCTCGTCGTCGCTCATCTTGTCGAAGTTCACGTCAAGCAAAGCCGAGTCGTTGATAGCGCGGTTCATGGATTTCAGTTCGCGCATCACTGAGGGTGAAACATAGAACTCATCGATGTTTTCTTCGCAGTATTTCAGGTATTTAGGGTCTTTTTCGTACACTTCGGCGATGGTCATGCCCTCGTATTTTCCGAAAGTGAAAACTGAATCAATGTCATAGAATTTCATATTGTTGCCTTTCTTTTTGTCAGTTATTGGTGTCGTTTCGAGTCCGCAAATATCATGCATTTTTCGGTTTGTCGCAACAAAAAACTACTTTTTGAACGCGAAAAACACGGCGAGGATGATGAAGAGGAAGGAAAGGATATGGTTCCAACGGAAAGTTTCGGTCTTGAAAACCGTGATGACGATGACTGTGAACACGGTCAGCGAGACGGCTTCTTGTATGACTTTCAACTGGATAAGGTTGAATGGACCACCGTTTTGCATGGCACCGATGCGGTTGGCAGGGATCATGAACGAATACTCGAACAAGGCGACACCCCACGACATGAGGATGACCAAAAAGAGCGGCCAATCCTTTGACGAAGGGACGATTTCGAGCAGTTTGAGTTGGCCGTACCACGCAAAAGTCATAAAGATGTTGGAAACGATCAGCAAAAGGATGGTGTAAATGCCTTTCATGGGAAATAGTTTGTTTTGGGCGGCAAAATTAGCGTTTTTTTCGGCGCGGCGGCTGCAATAATTCCTATTTTTGCACACTCAAACGCAAATCCTATGACACCAACCATCATCCTTTTCGTTTTTGTCGCCTATACGGTTCTTCTTTTTGTGATTTCGCACTTCACGGCGCGGAAATCCGACAATGCCGCGTTTTTCCGTGGCAACAAAAACTCGCCGTGGTTTGTGGTGGCATACGGCATGATTGGTGCCTCTTTGTCAGGCGTGACATTCATGTCAGTGCCGGGAGGGGTCTATACAGGACAGTTTACCTATATGCCTTTGGTTTTTGGCTATGTGCTTGGTTATGCGGTGATTGCGTTGATATTGCTACCCTTGTATTATCGGCTTAACCTGACTTCGATTTACACCTATTTAAATATGCGCTTCGGGCCGAGGTCGGAGAAGACGGGCGCGGCGTTTTTCATTTTGTCGCGATTGTTGGGCTCGGCGTTGCGGATGTATCTCGTTGTCTTTGTGCTGTATGAGTTCGTTTTCAAGGATTGGGGCGTGCCGTTTTGGGTGCCGGCGGTCATTTTCATCGCCATTATTTTGCTCTACACTTTCAAGGGCGGCATCAAAACGGTGGTTTGGACGGACACTTTGCAGACGACTTTCCTCCTGCTGGCGGCTTTCCTGACGGCATGGTTCATCCTGAAAAACCTCAACATTTCTTTGGGCGACCTGCTGAAATCGGCCTCGGAAAAGGGGTATACCAAGATGTTTGAAACCGATTGGACGCATAACAAGTTTTGGGTCAAGCAGTTGCTGAGCGGAATGTTCATCACCATCACCATGACGGGACTCGACCAAGACATGATGCAAAAAAACCTGACTTGCAGGAATTTGCGCGATGCACAAAAGAATGTGATGACCTCAAGCCTATTGTTTGTGGTGGTCAATGCGCTGTTCCTTTGCCTCGGTGCTTCGTTGATTTGTTACGCTCAGGCAACGGGATTCCAACTGCCTGTGAATGAAGCGGGTGTTGTGGTCAACGACAAGATTTTCCCTTCGGTGGCTTTCAGTTTGAGCAAGTTCACGGCGATAGTGTTTGTCATTGGCTTGGTGGCGGCGGGCTATTCCAGTGCAGATGGTACCTTAACCGCCTTAACCACAACGTTTTGCTTCGACTTTATGCACTTCGACAAAAAACAGTTGACCGAAGCGCAAATCACGAAATATCGCAAGTGGATTCATGTGGCGTTTGCCCTGCTTTACTTGTTGGTAATCATTGCATTCCGCCCGTTCCACAACGAATCATTAATAGATAAGGTGTTCGACATTGCAGGTTACACTTACGGGCCGTTGTTGGGTTTGTACACTTTCGGCCTGTTCGTCAAAAACAGGAGAGTCATCGATAGGGCAGTGCCTTACATTGCCGTTGCGTCACCAGTGGTCAGTTATTTTCTGAAGATGTATTCGCCTCAATTGTTCGGAGGTTATCGAATCGGGTTTGAGATATTGATTATCAATGGTTTGCTGACTTTCTTGTCGTTGTTGGTTTTCAGCAGAAAGGAAAAAACATCCTCAAAATGACGGGATTGCCGAAAAATTTGTATTTTTGAAGTTTGAATTTAAACCTTACAGAAATGAATAGAATTGCTACAAAAACCGCACTTTTGCTTTTGGCTTTGACCTTTGTGGGAGGTTCGCTCCGTGCCCAATTCACCACGACTTTCGCCAAGAATGTCAACCCGGGACAGCAGAACGGCCTCTATTATTCCCTGCCTCAGACCATGCTGAGACTGGATTTCCTCATCGAGGAGACTGAGTTTATGAAAGGCCCGCTCAGCGACTATGCTTCAAAGTATTTGGAATTGGAGGATTATGTTGAATATGAAACCACTGAGTTTCAACTACTTGATGTAAAGGTGACCACAGAGGCCTGCCCTGACCCGAGCGCGACGTTTTTTGTTGCTCTTGCCACCGTGAGAGGCGGAAACAAGGCACAATTTGATTTGCTTCCTAACGGAATTATCCGTAGCGTAGGCATTGGTGAACCTTCTGAAAATGAGGAAGTAAAGCCTTCAACCAAAATGGAGATGCCTAAATGTTGCCCTGAAAAGACTGACGAAAAAACGGGTTTCATCGGCTTGATGTCGGCTGGGAAAACCAATGCGCAGTTAGCCAAGGAAGTGGCTGACAAGATTGAGGAAGTCCGCAAAGCGAAGTTCTATCTGATTTCTGGAGATGTCGAGATGGCCCAAAATCCGGAAACTTTTAGTGCCATGTATCAGAAATTGGACGAAATGGAGAAGGAGTACACGAGTTTGCTGTTAGGAAAGCGTGTCTCAAAAAAGGTGGTGAAGACGGTGTATGTAATTCCAAATAAGGAAGTTGCGATGCAAACTGTGGCCAAGTTTTCCGAAACCGACGGCTTGACGGTGGGCACGGGAGGAAAAGGTAACATGATTACTGTCCAGACTTTGCCGCTGAATACGACTGCGGCAATCAATGCCCCGAGCCAGTCAGCGGTGGAATCCATTTCTTATGAAAACAAGGTGTTTTACCGCCTTCCTGAGATGGCGAATGTAAGGGTGGTTTTCGACGGACGCACTTTGTTGGAAGAACGGTTGATTGTCAATCAGTTGGGCGTCTTGTTGACGGCTCCTTTGTCGAATGCGAAGTTGGTGTTTGACCCGGAAACAGGACAGATTGTCAACATGAGGACGAAGTGACGGCCTCTTTGATTCTAACCAATTGGTTCAGAAGATTTTCAGCCAAGTCTAAGCGTAGCATGTTTGCGCCGTCTGACTTGGCTTTTTTCGGCTCTGGGTGTACCTCCATGAAGATACCATCAGCACCAGCCGCGATACCTGCCTTGGCAATTAAGCCAATCAATTCAGGCTTACCGCCAGTAACGCCGCTACTTTGATTGGGTTGCTGCAAGGAGTGCGTAACATCAAGAATGACAGGTACTTCAAACTTCTGCATTGCGGCGATATTCCTGTAATCCACCACCAAATCCTGATAGCCGAACATGGAGCCACGTTCCGTGAGCATGACCTTGTCGTTGCCTGACTGCCTGACCTTTTCGACGGCAAAGCCCATCGCCTCGCCCGAAAGAAACTGCCCTTTCTTGATATTGACAGTTTTTCCCGTCTTGGCGGCGGCCACAAGGAGGTCGGTTTGGCGGCAGAGGAAAGCCGGAATTTGCAGAATATCAACATATTCGGCGGCCATTGATGCTTCTTCGGCAGCGTGGATGTCTGTCACCACGGGAAGTTCAAACTCTTTGCCGATTTTTTGTAGCACTTTCAGGGCTTTTTCGTCGCCGATGCCCGTAAAAGAGTCCAGCTTTGAGCGGTTGGCCTTACGGTATGAACCTTTGAAAACCAAGGGAATATCCAATTTTTGGCAGACGTTTTTCAAGGTTTCGGCAATGAAGAGGGGCGAGGTCTCGTCCTCAATTACGCATGGACCGGCCATGAGGAAGAAACGGTCGGGGCGGAGGTTTTTCAGGAAATTGAAGTTTGTAGTGTACATGGTGGAAAAATGAATTTGTATGGATTGTTTTCGATTGCAAAAATAATTTTTTTTTCGTTGCAATGGTTATCACCCTAATCCAAAGACAAACTCCTTCTCCGAATAGTACCATTTCACCGTGTCGAAGCGGATAAGGTGGGCCAAAAGAGTGATGACCTTGTGGCGGGGGAGCTTGGCTTGGCGGACGATTTGGTTGAGTGTTTGCTCGCCCTGCATCACCTCAAGCAGCTTGCGAATGTCGTCGTTATAGGGAATCATCGCCCCTTGTGGCCGTTGCGATTCTCGCCATAGCGCAAACAAGACGGGCGAGGCTACAATGTTTTCGTCGTTGATACGGATATAGGCGCGCATGTGCCCGTCCTCATCTTGGGCACAAATGGGCTTCTGGTCGGATGGCGGCACTGTAGCCACGACGATGGTGCGTCCCTCGGCGTGATATGTGTCGAACTCGACGATTGCTTTGGGCTGGCAGTATTTGGAAGCCGCCAGTCGCATTATATGAATCTCCTCCTCGGAACGGACGCCAGAGAGATGGCCGTCGTCGCGCACGCCGATAAGCAGCCGACCTCCATCGGTGTTGGCGAAGGCAGAAACGGAGTGGGCCAACTTGCGGGCGTCGTCAACCCGATATTTGAAGTCCTGTTGCTGGTGCTCGCCCTCGCTGATGAGACTGAGGAGGAAACGCTTGTCGTCTTTACCATGACTTTTTTCCATAGCGCAAGTTTATTTCATTTTGAATCTCGGATGATAAGTCGTCAAAGTATCCCGCAACAGTTCATCGGAAATATGCGTATAGATTTCCGTTGTGCTCACGCTGGCATGGCCGAGCATTTGTTGTACGGCAAGCAGGTTGGCACCGCCTTCAAGCAAATGTGTGGCAAAGCTATGCCTGAATGTGTGCGGACTGATGGTTTTGGTAATGCCGTTTTTCTCCGCCAACTCCTTGACAATCAAGAAGACCATCTGGCGTGTCAATCCCGTGCCTCGGCTGTTGAGGAAAACCGTGTCAGTGAATTTGGGTTTTGGCGTGGCATGCAAACGTGCGCCTTCGATGTATTGGAACAGGATTTTCAGGCTGCTTTCGCCGATGGGCACGAGCCTTTCCTTGCTACCTTTGCCAAAAATGCGTAGGAATCCGTCGTTTTGATATATATCGCTGATTTTCATCCCAATGAGTTCCGAAACACGCAGGCCGCAGCCGTACATCACCTCAATCATGGCCTTGTTGCGGTGACCATTGGGCTGGCTCAGGTCGATGTTGTCGAGCATTTTTTGGATTTCTTTGTAAGTCAATACTTCGGGCAGGTGGCGGCCTAAAGAGGGGGAGGAAATGAGCACGGTTGGGTCGGTCTCGGCGAGGTTTTCTTGGAGCAGGTAACGCCAAAACGACTTCAGTCCCGAAAGGATTCGCGCTTGCGATGTGGCACCGATGTTCAAATCATAAAGATAAGCGAAGAAATTCTCAATGGTGTCCTGCTTGATGGCGTTGGTTTCAGTAGAAAAACATTGGTTTTCAAGGTATTGCAAAAACAAGTGGACATCGTGGCAATAGGCTTCCACACTGTTGTCGGACAGCGAAAGCTCTAACCGCAAATAGTTTGCGAAGTGCTTGATGAGGTTTTGGGTGATATTGACGGGTTGCTTGTCCATGGTTTTGTTTTGCAAAAGTACATTTTTTGCCGCTGTGGTAATGTTTTTTTCCTACATTTGTCCCGAAAATTAACCCCTAAATAGTCAAAACATGAAAAAATCAAACTTACTTTTTTCGGCAGTTTTGGCATTCTTGATGCTAACGGGCTGCTCGAACAAAAACGAAAACAACAATGAAGCAGCCGTTGCCAATGCGGTTTCCTTCGATGAAGTGTTGGCCACTCGCAGAAGTGTCCGCAGCTACGATGCCACCAAGACCATCAGCGAAGCCGAGGTGAGAGAGTTGCTTATTGCAACACAAGAGGCTCCCTCGTGGGCTAACCAACAGCCATCGAAATACTATGTGGCCATGAGTCCGGAGAAAGTCGAGGCAGTGTCGAATCTGGTAGGTGAGCGCAACAAGCAGAACATCGCTGGAGCGCCCGTGTTGATTGTCTCCACATACGAGAAAGGCAAGTCGGGCTTCTTCCGTGGCGAGCAGACCAACGAGGTGGGCGACGGCTGGGGTGCCTACGACAACGGCCTCAGCAATGCCTATTTCATCCTGAAGGCCCGCTCCAAAGGCTTCGACTCACTCATCATGGGAATGCGCGATTCCGATGCGCTTCGCGAACTTTTCAACATCCCTGAAAACGAAGCGATTATGGCGGTCATCTCATTGGGCTACAGGTCGGGTGAGCCACGGCAACCTGAGCATAGGCCGTTGGATGAGGTGGTGCAGTTTTTCTGATTAGTTTGACGCATAAAAACAAATCGGGACGCGAGGCTCAATGTCTCGCGTCCCGTGTCATATTGTCTCGTGTCCTTATCAATCCAAAGTGTGGATAACAAGTCCCGAGCGCAGTTTAGGCTCAAACCAAGTGGTCTTGGGAGGCATGATGTTGCCGGTGTCGGCGATGTCGATGATTTGCTTCATGCTCACAGGATAGAGCGCGAAGGCGACCTTCATCTCACCGCTGTCCACACGACGCTTCAGCTCGCCGAGGCCACGGATACCGCCAACGAAGTCGATGCGCTTGTCGGTGCGGAGGTCCTTGATGCCTAAAATCTTGTCCAAGACAAGGTTGCTGAGGATGGTAACGTCCAACACACCGATGGGATCGTTGTCGTTGTAGGTGCCGGGTTTGGCGGTCAGGCTGTACCACACGCCCTCGATGTACATCGAGAAGTTGTGGAGCTTGTTGGGCTTGTACTCGGTGTCGCACTCGCAGTGGCAGGGGAACTCGCAGTTGCACTTGCCGCCGTCCTTGGTGCAGTTGCACTTACATTCGATGTCGAAGTTCTCTTGCAAAGCCTTGAAGAAGTCCTTGGTGCTAAGGCCGTTGAGGTCTTTCACGACGCGGTTGTAGTCGATGACGTTCAACTGGTTGTCGGGGAAGATGACGGTCATAAAGTAGTTGTACTCCTCCTTGCCGGTGTGGGCAGGGTTCTTCTCTTTCTTTTCCTGGCCGACGAGGGCTGCAGCAGCACTACGGTGGTGACCGTCGGCGATGTACATGGCCGGAACCTTCTTGTCGAACAGTTCAACCAAGCGGGTGATGGTGGCCTTGTCGTCGATGATCCAGAAGCGATGGCCGAAGCCGTCTTCCTTGGCGATGAAGTCGTAAATCGGCTTCTCAGCGGTGATTTTGCTCACGATGGCATCGATTTCGGCGACGGCAGGGTAGGCAAAGAACACGGGTTCCACGTTGGCGTTGGTGAGGCGGACGTGCTTCATGCGGTCTTCCTCTTTGTCCTTGCGGGTCAGTTCGTGCTTCTTGATGACCTTGTTCACATAGTCTTCGCTGTAGGCGCAGGCCACGATGCCATACTGCCAGTGGGCGTTGGCGTCGGTGGGGTTCATGCTTTGGGCATAGATGTAGAGTTTTTCCTCTTGGTCTTGCTTGATCCATCCGAAATCCTTGAAACTGTTGAAGTTCTCAACGACTTTCAGATAGGTTTCGAGGTCGCTGTCCTTGTGTCCTTCGGGCAGGTCGATTTCGGCCTTGGTCACATGGAGCAGGCTGTAGGGGTTGCCTTCACATTCCTTGCGGGCTTCTTCGGTGTTCAGCACATCGTAAGGGCGGGAGGCCAGTTTTTGGACGATGTCCACGCCAGGACGCCATCCTTTGAACGGTTTGATAACTGACATTGTATTAGGTTTTAGATGTTGATTCTTTTGTTTGTTGTTGACAGTCAGACTTCTGGGTTATTGACTGATTCATGTTTCTGAAAAGAGATAATCAGAGCGCCGATCATCTTGGTGAGTTCCATCAGTTCGTTGCGGATGTCGTTCTCTTGTGTATCGTCGATGAGGTGTTGCTTCGAGGCTAAAGAGCAGAACATCACGCATTTGCCGATGTTCTGTTTGGCTTTCTGCAAACAATCGGTGAATTCAGTTTTTGAGAGCGCGGCACCTTCGATGATGTTGGTCGAAATCTGTCCCGCTTCGTCGAAGAAACGATTGGCGAGTAATGTTTGGGCGGCTGTTAGGGCGTTGTTGTTGAGGGAAAGGATGGCATTGGTGAAGTCGACGGACTTATGGTAAATGCGGAGTCCCTCGAATTTGAAGAAATTGGTGGGTTTTGTGGTTTCCGGAATCATTATCAGACAATTAAGGAAAAGACACCACAAGACAGGCTTGCGGTGTCTTTCGCAATTCATAAAATTATTTGTTCACTTGGAAGCGCTTGTTGCCGGTCTTGAAGAAATCGGCAATCTGGTTGGCAGCGGCCAAACCTGCGTTGATGTTGGCTTCTTCTGTTTGGGCACCCATCTTCTTGGGCGTGGCGAAGTAGCGACCTTCGAAGGCTTTGAACTCGGCGTCGGCATCGGGCATGATGTCGGTGATGTACTTGAGGTCGGTGCGCTCGGCCATCAGCTTGAGCAGTTCAGGCTCGTTGATGACTTCCTTACGGGCGGTGTTGACGAGGATGCCACCTTTGTGCATCTTGTTCACCACAGCGTAGTTGATGCTCTGCTTGGTCTCGGCAGTGGCCGGGATGTGCAGGCTGACCACGTCGCAGGTCTCGAAGAGGGCGTCGCGGTTGGCGACGGCGTGAACGCCAGCTTCTTCAATCTTCTCAGCGGGGACGAATTCGTCGAAAGCATAGACTTCCATGCCAAAGCCCTTGGCGATGCGGGCCACGTTGCGACCCACGTTACCGAAGGCCAGCAGGCCGAGCTTCTTGCCCATCAGTTCGCTGCCGCTCTTGCCGTTGTAGAAGTTACGGACGGCGTAGACCAGCATACCCATGACGAGTTCGGCTACGGCGTTGCTGTTTTGGCCGGGGGTGTTCATGGCCACGATGCCTTTGGCGGTGCAAGCCTCAAGGTCGAGGTTGTCGTAACCGGCGCCGGCACGGACGACGATCTTCAGGTTGTTGGCGTGGTCGATGACTTCCTTCGTCACCTTGTCGCTGCGCACGATTAAAGCGTCGGCATCGGCAACGGCCTTGTAGAGGTCATTGACATCGGTATATTTTTCCAAAAGAGCCAGTTCATAGCCGTTCTTCTCAACGACTTCGCGTATGCCGTCAACGGCGATCTTGGCAAAAGGCTTCTCAGTTGCAACTAATACTTTCATTTCGTTTCTCCTTATTATTTGTTGGCTTTTTCGAAATCTTGCATGCACTGGACGAGGGCTTCGACGGCCTCAATCGGGCAGGCGTTGTAGAGGCTGGCGCGGAAACCACCGACGCTGCGGTGACCCTTGATGCCGACCATGCCGCGCTCCTTGGCGAAGGCCATGAAGGCGTCTTGCTTGTCCTCGTAACCGGGGGCCATCACCCAGCAGTGGTTCATGATGGAACGGTCTTCCTTCTCGGCGGTGCCGACGAACATGCTGTTGCGGTCGATTTCTTCGTAGAGCATGTTGGACTTCTTGGTGTTGATCTTGTTCATAGCCTCGACGCCACCGATGGTGTCCTTCAGCCACACGAGGGTTTCGTGCATCATGAAGATGGGCAGTACGGGCGGGGTGTTGAACATGCTGATGTTCTTGGCTTCCTCAGCGGCATGGGTGCGGAAGTCGACCATCGTCGGCAGCGGGTTCATGTAGGCGCGGTCGCCGATGTTGCCGAGGATGCTCTTCTTCACGATGACGAAGGTCACGCCAGCAGGGCCGACGTTCTTCTGGGCGCCACCGTAGATGAGGCCGTACTTCTTCACGTCGACGGGACGGCTCATGATGTCGGAGCTCATGTCAGCGACGAGCATGATGGGGCAGTCCATGTCGTACTTGATCTCAGTGCCGTAGATGGTGTTGTTGGTCGTGATGTGGAAGTAGTCGGCATCCGTCGGGATGGTATAGCCTTTAGGAATATAGGTGTAGGTCTTTTCCTCTGAAGAGGCGACGATCTCAACCTTACCGAACAGTTTGGCTTCCTTGGCGGCCTTCTTGGCCCAGACGCCGGTCTGGAGATAGGCAGCCTTGGTCTTCATCAGGTTGGCGGGCACGGTGAAGAATTGGGTGCTGGCGCCACCACCGAGGAAGAGGACTTCGTACTCCTCAGGGATGTTGAGGAGGTCGCGCCACAGCTGACGGGTCTCAGCCATGATGCGCTCCCAACCCGGAGTGCGGTGAGAAATCTCGGCGATGCCGATGCCGGTGTTGTCGAAATCATAGAGCGCCTTGACGGTGCTTTCGATAGCCTGTTTGGGCAGTACGCAGGGACCTGCGTTGAAATTAAAAGCCTGTTTCATTACTGATTGTTGTTTAATTTATTGGTTTATAATTTGTTGATTAAGTTTGTTGCTCGTATTTTGCTGCAAAGATAGTAAATAAAACCATCTGTTGAACCTTTTTTGAAATATTTAGGTTTTTCTAAGGAATAGAAGGGGTTTGAGAGTGCCAATGAATCATTCCATTGGCAAGAAAAGCAGTTGCCAGTAATCGTTTTTACGACCACCTTTGTGCAGGATAATTCCTTTCTTCTGAAGATTAGATAAATCTGTTTTTACGGTACGACTCGTAACAGATTTCTTTAGGGAAATCTTTAGGGAAATCTTTGGGGAAGAAAGTGTGTTGTCTTCGGCTAAAATAAGGAGTATTTCTTTCTGTCTTTCAGTTAGTTCCGCTTCGTTTTCTTTTATGAAGTCTTTAGTGAAATCTTTAGTGAAATCTTTGGTGAAATCAACGGCTCCATAAGAATCATTATAGCGGATGATTTTGTCGATGGCCATATTCTCCACCATATCTGCACGGCAGGGCAAATCGATAAGGAAGAAGGAACGTTCCTCGTCGTGCAAATATAGTGAAAGTTGCGGCTTTGTGTGTTGCGTATGCAGGTTTTTGATGCTGCATTTTGCAATTTCCAATGTCAATGGCCACAATTTGTGACAGAATAGAATTATGTTGTTGGAAAAAAGCGTACTTTTGCAACCGACTATGTATAAAGCAAATTTGAATTATATACTGCGTCCAGTAATCACGGAATCTGCCAAGGTGATTGATCTTTTTGCGGGTTGCGGTGGTTTGTCATTGGGCTTTGAAGCTGCTGGATACGTGACGATTGGATACGAGTTTGAAGAGAACGCCGTTAACACATATAATAAGAATTTGACGGGTAGGTGCTATCATCAAAAGTTGGCAGTGGGTTTCGAATATCCCGAGGCAGATATTGTAATAGGTGGACCTCCTTGTCAGCCTTTCAGTGTGTTCGGCAATCAAAAAGGGATGGAAGATGCTCGTGATGGCTTCCCGATTTTTATAGATGCCGTAAAGCGGATACAACCTAAAGTTTTCCTGTTCGAGAACGTTCGCAATTTGGCTTATTCCCACAAGTGGTATTTTGACCTTATAAGAGATGCATTGGCGAAACTTGGTTATATGGTTGAGTTCAAATGTCTTAACGCGGTAAACTATGGCGTGCCTCAAAATCGTGAAAGGATGATTGTTGTGGGACATAAATCTAAATTCCGATTTCCAGCGATGCGTCAGAAAAAAGTTACAGTCGGAGAAGCGATTGGTGATTTGATTGACACCATTCAAGATGAGAGCAAAATATTGACGCCTCGGCAAGATGAATATATTGCCATATATGAAAAGAAATCCGATTGCATCAATCCACGCGATCTTTATCTTGACCGTCCAGCTCGTACGCTAACTTGCAGGAATTTGGCAGGTTGCACCAGCGATATGCAGCGGGTTAAATTAAAAGATGGCAGGAGGAGAAGACTTGTGGTTAGGGAAGCTGCCCGCTTGCAAAGTTTCCCGGACTGGTTTGAGTTTACTGGCACAGAAATCAAGCAGTTCAACCAGATTGGGAATGCTGTTCCGCCTTTGTTTGCCTATCAGCTGGCTTTGCAGATAAAAGAAACCTTCGCTTTGCCGACGAAAAGCGAGGAAGAAATATTTGAGAAAGCAGTACCATTAACCTTGTTTGATTGACTTATGGAAATACAATTGACAGGAAACAAAACAGATGTTGTCAAGTCGTTGATATTCTCAATGCTGGATATCTTGGGAGAAGTTGGCATTCCCGTAAATGGAACCCCAAGGAGATTGGAAAAGATGGCTATGGCTTGTTTGGCTGTAGGAGACATTAAAACAGAATTTGCCGAGGCGAAATCTGCTTCTGATAATCGTTTCCTCACCACAAGAGAAATCATCGCTTACGAAAATGCAAACTATGGTGAATACATTTCTTCAGGTTCGTATGATGATATTCGTCGAAAAGATTTGCTTCTACCCGTGCAAGCCAGAATTGTGCTAAACTCATCCTCTTTTGACTCACAAGCGACGAACAACCCAACTCGAGGATATGCGTTGAATCCATTGTTTGCCGATTTGATTAAATGTTATGGTACAACAAAATGGAAGAAAAGTTTGGTCAAATACAAGAAACAGGTTGAACTTCTAAAAGATGAACTGGAACGGAAAAGGAATTTGGAGAAGATACCTGTAAAACTGCCTTCGGGTGTTGAATTAGAACTATCGGCGGGGGAGCATAATGTGCTTCAAAAGTGTATTGTTGAGGACTTTCTAACGAGGTTTGGCCTGGGTGCTGAAGTGTTATATATTGGCGATACTTCCGATAAATTCCTCTACAAAAACAGTGAAGTCCTAAAACAAATTGGTTTCTTTTCTTTGGAGCACGAAGAATTACCTGATGTTGTTGCATATTGCCGTGAAAAAAATCTGTTGTTTTTGATGGAAGCTGTTCATAGTGCTGGGCCGATGAGCGAAATCCGAGTAAGGAAACTGAAAAAGCAAATGGAAAAATGCACTGCCATTCCTGTTTTTGTGACTTGCTTCCTTGATAAGAAGGAGTTTAGGAAATGGGTGACGGAAATTGCTTGGGAAACAGAGGTTTGGATAGCTGATAGTCCCGAGCATATGATACATTTTAATGGGTTTAAGTTCTTGGAAATCCATCAATAATAAAAATGAAGTTAAAACTTATGCAAAACCTCACAAAAACCATAGCAGCCCTAATCCTATCAATAGCATTGCTTTGCGCCGCAGGATGCAAAAAACACAATAGTGGTAACGGCTCTTACAACGGCCGCGATTACATCGACCTCGGCTTGCCGAGCGGCACGATGTGGGCGACTTGCAATGTGGGAGCCGAGAATCCCGAAAGTTACGGCGATTACTTCGCTTGGGGCGAAACTACGCCGAAGACCACCTACAATTGGAGCACCTATTTGTATAGCAAAGGCGATTACAACCAACTCACAAAGTATTGCAGTCAATCGGATTTCGGTTTCAATGGCTTCACGGACAATTTGAAATCTTTGCTGGCGAGTGACGATGCCGCCACAGCCAATTGGGGTGAAGGTTGGTGTACTCCGACCTATAACCAATGGGTCGAGCTGTTGAGAAAATGCAGCCATACTTGGACTACAATAAACGGCGTGAACGGTTGCTTGTTTACCGCGCGTAATGGCAACAGTATCTTCTTGCCCGCTGTGAGTAGCCGCCGGGACGATGATTCCCGCATCGTTGGTGACGATGGCTGCTATTGGTCGAGTACGCTTAACAAAACCTTACCTGACGGCGTGAAAGGCTTCAGGTTCACTCTCAGCATAGATGACTACGACATTTACGACTTTAGCCGTGAAGCGGGTATGTCTGTCAGGGCGGTGTGTTCTTCGCGATAGAAACTTGTAGTGTATTGTAAAATATTGATAAACAATATGTTGAAATTTGGCGTAATTTTTTTTTCCGAAACCGATTGCCATTCCAATAAAATGTCGTACTTTTGCGGCTCAAAATCAAAAGGAAAGTAAGCGATGAAAAAAGACATTCACCCTAAGAATTACAGACTGGTTGTTTTCAAAGATATGTCAAACGACGTGACCTTCTTGTCGCGCTCGACCATCAACACCAAGGAAACCATCAAGTGGGAAGACGGCAACGAATATCCGTTGGTGAAATTGGAAATCTCCAGCGCGTCACATCCCTTCTACACCGGCAAGATGAAACTCGTCGACAGCGCCGGTCGTGTGGATAAGTTCAACAACAAGTACAAGAAATTCTTCGAGAAGAAGGAAGCTAAGTAAGTTGGACGCAACCGAAAAAGGGAAGCCCTTGCCAATCGCGAGGGCTTTTTTTGTGCCTTGGCATTATTATTGTCGTATCTTTGCGCCACATATATAATAAGGTGTGAAACGGCGGCTAACTGACAATTTGTCGCCATAAACGAAAGTGTTTTATGAGTTATAAAGTTGAACCCGTATTGTTTTCAGATATGATTGACACGGATGCCGAGTTTATTCCCGTCCTGACCATCGAGCAGGGCCAACTCGGTCATAATGAATCCGTTCCAGAAGAATTGCCCATTATGCCCTTGCGCAATTCGGTGCTTTATCCGGGCACGGTCATTCCCATCACCGTGGGGCGCGAAAAATCAATCCAGTTGGTGAAGGAATACAACCGCAAACGCAAGCCCATCGGCGTTATCGCGCAAAAGGAGTCGAATGTCGACGAGCCTGTTCTCGACGATTTGTACAAGGTCGGCGTGTCGGCCCAAATTCTCAAATCGTTTGAGATGCCCGATGGTAGCGTCACGGTCATTATTCAAGGAATTCGACGTTTTGAAGTGGTGGAACCCATTCAAAATGAGCCTTATATGAAGGCCGCCGTGATACCTTACGCGGCTTCGGAGGACGTGCCTACATCGCGCAAGTTCGATGCTTTGTTGCAGTCGGTCAGGGATTTGGCCATTCAGGTCATTCCTCGCTCGCGCAATTTGTCGCAAGAGGCAGGTTTTGCCATCAAGAGCATTGATGACCCTGTGTTTTTGCTCAATTTCGTGGCCAGCAACATCGAGGCCGAACTACCTGTGCGTCAAGGGATTTTGGAGTCGCGCAACCTCAACGAAATGGCCAAGGGGCTTCTTTCGGTGCTGACCGAGGCCAAACAGATGCTTGAACTGAAGCAGCAAATCCAGAGCAAGGTGCGCGACGATATGGACAAGCAGCAGCGCGAATATTACCTCAACCAGCAGTTGCGGACCATTCAAGAGGAATTGGGTGGCAATCCTAATGAACAGGATGTCAAGGAGTTGAAAGAAAAGGCTGAGAAGAAAAAGTGGTCGAAAGAAGTGGCTGAAGTCTTCGATCGGGAACTGAAAAAGTTGGAGCGCACCCATCCGCAATCGAGCGAATATGGCATTCAGTTGAACTATTTGCAGTATTTGGTTGACCTGCCTTGGGAGGAGTTCACGAAAGACAATTTCGACCTGAAACACGCCCAGCGCATCCTCGATGCCGACCATTTCGGTTTGGACAAGGTGAAAGACAGAATCATAGAGCATTTGGCCGTGCTGAAGTTGCGACAGGATATGAAAGCCCCGATTTTGTGTCTTGTCGGGCCTCCCGGTGTGGGCAAAACTTCCTTGGGCAAGTCCATCGCAAGGGCTTTGAACCGAAAATATGTCAGAATGTCACTTGGTGGCGTGCGCGACGAATCGGAACTGCGCGGCCACAGGAAAACTTACATCGGTGCTATGCCAGGCCGTATCATCCAGAATTTGCGCAAGGTGAAGTCGGGAAATCCAGTTTTTGTTCTTGACGAAATTGACAAGGTGAGCGGCAACAACATCAGTGGCGACCCGCAAGCTGCGCTTTTGGAAATCCTTGACCCTGAGCAGAATAATACCTTCTACGACAACTTCATCGAGCTGGATTACGACCTCTCGAAAATCCTTTTCATCGCCACGGCCAACAACCTTGCGACCATCCATCCCGCCCTGCGCGACCGTATGGAAATCATCGACTTGAGCGGCTACTTGCGCGAGGAAAAATACGAAATCGCCAAACGCCACCTGATTCCCAAGCAGATGAAGGAACACGGCCTCGACAGCAAGCAAATCGCTATTTCAAAGGAGATTGTGATGCACATTATTGAGGACTACACCCGTGAGGCTGGTGTGCGTAATTTGGAACGCCGTATCGGTGACTTGATGCGTTATCGCGCCAAGCAAGTCGTTGTGGGAGAGGGATTTGACAAGAAAATTACCAAGGAAGAACTGAGGAAGGTGCTGGGCGTTCCAATGCACCACGACGAGGACGAGGTGAAGCATACTATTCCTGGCGTTGCCACGGGTTTGGCTTGGACGCAAGTGGGCGGCGAAATTCTCTCCATCGAAGTCAGTTTGAGTCGCGGTGGCGGACATCTTTCTTTGACCGGCAACCTTGGCGAGGTGATGAAGGAGAGCGCAACCATCGCCTACGAGTTCATCAAGGCGCACGCTTCGCAACTCAACATCAATCCTGACGTGTTTGACGCTTGGAATGTCCACGTCCATATTCCCGAAGGAGCAACGCCCAAGGATGGCCCCTCGGCGGGTATCACTATGCTCACTGCCTTGACTTCCGCTTTCACCCAACGCAAGGTGAAAGGCCAGTTGGCTATGACGGGCGAAATCACGTTGCGTGGTCGCGTTTTGCCCGTGGGCGGCGTGAAGGAAAAGATTCTGGCCGCTAAGCGCAACGGCGTGACCGATCTCATCCTTTCCATTGATAACGAGCACGATATCAAGGACATCAAGGAGGATTACATCAGCGGACTGAACTTCCATTATGTGGAGAATATGATGCAGGTGCTTGACCTCGCCTTGGAGAAAGAACAAGACAAGAACGACCTCGACTATAACAAGTATTTGAATAATCTGCATCCTGAAGTTATAGGATTCAAAGTCAAGTGATTATAAACTACGGATTGCACGGATTTTACAGATTGTTTGCTGTATGATGTAACCCAATCCGTTTCATCTGTGAAATCCGTAGTTAAAAGTATTATGCGAAAGTTGTTAATCGGCATATTATCCGTGTTGTTGATGGTTTCTTGCGGCAAACGCCAAGATTCAGAGGATGGATTGTCCATTTTCAAGTATAACGAAAGCGCAGGTATCCTCACCCTCGACCCGATTTATGCCAAGGACTTGCCCCATATCTGGGCTTGTAACCAGGTGTTTAACAGCCTTGTAGCCTTCGACGACAAGATGAACCTCGTCCCGATGGTGGCCAAGTCGTGGGAAATTAGCGAGGATGGATTGGTTTACACTTTTCATCTTCGGAATGATGTTCAATTCCACGAGGATGAATGTTTTGAAGGGGCGGCCCTTCGACAAGCTCAGGGACCTTCAAAAAACGGTGGGGACAAGGCCGTTGAGCCTGTCGAAACGCCGACTTCTCGTTTTGTGACCGCAGAAGACTTTGTCTATTCCTTCAACCGCGTGGTGGACAAGCAGTTGAGTTCGCCCGGAATGTGGATTTTTTCGTCCGTCAAACAAGATGAAGGCCAATATGCTTTCACGGCTTTGGACGACTCCACTTTCCAAATCGAATTGTCGAAGCCGTTTCCGCCATTTTTGGGCATTTTGTCTATGACTTACGCCTCAGTCGTTCCGAAGGAAGCCGTTGAGTATTACGGAGATAACTTCCGCAGCCATCCGGTGGGGACGGGACCGTTCCATTTCCAGTATTGGAAGGAAGGCGTGAAGTTGGTTTTCCGCAAGAATCCCAACTATTTTGAGCGCGACGCGACAGGGGAGAGGTTGCCTTATATTGATGCTGTTTCCGTCAGCTTCCTGATTGATAAGCAAGTGGCGTTTTTAGAGTTCATCAAAGGCAAGTTCGACTTTATGTCGGGCATCGATGCACGTTACAAGGACGAACTTTTGACCTACGACGGCCAACTGCGCCAAAAGTACGAGGACAAAATCGAGCTGATAACCGAGCCGTATCTGAACACCGAATATTTCTCCTTCTTCATCGACCCCAACGACCCGCTTGGTCCCGACCGCGCTCGTGCCTTGCGTCAGGCTGTCAGTCTTTGCATCGACCGCGAGAAGATGTTGCGTTACTTGCGCAACGGCATCGGCGAACCCGGCACGGGCGGTATGATTCCCGCTGGTCTGCCCGGTCACAGCCCGACCATCGGCTATGGTTACGACCTGAAACGCGCCCAACGTTTGGTGGCTGAAAACCATTTGGAAGGCTATCTGCTGCAACTCTCCACCGTTGCCGACTATGCCGACATCGGGAAGTTTGTGCAAAGCCAAGTGGAACAAATCGGGCTGCAATGCAAGATGGAGGTGATGCCGCCCGCCACGATGCGCAGTATGAGAAGCAACGGAAGTTTGCAGTTTTTCCGCTCTTCTTGGGTGGCCGACTATCCAGATGCGGAAAATTACCTTTCGCTGTTCACGACTTCCAACTTTGCTCCTGCTGGACCGAATTACACGCATTACACCAATCCAAAATATGACAAACTCTATGACAAAGCCTTGCTTTGCAACGACTTGCAAGAACGCGCCCAATATTATACCGAGATGGATAGCCTGATGATGCAGGACGCGCCCGTGGTGGTTTTGTTCTATGACGAGGTGCTTCGTTTCGTGAACAAAAGGGTGCAAAATATGGGCAGCAATCCCACTAATTTGCTGGATTTGCGGCGGGTGAGGATTGATGCAAAAAAATCATTATAATCGGTTAGGTTTTAGCCAAATCTTTTTATCTTTGCAGCCAAAGTCAAAGGCTATGGCAGACAATACCTTTTTAGAAAGACGCTATCCGATTGGTATTCAAACGTTTTCGGAAATCATCAAGGGCGGTTACGTTTATGTGGACAAGACCGATTTGGTGTGGAAACTGCAACAATACGCGAAATTTGTGTTCCTCAGCCGTCCCCGAAGATTCGGGAAATCGTTGCTGTCGTCGACTTTACATTCCTATTTCGCTGGCGAGAAGGAATTGTTCGATGGCTTGAAAATCAATCAGTTGGAAAAAGATTGGGTGGCATATCCCGTCATCCATTTGGATTTGAGTCGTGCCAAAAGACAGCCTTCTGCCGAGGAATTGAGGAATGTGCTGTTTCGCATCTTGGAGCCGTATTGCGATAAATATGGCAGGGGAGCATACGAAACTTCGCCCGGAGGCAGGCTTGACGGGCTGATTCGTCGCGCATACGAGCAGACAGGCAAGCAGGTGGCGGTCGTCATTGATGAATACGATGCCCCGTTGCTTGACAGACTTCACGACAAGGAATTGCTTGACGCATTGCGTGATGTGATGCAGGAGTTTTACGTCCAACTGAAGGCCAACGAGTCGATGATCAAGTTCTGTTTCATCACGGGCATCACTAAGTTCAGTCAGTTGAGCATCTTCTCCACCATCAACAATTTGGCGAATGTGTCGATGGATCCTGCGTTTTCCACCATCTGCGGCATCACGGAAAACGAATTGGATTCCATTATGGCCGATGACATTGGGCGTATGGCTGAGGCTTACGGGTGTTCTGAGGACGAAATGCACAGAAAATTGAAATTGCAGTACGATGGCTATCATTTTTCGCGTGATTCAGAAGGTGTTTACAACCCATTTAGTTTGTTGAAGTCCTTTCAGCAGCGTGATTTAGGCTCGTTTTGGTTTGAGAGTGGCACACCGTCATTTTTGATTAAGCAGATGCAGCATTTCCGCACCGACATTACTGCGATGGACGACATTGAGGTGCCTTCTACGGCTTTCGACAGGCCAACCGAGGCTATGACGACCGCATTGCCGCTGCTCTATCAAAGTGGTTATCTGACCATTAAGGACTATGAGCGCGAATCGCAACTCTATAAACTCTCCATCCCGAACCAAGAGGTGCGCGTGGGCTTTGCCGACGGATTGTTGCCCACCTATATAGGATTGGAGGGCTTTGAGGTGCAGACGGGATTTGCCCTGAAGTTTTGGAGGGCTTTGAAAGCGAAAGACCTCGACCTCGCTTTGAGGGAGATGCAGTCCTACTTGGCCAGCCTGCCTTACATTGAGGGCTTTAAGAAGAAATTGGAGGATGTTTCCAACGCCGAAGGTTTCTATGAATGGTCGTTCTATTTGATTTTCACAATGTTAAACATTTATGTCAAGACCCAAGTGAAATGCGCTGGAGGCCGTATTGATATGGTGGTTTATATGCCCGATACGGTGTATGTTATGGAGTTGAAGGTGAACGGGACGGCGAAAAGCGCTTTGGAACAGATTGACAATAAGGGTTATGCCATCGCCTACCAGACCGAAGGCCGACAAGTGGTGAAAGCAGGGCTGAATTTCTCATCGGAAACCAAGACTTTGACGGATTGGGTGATTGCTTGATTGGTTTTTGAAATGAAAGCGTTTTGATTTCAACTTGGAAGTGTGAAAGGATATTAAGCAGGCGATGCCAATCTTTTCCGAAAACGAGACGAAAACAACGGTGAGTTTTATTTTTCAAGAAAAATCGTACATTTGCAAGGTTAAAAATAGGAGAAGTGTATGATAGACGATGAATTGTTAAGCGGCGAGAATGTCAATATCGAGTACAAGCGTGAGGTGCCGGAGAAAAGCATCAAATAAGTGATAAGAATCTTTTGAAAACATTGCAAGCACAATCCTAAATTTTAATCCTATGAAAATCAAGCATTTATTTCTATCAATTTTGCTGTTAGGCTCAGTCAGCCTAATCGCTCAGGAGGAAGCCAAGATGTTGCGCTTCCCGACTATCCACGGCAACGACGTGGTGTTCAGCTATGGCGGAGATTTGTACTCCGTTGACATCAAGGGCGGCCTCGCCCACAAAATCACCAACGACCCGCTGGGCTATGAAATGTTCGCACGTTTCTCCCCCGATGGCAAACATTTGGCCTTTACGGGGCAATATGACGGAAACACAGAGGTTTACGTGATGCCTTATCCCGGATGTGGTACACCTACACGCCTGACTTACACGCCTACTTTGGGCCGTGACGACATCAGCGACCGCATGGGGCCTAACAACATCGTCATGGCGTGGAAGGACAACGAAACCATCGTTTTCCGCTCGCGCAAGGAGAGTTGGGATGACTTTGTTGGCCAGCTTTTCATCGCCAACATCAACGGCGGCTTGGCCGAGCAACTGCCTCTGCCCGAAGGCGGATGGATTTCGTATTCGCCTGACGGTAAGCAGATTGCATACAACCGTGTGATGCGCGAGTTCCGCACATGGAAATACTATCGCGGCGGTATGGCCGATGATGTGTGGATTTATGATTTCAAGTCGAAGAAGATTGAAAACATTACCAACAATAACGCGCAGGACATTTTCCCGATGTGGGTTGGCAACAAGGTGTATTTCTGTTCCGACCGCGACCGCACGATGAATCTGTTCTGCTATGACCGAGCCACCAAGCAGACCACAAAGGTGACAGACTACACCTATTATGATATTAAGTGGCCCTCGCTCGGCGACAAGGACATCGTTTACGAAAATGGCGGCCAACTGTTCCGCTACAACCTTACTGACGGAAAAATCTATCCCATCCCTGTTCAGATGGCCAACGACAACAAATCTACGCGCACCAAGTATGTGGATGCGAGCAAGTTCATCAACTCGAGCACGATTTCTCCCGATGGCAAGCGAGTGGCTTTCGGTGCCCGTGGCGATGTGTGGACGGTGCCAGTCAAGTCGGGTATCACGAGAAACTTGACCCAAAGTGACAACGCCCACGATCGCAATGTGGCTTGGTCGCCCGACGGCAAATACATCGCCTATATCAGCGACCGCACAGGCGAGGATGAAATCTTTATCCAAGCCCAAGACGGCAAGGAAGAAGCCATCCAACTAACCTCGAATTCAGATACTTACAAGTACAGTCTTGCTTGGTCTCCCGACAGCAAGAAGATATTGTGGGATGACAAGATGAACCGCATCAATATGGTTGATGTGGCCACTAAGAAAGTCACGGAGGTGGCGCATAGTTTGGCTGGCGAGTTGGACGAATTCTGTTGGTCGCCCGACAGCCGTTGGATTGCATACGCTATGCCGAGCACTTTCAGTGTCATCCAGATACATATCTATAATGTTGCTTCGGGCAAGGATGAAATCGTCACCGATGGTTGGTATAATGCCTCTTCACCTGCCTTCGACAAGAACGGCAAGTACCTGTATTTCACCTCCGAGCGCGATTTCCGCCCGACCTACGGCTGGTTGGAATGGAACCACGTCTATACGGATATGTCGAAGGTTTATCTGCTTACTTTACAGAAAGATACGCCATCGCCTTTCCTTACTGAAAACGATGAGGTGAAAATTGGAGAATCGAAAGATGAGCAGAAAGAAGGCCCTTCGGCTGGCTCAGGAACCTCAGCCAAAAAAGGCAAGAAAGACAGCCCGAAGCCTGAAGAAAAGAAAGAAGCCAAGGAAGTGAAAATCGATTTTGAGGGCATCAGCAATAGGGTAGTGGTGTTGCCCGTCAATGCGGGTCGCTATTGGAACCTGACGGGGGTCGAGGATGGTTTGTATTTTGTGGCTGGTGGTCGCAACGGTGGAGGTCTCAATTTCTTTGATGCCAAGTCCAAGAAAGTCACGAACATAGGTGGCGGTATGGGCTACGAACTCTCTGCTGATGGGTCGAAAATGCTGATGCGCGAAGGCCGTGGTTATAAGGTGGTTAATGCTCCGAAAGCCCCGATGCCTGGTGGAGGAAAATCTGGCGAAGGCGATGAGACGATTGACCTCTCGAATATGAAGAAATGGGTGGAGTTGCGCACCGAATGGACGCAAATCTACAACGAAGCTTGGCGCCAGATGCGTGACTTCTTTTATGCGCCCAACATGCACGGCGTGGATTGGCCCGCAATGAAGGAAAAATACGGAAAACTATTGCCTTATTGCGCTGACCGCAACGATGTGAACTACCTCATCGGCGAACTGATTGGCGAAATCAATATTGGTCACGCCTACGTTGGCGATGGCGACCGCGTGAAGCCTGAACGTATTCCAATGGGTATGTTAGGCTGCCGTATCCACCGCGACAAGTCGGGTTACTATCAGATTGACAAGATTTTGAAGGGCGAGAACTGGAACGAAAAGACCCGCTCACCGCTTACCGAAGTTGGGGTGAACGCCAAGGAAGGCGACTACATCATCGCCATTGATGGGCAAAGCACTAAGGATATGAAAGATATGTATGCCGCTCTAATAGGCAAGGCTGACAAGGCGGTGCTGCTCACCTTAAATAATAAGGCCTCCGAAAGTGGCTCCCGCGATGTGGTGGTGAAGCCTATCGCCGACGAAACGGGCTTGTACTATTACAATTGGGTGCAAGGCAACGTGGAGAAAGTGAGCAAGGCCACCAACGGACAGGTGGGCTACATCCACATTCCTGATATGGGCGTGGATGGCCTGAACGAGTTCGCCAAGTATTTCTATCCCCAACTCGACAAGAAAGCCCTCATCATCGATGACCGTGGCAACGGTGGTGGTAATGTCAGTCCGATGATTGTGGAGCGTTTGCGTCGCGAATTGTCGATGTACGACGTGATGCGCAACGGCGAGCCTGAAACCAAGCCTACGAAGATGATGCTCGGCCCCAAAGTGCTGCTGTTCAACAAGTATTCCGCTTCCGACGGCGACCTGTTCCCCTACCAATTCAAGAAGCACAAGATTGGCACGACCATTGGTATGCGCTCGTGGGGCGGTGTGGTCGGCATCCGTGGCAGCCTGCCTTTCATCGACGGCGGCTCTTTGACTCGTCCCGAGTTTGCGCCATTTGATGAGAAAGGCAATTGGGTCATTGAAGGCTATGGCGTGGATCCTGACATCGTCATCGACAACGACCCCGCCCGCGAGTTTGAGGGCATAGACGACCAACTCAACAAGGCTATCGAAGTCATTCTCAAGCAGATGAAGGATTATCCCGAAATTCCTGAGATTCCCGCTTGGCCGGACAAGACGAAGTAAAAGGGACGATAAGAATTAAAAGAAGAGGATGTGTCTTGTTATTTTGACACATCCTCTTTTCAAATTCGCTAAATCCGTCTAATTCGCCGTTACTTCTCAATCGTCGGCACATTCTTCAGAATGTCACACATAAAGTCCCAGAACATTTGGACGGTCGCGATTTCGCAACGCTCGTCGGGTGAGTGAACGCCGCGCAGGGTGGGACCGAAGCTGATCATATCCATGCCCGGAATCTTGTCGCCGATGAGGCCACATTCCAAACCAGCGTGGATGGCTCTGACTTTCGGGTCTTTATTGAAGCGTTCCTTGTAGCACTTCACGGCAACGTCCAAGATGGCACTGTTGGGGTTGGGTGCCCAGCCTGGATAGCCGTCGGTGTGCTCCACGTCGGCGTCGGCGAGGCTCCACACGGCTTCCACCATATTGGCGATGTCCTGTTTCGACGACTCGATGCTGCTGCGCTGCGAGGTTTGGATGAAGAAATAGCCTTCCTTCTTCTTGCAGGAGGCGAGGTTGGTTGAGGTCTCCACGAAGTTCGGGATGGTTTGCGACATGGCAATAACACCGTGCGGGCAGGCATAGAGGCCGTTCAGCAGGTTGAATTGCGACATCTCGTCAATGACCACATCAGGCTGCACTTCAGCCACTTCCATCGTGACTTTCAGCGAAGGCTCGGTCACTTGGTATTCTTGCTTGAAGTGCTTCTCCATGTCCTTCACATAATGCTCGAAATCTTTCACGCAGTCGTTCGGGATGAAGGCCACAGCCGTGGCTTCGCGGGCGATGGCGTTGCGGAGGTTGCCGCCTTGGAAATCATAGAGTTGCAGGTCGAACCAAGTGGTGGCCTGCCAAAGGATGCGGGTCAGCAGTTTGTTGGCGTTGGCGAGGTTCTTGTTGATGTCGTCGCCGCTGTGGCCGCCTTTCAGGCCGCTCACGGTGATGCGGTAAGCCGTGGCCTCTTCTGGAGCAGGCTCCAGATCGTACCACACCTTAACAATGGTGTCCATGCCACCGGCACAGCCGATGAAGATTTCGCCTTCGTCCTCGCTGTCTAAATTGAGGAGGATGCGGCCGCTGAAGTCCTTCGGGTCGAGCTTCATGGCACCGGTGAGGCCGGTTTCTTCGTCAACGGTGAAGATGCACTCAAGCGGACCATGTTCCACTTTCGGGTCGGCGATGATGGCCAAGGCAGCAGCCACGCCGATGCCGTCGTCAGCACCGAGAGTCGTGCCGTTGGCATGGAGCCACTCGCCTTTGATGACAGGCTCGATGGGGTCTTTCTCAAAGTCGTGCTTCTTGTCGTTGTTTTTCTCGCACACCATGTCCATGTGGGCTTGCAGGATGACGGTCTGGCGGTCTTCCATGCCTTTGGTGGCCGGCACAGTCATGATGATGTTGCCGCATTCTTCCTTGACGTACTTCACTTTATGGTCTTTCGCCCATTTTTCGAGGTAAGCCACCATTTGGGCTTCCTTCTTCGACGGACGCGGCACGCCAAGGATGCCGTTGAACTCATTCCAAATGCCTTCCGGCTTTAATTTCAGGATTTCGTTGCTCATAATTTGTTGATTTAAAGATTTGATATTTAAAGATTTAAGATTCAAATTTTGTAATAGTATTCTAAAATACCGTATTTTCAAATACCATTTTTCAGTTCCCTAATCGTCTCCATCGGATTCTCCGACTTGAACACCGCATTGCCCGCCACCAACACATCCGCCCCAGCCTCAAACAAAGCCTTGGCGTTCTGTGTGTTCACGCCGCCATCCACTTCGATGAGCGCGGTGGCGTGTTGTTCAGTAATCATCAAACGTAACTTGCGGATTTTTTCGTATGTGCGCTCGATGAATTGTTGTCCTCCGAAGCCCGGATTGACTGACATCAGCAGCACCAAGTCCAAGTCGCCGATGATGTCTTCCAAAACCGAAACAAGTGTATGCGGGTTGAGCACCACTCCTGCTTTCACACCCAATGCCCTGATTTGCTGCACGGCGCGGTGAATGTGGTTGCAGGCCTCGTAATGGAAGGTGATAATGTCGGCACCCGCCTTGGCGAAGGCTTCGAAATACTTTTCAGGCTCCACAATCATCAGGTGGACATCCAAAGGCTTCTGGGCTTTCTTCTTAATCGCTTGAACGACAGGGATTCCGAAGGAGATATTAGGCACGAAGCGGCCATCCATCACGTCACAGTGGAACCAGTCGGCCTCGCTGCGGTTGATCATTTCGATGTCGTGTTCCAGATTAAGGAAGTCGGCTGACAATAGGGAAGGGGCTATCAAATTCATAGTTGTTCAGTTGATAGTTGTTTGTTGTTCGGCAAAGGTAGAGAATATTTTTGAATGGCATCAAAAAAGCCTCCCAAATTTTTGAGAGGCTTTTTCCAATTCCTTAACCGAGATAACTCTTCAGGATCTTGCTGCGGCTGGTGTGTTTCAACCGGCGTATGGCCTTTTCCTTGATCTGGCGCACGCGCTCGCGCGTCAGGTCGAATTTCTCTCCAATTTCTTCCAATGTCATCGGGTGGCTGCCACTCAGTCCGAAATACATGCGGACGACATCCTGCTCCCGTTGCGTCAGGGTGGAGATGGCTCGGTCGATTTCTTTGCGCAACGACTCATACAGAAGTTCGGTCTCGGGCGTCGGGGCTTCCTCGCTTTTCAGCACGTCGTACATGGTGTTGTCTTCATCCTGCACGAGCGGTGCGTCCATTGAGATGTGGCGTCCGGCGTTCTTCATCGACTCCTTCACCTCTTGCTCCGTGATTTCTAAAACTTCGGCAATCTCCTCTGCATTGGGTTCGCGCTCAAATTCTTGCTCTAACTTGGCGTAAGTCTTGTTGATTTTGTTGATGGAACCGATTTTGTTGAGAGGGAGACGGACAATGCGCGATTGTTCGGCCAAAGCCTGAAGGATGGATTGGCGAATCCACCACACGGCGTATGAAATGAACTTGAAACCTCTGGTTTCGTCGAAACGTTGTGCGGCTTTTATCAGTCCCAAGTTGCCTTCGTTGATTAAGTCGGGAAGACTAAGGCCTTGATTCTGATACTGTTTTGCTACGGAGACTACAAAGCGCAAGTTGGCCTTAGTGAGTTTTTCCAACGCGATCTTGTCGCCTTGTTTGATACGTTGCGCCAATTCAACCTCTTCTTCAGCCGAAATCAGCTCAACCTTACCAATCTCTTGCAGGTACTTGTCGAGAGACGCGGTCTCGCGGTTCGTCACCTGCTTCGTAATCTTTAACTGCCTCATTTATGTTTGTTTAGTTCTTTGAATATGTTCTTTCTTGTTCGGGTTCGAGCGGATTTGCAATCCGCTCGCGTTGAGATGGGGATTTCAAATCCCCTTTTCGAGGCTGGCGGATTCCAAATCCGCCAGCACCTCAAAGTGGGTTTTATCTTTTGCGACCGCCGCCATTGCCGTGGCCACCACCATTGCGGTTGCCTCCGCCATGACCGCCACGGTTTCCACCGTTGCCACGACCGCCACCACCATTGCCGCCCTTCTTCTCTTCAAAGCCTTCCGGCTTGGGCAGCAGGGCGCGGTGCGACAGGCGCAACTTGCCGGTCTTTTGGTCAATCTCAACGAGTTTCACATCGATTTCGTCGCCTTCCTTCAGGCCGGTCTCTTCCATCGTCTCGTAACGCTTCCAGTCGATTTCGGATATGTGGAGCAGGCCGTCCTTGTTGGGGATGATTTCCACGAAAGCGCCAAATGCCATGATGGAAACGATCTTGCCATGGTAGACCTCGCCAACTTCGGGCACTTGTACGATGGCGCGGATCTTGGCCTTGCAGGCCTCGATGTCTTCCTTGTTTTGCGAAGCGATTTCCACGATGCCCTTCTGGTCGTCCTCGGTGATGACGATGACGGTATTGGTCTCTTTCTGCATCTCTTGGATGATTTTTCCGCCAGGTCCGATGACGGCACCAATCATATCCTTCGGGATATACATGGTCTCGATGCGTGGCACAAACTCCTTATAATCAGCGCGAGGCTCGGTAATGGTCTTGGCCATCTCGTCCAAGATGTGCAAACGGCCTTGGCGGGCTTGTTCGAGGGCTTCGGTCAGCACTTCGTAGGACAGGCCGTCGACCTTAATATCCATTTGGCAGGCGGTGATACCATCGCGGGTGCCAGTGACCTTAAAGTCCATGTCGCCAAGGTGGTCTTCATCGCCGAGGATGTCGGTGAGGATGGCGTATTTGCCAGTCTCGCTGTCAGAAATCATACCCATAGCCACGCCAGCGACGGGTTTGCGCATTGGCACGCCAGCATCCATCAATGCGAGGCAACCGCCACACACTGAGGCCATTGACGACGAACCGTTGGATTCAAGGATGTCGCTCACAATGCGGATGGTGTAAGGCATGCTTTCGTCGTGCGGCACCATCGTCTTGAGGGCGCGCTCGGCCAAGTTGCCGTGACCGATTTCGCGGCGGCTGGTGCTGCGTTGGGCCTTGGCCTCGCCAGTGGCAAAACCGGGGAAGTTGTAGTGCAGCGTGAAGTTCTTTGTTCCTTCCACCACGGCGCCGTCCAATGTCTGCTCGTCTAACTTGGTGCCGAGGGTGACGGTCACCAAAGCCTGCGTTTCACCACGGGTGAACACAGCCGAACCGTGGGCTTTGGGCAGCACGTCGACTTCTGTCCAGATGGGGCGAACCTCGTTGGTCTTGCGGCCATCGAGGCGGATGCGCTCGTTGAGGACGGCGTTGCGCACAGCCGAGCGTTCCACGTCGTGGAAGTAACGTTTGGCAAGCGGTGTAACGGTTTCGAGTTCCTCTTCGGTATATTTTTCAAGGTATTTGTCTAAGATTCCGCTGAAGGTCTCTTCGCGGAGGTGCTTGTCGGCGCAACCCGTGAGGGCGAAGTCGTAGCAAGGTTGGTAGCAGTTGGCTTCGATTTCGGCGCGGAGGTTTTCGTCGTTCACCTCGTGGCAATATTCGCGCTTTGCCTTGTTGACCTGTTCCATCAGTTCAATCTGGGCTTGGCATTGAATCTTGATGGCTTCGTGGGCGGCTTTCAGTGCGCCGAGCATCTCTTGCTCGCTCACTTCCTTACATTCGCCTTCCACCATGCAGATGTCCTTCATCGAGGCGGCCACCATCAGTTCGAGGCGGGCTTCCTCCATTTGGGCGAAGGTCGGGTTGATGACGTATTCGTCGCCGATGAGGGCCACGCGCACTTCCGAAATCGGGCCGTGGAAGGGGATGTCGGACACGCAGATGGCGGCAGAGGCGGCCAAGGCTGCAAGAGCATCTGGAGTTTGTTCCTTGTCATTCGACAAAAGGTTGACTTGCACGATGGTCTCGGCGTGGTAGTCGTCGGGGAACAGCGGGCGCAAGGCGCGGTCGATGAGGCGCGAAATCAGCACTTCGTAATCGGAGGGCTTGGCCTCGCGCTTGAAGAAACCGCCCGGGAACTTGCCCGTGGAGTAGTATTTTTCCCTATAGTCGACAGACAGGGGGAAGAAATCGGTTTCGGGAGCCACTTCCGTTGCTGAGCAAACGGTGGCCAAAAGTACGGTGTCGCCGCAGCGGAGCATGACTGATCCGTCGGCTTGCTTGGCGTAACGGCCGGTATTCAACGTAATTTCCTGACCGTTAGGCATTTTGATGGTTTGTGTAAATCCTTGTGGACCCATGATTTTAATGTTTTTTTACTGTTTTCTCTACTTCCTAACTTGTGGGTTCGTAAAATAGCAAAAAAAGGCAATGCTCGATTGCCTTTTTTTGCGTTTGGCTTGGGTAGCCGAAAGTCTTACTTTCTGATGCCCAATTCCTTAATGATGTTACGGTATCTTTCGATGTCGGTTCTCTTCAAATAATCGAGAAGTCTTCTTCTCTTACCTACCAAGCCAACCAACGCACGTTTGGCCGCCACATCCTTGTGATGGACTTTCGTTTGCTCTGTCAAATGCTTAATTCTGTAGGTGACGATTTGGCCTTCTGCTGAACCAGTATCGGCAGCGTTCTTGCCGTATTGGCTGAAAATCTCTGATTTCTTTTCTGCAGTTAAGTACATAATTCTGTTGTTTTTACGATAAATTTGTTGTTCTAAACGGGCTGCAAAGATACGAATAATTTTGAAAGTGGGTGGGTTTTTGTGTAAAAAAAAATCTTTCGGAGTATACTCCCATTCCACCGCCGTCCGCATGGCCAACATAATAGCCTCTCCAACCAAGGCCACGTCTGCAAGCAGGTAATGGCTCTTGCCTCCACTGCGCCAGGTGGTTCCTGCAAGTTCTCCCGTCTTTAGAAGCTTTTTCCTTAAAGCCCAATCCTCGAAATGGGTCACACTACCAACGGCAAAGGCTGTCCCCGTTGGGCTAAGGTTACACACAATGGGACCTGCATCGATGTCCATCCCAAGCCAACATCTTCTGTCATGGTATTCCTTGAAGCCTGTGATAGGTCGCTTCTGTATGAAGTTCGCCTTCAGCCTCGCATATTGGTCACGGGCAAACTCCTCATCAACGAAGGTCAAGTAATAGCAACTCAACGCCGAATAGGAGCCTTTGACGGGTGCTTCCTCATACATCCCTTCTCTATCGTCTGGCAAGAACGACGCGAGCATCCCAGTTTCCTTGTCAAGCCAATTGCGTTTGGCCTCGGCAAGCCATTGGTAAACGGTTGAGTAATACTTGCCTTCATACTGCTGAGAATAAACCGAAAGTGCCACAATGGCCACCAGCATATCCGGCACATACACGCACTCGCCCGGATAAGTCGGCAGATTCATGTTTGGGCTTTCAAGGATGCGGCGGTTCATGGTCTCGCATAGCCGATGATAAAGCTCATCGTATTTGTCGCCTCCGCCGATGCGCTTGTAACCGCCAATCATCCAAGCCAAATGGCTGAGATAAGAGACATGGCTCTCTTTGCCATCCAACGTTTCCAGCGGGTCTTCGCCCCATCGCACGCGGTCGTAAGCCCGTAGCTCTGGCGACATGACGATCTGGATGAGGCTATCGATACGGGCAATGTTCGCTTCCCTATCCTCATCGTAAATCAACGTGGTATTCACCAACGCCGCCGACAGCATCGAGCAAGAATACAACGCCCACTCCCCTTGGAACTGAGGCCCGACGATGGCGGGCATTTCATCGATAAGCTTTTGCGGGTTGGTCATCACCTTCTCTATCAAAAAGTCCCGCCGCGCCATGATGTCAGCCTTCTCGCTCTCAAAGTCGCTGTTATGCCTTGTGGCGATGCCGACCGAGATGGCTTTCACCATGATAATAGCAACTATGATGGCCAAGCAAATGATAATGACTTTCATAGGTTTCTTCCGTGGTTTCATAGGTATGGGTTTGGATGAAGACGTGCTCGTTTGTCTTTCGACTCTGCAAAATTACTGCCTATTATCCGTTTTTGCAAGAGGTGTTGATAACTTATTTGTCAACAACCCCCAAACCTATATCGGAGAATTGCAAATGACTTTATTATTATACAAGCCAAACTACAAACACTCGTCCCTTTTGTCTCAATCTATTCGAACAGCAATCCCATATTGTACATCATAGACATCTATACAAGTGTAGTATGCAAAACGCTGGAAATATTGTCTGGGGGAAGTGACTTTTTTAAAAATTCTATTTGTTGTATTTCAAAAAATGCTATTTTCGCATTTCGATTTTGTCAACTATTATTAAATGTGGTTCTCCATATATAGTTGAATCAAATAAAGCATCTGTGATTTTTGGAAGTAGAGGACATTAAAGTGTTGTTATACATCCTCTAAAAAGAAGCTCAAATTACTTTATTAATGCCCCTGATTGTCTTAAAGGAGGGAAAGGCATGAATGGGTTTACAATTATCCCTTCGTTCTATTTGTTATGTGTTTTTCAAATGAACTTATTCAAAAAGTTTGGGAAAAAGCATTTCCCGTAATGAATCAAGACCCAGTTCATGTACAAAAAGATGCATGTGGTGCTTGGATTGTGTTTGAAGCCTATGGTGATAGAAATAGTGAATTTGGTTGGGAGATTGACCATATCATTCCTATTGCCAAAGGTGGAACTGACGATTTGTCAAACCTACAACCATTACATTGGGATAATAATGTTGCCAAAGGTGATGGAGATTTGGTTCGCAAAGTTACTGCTGAAGGTTTTCATAATAAGATAGTTCCTCATTGGAATATCTTGTTTGAATAACATCATAGGTGTAATTCTATGACTTTGCATCTACTAATTTGTTAGTTAAACATCGTTGAGAAGCCGTTTCTTTACTCAAATTGAGTATTGAAATGGCTTTTCTCTTATAGAGATTGATTTTCATAAAGTTTGCTCCATAACTCTTCTGGTAGCATTTTTCTAAATCTACCTAAACTCCCCTTTGAAATTGTGATTTTTTGTAATGATTTACAGTCGCAAAAAGCATTATACCCAATCTTTGTAATAGAGTCTGGAATGTTGATTTGTTGTAATGATTCACATCCATAAAATGCCGCATCTCCAATTTTTGTGACAAAGTCAGGAATATTGATTTGTTGTAAGGATTTGCAACAGTAAAAAGCTCTATCTTCAATTTTTGTGACCGATTGGGGTATTGTGATTTGTTGTAATAAAGTGCAGGAGCCAAATACATATTCTTCAATCGATGTGATTGTATCAGGAATACTTATTCTTTGTAAAGTACTGGAAGCAAATGCACCTTTTCTAACCATTGTAACAGAGTCGGGAATGTCTATTTGTTGTATGACTCTACATCCGCAAAAAGCAAAATCTCCAACTGTATTAACAGTATTGGGAAATATTACTTTTTCATTCTTGCCAACAAAAGAAATAATCACACCTTGGTTATCGATAAAAAGCCCATCTTTTACAACAAAACGAGAAGAATTGCTTTTTAATCCTACTTTTTTGCAATCAATGAATGGATTTATGCCTATTGTCAAAACCGAACTTGGGATTGTGACTTGTTGCAAAGATTCACAAAACACAAAAATCCTACTTCCAATTGTAATAATAGAGTCAGAAAAATTGAAATCCCTCAAGTAAACACAATTCTCAAAAGCATTGTTACAAATCAATTCTGTTCCATGTTTTATCGAGTATGATTTAAGTTCACGGTTTTTGCATTTTAGCAACTTCTTCCCGTCTTTACTATAAACTACACCAAGTTCGTCTTCAATACCTTTGATAATCTCTGCTTTAGTAACTTTTGTTGAAAGATTATTGACATGCGCTTTTCTAACCACAAAACATAGAATAATCGCAGTCCATGCTTTTGTTTCGTCAAATTCGTATTTGTCAAAAGACTTGCTATAATAGTTTTCTCCGTTTAATAATGAACAAAATTGCTCCATTCTTCCATCTTTGTCGGGATAATTAAAATATGGCCCAACACATACAAACTGGTTGTATCCTTTAGTTTGTCCTTTCAATAATTCTGCAAAATCCTTCATATCAAAATCCAAAATGTCCAAAACATTGGAAAGGATATGTAGCGTGGGAATGTCTTCATCACAATAAATGTCAGTCTCATCTAATTCATCAAAGGTTTTGTTCACTGTAACGATATCAGCATCAGGGAAGAACATAGAAGCATAAAGTGCTGCGCGTTTCAGGCAAATTTCAGAAGGCTCAATCAAGGTGATGGTCTGGACTTGTTGTGTATAGTCATTATCACGAAGATAATCCGCATAACACATCATGCCCAATCCCAGCCCGCAGCCATAGTCGATGATATTAATCTCATGTTGTTCAAGAAAGCTTTTCGGCAAACGATTGAAAGCATTATTCAGTTTGGCTTGGTGCATCTTTCCGAATGCATAAAGATAAATACCCATCTGTGGTTCATTATCCAATATGCAAAGTCCGCGGTTCAATTTCTCATATAGTATTTCTTGCAATGACTGGGGCATTAATTCGAGTATGTCTTTAACGGCACGGTTTCTAATCTTGTCAAAGGTTAGGTTCCCCATGTATTGAAGCAAATGCGCGTATGGTGTATTTTGCTCTATCATCATATTATTTGGCGGTTAATTCATCACAGCAGTTTCTTCAACGCTTCAACATCAGGCAAAGCCTTGCGCAATTTCTCTGGCATTTCGGCGGTGGTTGTGTAGGTCGCCACGCCCATGGGCTTGTCGTAGTCTCGAATGACAAATTCCACATATTCACGATTGGCCGATTTGCATAACACAATGCCGATGGACGGGTTCTCATGGGGTTTCTTCACTTTGGTATCCAAAATGGAGAGGTACGACATCAGTTGCCCGAGGTAGGATGACTTGAAGTCGCCCGTTTTTAGTTCCACCACCACCAAGGCGTTCAGTTCGCGGTTGAAAAACAACAGGTCAGGGAAATGCTCCACGCCATACACCTCCAAATGGTACTGGTTCCCGATAAACGCAAAATCGTTTCCGAAAGTCATGATGAAATTCTTGACATTTTGGACAACCTGCTGTTCCACCTCGCGCTCATCCACATCAATGGACTCGCGCTCGCCAATCTGCTCCACATTGATGAAATCCAACAAATACTCGTCCTTGAACATCATCACCGCTTTGCGGGCCAAGCTGGCATTGGGCAAAGTCTGGGCGAAATTGCTGGGCATCAAGTCCTGATGACCGAAAGCATCATCTTTGATTAGTTTTTCCAGAACTCTTGATTGAAGGTTCTCTTCCGCAACGCGATGAATGTAATAATAGCGGGCTTCGATGCTTTTAACTCCAGTGCGTATTATAGTGTGATGGGTAAAAGGAACTTTGAAGAAATCTTCCAAAGGGAAGTCCTTCGTTTCAGGTATTTTGATGGCTTGGTATATGTCAATTTTGTAGTCATCTAATTCGGCAATCATGATTGGCGAATTAGTGCTTAATTCGTCGGTCATGACCGACGAATTTGTAATATTATAATTGTCAATTACTTGTAATTCGTCAGTCATGACCGACGAATTGGGATCCAACATCATCCACGCTTCGTAAAATAGCCGCATTTCTTTTAGTTGAGTGGCCGAAAATCCCCTCAATCCAGGCAATTCTTTCCGAAGTTGCTGGCTGATGACTTCCAATGCACCTGTGCCCCATTTGCCCTTTCGCGTGTTGAGCGAGATGTATTTTCCGATGCCAAAATAAACCGCTAATTGTATACGGTTCACGCCTTTGGCTGCTTCGTATTGTCCTTGCAAAATGGCAGTCTTGATGGTCTCTACTGCCTTGTTGTATGTCGCAGGTTGGTTCATGTGCCTTGTTTTTTGATGTGCAAATATAGATTATTTTCCCGTTATTGTTTCACCCAAAGGATTCATTTCGTGTTTATTATAGTTCTCTTGCGCTTTTTCCTTGCTCGCATTGGCATAGCAATACTCGCACAGATGCGGGCAGGTGTTGTACTCGCCGATGTCCTTGCTCACCATGCAGCCGCAGAACTGCCGCTGGCCTTTGTCACGGTTGTCGCGGTGCTTGATGACGGTCGGTTTGGGGTCGAAAAGGTCGCCTTCGGTAATCTCCACGCCGAGGAAGTCCAACAAGGCCTTGTCATGGTGGGCAAAACGAATCATCAGGTCATCATCCACGCAGCGGTTGTGCTGGATGCCGTATTGCGCAATGTCAATCTTCTCGCCGCAGGTGGCCAACTGATAATGCCATTTCTGGTTGAGGTCGGAAAGCATTTGGGCAAACTCTTCCATTTGGGCAGTCGTCCATTCCGCATAGTTCACATGGCTTTTGTCAAGGTTGGCTTTCACCTTTTTATATAAGGCGATGTCGGCGTAACTAAAAACGAGCTTTTCCGTGTAACCCTTCAGTTGGTCGCCAATGTTTTCCACTTTTCTCAACAGGTCGTCCAAGCCGATTTGGTCAGTCAGAATCAAAGGGTCGAAACGCCAAATCACGCGACCTTGGCCCAATTGGTCCACAAGTCTTTTGAAGGTGTCAATTCTTTCCTCCAAAGGCGGAACGCCCTTTTCCAAGCCTTCTTTCTTGTAATCATTGAGCGTGTATTGGATGTAGCAGCCGATATTCCTTTCCTTCAGTTCATCCAAATGCCCAAGCAACGGCTCAGGGTTCTTCGACCAAAACACAATGAAACGGCATTTTTCATACGAAACGAAACTCTTCACGCCATTAAAAGGATTGGTCCAAGCAGAATAGCCCACCTTCAGCCGATGAAAGAACCAGTCGGCATAGAAAGCGGGAATGTCCGTGCTCCGGCTTGCGGAAATGATGACTGGAGCCTGCGCCTCCGCCATCATGCCGTTATCGCGCTGGATTTGTGTCTTTTGCCATTGTGCCATGCTGTTGTTTTCAATCAAACTGCATCCGCAATGTTGGAATTGTCCTCAATCCGCAGGTTATCAATGATGAACTTCTGTCGTTCCATGGTGTTTTTGCCCATGTAGTATTCCAACAACTCCTTGATGCCGAAGTCGTAGCGCAAAATGACTGGCTCAAGGCGCATGTTGGGGCCGATGAATCCACGGAACTCGTCGGGGGAGATTTCGCCCAAGCCTTTGAATCGCGTAATTTCGGCTTGCTTGCCGCATTTCTCCTTGGCGGCTGTGCGTTCCTCGTCGCTGTAGCAGTAATAGGTCTCCTTTTTGTTGCGCACGCGGAAAAGCGGCGTTTGCAGGATATAAACGTGGCCGTTGCGCACAAGGTCAGGATAGAACTGGAGGAAGAAGGTGAGCATCAGCAGGCGGATGTGCATACCGTCCACATCGGCATCGGTGGCGATGACGATGTTGTTGTAGCGCAGGTTCTCGATGTCCTCGTCGATGTTCAGGGCGGCTTGCAAAAGGTTGAACTCCTCGTTCTCGTAACACACTTTCTTGGTCATTCCCAAGCAGTTGAGCGGCTTACCGCGCAGGCTGAACACGGCTTGGGTCTGCACGTCGCGGCTCTTGGTGATGCTTCCCGATGCGGAGTCGCCCTCGGTGATGAAGATGGTGCTTTCGAGGCGTTTCTCGTGGTTGGTGTTGAGGTGGATGCGACAATCGCGGAGCTTGCGGTTGTTCAGGCTGACTTTTTTTGCACTCTCGCGGGCGGCTTTCTTGATGCCGGCAATCTCCTTGCGTTCCTTCTCGTTGGCTTGGATTTTGGCCTGCAAAACGCTGACTGTTTCGGGGTTCTTGTGCAGGTAGTTGTCCAAGTGCCGTTTCAGGATGTCGAAGACGTAGGTCTTTAAGAAAGGACTATCGTTGGTGCCGTCAGGGTTGTTAGGCGCGAGGTGGGTGGAGCCGAGTTTGGTCTTGGTTTGTGCCTCAAAAACAGGCTCTTGGATGCGGACACACAAGGCACAAATCAGGCCTTGGCGGATGTCGGCAGGCTCGTATTCCTTTTGGTAGAACTCGCGCACCACGCGGGCATAGCCCTCTCGGAAAGCCGACTGGTGTGTGCCTCCTTCGGTGGTGTGCTGACCGTTGACAAACGAATAGAAGTAATCGCTCGACTGCCCGTTGACATGGGTGAAAGCGGCTTCAAAGTCGCCGTCCTTGATATGGATGATGGGGTAGAGGCCTTCGCCTTCCATGTTGTTCTGCAACAGATCCAAAAGGCCGTTCTTGGAGTAATAGCGTTTGTCGTTGTAAATCAAGCTCAAACCACGGTTGAGGTAGGCATAGTTCCAGATGCGCTTCTCGATGTATTCATCCACATAGTGGTAGTTGCCGAACAGAGCGGAATCAGGGATGAACTCGGTTAAAGTGCCTGTATCTAAGGCCCCTGAGCCTGTTGAGAGTTGAGGTCCCTGAGCCTGTCGAAGGGCCGCCTCTACTGGAATAATTCCCGAATCATTAATCAACTTGCCCTGCGCAAACTCCACAATCCTCGTCTTGCCCTCGCGGATGGACTGCACCCTGAAATAAGACGAAAGCGCATTGACGGCCTTAGTGCCCACGCCGTTCAAGCCTACTGACTTTTGGAACACCTTGCTGTCGTATTTTGCGCCGGTGTTGAGTTGCGAAACGGCTTCCTTCAACTTTCCAAGAGGGATGCCACGGCCATAGTCGCGGATGCTGACTTTCTTTTCCGCTTTGTTTACGGTCACCTCGATTTTCTTGCCAAAACCCGAAGTGAACTCGTCGATGGAGTTGTCAATCACCTCTTTGATAAGCACATAGATACCGTCGTCCTGAGAGGCGCCGTCGCCGAGCTTGCCGATGTACATTCCAGGGCGGCGACGGATGTGCTCCATGTCCTCAAGGTGGACGATGCTGTCGTCGTTATAGTTTTCGGTGGTTGGTGTCGGGTCTTCGCTCTGCGTGAAGATGTCGTCTTGCAGTTCGTCTTTGATTTCGTTGTCCATAAAAGCCTATTTGAGCGCAAAATTACGAAAAATATCGCTTGAATTGTTATCCCTTTGCCGAAAGCGTCTCGTTTTTGCTTAATTTTGCACGCAAATTCAAAAATCATGTCTGAACTACCCGCATTATTCTCCGACCTCGCCTTAATCCTTGTCACGGCAGGTGTTACTACAGTGATTTTCAAGTGGCTGAAGCAGCCTTTGGTGTTGGGATACATCATCGCGGGACTGCTCATTGGGCCTTATTTTCCGTGGTTTCCGGTCATCAGCGACCACGAAAGCGTTGAGATTTGGAGCGAAATAGGAATGGTGTTCCTCTTGTTTGCCATCGGCTTGGAATTCAGTTTCAAGAAACTGAAGAAACAGGCTGGCACTGTGGGCATTAC
This sequence comes from uncultured Bacteroidia bacterium, assembly GCA_902770835.1. GTDB lineage: Bacteria > Bacteroidota > Bacteroidia > Bacteroidales > F082 > Limimorpha. The sequence goes on from CACXUM010000011.1 coordinate 41,588, forward strand.
AGCATTGACGGAACTGGTCTCGATGTGCATCATCGGCTTCCTGCTCGGCAAGGTGATGGGCTGGTCGCAGATGGACAGCATTTTCCTTGGTGCTATGCTTTCAATGTCGTCGACCACGATTATCGCCAAGGCTTTCGACGACCTGAAACTGAAAAGCGAGAAGTTCACCGGCAGCGTCATCGGCGTTTTGGTGGTCGAGGATTTGGCCGCCATCTTAATGATGGTGATTCTCTCCACCTTGGCGGTTAGCACGGCCTTGAACGGCACCGAATTGCTGTTCAGCGTTTTGCGCCTCGTTTTCTTCCTTTTGGTGTGGTATGTCGGTGGCGTGTTTCTCATCCCGACGGTACTGAAATGGTCGCGCAAGTTTATGTCGGAAGAAACGCTGACGGTGTTTGCCGTGGGCCTTTGTTTCTTTATGGTTTGGTTGGCCAACAAAGCTGGCTTCTCGTCGGCCTTGGGTGCCTTCATTATGGGCAGCATCTTGGCCGAAACGCTTGAGGCTGAGATGATTCACAAACTCACCACACCCATCAAGAACCTGTTCGGCGCGGTGTTTTTCGTGTCGGTGGGTATGATGGTCAATCCGTCCGTTTTGGTGCAGTATTGGTGGCAAATTTTGGTCATTACGGTGGCCGTGGTGGTGCTCAAGTCCTTGACTTCGGGCGTGGGAATGTTGCTTTCGCGCGACAACCTCCACAACGCCGTGCGCGCCGGAATGTGTTTCGGGCAAATCGGCGAGTTTTCGTTCATTATCGCCACGGTGGGTATGAGTTTCGGCGTGATCGACGACTTCCTTTATCCCATCATCGTTTCGGTGTCCATCATCACGACTTTCCTCACACCTTATCTGATAAAAGGCGGCGAACCGCTCTATAATTGGATCAACAATAAAGTGCCCGAAAGTTGGACGCAGTTTTTCGGCAGCAAGGAGAAAAACCTGAAAATCAAACGCGGTAACCAACTGACTATGAAAGATTTCGTTGTCGGTCGGGTGAAGAGTGCCGTGCTCTATTCGGCCATCCTTTTGGCCTTGATGCTCATCACTTTCTCGCTCCTCGAACCTGTAATGAACAATGTTTTGCAGCCCTATTCTGGGGTGATTGTCCTTGCGGCTTTGTTGCTTGTCCTTTCGCCGTTCATTTGGGCGCTGGCCTTCAAGCGCGACTTGGACGAGGAGACCGTAAAAATGGTCAAGGAAAACAAGGCGAACAACCGAATGGTCAGGCTTTTGTTTGCCTTGGGTTTCGTCATCGCGTGGGGTTTCACGGCGCGTGTGTTCCAACACGGACTCAACGACGCTTTTTGGCAGTCGCTCAATATTCAGATGGACGACCTCGTCATAGCCATTGTCGCTTCATTGGCTTATCTACTCATACTGAGGGGAATAAGTCCAGTAATGCACTGGTATGAGCGTATCGAGAAACGTTTTTTGGACAATATGAACAACCGCCAAACGCTACATTCGTTTGTGGTGCCTGAGATTTTGCAGGAAAACTTCGTTTTGGAGAAAATGACGCTGAGTGCCAAGAGTATATATGCTGGGAAATGCATTCGTGAGACGGATTTCCACGACGTTTACGATGCCAGTGTGGTGAGTATTGATCGTGCCGATGAGGTCATTGACCTGCCGAGGCGCGACTTTATGCTGTTCCCGATGGACGAAATCACGCTGTTGGGCACAGAGGAACAGTTGGCCAAGGTGCGCTCACGCATTGAGGTGGAGGACGACGTGCTTGTCAAGGAACGGCCCGAGAGCGATGTCGACATTTATTGTTCGGTGGTGACCAAAGGCGATCGTTACGAGGGTGTGACCTTGCACGACTCCGACCTGCGTAACCGCTTCAATGTCTTTGTGATAGCGGTGGAACGCGGCGACGATTTCATCCTCAATCCGGAATCCTCCATCACCTTCCTCGACGGCGACAAAGTATGGTTCGTGGCCTCCGAAAGCCACGCCAAAGAAGTGCTCAATAGCGCCAAACAACCTGTCACAAATGAAAACAAAACAACATTAAACTCTAAACCCTAAACCCTAAACTTTAAACTAAATAACAATGGAATCCCTACCCGCATTATTTTCCGACCTTGCCCTGATACTCGTTACCGCAGGACTTACCACCGTCATTTTCAAGTGGTTGAAACAGCCCGTCGTGTTGGGCTATATTATTGCCGGCTTCATCATTGGGCCTAATTTCGAGTGGTTTCCTGTCATTCAAGACCACACGAGCGTGGAAACGTGGAGCGAAATCGGTATGGTGTTTATGTTGTTCGGCATCGGTTTGGAGTTCAGTTTCAAGAAGTTGAAGAAAGTGGGAGGGACGGTAGGCATTACCGCGCTCACCGAATTGGTGACGATGTGCGTGGTAGGCTTCTTGCTTGGCAAAACCTTGGGCTGGAGCCAGATGGACAGCATTTTCCTCGGCGCAATGCTCTCGATTTCCTCAACCACGATTATCGCCAAAGCCTTCGACGATATGAAGTTGCACCGCGAAAAGTTCAGCGGCAATGTCATCGGCGAGTTGGTCGTCGAAGACCTTGAAGCCGTCTTGCTAATGGTGATTCTCTCCACTTTGGCCGTGAGCCAGTCGTTCAACGGTATGGAATTGGTTACCAGTATGTTGAAACTGGCGTTTTTCCTTTTGGTATGGTTTTTTGGCGGCATTTTCTTGGTGCCGACGGTGCTGAAATGGTCGCGCAAGTTTATGTCGGAGGAAACGCTGACGGTGTTTGCGGTCGGCTTGTGTTTCCTGATGGTTGTGTTGGCCAATTTGGCTGGCTATTCCTCGGCTTTGGGCGCGTTCATTATGGGGTCCATCTTGGCGGAAACACTTGAGGCTGAGGCGATTCACAAACTGACGACTCCCATCAAGAACCTGTTTGGTGCCATCTTCTTCGTCTCGGTCGGTATGATGGTCGACCCGCAAATCTTGGTCAATTATTGGTGGCAGATTTTGGTGGTTACACTTATTCTTCTCATTTTCAAGCCGTTGAGCAATGTGATTGGCCGTTTGATTGCGGGTTTGGGTTTGAAACAGGCTATGCAAGGCGGTTTCTGCTTCAGCCAAATCGGTGAGTTTTCGTTCATTATCGCCACTTTGGGCCTCAATTACGGCGTCATCGACGAGTTCCTTTACCCCATCATCGTTTCGGTGTCCATCATCACCACTTTCATCACGCCTTACGCCATCAAAGCGGCGGTGCCGAGCTACCAATGGGTGACGAAACATTTCCCTGAAAAATGGCTTAACAGACTGGAAAACAACGATTCAGGCATTAAGGTCAAGAGCGGTGAGAAGGTCAATATGGGCAGCTTTTTGGCGCGCCAGTTCAAGAACATCATCATCTATTTGGCCATCATTATCGCTGTGGTTTTCATTGCGTTTTTCGCGAGTTCGTTCATTATGAAATATGTGGGGCAACCGTGGAGCGGGGCCATCAGCACGGCCTTGTCGTTGGTGCTGCTTTCGCCATTCCTTTGGGCGATGGGCTTCAAGCACACTTTGGTGAAAACCACGCATAAGTTGATGGATGCCAACAAGTTCAACAAGACTTTGATTCTCATTGTCTTCATTTTGCGCTTCGTGATTGTGGGTGTCATTTCCTACTTTGTCATTCGCCATTTCCTCAACGGATTTTTCTGGCCACGTTTAGGCGTGGGTTCACCGTGGTATCAATTGATAAACATCGGTTTTGCACTGGTTTTCACGGTGTTGCTTCGCGTTTTAAGCCCGGCAATGAAATTCTACAAACGCATTGAGGACAGGTTCACCGACAACCTTAACAAGCGCCAGTCGATGCAAGTGTTCACCATTCCCGAAATCCTTCAGGAAAACTGCCATTTACAGAAGATGACGCTCAGCCCCGACAGCGATTATTCTGGTAAGTTGATCAAGGATACCGATTTTCGGGACAACTACAACGTGAGCGTGGTGAGTGTGGAGCGCGGCAAACAACTTTTCGAGTTGCCGAAGTCTGATTTTCAACTGTTTCCGTATGATAAGATTACTTTTGTGGGACACGAGGACCATTTGCGGCTGCTGTTGTCGAAGGTGGAGGTATTTGACGAGCAACTGATTCAGGAACACGAAGATAGCGAGGTTGATTTGTACAAGGTGGAGGTGCGTCCCCAAAGTCCATACGTCGGCGTTGCCTTGATGGATTCAGGCTTGGCCGAAAAACTTGATGCTATGGTCATCGCCATCGAGCGCGACGGGCATTTCATCTTGAACCCATCTGCCCGAATCACCTTCCAACCCGCTGATTTGGTGTGGTTTGTGGCACAAAAAGACAAAGCCGAATTCTTGATGAACTACAATCCCGACACAATTCCCAACACCCAACCCTAAACTTTCAACTTTTAACTTTCAACTTTTAACTAAAAATGATAGTCTGTATCGCCGAAAAGCCAAGCGTCGCCCGCGACATCGCCAAAGTGCTGGGAGCCAACACTTCACGCGAGGGTTATATGGAAGGCAACGGCTATCAGGTGACGTGGACTTTTGGCCATCTTTGCACCCTGAAAGAGCCTCACGACTACACCGAGCAATGGAAGGCTTGGGCTTTGAGCCGCCTGCCGATGATTCCGCAACGCTTTGGCATTAAGTTGATTGCGGACAAAGGTGTGGAGAAACAGTTCAAGACCATTGAGTCTTTGTTCCAGAAAGCCGACGAAATCGTGAACTGCGGTGATGCCGGTCAGGAGGGCGAACTCATCCAGCGTTGGGTGATGCAAAAGGCCGCCGTGAAGTGCCCCGTGAAACGCCTTTGGATTTCCTCTTTGACAGAAGAATCCATCCGCGAAGGCTTCAAGAATTTGAAAGATCAGTCTGATTATCAGTCGCTTTACGAGGCCGGACTCAGCCGTGCCATCGGTGACTGGCTCTTGGGTATGAACGCCACGCGGCTTTACACCTTGAAATACGGCCAAAACCGGCAAGTGCTCTCCATCGGTAGGGTGCAAACGCCCACTTTGGCACTGATTGTCAACCGATACCAAGAAATCGTGAACTTCAAGCCGGAGGCCTATTGGGTGCTTTCAACCATCTATCGCGACACGACTTTCACCGCCACCAAAGGCAAATATGGCTCCGTTGAGGATGGCCAAAAGGATTTGCAAAGCATTGAGGGAAAAGAATTTACCGTGACTGACATTTCGACCAAGAAAGGTACGGAAGCCCCGCCGAGGCTCTATGACTTGACCTCTTTGCAGGTGGAATGTAACAAGAAATTCAACCTGTCCGCCGACCAAACCTTGCAGACCATCCAGAGCCTTTACGAGAAGAAATACACCACCTATCCGCGTGTGGACACGACCTATCTGAGCGACGACATCTACCCGAAATGCCCTGATATTTTGGCCAAACTCACCAATTACGCCGACTTGACTTCACCTTTGGCAGGCAAGAAACTGCCCAAAAGCAAGAAGGTGTTCGACAACAGCAAAGTCACCGACCACCACGCCATCATCCCGACGGGTGTGGTGCCACAAGGCTTGTCGTTTGCCGAGGAGAAAGTTTATGACGAAGTCTGTCGTCATTTTATCGCCGTGTTCTATCCTGATTGTCAGTTTGCTACGACAACGGTATTGGGGGTGGTGGAGGATGTAGAATTTAAGACTTCGGGCAAGCAGATTTTGGTGCCGGGCTGGCGCGAGGTCATCAAACCGATGAAGAAGGAGGAGGTAGGAGGGATGAGGGAGGAAGCTGAGGGTGAAAAGGAGGATGAGGAAAAGACCTTGCCCATTTTCACTAAAGGCGAACATGGACCGCATCAGCCGCAATTGGCCGAAAAATGGACTTCACCACCAAAGCCATACACCGAAGCGACTTTGCTCCGCGCAATGGAAACCGCTGGCAAGTTGGTTGATGACGAATCCCTTCGCGAGGTGATGAAAGAGAACGGCATCGGGCGACCATCCACGCGAGCAGCCATCATCGAGACATTGTTCAAGCGCAACTATATCAAGAAGATACGCAAAAGCCTCGAACCTACACCCACGGGCATCGAACTCATCAGCCTTATCCGTGAAGACCTCCTGAAAAGTGCCGAACTGACAGGCATTTGGGAAAAGAAACTCCGTGAAATAGAGCAACATAAATACGAAGCCCGACAGTTTTTGGACGAACTAAAGCAAATGGTCACCGAAATTGTCACGACCGTGATGATGGACAATAGCAACCGTCGCGTGGCCGCGACTGTTATGGAGGAGAAACCGAAGAAAACGGCTCCGAAAAAGGCCATAAAACCCAAGAAAGAGGCCGTTCCAGAGAATCCCGATGCCATCATTGGGCAGCCTTGTCCGCTATGCGGCAAGGGGCATATCATTAAAGGTAAGACCGCATACGGTTGCTCTGAATGGCGGAATGGGTGTGGGTGGCGGAAGGTGTTTGAATGAAATAGTTTAAGAATTGATAGGTTGGGGAGGGTTGTCGCATTGTAGCAGCCATAGGATAAGTGCCAAATTTGTGGTGCATTTATGGCCATTCGTGTACGCAAAACAAATCCATTTGCAAGTTTCAGGTTTTTTTGCGTAAATTTGTCGCCATAAAATTACCATCGTCATGCAAGCAAGAAAATATCCCATTGGCATACAGACTTTTTCGGAAATTAGGAAAGACGGATACATTTACATTGACAAAACAGATCTCGTGTGGAACTTGGCGCACGAGGCCAAATACATCTTCCTCAGCCGCCCGCGCAGGTTTGGCAAGAGCCTACTAACCACCACCTTGGATTCATATTTCCAAGGCCGTAAAGACCTGTTCGAGGGCCTGAAAATCATGGAATTGGAGAAGAATTGGGAAAGTTACCCTGTCATTCACTTGGATTTGAGTACGGCAAAACGACAGCCTTCGGCAGATGAATTGCGGGCAACCTTGATGTGGCTGATGAATCCATTGTGCAATGTTTATGGTCGTGATGCGCTGGAAACCTCGCCTGGCAAAATGCTAAATGGATTGATCCACAGGGCCTACGAGCAAACGGGCAAGCAAGTGGCTGTCATCATCGACGAATATGACGCACCTTTGCTTGATGTGCTTCATGAATCGGAACAACTTGACCAGTTCCGTAATGTGATGCAGGAGTTTTATGTCCAGTTGAAGGCCAATGAGGCGATGGTGAAGTTCTGCTTCATCACGGGCATCACCAAGTTCAGCCAGTTGAGCATTTTCTCTACCATCAACAACCTACTGAACGTGTCGATGCAGCCAGAATATGCTGCCATCTGCGGTATCACAGAGACGGAGTTCGCTACCGACATGGCTTCCGATATCGCAATGCTGGCAAAGGTGTACGAATGTACACCAGAGGAGATGCAAGCCAAGTTGAAAGTGCAATACGATGGCTACCGTTTTGCCAAACAATCCCCTGACATATACAACCCGTTCAGTTTGCTTAAATGCTTCAAGCAAAAAGACATAGCCAGTTACTGGTTCGAGAGCGGCACGCCGACCTTCCTCATACACCAGATGCAGCATTTCAGGACTGACATCATGGGGATGGATCGCATTGAGGCTTCTGCCTCTTCCTTTGACCGTCCTACGGAAGCGATGGAAAACGCCCTGCCGCTGCTATACCAAAGCGGCTATGTCACCATCAAGGACTATGACCGCGAAACCGAATCCTACATCCTGTCGATTCCCAACAAGGAGGTTCGGGTTGGACTTATCGACGGCCTTATCCCAGCTTATATAGGCTTGGATGGCAGTTCGGTCAAGGATGGTTTTGCCTTGAAGTTTTATCGTGCGCTGCGTAGACACGACATGGCGACCGCGATGGACGAGATGAAGGCTTTCCTTGCAGGCGTTCCATACGTTGAGGGTTTCAAAAAGAAACTGGAGGATGCCGCGTTCTCGGAGGGCTTCTACGAATACACTTTTTGGTTGATATTCAACATGCTGAATGTGTATGCCCAAACCCAGGTGAAATGTCACGGCGGACGCATTGACTTCGTTGTGCAGATGCCTGACACCACATACGTCTTCGAGTTGAAGGTGAACGGTTCGGCTCAGGAAGCCATAGACCAAATCAAAAGCAAAGGTTACGCACTACCCTATCAATCAGAAGGCAAAAAAGTAGTGAAAGTGGGTGTTCAGTTTGACCGCGACACAATGACCGTTGGGGAATACATCATCGCTTAGGCACTCAACGCTCACTCAATCTCCAGCGTCTTCCTGCAAATCTCAATCTCTTCGGGGTCGCCGGTGTATTTGCCGTGGTCGTCACTGAGTTTGACCACCTTTTTCCAATTGCGTTTCTCGGTGATTTTGGCTGCCGTCAGTTTCACGACGATGTTCATCGGTTTCACGTTGTCGATGTCGCAGGTGAGGTGGGTACCGATACCGTAGGAGTCTTGCATCCGCCCATTCACGGCCTCGTGGATGGCGATGGCTTCGTTGACATTCAGGCCGTTACTGAAAATGATGGACTTTTGCTCCGGGTTGACGCCGAGTTCCTTGTATTTCGCGATGATTTCCTCCAAAGCCTCAATGTTGTCGCCGCTATCGACGCGCAGGCCGTCAAACAATTTGGCGTGTAGCGTGGTGAAGTTTTGGAAAAACGCCTTGCGGGTATAGGTGTCGTAAAGGAACACACCTAAACTGCCGGCATAAACTTCCTGCCAGTAGTCCATGGCGAGGTAGTTGGCTTCGTTGTAGCCGTAAAGCGAGCAAGTTTCGATGAACTGATGGCTCATCGTGCCGATGGGGGTGAGGTCGTATTTCATGGCCAACAGCACATTACTCGTTCCCACGAAACAAGTTTTGGTAAACTGTTTTTGCGCCTCGATAAACGATTGTATCACCCTGTCCTGATGCTCAAAGGAGAAACGGCGGCGTGTGCCGAAATCACTGAACTTCACGCCATTACCGATGAGTCGGATGCCCTTGTCGTAGGATTTCTTGTATTCCTTCTCGGCATCGTAATGCACAAATTCGCCCTTCAGTTCGTGCATCAGTTCTGAAACGGTTGCCAAGATGGGCATCTCCCAAAAAACGGTGCGCCATAGCAAGCCTGTGACGGTGATATGCAAGTGACCCTCAGCGTCTTGGCTCACTTCGACCTCGTTGGGGCGCATGTGGAAGCCTCTCAAAAAGGTGAAAAACCACAGCGGGAAATAATAGCATTTCCGTTTCATGAAATGCACTTCCTCGTCGGTGATTCTGAGGGTGCTGTAGAGGTCGAACTGCTCGCGCAATTTCTCCGCGAAGCCTTTGGGATAGACCGTGTTGTTGCGGTCGACGAAGGTGTATTGACCAATGGCGCGTGGGAACTTTTGCAGGTAGGCATAGCACACACTGAAGGTGTATAGGTCGTTGTCTAACAGGCTGTTGATGATTTGTCTCATGGCTTATAGTTTGCTGATGATACTCCTAATTTTATCTGATATATACTTCACTGAATTGGTCGTGTTTTCAAGCACTTGCACGAGGTCTTTCCGCTTGATGATTTCAGTGAGGCTGTAGTTTTGTTGGAACAATTTGCTGATGTAACTGCCGTAAAGCACATCGTTTTCGTTTTCCAACGACTTGATTTCGTGGCACAAACGGACGATTTCCTTGCCTTTGGCAGTGGTCATTTCGGGCAGGTCGGCGATGATGTTGCTGAGGTTTTCGGCGGCAAACATGATGTTGTCGGCCATCGTGGTAAGGTCTTCGTCAACGTCGGTGAAGCGGCGCGTAAGGATGATGTTGGCCGTGTCGTCGATGTGGTCGAGGAAGGTGTCCATCATCTCGGCGAGTTCGTGAACATCTTCGCGCTCAAAAGGTGTCAAAACAGTGGCGAAAAGCTGGCTGTAGAAGTCGCGAAGCACTTGGTCGCCCTCGGTCTCGCAGCTCTTGATGTCCTTTTTCAAGGCCTCAAGTTGCTGCAAGTCAGTCTCAGTGAGCATCTTGCGCAAAAGTTTGGAAGCTTTGTCGATGTATTCCGCCTGTTTTTGGTAGAGCGGGAAGAACTTGGTCTCCTTGGGGACGAAAAACTGAAAGAAACTGTTGAGGCTCATGGCGTTACTTGACTAAGAGGTTAAACAACAGGTTCAGGATGCCACTGATGACGAGAGGCACTGGAATGGTCAAAATCCACGAAAGGACGATGCGCTTGGCCGTGACCCATTTCACGGATTTCACACCGTCGGTAAGGCCCACGCCAATGACACCGCCCGTGATGGTATGCGTCGTGCTGACAGGAATACCCATGAACGAAGTGGCAATCAATGTGGTAGCACCGGCAAATTCGGCGGAGAAACCGCGTATGGGTGTGATTTTCGCCAAACCGCCGCCCATCGTTTTGATGACGTTCTTGCCGCCAATCAGGATGCCCAACGACATGATGATATAGCACACAACAGCCAGAATGTCAGGGATATGGAAGCCTTGACTGCTGTCGTAGAAATTGCCGATGAAACTTTGCATCTCAGGACTGACACCTTGCGTGGTGAACACGCTGGCCATCAACACGGCGATGATACCCATAGTTTTTGGTGCGTCGTTAGAACCGTGACCGATGCAGAAGGCCGCCGTCGAGAAATGTTGCATGACCTTGAAAATCTTGTCGACCTTTTTGCGTGGGCTATTTTTGAAAATCCTCAGCAAAAAGCACTCAAGGAAGAAACCCAAAAACAGGCCGATGAGTGGGGATAACACAATGAAAGCCAAAGTGATAAGAATTGGTGTCATGTGTAGCACCTCGCTCCCGTTCACAAACCATGCCGCCCCGATGATGCCCCCGATGAGGGCGTGCGAGGTGGAAATGGGCATACCGCTTTTGGTGCATACGGCCACCCAAATGGCCGCTCCCACAAGAGCAGATAATATAAGGTAGGGGTCGATGACGTTTTGGTCGGCGAAGTTGGCCATGGTGTTGCCCACCGCGAATTGCTGATGCAGCACCAATCGGATGAGGAAGAAGGCGGCGAACTCCCAAAACGAGGCCCAAATGATGGCCTGAATCGGGGTCATTACCTTGGTGGCGATGATGGTCGAGATGGAGTTGGCCGCGTCATTCATGCCGTTCAGGAAGGTGAAGACGAAGGCAAGGATGATGGAGAAGATGATAGCTATGGTCAGGAGGTTCATCACGATTCTTTTATGATAATACTTTTAACGGTGCTGGTCACCTCCTTGGCGCGGTCGGTAGTGTCTTCCACAGCTTGGGCTATCTCCTTGTATTTCAGCAGTTCAATCTCGTCATGCTCGTTGCTGAAGAGGTAGGATATGTAATCGCCGTAGATGTCGTCGACGGCATGTTCAATGAGGGTGACTTTCTGGCACAAGTCGCTGATTTGCTGATGATTCTTCCCGAGATCGTCCAAGAGTCCGAAGATTTGCATCATTAGGCTGGCGTCCTCATGGATGTTGTCGATAATCTCCTTGATTTGCTTGTCGATTTTCTTAGGGTTGTACATCAGGATGGTCTTGGCCGAATGGTTGATGAAGTCGAGGAATTTGTCCAAGTCCATGGCCAAGGCGTTCATGTCCTCGCGGTCGAAGGGCGTAACGAAAGCCTCGTTCAGTTCGATGTAGAACTCGCGCAACAGTTCGTCGCCGGTGGTCTCCTGTTTCTTGATCATTCGGGTGAGCAGTTTGCGCTCCTCGGGGTCGTCGCTTTTGACGAGTTCCTTGAGGTATTTGGCCGCAATTTGCGCAGTCTCAGCCTGTTTTGCGTATGTGGGGAAGAAATGCTTCTCGCGGCTGCTTCCTCTGGTGAAAAGGTTGTTCAGTGCCATTATCGAGATGGGTTTGAAATCGTTAAATTTAACGAAATTAATTTGGGGGCAAAAGTAGGGAAAAAATGGAACGGATGAAAGAAAAAGAGAATTAATGTGTCTATTCGGCTTACACCAAGAAAAACAACGCCACGCCAACCATCGTAATCAACGTTCCAATCACCTCTTTCACGGATATTTTTTGCTTGTGGATGATGGCGTATGGTATGATTATGAGGACAGGCGTAAGAGTCATCAGGGTGGAGGCGATACCCGCCTTGGCGTATTGCACGGCCATCAGCGAGAGCGACACGCCGAGGAATGGGCCGAAAAAGGTGGTCAGCGTGGCGAAAAGCATCCCTTTCTTGTCGCGGACGGCCTTGCCGACTTGCGGCAACGATTTGGCCAAGGCCAAGATGAGGAAAAAGCCCACAAATCCTGCCACGGCACGGATGTATGTGCCTGCAAAAGGCATCATTTTGGCGATGGATTGAGGGGCATCGGAAGGAATGCCTTGCTCGTAATGCTCCAGACCTATCTTGCTGAGTACCAAACCAACACCTTGACCAACTCCAGCCCCTATTCCGAACAAAACGCCTTTCAAAGGCAGTTTTAAGGTGAGTTTGTGCTGTTCGCCGCCTCGGGCCAAAATGGAGATGGCTATACCCGTCAGGGTGACGAGCATGGCCAACCATGAACGCCACGACATTGACTCGCCCAACATCAACCATCCGGCAATACCAGCCATCGGTGGTGCCAAGGTCATAAACAACTGGCCATAGCGCGAGCCGAAAACGATGTAGGAATTGAACAGGCACCAATCGCCGAAGACATAGCCCACCAAGCCTGAAAGTGCTAACCAAAACCATGCTTGGCCGTTGGCATACAAGGGATAAGGTGCCCCCGTGACCACCCAAAGCATGACCGAAAGGAAAGCCCACGAAAGTACCATGCGAATGAGGTTGAGCGGCAATGAGCCCAACCGATGGCTGGCCACGTCAGCAAACAGGGCTGTGGCCGTCCACGAAAAGGCTACGATAAGGGCGATGATTTCGCCGAAATAAGTGGTGGTCATAAGGAATACTTATCTCGCTGCCACACCACACAAATGGAACAGCACCCGTGCTCCGACGTTGCCATCCCAATCGCCGCCATTAGGAGAGGGGGAGACCTCGCAAAGGTCGAAGCCGATGATGGTTTTGCCAGCCTCGCGGATGCGGTTGAGCAGGTACATCAGTTCCTCGTACTCCAATCCACCCGGAACGGGAGTGCCTGTGTTGGGACAAAGTTTCGGATCCAAGGCATCGATGTCGATGGAGAGATAGACCTTCTCAGGTAAGGCTGCAATCATCTCATCCACAATTTCTTTCCATCTTGCGCCTTCGTACATGCGTCGGCGGCAGTCGCGGTCGAAGAAGATTTTGATGCGCTCGGGTTGGCTCTCGGCCAAAGCCTTTTCCTGATGGCAGTAGTCGCGGATGCCGACTTGCACCAGTTTCTTCACATTGCTGAATTTCAGTGTGTTGTAAAAGATGGAAGCATGTGAGTATTTGAAGCCCTCGAAAGCCTCGCGCAGGTCGCAGTGGGCATCGGCGTGGAGGATGCCGTATTCCTCACCTATATTATTAAGGTATTGGTGATAGGCCAAAGGGCAACTGTGGTCGCCGCCCAAAAGTCCCACAACCTTGCCTTGTTTTTTCCAATAGGCGATGCGCTCGCGTAACCAGTCGTTTTTCTTCTCCGTGGCAGTTTCGATGCGGGCGTAAAGTTCTTCGTATTTCTCTGGTTCTTCGTCGATTGTGCCTTCATACAATGCGTTGATGATGTCCTCGCTCAGCGGAGCCATCTCATCGTGCAGTTCGCGGAGTTCCTTGGGAAATTCGTCCATCCAGATGCCTTTCTGCCAAAGGTCGGGGTAGTCGTGGTGGCATAAATCGACTTGCAGTGAAGCCTCCATGATGGTGGCTGGTCCGTCAACCGTGCCTCGGTTGTAACTGGTCGTGAGTTCCCATTCAACGGGTATGATGATGATTTGCGCTTCCTCGGCGGAACAAGGCAGCCCGTAAATGCCTGAATCGGCGACGGCTGCGGCGTTAGGGTCAAAGTTGTTTTCCATTGTTGATAATTTTGGCGGACAAAATTAAACAAAAAACGAATTAATCATTACTTTTGCGGCCAAATTTGAATCAGATGGATCTCTTTTCCTGTCTTTCGCCCTTCGTTTTTTGCAGTTTTGCCTCAGGCAGCAGCGGCAATTGCTATTATGTGGGCAAGCAGGACGAGGGCGTTTTGGTGGATGTTGGCATCAGTGCAAAACAAATCTTGAATTTGTTGGCAGAGAACGATATACCGCTCAGCCAAATCAAGGCCATACTGATTACTCACGACCACATCGACCATGTGTTGGGGCTTGAAAACTTGACAAAACTGTCGTCCATCCCGATTTACGCGCACTCGGATTGCTTGCAAGGCATTGCGGAGGGCAAGTCGACGAAGAAAGTCGACCCGCAATTGTTCCGCGAAGTGGAGCCTTTGCAGCCTTTTGAGGTTTGCGGCATCACCATTGAGGCATTCCCTGTCATGCACGATGGCCGAGGTGCTGTAGGCTATCATTTTGATTACGAAGGCCGTACATTGACCATCGCCACTGATATTGGAATGCTTGACAAGGTGGTGAAGGAGCAGATTCGCCGTGCCGACAACCTTGTCATTGAGGCGAACTACGATGTGGAAATGTTGGAAAAAGGCCCTTATCCTTACATCCTGAAACAGCGCATTTCGAGTCCATTCGGGCATTTGAGCAATGAGGAATCGGCGCGTTTCGTGGCCGAAATCTACCATGCGGGCATGAAAAACATCATGCTTTGCCACCTCAGCGAGAACAACAACACGCCTGAGCGTGCCATGCAGTGCCTCTATCAGCAATTCCAGAAAAAGCGCGTCCGGCTCGACGCAAACACCTCGATTTTCCCCTTGCCGCGCCACAAATGCACGGGATTTGTGTATTTGTAGAATCCCCACATTTCCACAATTTGGGCAACCATTTTGTGCTTTCCACAGTTTTCCACAGTTTGTAGTAGTTGTGGAAATGATTTCAAAATATTGATAAACAATTAGTTGAATATTTCTTTTCGTTATGGCACGCATTGTGCTAAATTAATAAGGTAATTCAAAAACTGGATATGATGCAACACAAAATGACATTGGTTTCATTGCTTTTCGTGGTCTTGATGGCCGCGTCGTGCAATGTGGAACGTTCCGAAAAGTACCAAACCCTGTTGGCCGAGCGCGATTCGCTTTACACCGAGGCCGTTGCCGCCAAAGGTGGTTTCGACAATGCGCTGAATACCATTAATGAGATTGAGAATGCGCTTGAGGCCATCCGCGCCCAAGAAAACATCATTATGATGGAGAACCAAGAGGGCAACACCAACAAGGCCGTTTCGGAAATCAATGCCATCCAGCAAACCTTGCAGGAAAACCGCAAGAAGATTGAGAAATTGGAGAAACAGTTGGCAGAGCAAGGCTCGAAGTCGAAGGCTTTGAACCAGACCGTGAGCCGACTGAAAAAGCAACTGGAGGAGAAAGATACCTACATCAACAACCTGAAGGACGAGTTGCAGCAAAGCCGCCAGCAGATTGCCGACCTGAACGAACAGGTTTCGGACCTGAACGAGAACATCAACGAACTCAGCAGCAATCTTGATGTGATGACGGTTCAGAACGCGGCGCAACAGGCCACCATCGAAAACCAAGATGCCATGCTGAACACGGTGTGGATTTGCATCGCCACGCAGCAGGTGCTTGTGGAAAAAGGCGTCCTCAGCAAGGGCGGTCTGTTCCAACCCACCGAAATCTCCAAGCAGGGCTTTGACAAGAGCCAGTTCATGCAAGGCAACAAGCGCGACTTGGACATCATCCCCCTGCACACCAAAAAGGCCAAAATCATGACCAACCACCCGGAAAGCAGTTACGAAATCACTGAGGGAGAGGAAGGTTCGCTGACCATCCAAATCCGTGACAAGGACGCTTTCTGGAGTATGTCGAATTATTTGGTAGTTTCCATCAAATAAAAATCCGGTAAACCGGAACTGCTCGTTTTCAATTTTTTTAAAAACGCCTCACATTTCCCCAATGTGGGGCTTTTTTTGTGTGTAATTTTGTGGAATCTACAAAAAATTGTTACTTTTGCACCCATGAAATGTAGAATTCTTGTTGTGGAAGACGATGCCTCCTTCGGCCTGATGATTCAGACTTGGCTGAAGAAGAACGGCTATGAGGCGGTGCTTGCGTCGCGCTATGAGCAGGCTAAAATCGAGATTTCAAGCGGTGATTTTGGCTTGATTCTCACCGATTTGCGCTTGCCCGATGGCGACGGCATCATCCTGATGACTTGGGTGCGCGAAAAACTGAAAAGCAAGGTACCCATCATTGTGATGACGGGCTATGCCGAAGTTCAAACTGCTGTTTCGGCCATGAAACTTGGTGCCTTCGACTACCTCAAGAAACCCATCAACCCGAGCGTTTTGGAGGAGAAAATCGCGGCGGCGTTGGCTTCCACCGACGAAGAAGCAGCCGAAACCTTCATTCCGGGCAACAGACAGTGGGTGAGGGGCAGCAGCCCATCCATGATTCGGCTTTACAAGCATGTGGAACTGGTTGCCCCGACCAAATTCTCCGTACTCATCCTCGGCGAGAGCGGCACGGGCAAGGAATACATCGCCCGCATGATTCACGAGATGAGCCTATATAAAGACGGGCCTTTCATCCCCGTGGATTGTGGAAGCCTCTCCAAGGAGTTGGCTCCCAGTGAGTTGTTTGGCCATCTGAAAGGCTCATTCACCTCAGCCATCGCCGACAAGAAGGGCGTTTTCGAGCAGGCCAAAGGCGGCACGGTGTTCCTTGACGAGGTGGGCAATTTGCCCTACGAAGTGCAGATGCAACTGCTCCGCGCCTTGCAGGAGCAAAAGGTGAGGCCCGTAGGCTCGGCCACCGACATCCATGTTGACGTGCGCATCCTTGCCGCCACCAATGAGAACTTGGAAAAGGCCATAGAAGAAGGCCGTTTCCGTCAGGATTTGTTCCACAGAATCAATGAGTTTGCCATTGAGGTGCCACCTTTGCGCGACCGATTGGAAGACTTTGACGAACTGACGGCGTTTTTCATCCGTCAGGCCAATGAGGAGTTGGGCAAGAACGTGAAAGGCATTTCGGACGATGCCTTGCAACGCATGAAGGAGCAACGCTGGAACGGCAACCTGCGCGAGTTGCGCAATGTAGTGCGCCGTTGCGTGCTGTTTGCCGAGGGCGAAAACATCGAATTGGACGACCTGCCGGTGTTCAGTGCGCCCAACAAAAAGACCGTCATTGCTGCCGATGAGGACGACTGGGCTTTGCGTCCCGAGCACGAGAAAGAACAAATCGAGGCCGCGCTTCAGAAGGCGCGTGGAAATAAGACCGTGGCCGCCAAACTTTTGCAAATCGACAGGAAGACCTTGTATAACAAGATGCATTTGTATGGGATAGAACTTTGATCTTATTCGATCCCATATTTCTCCGCCAGCAAATCCAGCAATTCATCAACTTGCGACATGAATTGGGTGGCGTCGTCTTTCCATGTGGGGTAGTCGGATTCGGATTCGTTTTTGCCGCGCAGGGCGTTCATGCGGGCGAGGAAGGTTGTGTCGCGCTCCAATTGCTTGAACATGGGAAGCATCTTGTGGCAAAGCCCTTGCATTTCAACGAAATCCGACTGCTCAATTAAAGTGTTCATTTTAACCAAATCGTCGGCGGTGGACTGCACAAAGACGGTCAAAATATCGGTCATGGCTTCCTTGTCGTTGCCCATCATTTCACTGAAGGCGGGAAAATCGGGGAAAGCGGTTTCGGCCTCCATTTCGCTTGAAGCAACACTTCCGAACAGGTTCTCCAACTGCTTGAGGTTGAATGGTTTTTGTAAGAATCCGTCGAAGCCCTCGGCCTTGGCTTTTTCGATGGTGTATTCGATGCGGCCCGTCATAAGAATGACGGGCTTTTTGGGGTCGGCTTCCTTGAAGAAATACAGAACATCGTTGCCCGTGACGGCTCCCATCTCCCTGTCAGTCAGGATGTAATCGTATTCCTGCACCTGATGCAGGGCGTTTTCCACATCGTTCATTGAGCGACAGGGAATGGCTTGATGGCCAAGGCGGTGCAGCATGGTGTCAATGACGGACAAAAGCGTGTTGTCGTCGTCGATGACTAAGATGTTGAGGCTCTTTTTGTTGTCCTCGCTTGCCTCATTCGTTTCTTCAACTCTTTGCTCAACCGACTCCACTGGAATCCTCACCTCGAAATGCGTACCTTTGCCCACCTCGGAATCGATGTGGATTTCGCCGCCGAGCAGGTCGACGAGACCCTTGACGACCGACATGCCATAGCCGCTACCCTCGGCGAATTGGTTGTAGGTCTCGATGCGCACAAAAGGCTTGAACACTTCCTCCAACTTGTCTTCGGGGATGCCCACGCCCGTGTCGGTGATGTCGAAAACGAGCAGGTTGCGCCCCATCCGCGCCTTGAAGGTGACGCTGCCCTCCAAGGTGTATTTGATGCCGTTGGAGATGATGTTAGTCAGTATCTGTTTGATTTTCAGTTGGTCGGAGCAGACGAAAGTGTTGGTTTCGATGCTGTTTTCCAACTTGAACGTCAGGTTTTTGTGGCGGGCGATGGACTCGAACATCTCGGCGGTTTCATCGCAAAGTTGATGGATGTTGAAGTTTTCCTTGTTGACTTGCAGTTTGCCCTGTTCGAGGCTCGAAAACTCCAAAAGGTTGGTCAGTAGGTTGAGGATGTGTCCGGCGGATTGTTGTATCGAGTTGATTTCCTTCTCGTTGCCGGTCTTGTCCAAGAGTTCCACATAGCCCATGATGGAACTGAGCGGCGTCTTGATGTCGTGCGACACGGAGAGCAGCAGTTTGTGGCGGCTTTCCATGATTTCCTCAGTCTTCTTCTTGGCTTCCTCGGCGGCGCGACGGGCGCGATAGCCTTTGTTTACATCGCTGATAATCAGGATAATGAAGATGATGATGAGCAGCAATGTTGCGGCACCGATGAGAATGGAGGTGCGTGTGTTTTCGTCGATGATTTCCTCGCTTTTCTCGATTTCAAGGATGGTGGAGTCGAGGATTTCTTGGTTGAGGCGTATCAATAAGGTGGAAATCTGCTCTGAGAGTTGGTTGTCGGCCTTCACCAGTTCCTGCGTCTTTTTCTCGTAGTCCTTGATTTTATTCCAGTATTCGGCCTTGGCGCGGTTGGAAAGCACGCGCAGGTCGGCCAAGATGTTGATGGTGTCGGGGTGCTGGCGTTGGATGTGGAGCGTGTCGGTGCGCTCGATGGAGATGTACACGAGGCTGTCTTCGGCGGATTCAGACGGGTTGAACACCTTGCCGACCCTTTGCCAGAAGCCCGGCTTGTCAAGCTTGCGCGGCACATGGATGATGGTGTCTTTCGAGACGGTGGTCACCACGATTTCGTCCTCGGTTTTCGGGGGTCTGTAGTCGTCGATGGTGCGGTCGAATTCGGCCAAAGGGTTGAAGTCGTGGAACTGCTTCGACAGTTCGTTGCTGATGCGGCCCTTGCTTTTGATGAGGCTTTCTATCTTGCTCACCATCAGTTTGTTGTCGTCGCTGATTTCAAACGACATCAGCGAGTCGGTTTGCGCGGTGATGGCCTCTCGGTAGGCGTTGAACTCGCGCTTGTATTTGGGTTGTTCGGTGAAGGCGAAGAGGTTGGCGGCGTTTTGGGCGGCGTGTACGTTTTTGGTGAATTCGTTCACCCAATTGAGCGCGTCGTGCTGCGAGTTGATGTTGGAGCGTTGGTTTTCGATGCTGTTGCGGAGGTTGGAGATGTAGTAGAACAAGGCTGCGCAAAGGGCCATGACGAACAGGTAGGTGATGACCACCTTCCAACTGGTGCGGCTTCCGCTTGGGTAATCGTTTCGGCTTTTCTTCTGCATGATGCGGCAAAGATAGCACTTTTTTTTATCTTTGCGGCTCAAATAAAGCATCAAACCATGAACAAGAAAAAGTTGTTATTACTGCTCGCTTTGGTGGCCGTGGTGTTGTATCTCGTCCTTCGCAACCAACCCGAAAGCCCAACTGAACACGCTGGCAATCAGGACGCTGCGGGCAAAACCGAAATCGTCATCTTGTCGGTCAACGACATGCACGCCAACATCGACCTGTTTCCCAAATTCGCCGCGATGGTCGACAGTTTGAGGGCCATCTACCCTGATTTGCTGCTGTTTTCGGCAGGCGACAACCGCACGGGCAACCCCGTGAACGACCAGTACGACCCCGTCAATTACCCCATGATCGAACTGATGAACCAAACCGGCTTCGACCTTTGCGCCGTGGGCAACCACGAATGGGACGGCAACATCGTGAACTTGCAGAACGACATCCGTCGGGCCAAGTTCCCCTTCCTTTGCGCCAACGTCGTTATCCCCGACACGGTCAATCTCAGTATCAAGCCTTTCGTGACCTTTGAAAACCAAGGCGTTAAGATGGCGGTCGTCGGCATGATTGAAGTCCGCCACGATGGTATTCCGGGCGCGCATCCCGACAACCTGAAAAAAGTGAGTTTCAAACGCGCCTTCGATGTGCTTCCTGAGTACCAATACCTTAGAAACCAGAACGATGTGGTGATTTTGCTTTCGCATTGCGGCATTGAGGACGACATGGAAATAGCCCAAGCCTATCCGTGGCTTGATGCCATCATCGGCGGCCACAGCCACACCTTGATTGAGCATCCTCGCGAGACAAACGGCGTGTTAGTTACGCAATCCGGCTCGCACCTGAAATTCGCCACCTTGATTAAATTAGAGGTGGAAGGCCACAAGGTTGTCAATAAAGAGGCCATTGTGCTGAATGTCAGCAAGGTAAGGAAAGAAAAGCCCGAAATCAGGCAAATGGTGAACGGGTTCAACGACGCGCCCGCCTTGAACGAGCCTATCGCGACGGCGAAGACCAAGTTTGAGAACCTGGAGGAGTTGGGCTGCATGATAACCGATGCCATCCGCGAGATGAGCGGTGCCGACTTCGCCTTCCAAAACACGGGCGGGGTGCGTGTCAACTACCTGAAGAAAGGCCCCATCACCGTGAAGGATGTCTACAGCATCGATCCGTTCAACAACGATGTGGTCGTGTTCCGCATGACCGGCGAGCAGGTGAAGCGGTTCATTATCAATTCCTACCGCAAAAACGGCGGCCATCCGTCCTACGTTTCGGGCATGACCTATCGGGTGAGCGACGACGGTAAGTCAGTGTGGATCAACATGGAAGGCACTGGTTTCTCGACCAAGAAGGTGTATAAGGT
The DNA here is from genome assembly GCA_902770835.1 of uncultured Bacteroidia bacterium. Taxonomy (GTDB): domain Bacteria; phylum Bacteroidota; class Bacteroidia; order Bacteroidales; family F082; genus Limimorpha. Next base: position 62,646 of record CACXUM010000011.1, read on the forward strand.
GGCCTTCAACAGTTACATGGCCTCCACGGTCAACATCGAGAGCGTCGATGACGGGCGGAGCCTGTTCAGGACTTCCGAGGAGATGATGATTGATTTTTTGCGCAGGCAAAAAGTGGTTGATTATCAGGGTGTAGTCAGAACGCATTAAAATTCTGTTTGTACGAAAAGAAAGTTTTTGTACTTTTGCAGGCTCAAATTTTGAAGATTGAAATCGAAGAAGATGAAAAAAGCATTATCGATTTTTGCAATGGCTTTATTATTAGTCAGTTGCGGACCAAAAAAGAAAGAAGTCCAGTTGGTTCCCACCGAAAACTTCAATACTGAGGTGGACGGCAAGAAGGTTTCGCTTTATACCTTGCGCAATGGTTTTCTGACGATGCAGGTCACCAACTACGGCGGTCGCGTAGTCGCCCTTTGGATGCCCGACAATCGCGGTAGTTTCGAGGACATCGTTCTTGGTTACGACCGTATCGAGAAGTATTTGAACAACGAAGGCGAGCGTTATTTGGGTGCCGTCGTCGGGCGTTGCGCCAACCGCATTTCCAATGCCAAATTCACTCTGAATGATGTTGAGTATCAGTTGACTAAGAATGACGGCGAGAACACGTTGCATGGCGGCCTCACTGGTGCCGACAAGCGTGTTTGGGATGTGGTTTCGGTCAATGACAGCGTGATAAAGATGCACACCGTTTTTGCCGATGGCGAGGACGGTTTCCCAGGCAACCTCGATGTGAATATGAGTTACACCTTGACGCATGACAATCAGTTTGTTATCCGCTATGCGGCCACTACCGATGCCCCTACGTTGTGCAACCTTTCGCACCATTCCTTCTTCAACCTGAAGGGCGAGGGCAACGGCACCATCCTCGACCACGAACTGCAAATCAATTCGCGCTACATGACCACCATCGATGAGCACATCCTGACCACGGGCAAGTTCTCGGGCGTGAAGAATACGCCTTTCGACTTCCGCGAAAAGCACCGCATCGGCGACAACATTGGCGCCGACGACGAGCAATTGAGAAACGCGAAAGGCTACGACCACAACTGGATTATCGACAAGAGCGACCCGAAGGCATACGCTTGGAACGCCACCCTCACTGAACCCGTCAGCGGACGCGAAATGCAGGTGTGGAGCGACCAAGTTGGTATGCAGTTCTATAGCGGTAACTTCTTCAACGGCAAGGGCATGGGCAAGAGCGGCAAGCCTTTGAAATACCGTGAAGGTTTGGCTCTCGAAACGCAGTTTTTCCCCGATGCCATCAACCATGAGGCCTTGGCACCCACGCCGATTCTCAACCCAGGCGAGGAATACCATCAACTTTGCATCTACAAGTTCTCGGTGAAGCCCAAGGAAAAGAAATAAGCAATGCGAAAAATGTTGGGCCTCGTGTCGTTGGATGCGAGGCTTTTTTTATTTTTGCACAATCAAAATTGACTGTTATGCTGAAATTCAAATGTCCGCTGCTTGCGGTTACCGACATGGAGAAATCCATTGAGTTTTATGAAGAACTGATTGGCGACAGGGTCGCGATGAACTTTGGCGAGAATGTTGTGTTTGAGGGCGGTTTCGCGCTTCAGGAGATGAAGACTTGGAAGGCCATGATCCATACTGAAAATGTGCGCCGCAAGAACAACGCCGTTGAACTCTATTTCGAGGAGGAAAACTTTGACCGTTTCCTCGAATACCTGAAGGAATTCCCCAAACTCAAGTATGTGCATGGCGTTGAGGAAATGCCTTGGGGTCAGCGAGTAGTTCGCTTCTATGACCCTGATTTCCATATTATTGAAGTGGGTGAGGCGATGGATGCCGTCATCAAGAAACTGTTGAAATCGGGCATGACGGTGGAGCAGGTTTCCGAAAAGAGTCAATATCCCATCGAATACGTCAAGCGGTTCGCGTGATGAATTACCTTTCTGTCAATTCCATCTCCAAGTCATTCGGAATCAAGACTTTGTTCGCCGATGTCACCTTTGGCATTGAGAAGGGCGACAAAACCGCGCTGATTGCCACAAATGGCTCAGGCAAATCAACCATGCTGAAGATTTTGGTAGGGAAGGAGTCGCCCGACACGGGGACGATTACTTACGCCAACGACTTGAAAATCGGCTACTTGGAACAATTGCCCGTATATCCTGCTGGAACACGGATTTCCGATTTGCTCGACGACCTGAACGAAGAGCAACACCTGAAAGCGCGACAGTATTTGACCCGCTTTGCGCTCAATGATCTGGAACAATCCGTTGACGAACTTTCGGGCGGACAGGTGAAGCGTTTGGCCTTGGCTTTGGTGCTCTTGCATGAGCCTGATTTCCTGATACTTGACGAGCCTACCAACCACTTGGATGTGGAGATGGTGGAATGGTTGGAGAAGTTTCTCACCCAATCGAGCATGACGTTGCTGATGGTCACACACGACCGCTATTTCCTTGATAGAGTGTGCAATAAGATTTTTGAACTATACCAAGGCGTGATGTACACCCACAACGGCAATTTCGACTATTATGTGCAGAAAAGCCGCGAGCGCGAAGAAGTGAAACGCGCCACGGCGGAGCGTAACAGCCAACTGCTGAAGTACGAATTGGAATGGATGCGCAGCACGCCGCAAGCCCGCACGGGCAAGTCGAAAAGCCGCATCGATGCCTTTTACGACTTGAAGGAACGCTCGAAATATCAGGAACAAGATGAGCGTTTGGAGTTTGGCTTGCAGATGCAACGGCTTGGCGGCAAGATACTGGAAATGAGCAATGTGTCGAAATCCTACGGCGACCTTGCCGTTTTGAAGGACTTCGATTATGTCTTCAAGCGCGGCGAGCGCATCGGACTGATTGGGAAAAACGGCGTGGGAAAATCGACTTTCCTCAACCTCATAACAGGCTCTGTCTTGCCTGACCGTGGCCGTATAAAGACTGGTGAAACAGTGAGTTACGGCTATTACCGACAAGAAGGCATAAAATTCGACGAGGGCAAGAGCGTGATTGACACCGTGCGCGACATTGCCGAGGTGGTCAATTACGGCAAGGACAAGGTCTATACCGCCGACCAACTTTTGGCGCATTTCATGTTTCCATACAAAATGCACCGCCAGCCCGTGGCCTTACTTAGCGGTGGCGAGAAACGGCGGCTTTACCTGCTCACCGTGCTCGTCAGCAATCCCAACTTCCTCATCCTTGACGAGCCGACCAACGACTTGGACCTCTTGACTTTACAGAAGTTGGAGGATTTTCTGCAAGGCTACAAAGGATGCCTTTTGGTGGTATCGCACGACCGTTTCTTCATGGATGAAGTCGTTGACCAACTCTTTGTGTTCCAAGGCGATGGCAACGTGAAAGGTTTCATGGGCAATTACAGCCAATACAAGGACTATCTCGACGCGAAGCAGAAAGAGGAACGCAAGGAAAAAGCGGCGGAAAAGAAAGATGAGCCTCGTCCCGTCAAGCAGCGCGAGAAGGTGAAACGCTCTTTCAAGGAACAGCGTGAGTATGAGAATCTTACCAAAGAGATGGCCGAACTTGAGGCCGAAAAACAAACCCTCACCGATGCCTTAAACAACGAAACCGACTACCAGAAACTCCACGAAATGGGCAACCGCTTGCAGGAGATCAAGGATTTGCTGGACGAGAAGGAATTGCGGTGGTTGGAATTGGATGAGATTGGAGGTTGAGAAAAGTTTTGAGTTCTTACCGCAATTGTTTTATTTTGCAAACCTATCTTAAAAATTATGGCCAAAAAGAAAGAAATCGTGGCAGAGCCTTTGGAAAAACAACTTTGGAAGGCTGCCGACAAACTGCGCAAGAACATTGACGCGGCGGAATATAAGCATGTGGTGCTGGGATTGATTTTCCTTCGCTACATATCTGTCTCATTTGAACAACTTTACAACGAATTGGTGAAGCAACAGGCCGATGGCGCCGACCCCGAAGACCGCGAGGAATATGCTGCCGAGAATGTGTTCTATGTGCCGGCCAATGCGCGATGGTCGTATTTGGTTGCGATGGCGAAAAATCCGCAAATCGGGAAGTATATTGACGATGCGATGGATGTCATCGAGCGTGAGAATAAGTCGCTGAAAGGCGTGCTGCCTAAGGTGTTTGCCCGTCCTAACCTCGACCCGACCTCATTGGGCGAATTGATTGACTTGATTGGCAACTCCACTTTGCAGAACACCAGCACCAAGAGTGCCGACCTGCTTGGGCATGTCTTCGAGTATTTCCTTGGCGAGTTTGCCTTGGCCGAAGGCAAGAAGGGCGGACAATTCTACACGCCGCGCAGTGTTGTGGAACTGTTGGTCAATATGCTGGAACCGTACAAAGGCCGTGTGCTTGACCCATGCTGCGGCTCTGGCGGTATGTTCGTGCAGAGCGAGAAGTTCGTGAAGGAGCATCAGGGAAGGATTGAGAACATCTCAGTCTATGGGCAGGAGAGCAACCAAACGACTTGGCGCCTGTGTAAGATGAACCTCGCCATCCGCGGTATCGACGCTTCGCAGGTGAAGTGGAACACCGAAGGCTCGTTCCTCAACGAAGCCCACCGCGACGTGAAAGCCGACTTCGTGATGGCCAATCCGCCGTTCAACGACAGCGACTGGAGCGGCGACCAACTGCGCAGCGATGCCCGTTGGCAATATGGTGTGCCGCCCACGGGTAACGCCAACTTCGCTTGGATTCAGCATTTCATCTATCACCTTGCTCCAAGCGGACAAGCAGGCTTTGTACTGGCCAAAGGCTCACTGACCTCAAAAACAGGCGGTGAGGGCGAAATCCGCAAGGCTTTGATTGACAAAGGTCTGATTGCCTGCATTGTGAACCTCCCTGCCAAGTTGTTCCTAAAATACGCAGATTCCCGCTTGCCTGTGGTTTGTGACCCGGAACCGCTCCCATCGTGCTGGCGAAATCTTGTTCATCGATGCCCGCAACAAAGGCCACCTCATCAACCGCCGCACCCGCGAACTCTCGGAAGAAGATATTCAAGAAATTGCCCATACCTATCATTTGTGGCGTGATGAATCATCCGATTATCAAGATGTTGCTGGTTTCTGCGCCTCGGTGCCCGTGAGCCGTGTGGCGGAATTGGACTATGTTCTCACGCCTGGCCGCTATGTGGGCTTGCCCGAAGAGGAGGACGACTTCAACTTCGCCGAGCGTTTCACAGCCTTGAAAGCCGAGTTTGAGGAGCAACTGAAGGAAGAGGAACGGCTGAACAAAGTGATTTTGGAGAATTTAGGGAAGATAAAATTGGATAATAACGACCAAATATAAAACTATGGAAGAGAAAGACATCAGATGGATACAGCGGTTCAGCAACTACCGTAAGGCCTTGGCACAACTGAAAAAGGCTGTCTTTATTGTCTCATCCCAATGTGAAAATAATGATGATGATAAAGACAAACTGATGGAAGAAGGTTTGATTCAGCGGTTTGAATATACGCACGAATTGGCTTGGAAAGTGATGAAAGATTATCTTGAATATCAGGGAGTTAATGATATTGTTGGTTCTCGTGATGCTATACGGCAGACCTTGCAGGTGGGAATCATCAGCGATGAGCGTTGGATGGATTCCATTCGCGACCGAAACCTGACCTCTCACAACTACGATGATGACACAGCCCAATCCATTGTCGCCAACATAATCAACATCTATTATCCGCTTTTCGAGGATTACGAACAAGTGATGCTGAAAAGACTTGAAATGACAAACGAATAAGAAATGCCATGCCTTACGGATTGAAAGACATAGAATTGGCGAATCTGAACGGGGTGTTTGCCGCCAACGAGTGGATTGAGCGAGTGATATTGTACGGTTCGCGGGCCAAAGGCAACTACAAGCCTTTTTCGGATGTGGACATCACTTTGGAGGGTGCGGAACTGACCCACAACGACCTGAGCCGCCTCAGCCTCGCCATCGACGACCTACTGTTGCCCTACCAGTTCGACATTTCCATTTTCCATACTTTGAAAAACGAAGCCCTCATCGACCATATCCGCCGTATGGGGATTACGATTTATGAGAAGAAAAGCGAGTGGAAAGAATATAAGTTGGGAGAATTGACCATTGACGGTAAGGGTAGTTATGGGATAGCCGCGCCTGCTGTTGATTATGATTCCAATAAATATACCTATTTGAGAATAACGGATATTAATGATGATGGTACATTAAACAAAAGTGGGTTAAAATCAGTTGATAACAAAAACGCACATAAATATCTATTGCAGCAAAATGACATAGTTTTTGCAAGGACAGGTGCGAGTGTTGGGCGTAGTTATTTTTATGACGAAAGAGATGGTGAACTTGTATATGCAGGGTTCTTGATAAAATATAGTATTGACCCGACAAAGGTTAATCCGAAAATATTGAAATTTTATACTCATTCGCAAGAATATTACGATTGGATACAAACTGTTGATAATGGAGCAACTCGAGGTAATATAAATGCTCAAACATATGCTTCGATGCCCATTATTCTACCTAGGCGACATAAGCAAGACAGAATCGTATCCATCCTCTCTTCCCTCGACGACAAGATAGACCTTCTGGACCGCGAGAACGCCACCTTGGAGCAGATGGCCGAAACGCTGTTTAGGCAGTGGTTTGTGGTGGAGGCTAAGGAGGAGTGGGGAGAAGGAAAGTTGGGAGATATAATAGATGTAAAATCAGGATTTGCATTTAAAAGTTCCTCGTTTGTAGAATTTGGTTTGTATAGACTTATTACAATTAAAGCTGTCCAAGATGGTTTTTTGACACTTGAAAATGCTGACTATATTTCGGAAATTCCTGATAATATTAAGGATTATTGTTTCTTAAAAGAGGGAGATATACTTCTGTCACTAACAGGAAATGTTGGAAGGTGTTGCATTGTTGATAGAGAAAGATTACTGCTAAATCAGCGTGTGGCTTTATTATGTGCAAAGGATGTCAAGAATTGGGCTTTTGTATACACGCTGTTTAGAATGCAAAGTATGAAAACTAAACTTGAAGAAATGGCAAAAGGAACTGCTCAATCAAATCTGAGTCCTGTTGAATTATCAAATATGCAGTTTGAAATTCCTCCTTCAAAACTTTTAGATGGTTTTTCGGAGGCCGCAACACCTTTATTGAAAAAAACACTTTCAAATAATAAACAAATCCAAACCCTCATTCAGACTCGTGACGGGTTGCTGCCGAGGTTGATGAATAATAGTATTATTGTATGACAATTAGCATTGATGATATTGCCCGATTACTGAAAGTCCGTGAAGATGGGACTTTGTATCATAGAGAAAGTCAAACTCTTGAATTCAAGGAATCTTTTAATTTTGCAGGGTTGGCTGAATACTTTAGAGATTTTGCAGCCTTTGCAAATAATAAAGGAGGCTATTTAATATTTGGAATAAAAGATAAGCCACGCAGGGAATTATTAGGTTTAAATGCTAATGCAAAAGACCAGTTAGAAAAATTAGATCCAGAAAAAATATCAGGTTTTTTGTTAGAAGATTTTTCAGGAAATATTGATTGGAGTTTTGATGTAGTTACTATTGATGAATTAAACTATGGCGTTTTTTATATTAAAGAATCTCCATTAAAACCTATAATTTGTAAAAAAGATGAAGGAAGTATTATTAAAAACGGTGAAATATACTATAGATATGGTGGAAGAACGCAAAAAATTCAATATCCTGAACTTGAAGCAATTATTAATCATAGAATAGAAAGGCAGAATAATCAATGGATGGATTTAGTCAGTAAAATAGGCAAATCAGGACCTCAAAATGCAGCAGTGTTAGATTTAGAACGAGGAATAATAGAAAAGAACAATTCACAAGTGCTCGTTATAGACGAATCTTTAGTTGAAAGTATAAATTGGATAAAGGAAGGTTGCTTTGATGAAAAAGAAGGCGCACGAACATTAAAGCTGGTTGGACAAGTTCAACCAATAGACACAGTAGAAGTAGTCAAGAGAGAAAAAATAAATAGATTAAAAGAGTATCCTTTATCTGCTAAAGAATTAGCTGATGCTATAAAAGAGAAAAGCAATATTCCTCGGAACGATATTTGGCGAATCATTCGCGAGAATGAAATAAAATCCAATCCTGATTATTCTATTTATAACTTTAGAAATAAGAAGCAAGAAGAAGAATATGAACAGAATGGAAAAATATTCAATGGAACGCCATCAATATATAAAACTGCTGCTATTGACTACATTATCCAAATCTATAATAACGAACATTAATAGTTTTGTCATATTACTACGAATCCTACATTAAACGATTTGTTTCTGAATAACATACCATAAGAATTAATTACTTTTGCAAAACCATAGGTTAATATAGCGGAACGCGCAAAGAGATTCAACAAATGACACGAAGAAAGGATACATATATCGGCTACGCCCCTCCATTTTCACTGTCGGCAAAGGCGGTGGGGTTGGTGGCGGATATTGCCGCGCAGATGGAGCGGTTTGCCATAAGGATGGAGCAAGACGATGCGCTGCGGCTGCGCAAGGCCAACCGCATCAAGACCATCCACAGCTCACTGGCCATTGAGGGTAACACCCTGCTGGAAAGCGAGGTGGCAGACATCATTGACGGCAAGACTGTCGTTGCGCCTGTCCGCGAGATTCAGGAGGTGAAGAACGCCATCCGGGTGTATGATGCGTTTGAGAAGCTCAACCCGTTCTCGATGGACGACCTGCTGCGTGCCCACAGCCTGCTGATGTCGGCCTTGACCGATGACGCAGGACATTTCCGCAAAGGTGGCGTGGGCGTGTACTCCGAAAACGGCTTGGTTCACATGGCACCGCCTGCTGATAAGGTGTATCCCTTGATGTCCGACCTGTTCGACTGGCTGAAGAATGCCGATGACCACCTGCTGGTACGTAGCTGCGTATTCCATTATGAGTTTGAGTTTATCCATCCCTTTATCGACGGCAACGGCAGGATGGGACGCCTGTGGCAGTCGCTCATCCTCAGCCGCTGGCATCCTGCCTTTGCGCACCTGCCTGTGGAGAATATGGTCTATTCCAACCAACAGGCCTATTATGATGCCATCGCCCAAAGTACCAAACAGGGAGAAAGCGGCCCTTTTATTGAGTTTATGCTGGAAGAGATCTTTAAGTCCGTGCTCCAACATAAAGGCGAGCCTCTGGATGATACTGTAAGTGATACTGTAAATGATACTGTAAAAACAACTCCCACCCAAGATGGTATTATTGATTTGGTGAGGAAGAATCCATCTTTCACATACGATGAATTGGCAGCACAACTTGGTGTTGGAAGAGCTACGATTGCGCGAAATATTGCCATACTTAAAGACAGAGGAGTTTTGGAACGTGTTGGAGAAGATAAAAACGGATATTGGAAACTAAACAAATAGCCACTATGACCCAACTCCACGAATCCGACATAGAACAGATGCTAAGCGAGCATTTTGCTGGCTAAAGAATAGTCTTTATTTATGATTTTTGCAAAAAAATGCAAAAAATTGAAATAAAGTAGTGCGTATTTGATTATAATGTGTACTTTTGCGGACAAATAAGAAAAGAAATAGGATTATGCTTTTACAGTTTTCATTCAGTAATTTCAAAAGTTTCAAGGACGAAACAGTTTTAAATCTCATCGCCCCAAATGCGGCAAAATATGACTATTACGCGCATAAGACAATATTTAGAAACGCCGTTTTAAGGACAGCAACGGTCTATGGATCTAATGCAAGCGGTAAAACAAAACTTTTTGAGGCTTTTGATTTTATGAAATCAGTTGTTTGCCCTCCTCGGGGAAAAGATAAAATCCCAGTCCTTGACTATTGGCAGACCAAATATGACACTTTCCGACTGAATACCTATTCAGTGGAACAAGATTCTTTTTTTGAGGCGGTTTTTATCATCGAAGGCACCCAGTATCGTTATGGTTTTGAACTGAGCCATAAAGAGATTATTGCTGAATGGCTGTATATGAAGACAAAACGCGAAATCAATGTCTTTTCTAGAGAACGGAATTCCTCGATTATTTATAAGGACAAGCACTTTAATGCCAAGGTGGCTGACAATATTATTTCTGCGGATATGGTTTCTTCGACAGCAAGTTTCTTGGCTGTGTTGAGTACATTCAATGAACCCTTGGCCACTAAAGTGGTTGATTGGTTTAGAAATGTAACGGTAATCTCTGCCAACGACATCCGTTCTGCCTTGACTTATCCCATACATGTTTTGGCAGACAATAACCGTAAAAATGAAATCGTCAATTTCATGAAAGCGTTTGACTTCAACATTGAAGATATGAATCTGCATGAACTTCCCGTTTCGGAAATACCGGAGAAAATCAAGGAGATGATTGGCGAGGACAATCTGAAAGGGAAAATGTTCGACGGCGTGAATACCTTGCACAAGCAATATAACGAATTGTACGAAAGGACAAAAGATGTGTGGTTCTCGATGGAGAAGGACGAATCATACGGAACCAACCGTTTGTTTGCGCTCAGTTGGGCTATCATTTCATCATTGAAGAATGGTACGGTGTTGTTCATCGATGAATTTGACAGTGGCATCCATCCTTCCATTGCTCGCCTGATTGTGGAATTATATTATAGGTGCAATACAAACGCGCAGCTTGTCATTAATACGCAAAATGCATCGATGTTGAATTATGAAACCCAGGATGGGAAGAAATTGTTTTTGAAACATCAAATCTATCTTGTGGACAAGAACAGATATGGTGAGTCTGTCCTTACGCCTTTGTCGGATTTCAGCAACGATATGCGTTCAAATATGGAGAAACTTTATCTCGAAGGTGATTTCGGCGGAGTTCCTTTCGTCAGCATTGACCGTTTTTTAGATTTGATAAAACAGGAATAGTTATGGCGAGAAATCATACACATTCGGTCATTCAACGAAAGAATCAGAACACGAAGAAGATACAAAAGATTCTTTTATATGTTGAAGGTAGAAACACGGAGCCGAGTTATTTCGACTTGTTGAAGAGGAGCAACTGCACTCAGATTCCTGTGACTGTTAGAGGCCATGGGATAGGTGCTTGTGTTGACTTTGTAAACGAGGCTGCAGGAAAATACAATAGCCTTCCTGCCAAGGAAAAAGCCAAGTACAAGCAAAAATGGTTGGTCTTTGATAATGATGGTCATGAGGATTTTGCGGAAGGAATACGGCTTGCTAGAAACCATGGTTTCAGAGTGGCGTTTTCCAATATGTGCATTGAGTATTGGTTTATGTTGCATTTTTACCCTCATGACGGTATTGCAATACCATTGAAAGGTGACAGCCATTCGAAAGCACAGATAGATGAAATCAATAAATTTATAAAAAGATACAATAGGAGTAATGATGCTAATGTCAAGTTGTACGATGAAGAAAGCAAGAAGGTGGAAGAGGATTTCTTTGACTTAATGCTTGCCATTGATACTACAACACGCCACCATAGAATTGAGGATGCTTGCCAACGGGCAAATGGGATTCATCAGACAAAGAAAGGAAATGGTGCAGAGTTTTTAGAATCCGTAACAACCATGTATGAATTGATGGAGGAATTGGGAACGGTAAGGAGGGATAAAGACGGTAATTTTATATTAAACAACAAATTATGACCCAACTCCACGAATCCGACATAGAGCAGATGCTCATAGACCAACTGAAAGCCAAAGGCTATCAGTACCTCTATGGTCCCGATATTGCGCCCGATGGCGAGACTCCCATGCGTGCCAGTTTTGAGGAAGTGGTGCTTCGCGACAAATTGGAAAAGGCGGTGAAACGGCTCAATCCGTCGTTGCCTTATTCCGTGCAGGACGAGGCCATTAAGACGGTGCTGCGTATCAGCTCGCCCGATGTGTTGGCCAACAACGAGGAATTTCACCGCCTACTGACTGAAGGCGTCCCGGTATCGGTGTTCAAAGACGGCGTGGAGCGTGGCGAAAGGGTGTGGCTCGTTGACTTCAACGACCCGTGGAACAACGAGTTTACGGTGGCCAATCAGTTCACCATCATCGAGAACGGCCACAACCGCCGCCCCGATGTGCTGCTCTTTGTGAACGGGCTGCCCTTGGTCATCTTTGAACTGAAAAATGCCGCCGACGAGAACGCCACCCTGCAAAGTGCCTATCGGCAGATTGAGACTTACAAGCAACAGATTCCGTCGCTGTTCACCTACAATGCGTTGGTTATTATTTCCGATGGTCTAGAGGCACGTGCAGGCTCGCTTTCGGCAGGCTTCAGCCGATTCACGGCATGGAAAAGCGATGATGGAGAGAATATCGCTTCGAATCTGGTGAGCGAGTTGGAAGTGTTGGTCAACGGCATGTTGCGTAAGGACACTCTGCTTGATTTGGTGCAGTCATTCACGGTGTTTGAGAAACAGAAACAAGAAGACTTAAAGACGGGTCTCACCACCATCAAGACGGTGAAGAAGATTGCCGCTTATCACCAATACTACGCTGTTAACAAGGCGGTGGAATCGACTTTACGAGCCACGGGCATCAATGCTAATAGTATGTTCTCGGAATCGCCAGCCAACTATGGCTTCAAGACGGTGAAGGAGCAACAGCCTGGCGACCATCGTGCTGGTGTGGTGTGGCACACGCAGGGTAGTGGCAAGTCGCTCACCATGGTGTTTTACACGGGCAAAATCGTGCAGCGGCTCAGCAACCCGACCATTGTCGTCATCACCGACCGTAATGACTTGGACGACCAGCTTTTCGACACCTTCACGGGTGCGAAACAACTCTTGCGGCAGACACCCGTCCAGGCCGAAAGTCGTGAGCACTTAAAGAAACTGTTGTCGGTGCATTCAGGTGGCGTGATATTCACTACCATTCAGAAATTCCAACCCGAATCGGGCAATGTTTATGACACACTCACCGACCGCAGCAATGTCATCGTAATGGCCGACGAGGCACACCGTACCCAATACGGTTTCAAGGCCAAGACGGTGGACGTACGCAACGAGGCTGATGAAGTGATTGGCTCGGAAATCAAATACGGTTTTGCCAAATACTTGCGCGATGCCTTGCCTAATGCCACCTATCTTGGTTTCACAGGAACACCCATCGAGAAAGAGGACAAGAATACACCGGCAGTGTTCGGCAATTACATTGACGTTTACGACATCGCCCAAGCGGTGGAGGATGGCGCCACGGTGCGCATCTATTACGAAAGCCGTTTGGCCAAAGTAGAGCTCAGCGATGAAGGTCGCCAACTGGTGGAAGACCTCGACAAAGAGTTGGAAACCGAGGACATGAACGATGTCCAAAAAGCCAAGGCGAAATGGACACAGCTGGAAGCGTTGATTGGCAGTCCCAACCGTTTGAAAAACATTGCCAAGGATATTGTCACGCATTTCGAGGAGCGACAGAAAGTGTTTGAAGGCAAGGCGATGGTAGTGGCGATGAGCCGCCGTATCGCCGCCGAGTTGTACGATGAAATCATCAAATTGCGTCCCGAGTGGCACTCCGACGACCTGTCGAAAGGTGCCGTCAAGGTGGTGATGACTTCGTCTGCCTCCGATGGCGCCAATATCGCCAAACACCACACCACCAAAGAGCAACGCAGGGCTTTGGCGGAACGCATGAAAGACCCCAATGATGAGTTGAAACTCGTCATCGTGCGGGATATGTGGCTCACTGGTTTCGATGTGCCCTGCCTGCACACGCTTTACATAGACAAACCGATGCAGGGCCATAACCTGATGCAGGCCATTGCCCGCGTGAACCGTGTCTATAAGGACAAGCCAGGCGGCTTGGTGGTAGATTATCTTGGCATTGCCTCCGATTTGAAGAAGGCCTTGTCGTTCTATTCCGACTCGGGTGGCAAGGGTGACCCCACGCAGCAGCAAGAACAAGCCGTCGCTTTGATGCAGGAGAAACTGGAAGTGGTACAGCAGATGTTCTTCGGCTTCGACTACAAGCAATACTTCACCGCCGACACATCCGGCAAACTCTCGTGGATTCTCAAAGCCGAGGACTTCATTTTGGGCTTGGACGACGGCAAGAAGCGTTTCGTGAACGAGGTGACCGCCTTGGGCAAAGCCTTTGCCTTGGCCATTCCAAACGAAACCGCCATGGACGTGAAGGATGAAGTGGCTTTCTTCCAAGCCGTGAAAGCCCGACTTTGCAAGTTCGACCAAACCGGCACAGGCAAGACGGACGAAGAGGTTGAAACCACTATCCGTCAGGTGATCGACCAAGCCCTTGTTTCGGAAAAGGTCATCGACTTGTTCGATGCGGCAGGCATCAAGAAGCCCGACATTTCCATTCTTTCAGAAGAGTTCCTGATGGAGTTGAAAGGCATGGAGCACAAGAACATCGCTTTGGAGGTGCTGCGGAAACTGTTGGAAGGCGAAATCAAGGCGCGTTCCAAGTTCAATGTGGTGGAAGGCCGCACGCTGATGGAGATGCTTGACGGTTCCATCACACGCTATCACAACAAAATCATCACCGCCGCCGAGGTCATCGATGAGTTGATCAAACTCAGCAAAACCATCGTGGAAAAAGACCAAGAGGCCGAATGCATGGGCTTGACCACCTACGAATACGCTTTTTATTCCGCCGTTGCCGACAACGAAAGTGCCAAGGAACTGATGGGGAAGGACAAACTCCGCGAGTTGGCGGTGGTTTTGACTGAAACCATCCGCAAGAATTCATCCATTGACTGGACTATCAAGGAAAACGTAAGGGCGAAGATGAAAGTCGCTGTGAAACGTTTGTTGCGCAAATACGGCTATCCGCCAGATATGCAGCAATTGGCCACGGAAACGGTCTTGAAGCAAGCGGAATTGCTTGCTGAAGAGATAATCAATCAAGAATGAAATCTGTTTTTTTATTTGCCAATCTCACCCAAATTGTGTATCTTTGCAATTCAATAGCAAGGGTATGACCGAGGAACAATACATCAATTTCGACGAATATATCCGTCAGGGCGAGCCGCAGAAGAAGGCTCGTGCCGATGCTTGGCGCGTGGCCATTGGCTTGCAGGCCGTTGACGGGCTGAAAACGTCAGCCTACCTTCAGGAGACCGCCCGCCGCAACATCGAAGGCGACATCACCATCGACGAGGCCAAGGAATTGGTCAACCAATACTATATCAAGAAAACCACGCACGAAGAGGGCGATGCCAACGTGGAAGAGGCCGACAAGGTTTCGACGAACATATCAAAACTGCTGCAAACCGACTCGTTCACCTATAGCGTGGCAGGCTTTGCGGCCATCCACAGGGCCATCTTCAACGGCGTTTTCAAACATGCGGGCCGCTTCAGGGACTACGACATCACGAAAAAGGAGTGGGTTTTGCGTGGCGACACGGTGTTTTATGCCCATTGGGAGGATTTGCAGATGACCCTCCAATACGACTTGGACCAGGAATGGCAATTCGATTATAAGTCGTTGGAGAAGAACCAGTTGGTTGAACATTTCGCCAAGTTCGTTTCGGGCATTTGGCAGATTCATCCTTTCGGCGAGGGCAACACCCGCACCACGGCCATTTTCACCATCAAATACCTGCGCTCGTTGGGCTTCGATGTGAACAACGACTTGTTTGAACAACATTCGTGGTATTTCCGCAACGCACTCGTCCGTGCCAACTATCGTAATGTGGCCAAAGGCATCGATTACGAGCCTGTCTTTTTGGTGCGCTTCTTCCGCAATTTGCTTCTCGGAGAGGAAAATGCGCTGAAAAACCGCTATATGATGATTGACCCGCCCGAGGAATGGAAGATGCCGGAAGCAGAACAACCCCCCGACAACCTACCCGACAAGTTACCCGACAAGTTACCCGACAAGTTACCCGACAAGTTACCCGACAAGTTGCTTCCTAAGAATCAGAAAATCATTAGTTTATTGATGGTTGTCGGGTTGAAGGAATTTTCCATAAAAGAAATGCTTGAGCATCTTGGCTTGAAGAATAGGGAGAGTTTTATGGAGGTATATCTTGAGCCTGCATTAAAGGAAAAGTTTGTCCGCAGGCTCTATCCCGACAAACCTAATCATCCACGACAAAAGTATCTGTTGACGACAAAAGGTACGGTGTTGTACAACGAAATCATCTCAAGTCACTGATTTTTCCCCCAACTTTCCACCCAAATCCAAAGCCGCCACATCAAATAGCCCCAAGCGAAGAAAAGAATGTAGAAAATCCATTTAGGGACGGAGGTCTGGTAAGCGTCCTCGTTGACGATTTCCGAGTATTGCTCGGTGGGAATGTCGGCATAGTAATAGGCTCCCGCGCCAAAGTCGTAGCCTTCGACGAGGCCGAATTTGTTGGCCATAATCCAGCCGGCCAAAAACAAAGTGATTACCACCACGACGATGGTAATCACTTTGAATATTTTGTGGTTTTTGTCCATTATTTGAACATATCCAGATTCGGGACTTCAAATATGGCTCCAGAGAGGAGGAACCACACGGCAAACAGCGTGAGGGCGATGTTGAACAACTGGCCGATGATGTAGAGCCAGAGCACCTTGCCGCCTTGCATCTGCTTGAAGAGGGTCTTGAAGTTGGTGTCCAATCCGATGCTGGTGAAGGCCAAGACGAAAGCCCAGTTCTTGTATTGGTCGAGGACGCCGTTGATGGCTTTCACGTCGCCACCGAGAGGTTTGACGATGAAGGAAGCGACCAACGAAGCCACAAAGAAACCGATGATGAACTTCGGGAAACGGGTCCAGATTTCGCTGGCACCGACTTTTTGGTTCGGGTCTTTGTCAACCTTGGTGGCGAAGAAGATGGCCACGAAGAAAGCGATGAAACCGATGAGGATGTTTTGGATCATCTTGACCATGGAAGCGACTTGCTCGGCTTCTTCGCCGAGGGCGCTACCGGCCAGCACCACGGCACCCGTCGAGTCCACGGTGCCGCCGATGAGGGCGCCGCCCATCATTTGGTTCATGCCGCAGGCGCGGATAATCATCGGCTCGAACACCATCATCAGGATGGTGAAAATGATGGAAATGGAGATGGCCAACGAGAGGTCTTCCTTCTTGGCTTTGGAAGCCGCACCCGTGGCAATGGCCGCGCTGGTGCCGCACACCGAGGTGGCCGAAGCCAAGGTGATGACCAACGGCTTGTTGTCGATTTTCAGGACTTTGGTGCCGAGCCACCACATGAAGATGATGACGATAGGCGTGACAATCCATGCGATGCCGAGGCCGTAGAGGCCGAACTTGGCGATGTTGCTGAACAGCACCGAGAAGCCCATGATGACCAGGCCCGTCTTGATGTAGAACTCCGTGCGGATGGCGGGTTTCAGCCATTCGGGAGTGCCGACGGTGTTAGAGATGAGCAGGCCGATGAGCAAGGCCCAGAAAGCCCATTCGAGGTACATCTTGAGGGTGTATTCGGCACTAATCATTCTGACTACGACACAGATGAGGAACAGCACGACGAAGGCAGGGATGAACTTGCCGATTTTCTCGCCTTGCAGTTTGATGCCGATACCAAACAGGATGCCCGTCACCAAGAAGGTGCGGAGCAGTTTAATCCAAAACTCGCCGTTGAATTGTGTGGCCAAGGATTTCTTTGTTTCCACGTTCTCCCACCAGTGCCAGGTGCCGAACTTGGCGGCGGAGAAATCAAATGAACCAGTCAGCACGGCGATGCAGGCCACCGCGATGACGATGAAGCCGATCCAAACGGCGAGCCAGTCTTCTTTTTTCCAGAGGTTGGATGCGTTGTTGTTTGCCATAGTGTATATTTTTTTTGACTTCGAGACTTCGGGACGCGAGACTTCGAGACCCTAAGTCCCATAGTCTCGTAGTCCCGCAGTCAATTTTAGAACTTATAGCTCAAAATGCCGACCACACGGTGTGAGTTCTCACCAGCTTCTTTCTGTACCAGAGAGTAGTCGAGTTTGAAGTTCACGGACTTCAGCGGCCAGTAGTTGATGCCCACAGTGTACCAATTTGTGCCGCCTTTTGCGATGCTGGCATCTTTGGTGAAGTGCTCATAACGGAGCACGGGCATGATCTTTTGTTCGCCAGCTTGGAAGTTGTATCCAATTACACCGTAATAACCATTGCTATTGAAATAGCCAAGGTCTTCGGGGATAACCGTATGAGCCACTCCCGTGGTGCCGCTGATGTATTCGCCACGAATCACGAGGTTGCCGTCGTTGTATTGGGCACCGGCAGCCCAACGGTTACGGGTGCAGTTGACATTGTCGTCTTTGGTGTACTTACCATAATAATATGAACCACTCAAGGTCAAGTCTTTCAGGCCGGGATGTACTTCGAGGCGACCCACTATATCCTTGCGGTTGTTGTTGTCGAGTTGGTTGGCGCCGTTGCCATTGAACACGCCGAGGCTGTAATCGACGATGCCGAATTTGTCTCCGTTTTGCGTCTCGACAGGGAAGAGGCTACCCGTGGCCATGATACCGAGGTCACGACCCAAGGAACCCACGCCGCAGACATCGCTGTATCCTGTGAGTCCTTTGACGCTCTCGCCATAGTCGAAGATTTCGAGGTTGAGAGGGTTGATGGGGCTTTCGATGGAGAACGGAATCTTGAACTGGCCGACTTGGATAGCGAACTCGTTGCAGGGCTTGTATTTTAGGTAAGCGTCAACGAGCATGGGGCTGCGGGTGAAGTCGCCTTGGATCTTGTAGGTCAGACCCTTGACGAGAGTGCCGTCGATAGACATACGCACGCGGCGCATTCTGAGGGTGTTGTCAATTAGTTCTCCCTCATAGTTCAGGTTGGCTTGGTACATGCCTTGCACGAAACCGGAGAATTTGGGCATACGGTCAACCTTGCCTTGAAGGTTGTCCACTTGTTGTTGCAAATTGTCTTGTGCGCTGACACACAATGGAATGGATAGCAACATCATTCCAACGATTGTACGAAAAATGCGTTTCATTTTAGTAAGTTTTAATTCGTTTTCAATTCTAAAAATCGCTGCAAAAGTAGTAAAAATACTTATAGTAAATATACTTACTATTTTTTTCTTTGCGAAAATACCCGAAAAGTTATAATTTTGTTGGCTGAATCCAATAAATCAATCATAATCTAATATCTAACACTATGTCTACATTGCTGAAAACGGCTTTTGCCACTTATCCCTCGGTAAAGTTGAAAAACATCGAAGTTGACAAAAAATCAGGTAAAACGTTGATTTCCACTAAAAAAGAGTTGCTGTTTGGCGACTATATCCAACCTTTCTTGAACGAAAACGGAACCGATTACGAAAGGTTAGTGGTTGTCGAAAAAAAGAAAGAGGTGGAATACATCAAGGTCTATTGTCGCGGCGCGGTTGGCTACATTCTGGAATCGGAAATGCAACCCAACAGAATCCTTGAAGTGAATTTCATCGATGTTGGCCAAGGCGACGGCTGCCACATCGTGACCCCCGACGACAAGCATTTCCTGATAGATGCGGGCGACTCCGACAATATGTACCGTTTCCTCAAATGGCGATTCAACCTGAACAAGGACAAACCCAAATCGCCGCCTTTTACGGTCGTGATTTCGCACTCAGACTCAGACCATTACCAAGGTTTTGGCCAATTGTTCAAAGAAAGGAATAATGCCAAGTTCATCATCAAGAAAATATACCACAACGGAATGGTTGAGGAAAGCGGATCGGGGCCCGGAATGTTGGGGACAATCATAGAACACGATGGCTGCAAGTATGTCACAGATTTGTGCGACACCAATGCCGATTACGAGAAGCGAATCCAAAGCGTAAAAAAACGCGGACTGTATATCAACACGTTAGAAAAATCATCGGCTCCCAAGCAATCGTTGCGTCTTGGTTCGGCTCCGATTTATGACAATTGCGGCATGAAGATGGAAATCTTGGGGCCAGTGGCGCAGGATATCGACGGGAAAGCCGCATTGCCTGTTTTTGACGGCGACAAAGGCAAAACCAAAAACGGACATTCCGTCATCATCAAACTCACCTATGGACATCTGAGGCTGTTGCTCGGAGGCGACCTGAACACGGACTCGGAATACTATCTCATCAAGCATTTTTCCGGTATTGACGTGGCCAACATCAAGGCCCAACTGAAGGATGATACCATCAGCAGCGACAAAAGAAAAGAACTGGAAGCCCAAAAGGAGATGGCCATCAGCAAAACGAGGGAAGTCATGGAGGTTGACATCGCCAAGTCGTGTCACCACGGCAGTGCCGACTTTACGAGCGAATTCCTGAAAGTGCTCAATCCGATAGCGACGGTCATTTCAAGTGGCGACAACGAGCCGCACACCCATCCTCGCCCCGACACTTTGGGAACCATTGGCAAACACAGCCGTGGTGAGCGCTCGCTGATTTTCTCGACGGAACTGGCACGGTCGGGCAAAGAGTTTGTGGAAATCAAAAAGTTAAATACCCAAAAGAGTCGTGAAAGAGTGGTGACGGTCTATGGCATGATCAACGTGCGGACAGACGGGGAGAAAGTCATCGTTGCACAAAAACTTGAAAAGCCGGCAAAGGACAGGAATTGGGACATCCACAAATTGGAATGGAACGAGGAGAAGGGCGTGTTTGAATACAACCAATACTTGAAGTACGAGTATGGGGCAAGTTAATGCTCTTTGCCCCAAAACAGCAACACCTCGGCATGCCGGGTCATCTCCTCAAAAGTGATCTTGAACCACTCCGTGTATTGTTCGGGGTGGTTTTTGATGTCTTCTTTCAAGTCGTTGAGGCTCATATATTTCCATGATTCCACTTCATCGCGGTTGATGTTGGGCATGTCGTCGCTTTGGCCGATGAAGACGTGGTCAAGCTCGTGCTCGGTGAGGCCTTGCCCGACGGGGGCCATATATATAAAGGTGTAGACCTCGCGCATCTCGCAAGCCATACCCATCTCTTCCATCAGGCGGCGTTGGGCGGCTTGGGCTGTCGTTTCGCCTGCGCGGGGATGGCTGCAGCAGGTGTTGGTCCAGAGGCCGGGGGAGTGGTACTTCGAGAGGGCGCGTTGCTGTAGGAGAAGTTCGCCCCTGGAATTAAATATAAAAACGGAGAAAGCTCTGTGAAGATGCGGCGTGACATGCGCGGCTTGCTTCTCCATTTGGCCTATGGGCTGGTCGTTTTCATCGACTAAGACTACGTGTTCCATTTTTTTCTTTTTAAACCACGGATTAAACGGATTAAACGGATGATTAGGGTCGTAAATTTGGCAGCTAACGCTGCGGATTGGTACGGATTGTGGGTTTAACTACGGATTTTACGGAAAGTTTGTGTCGTAAATTTGGCAGCTAACGCTGCGAATTGGTACGGATGGGTTTGGGCGTGAGGTTGGGGAAACGCTTGTGATATAGGCTCTCTTGGCCAAAATTCAGCAACAGACCCATCTTTTTTCCAGTGGCTTTCACATAATGGATGATTTGTGCCTCGTGCTCGGGTAGGACATTCGAAACGGCCTTTATTTCCACAATGATTTTGTCATAGCAAAAGAAATCGGGGATATAATATTGATTAAGCAAGACATCCTTATATTGAATTTGGATTTTTTGTTGCGCAACGAAAGGAATGTTTCGCCTTGAAAACTCGATTTCCAAAGCCTCTTGATACACCGACTCAAGAAAGCCAGAACCCAGCTCCCGATGAACGCTCATAGCTGCGCCAATGATGTTGTACGTTTCGTTGCTATAAACAAGTCCTTCTCCCATTGCAGTCTGTTATCCGTATAATCAGGATGCTTGCATCCGAAATTTATCTGAAAAATCTGTCCAATCCGCGAAATCCGTAGTTTATTAAATCAAACATTGAATCTAATATTCAGAATATCCCCATCCTGCACAACATACGTCTTTCCCTCTATCCGGAACTTGCCAGCTTCCTTGACGGCAGCCTCCGAGCCATATTGCAGGAAATCTTCCGTGCTCATCACCTCGGCGCGGATGAAGCCGCGTTGCAGGTCGCTGTGGATGGCGCCAGCGGCAATGGGGGCAGTGTCGCCAACGTGGATGGTCCAAGCGCGGGTTTCGTCGGGACCGGTGGTGAAGAACGAATGTAGGTTCAAGGTGTGATAGGCGGTGCGCACGAGTTTGTTCACGCCGGGTTCGGTCAGGCCGGCGTCTTCCATGAAAAGGGCGCGGTCGTCGGCATCGAGTTCGGCAATTTCGGCCTCCAACTTGCCGGCTATGACGAGCATTTCCTGGCCTTCCTTCAAGGCGGCTTTCACGGCATCGGAATATTTGTTGCCCGTGGTGGCAGATGCGTCGTCCACGTTGCAGACGTAGATGATGGGTTTTGCCGTAAGCAGCTGAATGTCTTGCACATATTTCTTGTCCTCGTCGGCCATTTTCGCGTCGCGGGCGTTGCCGAAGTTCTCCAAGGTTTCCTTGTAGACGGTCAGCACGTCGAAGGCTTTCTTGTAGTCCTTCTCGCCGTTTTTCAGCATTTTCTGTGTGCGTTCCAGCTTTCGGGAAACCAAATCCAAGTCGCGGACTTGAAGCTCCAAATCAACGAGTTCCATATCGCGAACAGGATCGATGCTGCCTTCGCTGTGGGGTACGTTGGGGTCGTCGAAGCAGCGCAAAACATGGATGAGGGCATCCATCGTCTGCACCTCGGCCAAGAGTTTGTTGCCCACGCCTTGACCGCCTTTGCTCAGTCCGGGCAGGTCGACGATTTCGACCGTGGCGGGCACGATGCGCTTCGAGTGGGAGATGTTGTCGATGAGCTTGAGTCGCTCGTCAACCACCTCGCACATGCCGATATTCGACTTCGAGGCAAAACCGATTTCTGCCTTAGTGTTTGATATACAATTGAATATGGTCGTCTTTCCAGTGCTTGAAAGACCGATGATTCCGCAATTGAGTGCCATAATGTTGTTGTTTTTGTGATTATGGCGCAAAAATACAAAAATTATCTTCTAAAATTCACGAAATTGGCATTATCAACACCAAGGTCGAAGCGACCGCCTGTCACATCAATGCGCGTGCCGAGGTAGGTGAAAGCACGGAATTGGAACGTGCCTGAAACAACGACTTCGGCATCGGTCTTGTCAACCAAGACTTGCTGCACCTTCTCAAATTTGATGTAGCCACTATAAATGCTTTCGATTTCGGGAGCATAATAACCTTCAAATTTTACATTGCAACTCGTTGAGGTTGTGTCGATTGTGAATGTTTTTCCATCGAGGGCGAGGAGACTGTGATAGTCTTCCAGATGATAGGTGGTGTCAATCGGAAGGGTGAAAATCATGTTGAGGTTGGTGCCTTCGCGCCATCCGTAGAGGGTCATGGTGAGGTGTTCGCGGTCGGCGACGAGGTAAAACGGACGGTTGCTGCCATAACTCGAGACGGAGAAAACCTGTTCGTTGATGTAGGCACCGAAAGTGTTGTATCCCATTTCGGAATAGATGGGTAGCCCAGGAAAGTCGGGGTCGCTGATGTATTGCGTTTCCTTAAAGTCTGATTTTGAGCAAGCTGTCATGGCGAGGAGTGCTGCTGCAATGATGATGAGTTTTTTCATGGCTGGTTATTTTAAAGGGATGACTAATTCGATTTGCAGTTTGCTTCCGGCAAATTTCGGCTTGGTGGGCAACATACCAGTCGAGCCGTTGATTTCAAAAAGGTGAATGAGCCAATTGAAGCCCACGCCTATGCCATTGAGATCGCCTACTTGGAAACCTGCGCCAAAGTAGGTGGAGGCATTCATTGGGTCGGGATTGTCGTACTTTGATGTGACCAGCCCCGCGTATGGTGCCATGCCGTCCTTGTTCAAGAAATTCACCTTGTTTCGGTTGCCAACGAGGAAATCGAGGTCGGCTTCGGCGGCCAAATACATCCTGAAGGTTTCGAGGCCGGAATTGAAATAATAACGCAGTTCGATAGGAATGCCCAAATAATGTGAATGTTGCTCGATGCCTTTCACGAGCAGATATTCCAATTGGTTTTCGTTGTCGACCTCGAAGTAATACCATTCGTTGTCAATGTAATCCGCCGTATGGAATACCTCTTCGGCTTGCTTGTAGCCGATGCGTTTGTAGTTGAAGCCGTATTGCAGGCCTGTGCGCAGTGCCCAATGGTAGTTGGGGCTGACGATTTCGTAGCGGGCAGAGGCTTGCCAAGTCCTCATGCGGCTATCGACATTGATGTAAGCGCCCCAGCCGCCCGTTGGCCTGAAAGGTTCGAGGTTGGGCGAGAGGTGCGAGGTGAATTTCGGCCCCAACTCGACGTAAAGGTTGTGGTGCCAACTGGTTTTCGGTTCGGCTTCTTGAGCCGTGGCCGCCGTGCCCGTTAGTAGGAGTAGGCACGACCAAAGGAGAATCTTTTTTCTCATAATGATGATTGTATTGGTTTGATGGTGCAAAATTACGGCTTCTGCGCATTGCCCCGACATTTTGTCAAGGCATTACAAACTATTGTGGAAAGTTAGTGCTGAAATTCAAGGAGTTGTTTGTTTTGATTACAAACTTTTTCGGTTGGATTACCAATGTGAAACTACCATTTGTTGCCCGCGTTCCAGTCGATTTTCTTGTATTCTGGGTCGAAATCCGTGTCGCGGTGTTCGAATATTGAGCCGTGGCTGAAGGCGCTGGCTTCGGCTTGCCTCCGCGAGTTTTCCTGTTGCTTGTTGATGTATCGCAGGCCGAGTTTCCAAAGTTTGATGTCGCCCCAAATGAATACGATGTAGATGATTCCGCCGACAAAAGGCAGTACGTTGGCCACCATCAACAGCCAGTCGAAGAGGCCGTGGGCGAGCATGGCCAACAGCAAGCCTGAAATCAGGTAGATGCCGCGTTTATTATGGTGGAATTTCGCCATCGAGAAGAAATAGCCCATCACCACGCCGAAAAGGAAATGGCCCGGCACCGAGAGCAAGGCACGCACCACGCCGGTTTGGAATCCGTAACTGAACACATACTCGATGTTTTCGATGCAGGCAAAACCCAATCCGATGAAGGTGGCATAAACGATGCCATCGAAGTATTCGTCGAAGTTCTTATCGCGCCAAATCAGCAGCATGAAGATGAGGAATTTTGACAGTTCTTCGGGAATGCCAGCCTCAAGAAACGCGCTGAAAAACACGGTGTTGGCAATCGCACTATTGCCCAAGGCCGAATCGATGCCTGTTACGATGACGATGTCCAAAGGGATGGCCATCATGCCGCCGATGAAAGCCTTGGCGAGCGACTTGACAGGCTCTTTTTGGTACTTGTCCTGACGGTAAATGAAAACCATCAGAATGACGACCGGCAGAACGGCAATGGCAAAAAGGATGAGATAATACAGCATACTTTGATTCTTTTCTGCAAAAATACGGTTTTTATCCGTGAAAAAAACTTATTTTTGCGCAAAATTTGTTTTTATGCAAGAAATGATTCTCATTCTCGACTTCGGCTCGCAGGTGACGCAACTCATTGGTCGCCGCCTCCGCGAGTTGAATGTCTATTGCGAAATCCATCCTTTTAATAAGATTCCTGCCATTAGTGAGAACGTTAAAGGTGTGATTCTCAGCGGAAGTCCGTTCTCGGTGCGCGACGAAAAGGCTCCCATTGCCGATTTGTCGAACATCAAAGGGAAGCTGCCTTTGCTCGGCATTTGCTATGGCGCACAATTCATATCGCAGCGTTTTGGCGGCGAAGTGAATGGCTCGATTGCCCGCGAATATGGCCGCGCCATGTTGACGGTGGTCGATGAACAATCGCCGCTGTTCAAGGGCGTGAGCAAGACGAGCCAAGTGTGGATGAGTCACGGCGACACGATTGCCAAACTGCCCACGGGCGCGAGAATCATTGCATCGACGGACGATGTGGAGAACGCCGCCTACAAGATAGAAGGGGAGGAGACCTACGCGGTGCAGTTCCATCCCGAAGTGTTCCACACCAAGGAAGGCCCGCAAATGTTGGCCAACTTCGCGCTCAGCATTTGCGGCTGCAAGGGCGACTGGACTCCGGATTCCTTCATCGATAACACGGTGGCAAGTTTGAAAAAGCAATTGGGCGACGACAAAGTCATTCTCGGCCTTTCGGGAGGCGTGGATAGCACTGTGGCTGCCGTTTTGCTCAACAAGGCGATTGGAAAGAACCTGACTTGCATTTTCGTCGATAATGGCCTCTTGCGCAAGAATGAGTTTGAGGAAGTTTTGGATTCCTATAAGGAAATGGGCCTCAATGTGATAGGCGTTCATTCTGGCCATCTTTTCCTCGAAAAACTGAAAGGCGTTACCGACCCCGAGGCCAAGCGCAAGGCCATCGGATCGACTTTCATTGATGTTTTCGACGCTGAGGCGCAAAAGATTGAGGGTGCGCGTTGGCTCGCCCAAGGCACCATCTATCCCGATGTGATTGAAAGTGTGAGCGTGAACGGGCCGAGTTGCAAAATCAAGTCGCACCACAATGTGGGCGGCTTGCCCGAAAAGATGAATCTCAAAATTGTGGAGCCGCTGCGTTCCTTGTTCAAGGACGAGGTGCGCCGCGTGGGTCGCGCCTTGGGCATCAAGCGCGAGCTGATAGGCCGCCATCCCTTCCCTGGGCCGAGCCTTGGCATCCGCATTTTGGGCGAAGTGACGGAAGAGAAATTGAGGATTTTGCGCGATGCCGATGACATTTTCATCAAAGGCCTGCGCAATTGGCCTTGCGAATTGCCAAGCGCATCTTATCCCAACGAAATGGCTGACAACCTGTATGATAGCATTTGGCAGGCGGGCACGATGCTGCTGCCTGTGAAGTCAGTGGGCGTGATGGGCGATGAAAGAAGTTACGAATACACCATAGCCCTCCGCGCAGTGATTTCCACTGATGGCATGACCGCCGACTGGGTGCATCTGCCGTATGAGTTTATGGCGAAAGTATCGAACGACATTATTAATAAGGTAAAAGGCGTGAATCGCGTGTGCTACGACATCTCGTCGAAACCGCCTGCGACAATTGAATGGGAGTGATTGTTGAAAATGAATAAGTTATGAATAAAAAACTGGTTTTGTTTTTCCTTCTTTTGTTTGGGATGTTGGCATCAGGTGGCACCTATGCCCAAAAACCAAGCAAGCGTTCTAACCAAACCAAGGAAATCAACGGAAAGGAGTATTATGTGCATCATGTGAAGTGGGGCGAAACCCTTTACGGCCTTTCCTTGACCTACAAGGTTTCCGTCAAAACCATCGAAGAACTCAATCCCAAGGTGAAGAATGGCTTGAAGGCGGAACAGGTGTTGATTATTCCTGTTCATACCTCTTCAAATGCCAATTCAGGCACGAATACGAATAAAAAAAGCGAGCCACCCCAAGAGCAGCCCAAGGTTGAGCCTGAGCCACAACCCGAAGTGGAGATAAAATCGGAAGGGATTGTAAATGAGCCTTTTGGGAAGCCTATTGTTGAACCTGTCATTGATTCTGTTGAAAAACCCAAAGAAGAGCCAAAAGAAGAACCAAAGGAGCAACGGCCAGAAGAGGTGGTTCTTTCTCCAGAACCTATAATAGAAACTGATAATGAACCAGTTGTGCAACATGTTGATGAACCCGTCGTTGAACCAATTTTTGAGCCTGTCGAGGAAATAGTTGATGAGCCGGTTGCTGTTGTTGAAGAGCCAGAGGCACCCGTGGAAGAACCGATTGCCGTTCAGGTTGAGGCTTCGAAGAAGCGGGAACGTAAAGTGGTGGTGGTGCCCGATGGCAAATACACTGTGCAATCGAAGGAGGATTTGTACGACATCGCCAAGAAGTTCGGCATAGATGTGGCGGATTTGAAGGCGGCCAATCCGGGTATGAAGAACAGGCTTCGCGAAGGGATGGTCATCACCATTCCAATCATCGTCAATGAAAATGACTACATTTTGCACCGTTGCGAAAAGAACGAGAGAGTGTCGTCGCTGCTGAGGCGTTGGAAAGTGGATGAGGTTGAGTTTAGGAGGATAAATGTTTCTGTTGGCTCACATGTGTTTACAAATCAAGTGGTTCTCATCCCTATTGATCCCGTTCTCATTCAGACAGAGCCTTTTGTCGAACTTCCAGAAGTGGAAGAGGAGGATGAGCCTGTTGTGGTGGAAGAAACTGAAATTCAGGAGTTTGAAGATAGGTTTGGCGAGTCGGGTGATTGTGTCGCCGCGCTCGAGAACGCTTCGAGGCGCTACAAGGTGGCCTTGATGGTTCCGCTCTACTTGAACGAAGTGGATGGGCTGGAGATTTCGAAAAACAATGTGCTGAAGGCACAGAAATCGCGCCCGATGTCGTTTTTGCAGTATTATGAGGGCTTCATGCTGGCGGTGGAGGCGCTTGAGGCTGATGGCCTGAACCTTGATTTGACCGTCATGGATGTGACTGATAATGTGATGACTGCCGAAAGAGCGTTGTCGAAGATTCGAGGCAAAGACCTCGACCTGATTGTGGGGCCTTTCTTCGGCAAGTCGTTTGCTTTGGTCGAAGAATACGCCAAGGCGCATGACATTGTAGTGGTCAACCCATTATCGACGAGAGAGTCGGTCGTTGAGGGCAACCCGAATGTGGTGAAATTGAAGCCGAGCGAAATCGGGCAGATTCATACGATTTCCAATCTGGTGAAACACCGCTATTCCGAATCCAATGTGTTCATTGTCAGTCGCGAAGGTTCGGCTGATTCTGCATTTTTGAACCAACTGCAGCATCATTTGGATTTGGCCTTGAACCATGAGGTGACGGTCGAGGGCGACGAACTTCTTCAATTCGCCCGACACGAGAGCGACCTCCTCGAAATGGGCACCCACTTGGTGTCTACTGTTGAGGTGGAAGGGCAGGTGTATTCCGTCGACGATTTCCGTAACGGGGTCAAGGATAGTCTGGTGCTGTCCAATTCCATCAAGCGGTTCACTTTCAATGAAATCGACAAGGTAATCTCGAATCTTTCGGGCGTGCGCAACAACTTGATTGTGGCTTTCGGCGACGACAATGTGTTTGCCACGCAAGTATTGAACGCCCTCGCAAAGGAAACCGAGCGTTATCCCATCACTTTGGTTGCGGCTCCCCATTGGTCGAAATATGAAAAACTGTTGGTCGACAACCTGTTGAAAATGAACACTATCTATCTCGATGACGGTTTTGTTGACTACAAGAGCGATGCCGTCAAGCGTTTCGTGAGGCGTTTCCGCAAGAAGTATGCCGCCGAGCCTCAAACCTACGCTTTCGAGGGTTACGACATGGCCACGTTTTTCCTTTCCGCGTTGCGGCGTTACGGCGACGGCATGTTGGACTGCCTCAATTGCTGCAACGTGCCTTTGCTGCACACGCAATACCGTTTCTTCAACCGCAATTACCTGAAGCAGGGTAGGAGCAACGGCAGGGAAAACCAATATTGGAGCGTCTATCAGTATGACAACGAGTTGATTCAACTGAAACCCATCGACCCGTTCAAAATGAAAGTGGAATGAAAAAATGGGCGTTTTTGTTGGTTTCGATGTCGTTTTTTGCGGCCTGCAATCACGGTGTGGAGAAAGCCTATTGGGAAAACGGCAACCTGAAATCGGAACTGCGCTATGTGGACGGCAAGCTCAACGGCGAATGTGTTTGGTATTTCACCAACGGGCAGAAGTCGTTGCAGGCCATTTATAAAGATGATGTATTGGAAGGCCATCTCATGCGCTGGCACGCGAATGGCCAAATCGAGTCGGACTGCTGGTACAAGCAGGGTCAGTTGGACAGCGTTTGCCGCACCTATTCCGAAAAGGGCAACTTGGCCTCGGAAGAGGTTTACGTCGATGGCAAACTCAGCGGGGAAATCAGGAAATGGTACGACAACGGGCAGGTTTTCCAAGAAGGCCAGTATGTTGACGGCATGATGGACGGCTCGTGGTTCATCTTTTATCCCGAGGGGCAATTGGCGGCCAAGGCGGAGTACAAAATGGGCACCGGAAAACAGATTTGCTACGCCGAATCGGGCTACAAATGCCTTGAAGTGCCCTACGTCGGCAATGTGAAGCACGGAAAGGAGATTTACTACAATCCCGATGGAACAGTGATGAAAATCGTTGAGTATGAGCAAGGTGAAGTGGTTTTTGAGGACAACGACCCGCAAAATGAGGTCAAGTAAAAGAGGAAAAAGAAAATATTTCACATAATTTGGAAATTGTTCAAATAAAAATCCTAACTTTGCAGCGATTTAATAGGAACAAACAACTTTCTAAACGTTAAATAAACCTTAATTAAAGTCAAGAAATGAAAGTCAATGAAATTATGACCGCTCTGGAAGCCAAGCATCCGGGCGAAAATGAGTACTTACAGGCCGTTCGCGAAGTCCTGGAAACCATCGAAGAAGAATACAACAAGCACCCCGAATTTGAGGCCGCTAAGATTGTCGAGCGCATTGTTGAGCCCGACCGTATCTTCAAGTTCCGCGTTGTGTGGGTTGACGATAAAGGTCAGACCCAGGTCAACCTCGGCTACCGTGTGCAGTACAACGCTGCCCTCGGCGCCTACAAAGGTGGTCTCCGCTTCCACCCCAAAGTAAACGAGTCAATGCTGAAGTTCTTGGGCTTCGAACAGATCTTCAAGAACAGCTTGACCAACCTGCCTCTCGGCGGTGGTAAGGGTGGTGCCGACTTCGATCCTACAGGAAAGAGCGACGCTGAAATCATGCGTTTCTGCCAAGCTTTCGTCTACGAACTGTGGCGCAA
>CACXUM010000012.1 GCA_902770835.1 uncultured Bacteroidia bacterium
GCACCCGTCTGATGAAAGCGAAAGGCGACATTTTTGGCGATACACTGCTCGCGAAGGGCAAGTATCCAATCGTAGTTGCATGGTCTTGCCTCAACCCCCGACTCACCGCCTACCGACACTTCCTCTATCGTGTCATCGAGATAAGGGGTAAGATCCATGGCTGTAATCAACGGGGATGCAATGATGCTCTTGTGTTTGATGGGGAGCGACAAGAAAATGGGCAAACGATAATCCGCCATCTCCTGATTCTCCACCGTACAGCCCACGATGACATTGTCATAGCCATCGCCCCAGTCGTCGGGTACGCACTCCATGAAACGGTCAATGCGCTTGGTGAAAAAGAAAAACCAAAGGTCGCTCCGCTGCTTCATCATCTGCCAGCATTCCGGCCGCCATTCATCCGCATCTTTCAGAAGGAAATCGGAGGTAAAGCAGGTAAACACCAGCTTGCCACTCTCTATCTTCCACGACTTGTCGCGCTTCCTCTTCATGGGGAGGTTGAAGTTGCCCGTCTTTCTGCATTCGCT
This sequence comes from uncultured Bacteroidia bacterium, assembly GCA_902770835.1. Lineage (GTDB taxonomy): Bacteria > Bacteroidota > Bacteroidia > Bacteroidales > F082 > Limimorpha. The sequence goes on from CACXUM010000012.1 coordinate 528, forward strand.
GCTTGATATCTCACTGCCGTACATCTCATCCTGGCGATACACATAGCAATACTTACACCCAGGACTAATCTTGGTGCAACCGTGCCATGGATTCCAGTCAGCGTATATATCCCAATGCTCGGACATAAAGTCTCACGAAAAGTCCACAAAAATAAGAAAAAAAGCCTACTTTTGCGGAAATTTTGAACGCATGAACACGCTCTCGGTCGTCATCATCACCTTCAACGAGGAACAGAAAATCGCGCAATGCCTTGACTCCGTTCAAGATATTGCCGACGAGATCATCGTTGTGGACTCGCATTCCACCGATGCGACCGAGACCATCTGCGACCGCTACGGTGCCAAGTTCTTCACCCAGGACTGGCTCGGCTACTCCGACCAGAAGAACCTCGCTGATGAACTCGCCACCTGCGATCTCATCTTCAGCATCGATGCCGATGAAGCCTTGTCGGATGAGCTAAAACAGTCCATCAAAGCACTGAAAAACAAAGACATCGCCGAAAACGAAGTCTTCGCCATGAACCGCCTCAACAACTACTGCGGTCAGTGGGTGAAAGGCTGCGGACTCTATCCCGAAACTAAAATCCGCATCTGGCGGCGCGGCTTTGCCCAATGGGAAGGCATCATCCATGAGTGGCTGAACTACAAAAGCGAGCCGAAGAAAACCCTGCTGCATGGTGACCTGCTGCACTATTCCTGGGACACGCCCGAGGCATTCAGAAAGCAGCAGTTCCATTTCGCAGAACTGGGCGCGCAGTCGTACTACGAACGCGGAAAGAAGACAGGTCTCCTGCCCTATCTTTTCAGCCCGAGCATCAATTTCATCCGCACCTATATAATAAAAGGTGGCTTCCTCTACGGCAAAACGGGATTCAGCATCTGCCGAACGATGATGCAAGCCAACCGACGCAAGTACAACCTATTAAGAGAAAAGATTAGACAAAATAAGACTTGAGAACGGGGATACAAACCTCAAACCCTTTACCGTCATGGCGGACAAGGATCCGCCATCTCCCAACTGCGAAGACGAAACCCTACTATTGGGAGATTGCGGGTCAAGCCCGCAATGACAACCAAGGGGTGAAGTGGCACCCGAATAAAAACACAAGCATTATGGAAGAAGCATTTGAACAAGAAGTGGAACGCACTGTTGCAGCGCTGAAAGCCGGAAAGACCATCCTCTACCCCACCGACACCATTTGGGGAGTGGGCTGCGATGCCACCAACAACAAGGCCTGCTTGCGGGTTTACGCCGTCAAGCAGAGGCCGCTCAACAAGAGCCTCATCATCCTCGTCGATTCGGTGGAAAGGCTTCAAGATTATGTGGTTAACGTGCCTGCCATCGCCTACGACCTCATCAAGGGTGCCAAAAGTCCGTTGAGCATCATCTATCCCGAAAGCAAGAACTTGGCCAAGGCCGTTTCCGACGACAAGAGTATTTGCATCCGCGTGGTCGACAACGAGTTTTGCAAGGAAGTCATTCGTCGCCTTGGGAAGCCCATCACCTCGACCTCGGCCAACCTTACCGGGCAACCTTCATCGATGATTTTCAGCGACATCTGCGATGAAATCAAAAACACGGTGGATTATGTGGTGCAGCTCTACCACGACAGTTTCTGCAAGCCCAAAAGCTCAACCATCATCAAGCTGAACGAGGATAACACTTTTGAGATTTTGAGGCAGTAAAGGATTTTTGTGTATTTTTGCAGGGAAAATCACCAATTACTTGAATGACAAGAACTCTAACACATATTGATTGTTTTGCAGGTCCGGGAGGGATTTGCACAGGTCTTCATGCTGCTGGTTTTCAAACACTTGTTGCCATCGAATACATAAAGAGTTGTTGTGACACCTATGCAGCAAACCACCCTGAAGTTCACGTTATTCATTCAGACATCAGGGAAGTAAATGAAGAACAGATAAAGCCGTTCATTCCAAAAGAAGGTGTGGATTTGGTGACATCTGGTATGCCGTGCGAAACCTTTTCAACTGCAGGCAACACATCCCGCTCGTTTTATGACGACCGTCAGTTTCTTTTCAGAGAAGGAATCCGCATTGCCCAAATGGCCAATGCAAAAATGATTCTTTTTGAAAATGTTCCAGCCATCACATCCAAGAAAACAACTAAAAACTCAAATCAATTGATTGTTGATGTCCTGAAAAAAGAGCTGAAAGATGCAGGATATGGCAACTATGTCGAAGTTGTTTTGGATTCCACGAAATTCGGAGTACCACAAAAACGAAACAGATTCTTTGTTTTGGCTTGCAGATATGAGGATTGGTGGTTACAGACCCCAGAACCAAACCAAAAACCGATTGGAGTAGGTGATGCCTTGGCAGGTTTGCCAAATGTGATTGCCAATAGTGGAATTGAGGGGAAAGAATATACTGACAATCAATCAGATTACTCAAAATTGATGTGTAATGATGCCTTTTGGAAGCGTGAAAATCTGTCAAAAAAAGAGATTACGAATCACCTTCCAATGAAACACCGCGACTGCACTTTGAAACGGTTCGCGTTACTCAAGCAAGGAGAAAGCCTTAAGACCTTGTTCGACAGGTACACGGGCGAAGAACGAGAAAGGCTTCAAGCAGAGAGAATTCTTCCGAAAAAACTATTCATCAAGCGCAACTACAGACTAAAAACCGACGAACCATCCCCAACCGTAACCAGCCATTGCCTTGACGAGTTTGTGCATCCCCTTTATGACCGCGCCCTAACTGTCAGAGAATGTGCGCGTTTACAATCGTTTCCCGATTCATACGACTTTGTTGGAGGTCCTTACATTGTTCCGCACATCGACCGAACCGTGCAAGACAAGTATGAACAAATCGGCGATGCGGTGCCACCGTTGCTTGCCTACGCTTGGGGCGAACAAATCAATTGGCTTTTTGAAATCAACGAAAAACAACAATGAATACAGATTGTTACAAGTTTTGTCTCAATGCCTATAAAACCGAATACGACAGGAGTGTTCGGCAATTGAAAAAAGAGCACGAAGGAAAAAAAGTATCGGAAACGATGTTGGACGACTTCGACAGGGAAGCACAAAAATCCGCCATCCGAATCTCAATTACAAAGGCATTGCGACAGTTCCCCGATGAACCCGTTGCAGAATTATGGAACGCCATTTATCGCGCACATCTTTTCAGAAAATCAGGTATTTCTGATTTAGAAACCATAAACAAAGTTATTAGCGCAGACCAAAGTTGGAAAAAATCAAGTGGCCATGCCTTCGAGGAAATGGTCAAGGAGTTGGCCTCCCTTGCGCTTCATGGAACTGGCATTGAGGTTGTTCTGCAACGCGATTTGAACACTTTGATAAAAGCTGACGAATTGGCCAACGAGCCTCGCGACATCAGTTGGTTGCGCGAACAAATTAGTGCCAACATCTTTGATTTGTATTGCATCTTGAACATTGACAACAAAAAATATTGCTTTGGTTGCGTGCAAGCCAAGACCAGCATTCGCGACCGCGTTACCCGTGACCGTGAGCCATCCATCCACGCCATGCAATCGTTCTTCTGGAGCGTTATTTTTGTTCTTGATGGTGATTTCTTGCGATTGCCTAAATTTGTCAGCATGGTAAACGGAGGTTCAGAAGAATTCCATGAAAATGGTTGGCATGGTATGTATGTGTTTTCTGCAAAGGAGCAAAAAGACAGGATTTATCCTTTGACGATGGACTTTGATTTGTTCAAGTCTCATGCACTCCAAGCTGCTGAACAATGGCAAAAACGCCGCCAATGGTTTGATTTTATGTGGAAGGCAGAATAAATCGTTCTTCACCTATCAAGTTCTTCCCGAAAAAAGCGTATCTTTGCGCCCTTAAAAATCCATTTCATTCCATGAAACCATTAAAAATGTTTTTCTTGGCTGCCACTTGCATGGTTGCAATGGCAACAACAGCCCAACAGCCCCAATCGAAAGGGCAGATGAACGCCCAAAAATTGGCGACAACGCTTTATCTCATCGAGAACTTCTACGTCGATACGGCCAATATAGACAAGGTGACGGAAGATGCCATCATTGCGGCGTTGAAGGAACTCGACCCGCACTCGGCCTATATCTCGAAGAAGGATGTGGAGAAGGCCAACGAGCCCCTCGTGGGCAGCTTCGAGGGAATCGGCGTGACCTTCCAGCTCATCCGCGACACCATTACGGTCATCAGCCCCGTGGCGGGAGGCCCGTCGGAAAAAGTCGGCATCATGGCAGGGGACCAGTTCATCAAGATTGACGGCGAGGAAGCCGTCGGCAAGAAGGTGGATAATGAATATGTGCAGAAACACTTGCGCGGCAAGAAAGGCACGAAAGTGACCGTGAGCGTGAAGCGTGGCAACGACAAGGAACTTCTTGATTTTGAAATCATTCGCGACAAGATTCCGCTAAACAGCATCAACGCGGCCTATATGATAGACAAGCACGTCGGTTACATCAAGCTCGACCGTTTCGCTCAAGAATCGACGCAAGAGTTCAAGGATGCCTTCGCCAGACTGAAAAGCCAAGGCATGGAATCCCTCATCTTCGACCTGCGCGGCAACACGGGCGGCTATCTCAACACCGCCATCGAACTCGTTGACCAATTCATTACCGAGGACAAACTCATCGTCTTCACCGAAGGCATCCGCTCACCCCGTCAGGAATGGAGAAGCACCAAAGACGGGCTTTATACCACGGGCAAATTGGTCGTCCTCATCGATGAAGGCTCGGCCTCAGCCAGCGAGATTCTTTCGGGTGCCGTTCAAGACCATGACCGTGGCGTTGTGATTGGCAGGCGTTCCTTCGGCAAAGGCTTGGTTCAAAGGCCTTTCAACCTGCCCGATGGCGCACAAATCCGCCTCACCACTTCGCGCTACCATACGCCTTCGGGACGCTGCATCCAGCGGCCTTACGAAAACGGCGTTGAGGACTATGCCAAGGAGATGACCAAACGCTTAGAACACGGCGAATATTTCCACGCCGACAGCATCCATTTCCCTGATTCACTGAAGTATAAGACCGACGGCGGTCGCACCGTTTACGGCGGTGGCGGCATCATGCCCGACATCTTCATTCCCATCGACACGGCTTATAACAGCAAACTTTACACTAACCTTGTGCGCAAGGGAGCCTTGAACCGCTTCACCACCGACTACGGCCTGAAACACCGCGATGACATCAAGGCACAATACGGCAGTTTCGAGAATTTCAACAAGGATTTCGTTGTCGGTCAAGACCTTGTGGATGGACTGAAAGCCGCCGCCACGGAAGCCAAAGTGGAATGGAACGACGAGCAGTTTGCCCGTTCAGAGAAGTTCCTCCTTCTGCAAATCAAGGCTTTGATTGCCCGAAATGTTTGGGAAACACAACAATATTATCAGGTGATGGCCTCCATCGATACGGGCATCCAAAAGGCCTTGGAGGTGCTTGGCAACGAAAAATCGTATAAAAAAGTGCTGAAAGGGAAATAGTTTTTTGTGAGATTAACGCTACAAAAAGGAGAATTTACTATTTTTGCAGTTTCTAATTTTCGTATTCAATCAACTTAAATCAATAACAACTAATCATTTACACATGAAGAAATTCGGTATCATTTCCGCAGCGTTCCTTCTTATGGGAATGTTGTTTGGTTCGCAAGCGATGGCTCAAGGCCAAATCGACTTCCGCACCAACTCAGCGCAACAATGCGCCAACGTGAGCCAAGACGGCTTCACGGCCACCTTCACCTTCAGCGGCATCCAAGCCACTGAAATCACCAACGAAAAAGGTACGTTCTCCGAAATCAAGATGGACGGCACCTATCCTTCGGGCAATGTGGGCGAACCTTCGCTGCCCGCTGCCAACCAACTGATTGCCGTGCCTTTCGGTGCCAAAAACGTCACCGTGCAAGTGAAAAACTTCAGCACGACCACCTACCGTTTGGCCGACTACGGCATCAAGACCGTTATGCCTCAGCAGGCTTCCGTCAGCAAGAGCCAAAAGCCCGAGGATGTGAAGTTTGCCTACAGCGAAAAGGCCTACGCCACCAAATCGATGAGCCAGCGTCCCATCGCCACCCTTGAAATGAAGGGCACCATGCGTGGTATCCAAGTCGGCTCGCTGACCATCAACCCCGTCAACTACAACCCCGCCACGAACACCATCGAGGTTTACAACGACATTGAGGTTGAAGTGCGCTACAACGACTACGACAAATCCGCTGCCTACAACGAGTTTGCCCGCACGTTCAGCCCCTATTTCGCCAGCATCTACAAGACCATGTTCAACTGGCGCGACGATGTGTATGACCAGCATCCCGACCTGTGGCAAGCTCCCGTGCGTATGCTCGTCATCGCCGACCGCATGTTTGAGGAAATCATGCAGGAATGGATTGAATGGAAGACCATGAAAGGCTTCTACATGAATGTGAAATACACCGACGAAATCGGTACTTCTGCCGCTGCCATCCGTTCTTTCATCCAAGACGAATACAGCAAAGAGGCTCCCACCTTCCTCATCATCTTCGGCGACAAGAACCAAGTGTCCGCCAGTGCCACTGGAAGCGAAACCCACTGCGTCACCGACCTGCAATACATGAGCGTCGACAACGACGACTTCCCGGACATCTACCACAGCCGCATGTGCGCCGAGAATGTCCAGCAGATGCAGAACATCCTTACCAAGACCTTGCTTTACGAAAAGTATGTCGAATTGCCGAATCCCTCATACCTGAACAATGTCCTGTTGATTGCCGGTTGGGACTCCTACTGGACTGCCTACGACGGTGCTCCCACCATCCAATATGCGATGGAGTATTACTACAATGCCGAACACGGTTTTGAGAATGTTTACCACTGGCTTGGTCAACCCTACACGGGCTGCTATGAGCCGATGAACACCGGTGTCGGTTTTGTGAACTACACTGCCCACGGCTCAAACACCAGTTGGGCTGACCCGCAATTCAACGTCAACAACGTGAACTCCCTGACCAATGAAGGTATGCCTTTCTTGGCTATGGGCAACTGCTGCGAGGCCGCCGACTGGGGCATCAGCAGCACCTGCTTCGGTGAAGCCATGATTCGCGCCAACACGAAAGCCGCCTACGCCTACATCGGTTCGTGCCCCAGCACCTACTGGTATGAAGACTACTACTTCGGCGTGGGTGCCACCAACGTTTTCGGACAAATGCCCACCTACGAGCAAACTTCCTACGGCGTTTACGATGCCATCTGGAACGATGCCGAATTCAATTGCGTTTCCGCCATCCCGTTCATCGGCAATATTGCTGTGTGCTACGCCCATGCCAACGGCTACCAAGGTAGCGTTTCCGACAAGTATTATTGGCAAGCCTACCACACCCTCGGCGACGGTTCCATCATGCCTTTCCGTGTGCAACCCACCGAAAACAATGTCAGCCACATGCCTACCCTGCCTATCGGTATGGATTTCTTCACGGTCAATGCCGAACCCGGTTCCTATGTGGGCATTTCCAAGGACGGTGTCCTTTATGGCGCAGGCCTGATTGGTGAAAGCGGCACTGCCGACATCCAAATCCAGCCCATCACCAGCGGTGGCGACGTCACCATCTGCGTGACCGGTTTGGACAAAATCCCTTACATCAACGTGATTCCTGCCGCTGCTATGGACGGTGCCTACATTGCCTTCAACGATGTGCAATGCGAAAATCCCGTCTACGGTGCCACTGTCAATCCGACCATCACTTTGAAGAATGTCGGTGTCGAAACCGCCAACAACATCACCGTCACCCTGAGCACCGAATCGGAGTATATCGACATCACCAACAACACGACCAATGTTGCCAGCATCAATCCTGATGCCACTGTCGCCATCAGCGATTTCATCTTCGATGTAGCCATGAACATCCCCGACCAGACCAGAGTACAGTTCTTCGTGACCTGCACTTCGGGCGACGACGTTTGGGAGAGCAAGTTCAACCTCACCTTCAACGCCCCGAAGTTTGCCACCAGCAATATCTTCAACACCGACCTCACTCCCGGCGGCACCGGCACGGCTACCTTCCAAATCACCAACATCGGTAATGCCAACGCCGAAAACGCCATCTTTGAGGTGTATGCCAGTTCCGACGACCTCGTCCTCGAGAGCAATGTCATTGAAATTGGTGCCATCGCCGCTGGCGAAACTGTCGAAGTTGTGGCCAACATCACCGTTGGCAGCAATGTCGAAATCGGTTCAACCTACGAACTGAGTTACCTGATGACCGCCGGCCACTACTCAGTGAATGGCAGTTACATTATCACCGTGGGCAACATCATCGAAGGTTTTGAAACGGGCGACTTCAGTGCATACGAATGGCAATTTGGCGGCAACGCCAACTGGACTGTGGTGAACAACGAGGCCAACAGCGGCACCTACAGTGCCAAGTCGGGTACCATCAGCGACAGCCAGCAGACCGACCTCATCCTCACTGCCGAAATCCTTGCTGACGGCCAAGTCAGTTTCTACAAGAAGGTTTCTTCAGAAAGCGGCTGGGACAAATTGTTCTTCTACATTGACAATCAAGAAAAAGGCGACTGGTCAGGCACCGAAGACTGGAGCCAAGTTTCTTTCTCTGTGACTGCTGGTACGCACACCTTCAAATGGACTTACAAGAAGGACAGCAGTGTGAGCAGCGGCAACGACTGCGCTTGGATTGACGACATCCAATTCCCGCCCACCAACGTAATCCTCGCCATTGCCCCTGTCACCGACCTGCAAGCCATTGTCGATGGCAACACCGTCGAACTGACTTGGACGGCTTCTCCCGATGCCACCCTCTATGCCATCCGGCGCAACGGTGAACCTATCGCCAGCCAATCCGGCACTTCCTACACCGACAACGTGGCAGACGGCATCTACACTTATAGTGTGGTGGCCTGCAATGCCAGCAGCTACTCTTCAGCCGCCTATGTCACTGTCAGCGTGGGCACTGTCGGCATGGAAGAGAACACACTTGATGAGGTGAGCATCTATCCCAACCCTGCCAACGGCATCCTGAACATCAATGGCGGCAATGCCGAGTTCGACTATGCCATGTTCAACGGCATGGGCCAGATGGTGGCCAAGGGCAATGCCAATGGCAACACCCAAATCGATGTCAACGGCATGGCCAAAGGCATCTACTTCCTCCGCCTCACCACTGGCACGCAAGTGCGCGTGGAGAAGGTCGTTGTGGAATAAAGATTTGGTTTATTTGAAAAAAAGGCAGCCGCATGGCTGCCTTTTTTATTTACATCCCCCGCTGCTTTTTAATCGCTTCGTAGGCCGCGTTGACTTCTTGGAATTTCTTTTCGGCGGCTTGGCGAACTTCTTCGCCGAGGTTGCTCACGAGGTCGGGGTGGTTTTTCTTCGCCATTTCGCGATAGGCGCGTTTCACCTCATCGTCGGTGGCTGTAGGCTCAATGCCAAGAATCTTGTAGGCACTGTCGGTTTCCTTGATGAACATGGCCTTCACCGATAGGAAATCGCTGTTGGTGATGCCCATGTAGTCTGAAATCGTGTTGATGATGCCCAATTCCTCTTGCGAAATCGCTTTGTCGGCATTGGCGATACCAAACAGATAATGAAGCAGTTGCAGGCGCGAGGAATAGTCCATGTAGCGACCCACTTGCTGGCTGACTTCGTAAAGGTTGTAGTCTTTCTCCAAAATCTCACGCAGCATCTTGATATAACTTTCGGCACGTTCCTGTCCGAAATTCTGCAAGAAGAACCGCTTCACATAGTCGAGTTCCGACTTCATCACATTGCCGTCGGCCTTCATCACGGCGGCTGAAAGCACAAGCAAAGTCACGTTGAAGTCGCGCTTTTCCTCGGTATTGCCGAAGGTTTCGTTCACTTCTGAGCGGATGACCGTCGGCCTTCTGCCCGAAAACATTCCTCCTATCGCATAGCCGATGATGGCACCCAAAGGCCCTCCAAACGACCAGCCCAAACCTGTCAATATCAGTTTCAAAAAGAATCCCATATTCAAATGTTTTTGTTCAAGCGGCAAAAGTACACAAAAATAAACAAGTGGCGTTGAAAATATTTCAATCCAAATCGCGGCGATGAAACAAAAAGATTCGTATTTTTGCGCGTTTTATTGAAATTAATCAATTTAATTCAAATTTATTACATTTATCACACATGAAAAAAGTCCTTTTTTCTCTCGTGTTTCTGGCCTTGTCAGCAATGACATTCGGCCAACAATGGAACAGCCTCGGCAAGAATAATCCTGCCGGACCCGAGGTCAAGCTGATTTCGAGCAGCGAGCAGCAGGTCGTCGTCGACTTCTCGCTGGGCGGCTTCTACCTGACCAGAGTGAGCACCCCAAACGGCGAGCAGCAAGTCGTCTCCGTCCCGAAGATGGCCTCGATGCTCGAAGCCGGTGCTCCTGACCTCCCACACTTCCCCGTGCCCGCCCTCATCGGCGACCGCGCTGAAATGGAAGTGAGCGTCATTGAAAGCGATTTCACGGACTATCAGAATGTGGAGATTGCCCCCTCGAAGGGCAACTTCAGCCGTCTGATCGACCCTGAAAGCGTGCCTTACACCTATGGTGCAATGTACAGCCAAAACGCTTTCTACCCTGCCGCTCAGGCCACTTTGGAAACGCCTTACATCATCCGCGACTTCCGAGGCCAAAACATCATGGTGGCTCCCTTCGCCTACAATCCCGTGACGAAGACCCTCCGCGTGTACCACAACATGACCATCGCCATGAAGAAGGTGAGCGACAACGGCGTGAACCAGAAAATGGCCCGCAAAGCAAGCCCAAAGATGTCAGCCGAAACGAAAGCTGCCTACGACCACCGCTTCATCAACTACAAAGAGAACGCGGCGAAGTATAACTTTGAAGAGGATTGCGGCGAGATGCTCGTCATCTGCCCCGACCAGTACATGGAGGCCATGCAGCCTTTCGTAGACTGGAAAAACCAGTCGGGCCGTCCCACGACGATGGTCAGCGTGACCGAAGCCGGCGGCAACAACGACACCCAAATCAAGAACTACATCAACAGCATTTACACCAACCCCGAGCGCAACCTTGAGTTCGTCCTCCTCGTTGGCGACTATTCCGACCTCACCCCCCACGCGATGAGCGGCGGTCGTTCCGACAACTGGTTCGGCCAATTGGAAGGCAGCGACTACTACCTTGAAGTGCTTACCGGTCGTTTCTCGGTGCAAAGCGTTCAAGACGTTGAAACTCATGTCAACAAAGTGCTCTACTACGAGCGCGACATGGAAGAAGGCCTCACTTGGCTCAACCAAGGCATCGGCATCGGTGCCAACGAAGGTGCAGGCAACGGACACAACGGCGGCGAAGCCGACTATGTCCACATCAACTACATCCGCGACACCCTCATGCACTACACATACGAGAACGTGACGCAACAGTACAGCGGCGTGAGCGGCGGCACCAACGCCACCGCCATCAGTGCCGACTTCAATGAAGGCAAGAGCATCTGCAACTACTGCAACCACGGTTCGCAAACCAGTTGGGCTGTGGCCAACTACAGCAACAGCCATGTGAACGCCTTGGTGAACGACTACAAGTGGCCCTACATCTGGTCAGTGGCCTGCAACAATGGCGAATTCAACGGCAATTGCTTCGGCGAGGCTTGGCTGCGTGCCACCAACAACACCACGGGTGCTCCCACTGGTGCCGTCGGCGGCATGTTCAGTTGGATTTCACAACCTTGGGTGCCTCCAATGACTGGTCAAGACGAGATGGTCGACATCCTTACTGAATGGAAACATACCGACCAATTCCGTCACACTTTCGGCGGCGCTTCGCTCAACGGCAGTATGTACATGCTTGACATGCACCCGAGCGACCAAGGCAACACCCACAACACTTGGATCCTTTTCGGCGACCCAACCCTGATGGTGCGCACCGACAATCCCGTCAGCATGAATGTCACCTGCAATCCTTCAGTCCTGATGCTTGGCATGAGCGAATTGGAGATTTCGGCTGAAAACACCAGCTACGGCATTGTCTCTCTGATGATGGACGGCGAAGTCGTTAGCACGGGCTACATCCAAGATGGCACTTGCACCCTCAGCTTCCCCCCAATGAACACTGTTGGCACGGCCACCTTGACCGTGATGGGATATAACAAGGTGACTGAAGTCGTCCCTGTTGAAGTCCTTCCTGCCGAAGGTCCCTTCGTGACCGTGGCTGGCTTCGCTCCCAACTTCGCTCCCGTGAATGTGGAAACGAGCCTCAGCATGACCTTCAAGAACGTGGGCGTCGACCCGACCGATGGCACGACCAGCGTCACCCTGACCTGCGACGACGAGCGTTTGGAAATCCTCGAAGGCACCGCCCAATTTGACGTGTTGCCCGCCGAGCAAAGCATCACTTTGCAAGATGCTTTCAGCTTCATCGTTGCCGAGGGCGTTGAAGACGGCACCCGCTTCCAAATTGATGTGACCATGAACGACGGCAGACAGACTTGGAACGGCAAGGCCATCATCACCGCCGGCCAAGCCATCCTCGAATACAATGGTGCTGATTGGGCTGGTAGTTTCGTCCCAGGCGAAGACCTGACTGTCGTCGCCAACTTCTCGAATGTCGGCCACTACATGGCCACAAACGCCATTACCACCATCACTTCCGAGAATCCTTACGTCCAGTTCTACAACAGCGAATTCGTGTTTGGCACCATCGATCCTGAAGGCAAGGCCCAATGCGTGTTCAATTTGGCCATCGACCCCGACTGCCCCGAAACCGAGCAAATCCCGATCACCTTTACCATTGAGGCCGACGGCGGCCTGACGATGGAAGGCACCGTGGTTTTGAAGAACACCTGCATCGTGGTCTTTGAATTGAACGACTCCTACGGCGACGGTTGGAACGGAAACAAGCTGAGAGTTTCGTTTGACGACGGCACACCCACCGTTGAAATGACCTTCAGCACAGGATTCTCCGCCACCGAAACCCTTGAAATCGGCACTGGTGTTCACGTCACCCTTACTTGGGTCAATGGCCAATACACCTCCGAATGTTCCTTCGTGGTGAAGTACGAAAACGGCGATGTCATCTACCAAGGCAACAACCTCAGCGGCGGCGTGCTGCACGAGTTTGACTGCAACTGCGCCAGCGGCTCACCTATGTCGAACTTCAACTGCGTAGAAAACCTGAACGCGGTCACGGAAATTGGCTCTATCATCCTCACTTGGGACGCTCCCGAAGGGGCACAGAGCTACACCATCTTCCGCAACGGCATCGAAATCGGCCAGACTGAAGAAACCACCTACACCGATGAAGATTTGTACTCCGAAATCAACTTCACCTACTGCGTGATTGCCAACTACGAAGACGGCAGCTCAGTACCGCAGTGCATCGAAGTAATGGCCGAGTTGAGCATCGACGAAAACACAAACGAGTTCTCCATCTACCCGAACCCGACCAACAGCACGCTGTTCATCAACGGCGGCAATGCCGAATACACCTACACGATGTATAACGGCATGGGTCAGGTGATGGCCACCGGCAAGGCCAAAGGCACTGAGCAAATCAGCGTCGAAAGCATGGCCGAGGGCATCTACTTCCTGCACCTCACCACTGGCACGCAAGTGCGCGTGGAGAAGGTTGTGGTGAAGTAACAGCGATGCACATCCGATTTGCAATGAAAGAGCCGCCCTTGTTGGGCGGCTCTTTTTTTCACACTGCCTGCCAGATTTTTTCCCGCATCTCGCATTGGGAGAAGGAAAAATGCTAACTTTGCAGCGGAAAAACCTATTTCGCCATGCTACCCATGAGACTCTACACCGCCGGCATCGCCGATTTTGAACGCATCCGCCAAGATGGACGCATTTATATCGATAAGACTGACCTTATCTATAAGCTGTCGCGCGAATCGCAATTCGTCTTCCTCAGCCGTCCGCGAAGGTTCGGCAAGAGCCTGCTTTGCAGCACATTGAAATATTACTTCCAAGGCCGCAAGGACTTGTTTGAAGGCTTGGCCATCGCCGAGTTGGAAAAGGACTGGAAACAACACCCTGTTCTGCATTTCGACATCAGCCAATGCAAGAACCAGATGGACATGGCAGGAATCATCGGAGCCTTGGATTTCCAACTACGCCGATACGAAGAGATTTATGGCCGCGTCGAAGAGGAAAAGACACCCGGCACACGCTTCGCTGGACTGATCCAACGCGCCCATAGGCAAACCGGCCTGAAATCCGTGGTCATTTTGGACGAATACGATGCCCCCTTGCTCGACTATCTCCACAAGCCTGAACAACTGACCGAGGTGCGACGCATCATGCAGGAGTTTTATCAGGTAGTGAAGATTTGCGATGCCGACGAGCAGTTCGTCTTCATCACGGGCATCACCAAGTTCAGCCAACTGAGCATTTTCTCCACTTTGAACAATTTGCGCAATATCTCTATGATGCCCCAATACTCGGCCCTTTGTGGTATCACCAAGAACGAGTTGGTGACGGTGTTCGACCAAGACATTCAAGCCTTAGCCGACCGCTACAATTGTTCAAAAGAACTGATGCTCGAAATGCTGAAGCAACAGTATGACGGCTACCACTTCAGCGACAATTCCGACGACATTTTCAATCCGTTCAGCCTGATGAATGTCTTCACCGACCAATGGCTGGGTTATTACTGGTTCGGCAGCGGAACGCCCACCTTCCTTTTCGATGCGATGAAACGCTTCAACACGAATTTGCTTGAACTGGAACAACTTCAGGTGCCTTCTTCGCAGTTCGATGTGCCCACCGAGGCCATGACCTCTGCTTTGCCCCTGCTCTATCAGGCGGGCTACCTCACCATCAAAGGCTATGACTTCAACACCACTCGCTACACCCTCGACTTCCCCAATGCCGAGGTGAAGGTCGGATTCATGGAGAACTTCATGGCACGCATGATGAACCTCGGCGACACCGATTCGCGGGGCTTCGCTGGCGATTTCTATGCCTGCCTAATACATCACGACATCGAAGGTGCCTTGAAAGCCATGCAAGCCTTCTTCGCCTCCATCCCTTACCTCGATTTCGGCGAGAAGGAATTGGACGACATCGCCAAATACGAGGCTTATTACGAGGTGTTGACATACGTGGTGTTCTCCATCTTCAACTACCGCACGTTCACTCAGGTGAAGGTGGCGCGAGGTCGCACGGATGTGGTCGTGTTTATGCGCGACGCGGTCTATGTAATGGAACTAAAGATGCGCGGCACGGCGCAAGAGGCCCTTGAGCAAATCAACTCGAAGGATTATGCCATTCCCTACCAAGCCGAGGGCAAGCCTGTCGTAAAAATAGGCATCGCTTTCTCGCAAGAGGCCAAGACCGTTTCGGATTGGATCATCGAAAAGGCTTGAGCATCTTCCCAAAAAAGGCAGGGGTTCACACCGCCTGCCTGTGTTTTATTTACACGAATGGCCACGAATGTGCCACGAATTTCCATTAATTTTCCGTGTCGGCAGGGGTTACACACCGTTCATCGGTTGGGGTTCACACCGGCAGGTTCACACCGGCAGGGTTCACACCGGCAGGGGTTCACACCGCCTGCCTACATTGCTGTCACCCCTACGGGGTTCCCCAGTGCCGCCAAAGTCCTGAAAGGACGACCCGAACACAAGCAGGCGACGGCAGTCCCTGCTCGCAACGGAACGACCCGAACACAAGCAGGCGACGACAGTCCCTGCGCGCAACGGAGACAGCCCTACAACCACCAACAAAAAAAGGCGACCCGAAGGCCGCCTCCCTGTTCTCGTTCCTATGTAGGATTATTGTTATGGCACGTAGGTGAACGGGCTTTGGGTGATAAAGCCAGTCTCCACGCCGCCGATGGTAACCGTGCCGCAGTTGCCAAATGCGCCTGCGCCGATGCTGTAATAATCTACACCGAATCCCTCGAGGTCTTCACCCTTCGTGGCGGTCACCTGAGTCACATCGTTAGTGATGGTGATGTCGCCGCAAGAAGCCTCGCAACCACTACCGATGCCGGCGGCAGCATAGACACCTCCAGTAGCCGTGACGGTGCCGCCCGAAATGGTGATGGCTCCACAACTACTTCTATTAAGAGCACCGCTACCTATGCCAGAAGCCCCTAAACCGCCATTAGCCGTGACGGTGCCGCCCGAAATGGTGATGGCTCCACAACTACTTCCTAGACCTTGTTCATCACCAGGACCACCACTACCTATTCCGGCAGCTCTACCACCGCCAGTAACCTCGATGGTGCCGCCCGAAATGGTGATGGTTCCACAGATGGTTCCACAACTCGTAGTACCACCACCACCACCTATGCCGGCAGCTTCCTCACCGCCAGTAGCCCTGACGGTGCCGCCCTCAATAAGGATGTTGCCGCAGCTTAAACCTATACCGCCGCCAATGCCGGCATCATAGCCGTTGCTGCTGGCAGTAAGCGAGCCTGTGCCATCGATGGTGAGCGTGTAGTCCTCAGGGACATGAATGCCAGGATAATTTCGATTGAATCCCCTCACGGTGTTCGTCGTTCCGTCCTTCAGGATGATGGTGGCTTTGCCCTCGCAGGTGATGCCAGCATAATTGCCTGACGTCCAAGCTCCGTTGGCATTGATGCTTACGCCGCCGAGCGTCACCGTGGCGTCGTCGGCAATGGAGATTTTCACATTGTTGGCCAATGTGCCGGTCAGCACTTGGCCGTTTTGTGCCATGTAATCTTCAGTAAGTCTATTGAGGATAACGACATTAGCGGTTCCGGAATTGTCAATCGTATTGATTTCTGGGGCAAAGTCATTATCTTCAATTGCTGGAACGCCAACCATATAGCCAAGATAACCTTTCCCGATGGCAACAGGTGCATTGTCAACAGCACTTTGCGATAGGAGAATGGCCCATTTTTCGTCAGTGGATGCTCCGGTATGAAGCGTGATTTCACCCGCAGCGCTTGGGGTGACGACTCCCGGATTGGCGAAGTCGATGGTTGCCTTGGTCATCATTCCACCCACGGCAACTGCATCCGTTGTGCCATTGGCAAGGTTGAACTTCACCAAGGCGCACTTGTTGAGCAATGTGGTGGTGTAGGTTCCCGCGCCAGTATAATCAACATTGGAAGTGCCGTATGAAATCACGGGATAATCCGAAGTTTGGTTGCTGATGTCGACGGTGTATTCCGTACCATCAATAGCAGGTTCCAAACTGCCACCCAAATAATAGAAATGAAGACGTTGCGAACCACTTTGGGAGATGGTGATGTCACCGCTGAATATGCTGGCGCTGGCGCTATAATTCAATGCGCCTGCACAGACACCGTTGTAGCCGACATAAAGTTTGTCGCCGTCTTTAAAATCGTAGTGGCCTGTGGATGGGTTTTGGATGTCGGCCCTCGAGCCGTTGTTGTTCACGTTCACGGTGATGTGTACGGTTTCGCCTTCTGTGATTTGGGCGTTGGGTTGTTCCTTCTTGCACTGGGCAAGGCCGAGGGTCAGCACGAAGGCTGCCGCGAAGATAGCCAATTTTTTCATTGCTCGTCCTCCTTCTTTTTCAGTGCCACATAGCCGAGGCCGGCGCCAATCAGGATGGCGATGCCGCTGCCCAATGGGGCTTGCCCAAAGTCTTGGGTGTTCACATCAATTCCCATTCCGCCTTGGCGGTCGCCTTGTTGGTTCATCATTCCATGATTCTTGTTGCTGTTGTCCTTGTAGGGGTTCTCCAGCAGCCCACGGTTGATTTGGGCGTTCATTGTGGCCGGCGCCATCAGGGCCGCCAGCCCGAGCGAAAGCACGATGGCTTTCAGTTTTTTGCTGTTGTTCATTGTTTTTAGTGATTTAAAGATTTAAGATTCAAGATTCAACTACAGATTGCACTGATTTTACGGAGTGGATACCGAAGTAATTATGCTGCCTCGCAGCGGACGGATACGGATATCCGTTTAATCTGTTTAATCCGTAGTTCCGATACAAAAAAATCCAAGACAAAGCCCATTGGCCCCGCCTTGGATAGAGGATATGCAAAAGTGTGGAGCGGAGATTTAGCCCCCCCCCAATTGCTTGATAATCAATATTTTACACAGATTATTCACCGATTTTCGGTTTTTTTAGGCTGCAAAATTACAAAAATATCTTTTACCTATTTCATTTTTACACGAATTTCCACCAATTGAACACGAAATCGAAGATTAGCTACGCTGAATGCGGAGCATTTCGACGAAGTCAATTATCAAGAATTTCAATTTTTGCAACCATTCATAATTCAATGGCCATTCGTGCAAACGCCTCCTATTCCTCAAAAATGTCCTCGTGGTAAACCCCTTCGCCATAAATGACCGAGGTGGCCGAAAACCAACCTATGGCACCGCAGTCGGAGAAAATGTTGGTGAACATGGCGGGGAAGGCGCCCATGACGGGATTGGACCCGATGGCCAGTTTCTGCGACACGAGAAAATACATGTAATCCTTCGAGATGCTGTAGAGTTTCACCCCCACCACATCGCCTTCGTCCATATACGATTTGTTCATAATGCCCACCGGCACCGGGATATTGTTCTTCAACATTTCCTCGCCGTTGAAGTAATAGCCCGCATAGCCGCGCATCGAGAACAGGTTGAACAGCTTGGAGGGCCTGTTCCTGAAGCGGCTGCCGTTCAGGTAGAGTTCCACGTTGTAGACGATGTTCTCATCGGAAAGCGTCTGGAAATAGGGGCAAACGCACACCGCCGCTTTCTCGTCGACGAAGGGAATACCTTCCGAGTTGAGCAAGGGCAACAGGCCAACCGAGTCGATGGTGGTGGCATTGTTGGGCATTTTCACGTCGGCGTACATTCGTATGGGCCTCGAGAACAGGGTGTTTTCCTCCACCCTCACCTCCAAATGATACCAGCGGTTTTTGCCTCCCGTGGCCGAATCGGAAAGGTAGTGGCCCGGCTTGTTGGCCTGCTCATAATAATGGATGGTGTCGTCGCCCACCGTCACATACACCGTTGCGCCCGAAATCATCTCGCGGTCTTCGGAATACAGTTCCGACGAATAACTGAGTATGACCTCGTGACGCTTCAACTCGTTTGAGAAGGTGCCTTCCACCACGGGCACTTTGCGGCCTTCGGGCAGATCCATCGTGATTTCCTCGGTACACGACCATGCCGACAGCAAACACAAGCAAGCCAAATGCCAGATTCTTATTCTTTTCCTTTTCATGCTGCAAGTCAATATTAGTCCTCAAAAACAGTTTCTGCACTGACGACCGAGGCCGTCAAGAACCAGCCCACGCCGCTGCCGCTGGGCTGAATGTTGGTGCCCACATTGGCCGGAGCACCCAGCAGGGGATTGCTGCCCGTCGAAATCATGATGCTGTAGAAAAAGGTCATATAGTCGGTCGGGATGCTGTGGAGATCGACACGGATGCGGTCGCCGCGCTTCAGTTGGCTTTTGCGGAACATGTGGACGGGGATTTCCTTGTTGGCCAGTTGCATTTCAGGCCCGTTGATGTAGAATCCCGCATAGCCGCCCACGGGCACCATCATCTGATCGGTCAAGGTGTCGTTGAGGATGGTGTCGTTTTTCGCCACCAGCGGTATATAGATGATGTTGGGGTCGGGAAGGCTCATGAAATAGGGATAGACCCATTCGATTGTGTCGTTGAAAAAGACTGAAGGCATCGTGTCGTTCGCTCCGTTGTAGGGCTTGATGACGATGCTGTCGATGCACTCCACATTGTTGGGCATCAAACTCTCGGCAAAGACGTGAACTGTCTCGCCATCCGCTCTGGGCACATCGGCGCAAAAGCGGTAGAGGGTGTTTTTCCGTCCCGCAACGAGGTCGCTGAAATAATGCCCTTTGCGTTCGGCGTCTTCATAATAATATAAGGTGTCGATGCCGTCGGTGACATACACCGTTGCGCCGCTCACCATTTGGATGTCGTCCTCGTTGTAGAAGTCGGCAGAATAACTCAAAATGGCCTCGTGGCGCTTCAATTCATCGGTGAGCGAAGCCTCAACGCCAATCATCGGTTCGCCTTTCTGCACGTCAATCACGATGTCCTCCGTGCATGAGGTGAGGCAAGCAAAACCAATCAGTACCAACAGTTTACGCAAATCGTTCATGCTCGTCAGTATTTGAAGTTGTAGGAAATGGAAGGCACTGCCGAGAACAGGTACATGTTTTTGGTGACGATGCTGCCGTTGGGACCTTGGTCGAAGGTGATGGCCCAAGTGTTGTGGCGGGCGTAGGCATTGTAGACCGAAACGTTGATTTCGTGCTGCCAACGCCGGTTGTCCAACTTGCCCAACTTGCAGGTGAACGAGAGGTCGAGGCGATGATAGTCGGGATAGCGGCTTTGGTTGCGGTAGCCGTTATACACGGCGTAAGTCTGCCCATTGATGGTGTATTGCCCGTAAGGGAAGGTCACCGGCTGGCCCGTGTTGTAGATCCAGTTGGCTGCGAAGGTGATGCGCGGATTGAGTTCGTAACTGCCCACGATGACGATGTTGTGCGGGCGGTCGTAAGGCGAGCGATACTCCTTCCCATGGCTGATTTCCTCGATGGTGCGGTAGGTGTGCGAATAGGTGTAGGAAATCCAGCCCGTGAACTTGCCCACATTCTTCCTCACGAGGAACTCCGCCCCGTATGAACGCCCCTTGCCTACGCGCAACTCGCCGTCAATCAGAAGATAGCCATAGGTGATGGCGTTGTCCTTGAAGTCGATGACATTCTGCATGTTCTTGTAATACACCTCCACGGAGGTTTCGATGGCGTCGTTGGCGAAATTGCGGAAATAGCCGAGCGCGAATTGGTCGCACTTCTGGGGCTTCACATTGGGACTGGTCGGGAACCACACATCAAAAGGCAGGCCGCCCGTAGACGATGAGGCCACTTGGGCGTATTGCACCGTGCGCGAATAGGAGGCCTTCACCGACGAATGTTCGTCCAACTGGTACATGGCCGCCACGCGAGGCTCGGGGTTGATGACCGTGTTGAAGATTTCACCCTTGCCGTAGTGCAATGTATCTTTGACGATGTGGAGAGCCTCAGTAAAAACAAAGAAATCCTCCTCGCCGATGTTTTGGAAACACGACAGCCTCAAACCGGCGCGGAAGGTGAAGCGTGGCGTGGGCATGAAGTCATGGGTGAAATACAAGGCATGTTCCAAGCCCTTGCGCGTCACTGCTTTTGACTGGTCAATCTGAAGGTATTGCGAAAGCGCTCCTCCCCTGTCGTCAATCTCGCCTTGCAAGTAAGACTGATAGCCCGTCGACAGGCCGAACTTCGAGATATTCTTGTCGCTCCAGTGCATGGCAAAGTCGTAGTTGAGTACGGCCGCATCTGTGCCCGCCTTGATGCCGAAGTCGTAAGGACTGTAGTTGATGTCAATACTATAGCGGTATCGCGAACCAATCAAGGCAAGGTTGGAGGTCAGTCTGTCGGAGAAAATGTGGCTCCAGCGGAGGGTTGCGCTGGTGTTGCCGTAGCCCAAGCCAATCATTTTCTGCATGTTGAACTCATCATGGCCGTTGTAGAACGAAAGGAACAAGCGGTCATTCTTGCCCAACGATTGGGTCACCTTGGCGTTCACATCGTAGAAGTTGATTCTCGACTTGTTCAGGTTCTCGCCCATAAACGGGAGCAACAGTCCAGCATAGGTTCTGCGACCAGCCAGCAAGACCGATGTCTTGTGGTCGAACAGCGGGGTCTCAAGCATCAAACGGCTCGTTATCAACCCGATACCACCTTGCAAACCAAACCGTTTGGGCATCTCGTCTTTCACCGTCACATCGAGGACCGACGAAAGACGGCCACCGAAATAGGCGGGAATGTCGCCCTTGTAAAGCGTGGCATCCTTCACCGCATCGTTGTTGAACACGGAGAAGAATCCGAGGAAATGCGAGGCGTTGTAAATGGGGGCACCATCCAAGAGGATGAGGTTCTGGTCGGTGGCGCCGCCGCGCACGCTAAATCCCGACGAGCCTTCCGAGGCCGACTGCACACCCGGCAGCAATTGTATCGATTTGATGACGTCCACCTCGCCCATCAGTGCAGGGATTTTCTTGATGGTAATCATGTCCAAGGTTTGCACACTCATTGCCATCGCGGTCACATTGCGGTCCTTGCGCTCGCTGGTTACCTCCACTTCGGAGAGTTTTTTCTGCTCCGACTCCAACTTCAAGTTGAGCGTAACCGGCTTGTTCCCGATATTCACCCTCTTGTTGATGGTGCTATAGCCGACGTATGAAACGCGCAGCGTATGTTCGCCGAAAGGCAATTCCAGTTCGTAGCGACCTTTCTCGTCGGTCGTGGTGCCCAATTGCAGTTTCTCCTCATAGATGGAAACGCCAATCAAGGTTTCACCGGAATCCTCGTCGCGAACCGTTCCCGAAATCACACCTTTACTTTGGGCTAAAACATTGGTTATCAACCCTAAAAGGCAAACAAAAGATAATAACAGTCTTTTTTGCATCGTGAAAAAATTTGTGCAAAAATACAAAACATTAGGTTTCGTCGCTTGGATTTTCAAGCAACTCGAACAAAAACTCAATTTGCGTCGCCCGCGATATTCGCGTAAGCGTCCTGCATCTCGATATTGACCGTGCCCGCGTCGATTTCGCCCTGTTCCTTCTTCAGGAAGGCGAAGGTCTTCAACTTGAAGCACTCGGCCACGGGGTCGTCGTCGATGCGGATGCAAACGCCCTCGCGTGGCACCTTGTTCTTGCAGAACGGCTCGTTTTTCTCCATGCCGAAATGCTCCACGTCGTTTTGCAGATGTTCAAGGAAAGCCATGCCCCATTCGCTGCCTTCGGGCAGGTCGGGATATAGGTTGGCCACCGTGCCGTGATAGAGTATCGGTATGGGTTTCAGGCGGTTGGCAATTTCGGGATGCTCGTTCATCAGTTTCACAGTCCAGTCGTGGACCTGTTGCACGTTCCACTCCTCCTTCTTGCCGTTTTCGGGCTTCACGGTGATGCGGTAAGGCATGAGGAAGTTTTGGCCGTGGTCGCAGCGGTAGTCGTAGCCGCCCTGAATCATACTGTCCGACTGGGTGAGGTAGCCGCAAATCTCGCCATAGAGCGTCACACCCTTGTCCAAATACTTGAAAATCAGGTTGCCGTACTCCGTCCAGATGTCCTGGCCATAAAAGCCCGCCGTCAGCCCGCCGTATTTCGAGTCGTACTGGTTCTTGATGACCGTGCGCGACGAAAACACTGGGCCGTAGTCGATTTTGAAATCTTCTATTTTCTTTTCATTCAACACCTTCGACTGCTTTTCTTGTTTCGTTTTGCCCCAATAAGGGTTCACTTTCTGCTTGCCCAAATGTTTGATTTCCTTCTTCACCTTTTTGTTGAACCACTGTTCGGCTGAAGTCATCGGCTTGGGGATTCGAGTAAGAACATTGCCGATGATTACGCTGGTTCCGTGCATCTTGACGCTGATGGTGACTTTCGTCGATGGTTCGAAACGCCAGAGGCTGCTTTGCAGTTGAGCGGTGTCGTAGTGCAGCAAAAACTCGCCCGGGATGATGCGCTTGAAGCGCTTGATGCCACGGTCGCGGCGCAGTTCGCGCTTGGTTTTCGGGAACTGGATGGGCGGGACGTAGGCCTCCGCGAACAGTTCGCCCGCAATCGTGTCGAACGAAAACGGGTGCTCAATGCCGTTCTCGTCGGTGGTGAAATAGCTTTCAAGGTCTTCGTCGGCCAATTTCTTCTTCCAGCGCACCAGCGACTCCTTCTTGAATATGCAGCCATACGACGGGCAGCCGCGCAGTTTGATGAGCTTGACGCGCCCGTGCTTGTTGAAGAAGCCCACGAGTTTCTTGGCCTCGTCGATGTTGCCTTCCTCTTTCAGTTTGAGCACTTCCGCAGCGTTGGCGTTGAGTTCGGCAAGGCCGAGTTCAAACTGGTTGTTGGCGGCCAAAAACTCCTTGTTGAGCGCGGTTTCGTTCATGCAATAAATCACTGGCTCGCCCACCGTGAATTGTCCTTTCGAGACCACGATGCTGAAGCCGTCCACAAAGGTCTGCACGAGGAAGTCAGAGCCTTCGATGGGTTTCATCTCGCCGATGCGCACAATCTTTGCGCAATATTCCTCTTTCATGTATTCACTTGCAGTGAAGAGGCGTTTTTCTGTTTTGTTTTCCATAGTTTTTAGTTTTTACACACCAAGAACAATTGAAGGCTCAATGTTGAGTTTGAGGCAAAGGTCGCGTGAAAGTTGGTATGACGGCTCCATCTTGCCATGCATCAACTCGCTCATCCTCGAAGGGCTGATGCCAAGGAGTTGCGCCACAGCCGCTTGGGTGAGGCTACGCTCGTACATGCGGAGTTTGATTACATCTGTCAACTTGGGTTTGGCGAAACTGTAGTGGATGTTTTCGTACTCCGCCACCATGTCGGACAGAATGTCAAGTTCCTGATAGTTAGGGTCGGAAACGGGAGTCTCGTCCGTCACAACCTTCAAAAGTTCTTCGATGCGCTGCATCGCGGCGTTGTATGCCTCTTCGTTCTTCAATTGTGCCATATCTCAAATGTTTTTGATGTCCGTTATCTTGTCGTATTCGGCATGTGTTCCGATGAAACGGATATACACCGATTTTGCGGTCATAAGTATCATCACAACAAGGCGGAAGTTGTTTTCGTTGATATTGAACACATAACGCTGATTACCCACATAGTCAACATTGTTGAACGTCTGGCGGATGTCGGCAAGGTTGTTCCATTGTGCCTCGCTCGTCTTGTCAAACCAGTCTTCAAGTCCACTCGCGGCTTGCGGGTGCTTCTCAGCATATTGGGTCAAGGTCTTCTTGGCGATGATTCTCATGCCTTTTTGCTTTTACGCTGCAAAAATAAGAAAAAAGTTCGGAAAAACGGAATAATCTTCCAATATTTTTGTATTCGCGCTTTGTGCCGACCCGTTCAACACTTATTTCTGCAAAACATCCGTAATCTTCCGGCTGCAAACCGCCTGCACCACGCACGAAGTGATCAAGGAAAGCAATAAGAATGCAGCAAAAACGGAAACCAACCCCACCGTCAAGACAAGGGGAACAGACACATGATAGGCGAAGTTTTGCAGCCAGTTCAGCGATAAATACACCGAAACGGCAGTGGCCACAAGAATCGGCAAGACATACAACCGCAACTTGGTTTTCAGGTAATGCCCCATCACCTCGCGGGTGTTGGCACCAAACACCTTGCGCACCGCCATATTGGTTTCCTCCTGATGCAGATGGTAGGAAATGACCCCAAAAAAGCCGAACAGCGAAAGCAGCATCGCCGCAAGGAAATACAGCAGTGACAAATGCCCGACCTGCCGCTCCTCGCGGTAAAGTTCCTTCTCGCCCAAAAACGAATAGGAAAAGACATCGGTATAGTTGATGGAACGTATCGTTTCTTGGATATAGGCCAAAGTTTGCTGCCGGTTTTCGGGCGCGATTTTCACCACGACATTCGGCAGCCTTTCTGGATAATAGTACATAATGAGCGGAGCCACAGCGCTGCGCATGTCGGAGAAATGGAAGTCCTTCACCACTCCGACAATCGCACCTGTTCCAAACACAGCCATCGACATTTCCTTGCCGACAGCATCCTCCGCGCTCCAGCCCATTGCCTTGGCAGCCGCCTCGTTGACCACATATTGCCATTGCCCCGTGTATTTTCCGTCAAAATAATCGTCCACATTGAGGTCTTTGCTCAAATAATCACCAGCCAGCAACTCCATCCCGACCATTTCCTGAAAATAGCCATCGGTAACAAGCCCTTGAAAAACAGCATCGTTTCCTTCTGTTTTTCCTGACCAATTCACATCTCTAACAGAACCATGTGATGCGGAAAAATCGCCAAAACAAAGTCCCACACTTTGGATGTTTGGGTTTTTCATCAGTTCGTTGCGGATGGAGCCCACTTTGTAGCATGGTGTTTGCAAACTATTGATTGACACAATGTTGGAAATATCAACCCCCTTGTCGGAATGGCGCATGAACGAGAGTTGCAATAAGGTGACCAGGGTGAAGACCGCCGCTAACGAAGAGAGACCCACCTGAAGCATCGAGCTCGCATTGCTGATCCGAATGCCTTTCAAGTGGCGCATCTTGCCTTTCAGCACATCGGCGAAGGCTACGCTGCGCAAGCAATATTGCCCGAAAAGGCTTGATGCCAAGGGCAACAGCGCCAAAAGCGCAAGGCAGAAAAAGAGCAGCCATTTGTCGAAACGCAATTGCACGGGCACGCCTATCCACGACTGGAACGCGGGCAGCCCTCCCCACACCGCCAACAAGGAAAGCCCCATCGCCACAAGGGTGATGAGCAGGGTTTCCAATATGTTGCCCGAAAAAATCCTGAACTCGCTGCATCCAAACACCCGCTTGACAACCCTGTTTTTGGTTTGCTGCACCGAATACGACACATCGAGCGTGGCGCAATTCACGATGGTGACCGCCACGATGAGCAGGATGCCAAAGATGATAATCCAGACATAGGAGGCGTTGCCGTTGTTCTCGCTGGCTGGGTCGACGAAATCGGTGTGCAGGTGTATGTCGTACAAAGGCTGGAACTCCAACCACGCCTTTCGGTCGTATCTTTCCTCTTGGATGTTGGCCAACTGTTTCATCTCCGCCTTGTTGAACAGCGCGTTTTCCCTCAGTTTGACGTAAATCGGCTGGGTTTCAATGATATTGCGATAAAGGTTCAGTTCGCCGCTGCTCAACGGCACCACTACCTCGAAAGGCAAGTGTGTGTTGGAGGGCACCTCCGCCACCAAGGCGACAGTGTAAACGGTCTCAATGCCCATATACGAATAGGCCAAGGGTTTCCCTAATGCCGATCCGTCATAGAGTTTCTGCGCCATCTCCTTGGAAATGGCTACCTCGTTGGGCTGCAAAATGTGATGCGGATTGCCTTCCACGATGGGATAAGTAAATACTTTGAAGAAATTGTCGCTGGTCGTCAAAGCCTTCACTTCAATGGACTCATTGCGCTCCATTTCCCTAACGGTACACGGATTCTGGGTGGTGCGGTATTGCGAATACGCTGCCACACATTCCTCCACCTGCGGCACGGCGGCAAGAAGGTCCTCGCGCAACTGGCAGACGGCACCAGGGTATTTTGTTCCAGTGGCCTTGTCCACCGAAACCAAGCGATAAATCCGGTCGCCGTCCTCGATAAAACGGTCGTAGGAAAACTCGTGTAGCACCCACTGGAACAGCAATGTAGCGGAAGTGATGCCAATGACCAAACAAAAAACATTGATAATGAAATGCTTGTGTTTGGGCTTTAGAACTAATTTATTCATTTTATAATTACATTAACTTGATTTTGGTGCAAAAATAGTTATTAATTCCATACATACAAACTTAAATGAAGTTTTTGTGATTGAAAATGAACCCTTTTATTGGTCCGTACCATCAGACTGCCTGAATCCAATACGCCGCCGTTCTTTCTGCGGATGATTGCTCTGCAATTCAACCAAAGCCAAACTAATGGCTTCAAGTTGGGCACTATGTTCCTCGTTTATGTCGTTTTGGTCGGCAAGAATCTCCTCAATGTAATTCCTCACTTCCGTAATTTCCTTTTTCAACTCTACATAATCCGTGCTAACCATACCCACAAACCGACGCAATTCCACGAAAGCCCTCATAATCTTTCTGTTGATGTCAATGGCCGTTTCTGAATGTAACACACTGCTTAACATAGCCACACCTAATTCAGTAAATGCAAACGGAAGATACTTCAGGTTTGAGCCTCTGCCTGTGTTTAACACAACTGTCTAAGACCCAGAAAGATTTTCCTGTCCCTTGTTCAAGGTCGCAAATTGCGACCTTGAACAGAAACAATTTCAAAACCTATACCCCATCCTCTCCATCTTCTCCACCTGCAAAGAAGCCTGCCCGAATTCTTCCGTCACTTTGCCCAAAAGCAGATACACGCCGTCGCCTTGGAAGGGCCACTGTTTCAACGTTTGCGGGAAATGAACCGTGTCAAAGGCCTCGCCCGTGGCATCGACGAAGGTGGCGAGGGCCATCGTTTCGCCTTTGCAGGTGCGCACATACTTGATTGTCACCAACTTGCCCAACATCCGATAGCGACTTCCAACGAAATTCAGCATCTGCGAAGCCATCAACTCGCCCCGGAACTTGGTTTTCAGCATATCGAACCAAGTCAAGGTGACGGGAAAACCGTAAAGTTCAATCTCGTCGTAGGCGTTTTGCAAGGCGTTGGCCGTGAAATCGGGGAACTCAAAATGCTGGTTTTCAAGTTGGAACAGCGTTTCGGGCTGCTCCTTTTTTCCGTCGCTTTTGTGGAGATGCGCCTGCCACAGCAGTTCGGCCTTGGGCTTTCGCGTGAAGTCGAACGCGCCGCCGCGAATGAGCAAAACGAGTTGCTCCAACGAAAACGGCACCCTCGAAACGAAGTCGTCCAAATCGGCGAATGGCCCGTGAGCCTTGCGCTCGGCGATGAAACGCTCAACAAATTGTTGCTCAATGCCTTGCAGATGCACAAAACCCATAAAAACCGTCCGACCGTTCAAAGTGGTAAGATATTCGCTGTGATTGACGCAAGGCAGATGGATTTTCGCGCCCATACGTCGCGCCTCGTTGAAATAGAACCAAGTCTGGTAAAATCCGCCGAAATTGTTGATCACAGCCACCTGAAACTCAAGCGGATAGTGGCTTTTCAGGTAGAGGCTTTGGTAACTTTCAACGGCGTATGAAGCAGAATGTGCCTTCGAGAAGGAATATCCCGAAAACGACTCAATCTGCCGCCAAAGTTCGCTCACCAAAGCATCAGGATAGCCTTTGGCCTTGCAATTGCCGAAAAATTTGTTCTTAACTTCCTCAAATTCAGTCTTATCGCGCATTTTGTGACCCATCATTCGGCGCAGCACATCGGCCTCGGCCAAATCCAAACCCGCGAAGTAATGCCCGACTTTCAGCACATCCTCTTGGTAAATCATCACGCCGTATGTCTCGGCCAAAAGTTCTTTCAAAACGGGATGCTTATAATCCACAGTATCAGGACGATGGAAGCGGTTGATGTATTCGCGCATCATCCCCGACTTGGCCACGCCCGGACGGATGATGGAACTGGCCGCGACCAAGGTTTTGTAGTCACTGCAACGCAACTTGCGCAGCAGACCGCGCATCGCCGGACTTTCGATGTAGAAACATCCACAAGTCTCGGCCTTGAGCAGTTGGCGGCGAATCAGTTCGTCTTGTTTCAGCGCGTTAATCTGGTGAATGTCAATGCGCACGCCTCTGCTACGCTCCACCATTTCCACTGCGTCACGAATGTGAGCAATGCCGCGCTGGCTCAAAATGTCGATTTTCTCAAAGCCCAATTTCTCGGCAGAATACATATCGTATTGTGTGGTCGGGAAGCCTTTGGGCGGCAGGTCGAGGGCGGCAAAATTGGTAATCGGCTCCTCCGTAATCAGCACGCCGCCCGCGTGGATGGAACGCTGGCGCGGGAAATCCTTTAAGCGTTCCGAAATGGCCAGAATCTGCCGCCCGATTTCGCTCTGTCGGGCGAAAGTCTCTGGATTGCGTTCCATCTGGTCAATCTCACCCTTGGGCAGGCCGAACACCTTGCCCAACTCGCGACACAGCGAATTGCTTTGGAAAGTGACCGTCGCGCCGAGCAAAGCCACGTGCTCCCGACCGTATTTCTCAAAGATGTGTTCGATGACTTTGTCGCGGTCGCGCCACGAGAAATCGAGGTCGAAGTCGGGCGGACTGCTCCGCTTGGGGTTGAGGAAACGTTCGAAATACAAGTCCAACTCTATCGGGTCCACATCGGTGATTTTCAGGCAGTAAGCCACTACGCTATTGGCTCCGCTGCCCCGCCCGACGTGGTAAAATCCCTGCGACATTGCAAAGCGCACAATGTCCCAAGCGATGAGAAAATAGGCGCAAAAGCCCATCCGCTCAATGATGTCCAACTCCTTCTCAATGCGGCGGTAGGCGGTTTTGTCGTGCAGGCCGTAGCGGTACGCCATCCCGTCAAAAGCCAGTTTACGAAGCAGTTCGCGGTCGTCATAGACATTGCCCGTGAAAGTGCGCTTGTTTTTCACGCTGTTGTCCAGGTCGATCTCGCACTCGTCCAAGATACGCTCCGCATTTTCAATGAGTTGCGGATAGAGCGCAAAAGTGGTTTTCAGCCTTTCGGCGGGCAAGAGAATCTCGTCGTGAGCGGCACAAGCGGATGGTTCGAGGCGCGAAATCAGGACGTTTTCGTCAATAGCGCGCAGGCTTTGATGCAGTTGGAAATCGTTGGCCTCGGCAAAGGTCACAGGCTGCATCGCGACCAACTTCTCAAAAGATTCGCAGTTGTACAGTTTGGTCAGTTGGGAGAAGCGCACACCGAGAAATTCGTTCTCTTTCAGCGCATTAGGTTTCCGTTTTCCGAAGGGGTAAATCACAAAAACCTGTTCCCAATCGGGCGCCGTTTCGGGATAAGGTTGCTTCGTGAGGTTGTGTTGCGTCAGGAAGCGGTTCAGTTCGGCGAAGCCTGCGTTGTTTTTGGCCAAGGCCACATAGCGCAGTTCGTTGCCGTTGCGCACCTCCACGCCCACAACGGGCCGCACGCCCTTCCGCCGACATTCCACCACGAAATCGGCCACGCCCATCGTCGTGTTGATGTCGGTCAAAGGCAGGACGGTATAGCCCATCGCGGCGGCCTTCGTGACCAAATCCGCAATCGGCATCGTCCCGTAGCACAGGCTGTTATATGAATGAACCGCAATCAGCACAACACTTTTGATTAGTTTTTCGTCAAAATTTTCGCCGTAAATTTAATCAAAGTTTTCTTTTACGCCATCTTTTACGCCAATCAAAAATGGAATTGGGCAAAACTATTACATCACTATCTTCCAATGCCCTTCCTTGCGACCACCAATGCGAACAAGGATGCCAATGGCTTGTAATTCCTCAATATCACGTTTTATAGTTCTGGTTGCGACACTCGTCTTTAGTGACATTTCGGGAATAGTCACCCAAGCATCTTCTTTAATAAATTCCAAGATAACTCTCTGTCGTTCAGTCAGTTCTTTGGTGACATCTTTGGTGACATCTTTGGTGACATTTTGATTTTCTTTTACGCCATCTTTTACGCCATCTTTTACGCCAATTTGTTCCAATGAGAGCGTTTCGCTCCCAAATTCCGGATGGCAAGGAATATCAATCAAAAAGTAAGTCCTTTCTTCATCCGTTTCAACAGTCGCTTGTGGAGAACCATTGGCTTGTAGTTCGTCTTGTATGGTTGGGATGCCCGTGGCTCGGCCTTCGGTAAGGTCAAGTTCCTTCAGAAATTCGCCCAAGCGCCGGTTGCGGTAGCGGCGTGAGCGCAGCGACTTGCCCTTACGCACGGCTTCCATCGGAATAGTGTGGTCTGGCCCGGAGAAACTTAAAATGGAAATTCTATCTGGCTCAATCGTAATCTCCACAGGCTCCCTGATGGTCCAGTCGCGATGATAGAGGCTGTTCACCACCGCTTCTTCCAAGGCTTGGAAGGGATAGTTGAAGAACTTGTCGGAATGTTCGTCGTCCTTGGGCTTCCGAATCTGCTTCTTGACGACATTGGTGCGCAGGTAACTCAAAGTCTTCTCTATCATCATCGGCACACTTCCTTTAATGGGTTCAACCTCAATCAGGTTGTTCGGGTTCTTCTCGCGTCCTTCGGGGAACAGCACAATGTCCACCTGTGCTTGCTTGAAGAAGCGGTCGGGACGTTCGCAGAACATCATCGCCGCCACGTTCTTGATGCGCCAGCCTTCGGGCACAGGCTCCAACAAGTCCATCTGCTCCAGCACCGACTCCATATTGTCCGTTAACGGCATTTCTGCCAAGCTGCTCTTTACTTTCACCAAATAGTCGTGCAAAAGCAAAGGCGAGATGTCGTTCAGCGTAATCTGGTCGTTGCCTCGGTCGTCGAAGGGCGTGCGATTGGCCAAGTCCAACAACTCACGTTCGTATTCAGCTTTTGGCACGATGCTGCTACTATTATAGCGGATATAGTAGTTGTAGGTCTTTTGCTTGGCGGTAACGAAGTCTGGCACCTTGTAAGGCCGACGCTCGCCCGCCGAAACCTTGATGACAAGAATGGTCTTGCCGTCGGCCTCCTCGATATAGAGGCGCGGCTGGTAGTAAGGGCGCATCAGGTTGTTGTAGCCCACCATTTCCTTCTCGATAGGTTCAATTTTGTTGGTGTCGATGCCCACCACCGGGCGCAAAGCACGACCATTTTCTTCCTTCACGCCAATCACGATGTAGCCTCCGCCCGTCTCGTCGAAGTCGTTGGCGAAAGCGCAGATGGTGCGATAAATAGCATCGGGATTCCAACCCGACTTATATTCTATCCGCTCGCCTTCCACGGCGCGACCGCAGAGCAGTTCCTCTATGTTGATGGGGAGTTTCATTGCTTGAGTTTTATGCTGCAAAGTTACTACTTTTTCCCTATTGGCTTATTGATTGCTTGACAAAATGACCCCGAGAGCCCTCCAATGTTGAAATAGCGGAGAAACGTAATGGTTTAGATTTTTCGTCCCAATTTGTGGTACACAATCAAAATTTTCGCCGTAAATTTAATCAAAATTTTTTGAGATGAATTGGAATTGGTGCCATCGAAAGTCTCTTTTTTCCGATTTATTTTGCCAATTCAGAAAAACAATCTATCTTTGCGCACGATTTTGATTGAAAATCTTGGATAGCATCCTCGATTTTCAAGGAAAATATTGGATAGAATAAAAAATAACGATACGATATCGGCGTGGCCAATCATTTATTGCACCGCAAGGAAATGAGCAGAGGCAGTGTCGATTACGGACACGCTTTCGAACACTTGGTCATTCAAGAGATTTATGCGTGGCTACATTACACCCATTCGGAAGAAACCTTGTCGTATTGGCGCACTTATACGGGAATTGAGGTGGACGCTGTGATTGGAGATGCACGAGTGGCCATTGAAATCAAATCGACCGAAGAGATACAGCCGCGCCACACCAAAGGATTGAAAGCGTTTGGCGAAGAACATCCTGACAGTCGTCGTATGGTGGTTTCGCTCGACAAGTTTAACCGCCGAATTGGTGACATTGAATGTGTCTATGTTCTCGATTTCTTCAAGATGTTGTGGTCGGGAGAGATTTAACCGAACACATACTTTGTTTTTGTATTGTTTGTCGCCTTGAGTTTAATCAAAGTTTTGAAATTGAATTTATTTCATACACAAAATAACTGCAATTTGTTATTTTTGTTGTAAATAACTATTGAGAAAATTTTAACAATTTTTAACCGATTTTCTTGCAATCCATCCAGTCATTCTCGCTACTTTTGCGGCAAATTTTAAACGCAATGATATGGACATCCAAGAAAAAATCAAAAGTCTTCAAATCGAAGCAGCACAATTCCTCACAAAAACAAAAATGACAATGAATGGATTGGTTATCCTTCCTAAAGAGATTGAAGTGTATTATTCCAAAGAAGGAGAGTTTGAAGATCCAACAGTTCATAAAAATGAATTACAGAAGAATAACAAGAATCATTTCTATGTTCATAGATGGGGCAAAACAAAAAACGACAAGTATAAAGGCGGCAATCGTGCGGGGTTAGATTTCGTTGTTAGTGACGATGAAAACACCTATTACTCGTACTTAATCAGAAGTGCTTTGATCAATGGCAATCTAATAGTAGGCCCAAATAAAGTACTGAAAACAATAGAAAGCCTCACTGATCTTTCATATAAAGAATTGGAAAGCAATACTATAGAGTTGGATGTGGTAAATTTTTCTTATGATGTGTTGTTTTCAGAAAGAATAAATCTTAACCAAGAAGGTGAATCCTCTCATTATGAATTAAGGGCTGTTTTATGCGACAATTTGTATAGGGAGAAAGAAAGCAAATATCGTTATAAAGAAAAAATGATTACCCGATTCATAAAAGAACGGAAGATGAGTTCACAACAGGCTTTGAAATACGCACAAGAAAAACTGGGATACATACCATCTGAAATACGAAGTTTATGACCACCGACAACCTCACCAACACCGTCTATTTCTCTGGCCTATTGCCAAAAAAATGTCCAATCTTGAACCAGCACATTGTTGAAGCATTGGAAACGAACAAGATTCGCTATGCTTATCTTTCTGATACCAAGGACATTTGGTGCCGCGACTTTATGCCAATCCAAATAGAAGAAGACCATTTTGTGTTCTACAAATACACGCCCGACTATTTGCAAACTCCCTACTATCGCCGTATTCAGACCAACCCCGAAAAAGTGTTTCAAGCACCACAGAACCGTCTGGAACAATTGGCGCAAAATGCCATCACGATTGACCTTGTTATAGATGGCGGCAATGTGGTGAAATGCGGCGACTCCATTGTAATGACGGAAAAAGTGTTTGTCGAGAACAAGGGCAAAACACGTACCGAAGTGGAAAGAATCCTGAAAGATGCTTTCCGTTGCGACATTCTGTTTCTGCCGTGGGACCGAAAAGAAACCTTCGGCCATAGCGACGGCATTGTCCATTATGCGGGCGACGGCAAAATCCTATTGACAAACTATGATGACAGTTCGATTTATTATTACCGTCGTTTCCGAAAAGCGTTAGAAAAACACTTTGAGGTTATCCCGTTGAAGTATGCAACCAAAAGACGACACGCTCGCAGTTGGGCTTACATCAATTTCTTGCAGATTGGCAGGTTGATTCTTGTGCCGCAATTAGGGCTTGAAGAGGACGAGCAGGCTTTGGAACAGATTGCCAATGCCCTGCCCGATTTTGAAGTGATAGGCATACCAGCATTGGAAGCGGTCAGGAGAGGCGGAGGGCTTAATTGTATTTCGTGGAATGTTTCGATGCTGCACCACTAATAGGAGCAAACCCACATCATCTCACAATCCAGTCCTCAATGGTCTTGCTTTCCGTCGAGAATTTCACGCCCACTTTCACCACTTTGCGGCCATCGGTCAGGTAGGGGGTGGCATAGCCTTTCTGCTCTATCTGGTCCAAGGCTTCCTGCGCCGTGCCGTTCACCTTCAGTTCGATGACATAGATGGTGTCGGGCATCCTCACCACCAAGTCGGCACGACCTCCGGCACAGCGCACTTGGGTCTGCACATACACATTCAACATATTGAAAATCAGCATCATCGACCACTCATAGAAGCCTTCCACGTTGGAAACATCCTCCAATTTCTTCTTGAAGCCTTCCACGTAGGGCAGTCCCGCAAAGAAGGTCTGCATCTCGCGCAAGGCCAAATCAAGGTCGTTCTTCTTCAGGGCTTGCCAGAATTTCAAGGCAAAGCCGGCACGGACGTCGTCTCTCCGCAATCCGACATATATGGGCAACAGGCCGTCGGCCAACCCGACACGGACTTCTTGGTTGGGAATGCCTAACGTGTAAATGAACGATTCCCTGTCGTATGACTTAATGGTCAGATAACCAGTTTGATAGAGCAAAGGCAAGGCGGTTTCCATATCCTCTGTCGGGCTGTAAAAGGAATACTCCGAGGCTTCCACACAATCCAACTCCGTGATGTCAGTGCGGTATTTTTTCATCTGCTGGAAAAGGAAAGTCGGGGTGCCGCTCTCAAACCAATAGTTCCCAAGTGCCTTATTCACAAAGGCTTGCATCAGGCTATAGGGGTTATAGACTTTTTCTCCACGGTCGGCGAACAAATAGCCGTCGTATTTGAGTCGGAGGCGTGCTATGGTTTCTTCTTTCGAGTAGCCAAGTTCCTCGGCAAGCATCTCAATGTCCGCCGACATACAGGTCTCAAGCTCCTCCTCCGTTATCCCGCAAATCGCTGTGTATTTTGGGTTTAGCGACATATTTGTCATATTGTTCAATGTCGAAAAGATGTTCATCTGGCTGAGGCGGGTGATGCCAGTGAGGAAGCAAAACTTGATCATCGCCTCGCTGGCTTTCAAGGGCTGGTAAAACTCCTGCATCACTCGGCGGTACTCCGGCAACTTCGCCTCATCGTGAAGCACATCCAAAATGGGCGCATCGTATTCATCGATGATGACGGCCACTTGTTTGCCGGTTTTCTCGTAAGCGCGACGAATCAGGCCGAAAAGCATTTCGCCCGGCGTAAGTTCCTTGTCATTGCTTCCATAGATGCCCGTCAATGGGTCAAGTAGCAACAGCAGCGCACGCCTCAACTCCATAGCCGTTTCCCTGCCCTTGGCTGCGCTCGCATCCACGTGGATGACGGGATAACGCTCCCATTCCTTCTCCAACTCCATAATTTTCAAGCCTTCGAAAAGGTCTTTGCGGCCTTCGAAATAGGAAGCCAAAGTGGTGGATAACAGGCTTTTACCAAATCTTCGTGGACGGCTGAAGAAGATGTATTTGGCTTCGTTAGCCAATTCCCAAACGAGGTCGGTCTTGTCAACATAAACATATCCTCCTTTCCTGATTTCCGAAAAGGTCTGAATACCAACGGGATATTTGCTTGCTTTCATAGCGGTGGCGTTTTAATGGCGCAAATATATACAAAAAATCCGAATCACCCCGCCGCCCGATGGATAATCTCCTCCCCGAAGCGCATTTTGATCCTGTCCATCGCGGAATAGAGGTTCGTCAGTTCGGCATTGTCGTCAAACAAAGCGAGTTGCGGCGCACCGCTCACCAATTCGCTGAAGCGCACACCCACGAGCCTAATCATCATCCGGCGGTTGTAGAGGCGGTCGAAGATGCCGTTCACCGTTTCGCGCAAAACGTGGTCGAAGGCGGTGTAAGGGATGCGCTGCTGCATATCGTGCGTATCGAAGTTGGAGTAACGGATTTTCACCGTCACGCAACCCGCCAGTTTGCCTTGCGAGCGCAGGTCGAAGCCGAGGCTTTCCACCATCCGCGCAAGGCATTGCCGGATGGCTGTCACGTCAATCGTGTCTTGCTCAAACGTCCTTTCCTTGCTGATGGACTTCCGCTCCTGATAAGGACACACGGGCGTGCTGTCTTGCCCGTTGGCTTTCTTCCAGATGTCGAGGCCGTGCTTGCCCATCGCGCGTTCCATCGCAAGGGGCGGCAGTCGGCGCAGGGTGCCGATTTTCTCCACGCCCATCGAGCGGAGCAAATGGTAGGTCTTTTCGCCCACCATCGGGATTTTCTGCACCGAGAGCGGGTCGAGGAACGTATTAATATAAGGTGTGGGCACTTCGAGTTCGCCGTTGGGCTTGGCCTGTCCCGTCGCGATTTTCGCCACGGTCTTGTTTTCCGACAAGCCAAACGAAATCGGCAGGCCCGTCTCGTGGATGATTTTTTGCCGCAGTTCGTGCGACCACAGTTGGCAGTTGTGGAAGCGGTCCATACCCGTCAGGTCTAAATAATGCTCGTCGATGGACATTTTCTCATAGACGGGCGCACTGTCGGCGATGATGTCGGTCACGAGGCGGGAATATCGGCTGTAGAGTTCCATATCGCCACGGATGAAAACGGCCTGCCCGCACAGTTGCCGCGCCATCCGCATCGGCATAGCCGAATGTACGCCGAAACGCCGTGCCTCGTAACTGCAAGTGGAAACCACGCCACGGTCGGACATTCCGCCCACGATGACCGGTTTTCCAACCAAAGAAGGGTTCACCAACCGCTCCACCGACACGAAAAAAGTGTCCAAATCCAAGTGCAAAATCGTCCTTTCCATAAAATTTCCTCCTTTTTTTGCCCAAAATGCTTGCATGTTCCAAAAAAGTTGTACTTTTGACGAGTTTTTAATCAGAAATTTCGCCTTAAAACTAATCAATTTGTTTTGAATAAGACAAGAAACAACGGAAATAATTTTTCAAGAAAAGTGTAAAACAATGAATGTCAAATATATAAAAACTACGGATTGCGCAGATTTGACGGATAATCCACGCAAAATTTTGGGGACGCAAGCGTCCAATTGGTACAGATTCCTACCGGCAGTAAATTATCTGTTGCCATCCGTAAAAATCGGATGCTTGCATCCTTATAATTTTGAAAATCAATCAGTAAAATCCGTTTAATCCGTAGTTAAAAAATCAATTCTATGTACTTCAACTCGAACATCAAATTCCTCCGCAAGCACCGCCACCGCACACAAGACGACATCGCTTTTGCCCTGAATATGAAGCGCTCCACGCTGAGCGGCTATGAAAACGGCGTTTCCGAACCTAACCTTGAGGCCCTGGTCGCCTTCTCGAAATATTTCGGCATTGCCATTGATACTTTGGTGAAAGTCGATTTGAGCGGCATCAGCCCGAGCCAACTTTCGCAATTGGAGCGCGGCTACGACGTTCACCTGAAAGGCAGCAATTTGCGCGTTTTGGCCACCACGGTCAATAACGACAACAACGAGAACATCGAACTCGTGAGCGAAAAAGCCAAGGCGGGCTATGCCACGGGCTTCGCCGACCCCGAATATATCAAGGTGCTGCCGACGTTCACGATGCCTTTCCTCTCGCGCGACCGCAAATACCGCACCTTCCAAATCAGCGGCGACTCGATGCTGCCCATCCCCGACGGCTCTTTCGTCACGGGCGAGTACGTCCTCGACTGGACCTACATCCGCAGCGGCCAGCCGTACATCGTGCTCACGCAGGACGACGGTATCGTCTTCAAGATCGTGGACAACAAAATCGAGCACGAGAGCAAACTCACGCTCAGTTCGCTCAACCCGCTTTACCAGCCTTACGATTTGGCCGCTTCCGATATCAAAGAGGTGTGGAAATTCGTGCATTACATCAGCGCGGAAATGCCCGAGCAGCGCGAAAACTGCTTCCGCGAGGAACAACTTCTGCAAACCGTCCAAGAACTGAAACGGCAGGTGGAGGAGATACAGCTGAGGCTGAATATTTGAATTGTCTGGTTCAGTGGTAGTCGCAAAATTTGCGAATATCATCAAGCGTTATTTTAATACCTTATCGACAAAATCAGTTGGTGACAACACTTCAACAAAAGATTCTTGAACATTCGAGAAATCGTTGATGTTGATGGTTATAAGATAGTCGCATCGATTTCGCAAAGCGCATTGATATTGAAAACTGTCTTCAATGTCGGAAAACGCAGTGTCATCAACTCCAGTAATCATGTCGTCGTAATCCATGTTTCCAACGGGAACAAGGTAAAGCATACTACGAACAATCTTTCGAGTCTGTTCCGTCAATTCTGGACGATGAATGCCTTTGTGTTTTAACATCTGTTCAGAGAGGTACGCCAAAGTGTAAAATGTGGCGCATGAAGTGATTCCCTCAATTTGTTTGTTCCTTAAGGCTTGAAATATGCGCTGAACAGATGCGAATTGCTCTCTTTCGAAGATGTATTCGACAAAAACATTTGTATCAAGAAACACTTTCATAATGCAATGCCATATTTATCTTGGAAATACTCGGCTTTTAAATCCTCAAAATCCGGCAATCCTCTATGGATGCTTTTCAGAAAATTCAATCCAAACATAGGGTCGATGTCTTGCTCTTGAAGGGTGTTCTCTTTCGCTCTCATTTGCTCCAATTGTAGTTGTAGAAAGCGAATTATCCATAAAGTATCCGACTTGTCAAGGTGAGATAATTCGGGGATAATGCCGCTTTCCTTGAGTTTGGTGCTTGATCCATAATACAATGCGGCAGATGGTTCTGCGGCCATGCTGACAGGATTGTTGTTTTCTCCGTATTCCATTTTGACTATCATTGTTCGGGCGCAAAAGTAGCAATAAAAAACGAATCGTAGTATTTTTTGAAATTTTATTACAGCTTATGCTTCAATTCAGCACAGGCTTTTGTTTTCTTTGCAGCGTGAAAACAAAAGCGGTCTGAACAATATGTCAATAATGGTTGTGTTTGGGAAAAATGTTTACCTTTGCAGCAAATTCATGCAAGTATCATTCTTGGGTGAGTTGACATATTGCATACTTGCTGACCTTTCGGCTCGGTTAAATCTGGTAAATTCAACCCTTGAAGCACGAATAAGTCATTGCAGGTTTGTAGCCTTTTCGGAGGGCACAGACCGCTTTGCTTGTTTCGCTTCAAGGCCCACCAGAGCCGAACCGAGGAAACGACAAAGGGATTTCGTGTTCTCCCTTTTTATACTTGAGCACGACGGAAATGCGGAAACCCGTTAGCGGAAGCAAACATTAAAACACAAATCATTATGTACCAGTTAAATTTCCCGAACGGCAATGTGCAAACTTACGAGTCGTATAATGACTTAATAAAGGCTGTAGATGCATTCGGAGGAAAAGCAAATCGGATTAGCGGCAACACCTTCGCCTTCGTGCCGAAAAAGTAAGCCGATGGAGACTGACACAAAAAGTCAGTCTCCTTTTTCCATGAAAGCGTAAAATGAGAGAAAAATGTTTACTTTTGTCTCAATAATCATATTGGCATTATGCCTACAAGTGCAAAATCCAAACTGGCCGCCTATGAAAAACTACCAATGCAAGAAATGTGGTATTCTGATTAAAACAGAGCGACAGCCCAATGCGTTCAATTGTCGGGCAGGAAACTACCACGACTGGAACGACCTCGGTGAAGTCGGTTGCGAAAACTACCGATGCAAGAAATGCGGTCTTCTCGTCGAAAGCAAGAGCACCCCATCTTCTTTTGGATGCACTGCTGGAGGCTACCACAATTGGCAAGATTTATGTCCGATAGGCACCGATGTCTATCAATGCAAGAAATGTGGCATTCTGTTGTACGCCTCAAAGTTGCCCAATGCATTTGACTGCCCTTCGGGTGGGTATCATCAGTGGAATAAGATGAATTAAACCGAATAAAACACAACATTTTATAAACAACAAATTCAAACAAAAAATGGCAACAGACAAGTATTCAAATATCGGCAAAGACGGAATTGTAAAAGAAGGTATTTTTAATCGTTTTCCAATTTTAGAATCTGTTACTTTGGGAGACAATTATTGGAACAATCCAAGACATAATAAACTAATGATAATTGCAGAGAGTAACTACCTTAATGACAATGTCGATAGTGTATTCAAGAATCCAGTGACTTGGTATCAAGGAGAAGCCTCTATAATAAAACAATTACTCAAAGACCAAGAGAAAAAAGTAAGCACATGGAAGTATTATAGAACATTTAGCAAATTATGCAAGGTAATGAATGAAGTTGCTAATACTCATTGTAAAAGTGTCTATGAAGAAGCAGTATTTTACAATTATTTTTTACGACCAGCATCAGTAAAAGGAACAGATAGATCATTTAAGAAAGATTGTGAGCCATTA
The DNA here is from genome assembly GCA_902770835.1 of uncultured Bacteroidia bacterium. GTDB lineage: Bacteria > Bacteroidota > Bacteroidia > Bacteroidales > F082 > Limimorpha. The sequence goes on from CACXUM010000012.1 coordinate 41,601, forward strand.
GACCGTGATGTAGCAGGCACCGCATTATGTGGAGCAATAGATATATTGAATCCTGATATTGTGATATTTGCAAGTAAATATGCATACGATGAGTTTAAAGATTATCTTGGATATTCAGATAACACAAATATTCGATTTGTAAGCGAATACAAATATTTAGAATTAGCGAAGTATAATAGAAAAATCAGGATAGATTATGTTAATCATCCTGCTGCACGAGGATATTATAATAATTGGTATAAAAGTGAGAACGGCAAACAAAAATTCGAGTGTCTCTTGAAAGAGTATTGGTTACGTAATCCATAATTGCAGGAATTAATCAATTTTCCCCAAGCCTGTGCTTCAATTCGGCACAGGCTTTTGTTTTCTTTGCGGCGTGAAAGCAAAAAGGCATTCCCATGAAATACAGACACAAAATGAAGCAGCAAGAGGCAGCCAAGGTAGAAGGGCAAAAACACCGCGTGGACCACACCGTACGTCAACACGAAGAACTTCAAACGCTATGAAAAGCGGTTTTATTCCTGCTATTCGCTGCGCAAAGAAAAAGCCTGACATGTGCTGTTTCTGTATTTGGAACGCCGGATGCGGGGATGGTGGGATTGATTTTTTGGAGATTGTAGGAAATAATGTATTTTTGCAAATGAAATACTAATCAAAAATGGAACAAGAAACAGAGCTATTAAAAGACTGGTGCCAAAAGATTAATGAGCACATTGAAACGGTGTCTAATTATATGACAAAATGCAGCCCGATTAGTAATGAGTACTGCAAATCAAAAGAAGACATCGAAAATGATGTGTTTAATGTTTTTTATCTAGTGTCAGACTTGTATTATCGTGAAAACTTCCATTCCGACATAATCAGTTTCTTTTTGGATACTCAAGAAAAGCATGGCGCTGGAAGTGCTTTTCTTGATGTTTTCATTCAGATGCTAAATAAAAAGGGAATGAGTATTAATTCCAATTATTATAGAAACGCTATTGCAATTCGCGAAAAAGAAGATAGAATTGATATTTTAATCAAATCGGAATCAGCAAAAAGAGCCATTATCATTGAGAATAAGATTAATAACGCAGGTGATATGTGGAGGCAAATACCTCGTTATTATGATTGTGTGGCTCCAAATTATACCGTTGATGCAATAGTATATCTTCCACTTGATATTAGAAAGGAGCCCAACAAGGGGGATTGGTCAAATGAGGATAAGGAAAGGGTTAACCCTTTATTAGTTGTGATACCTGCTTATGATAAGTCTGGAAAGATTAATTTGGTGAACGATTGGCTTCACCCGTCAATTCTATTATCGGACAATTTGGATGTGGTTTCAACATTACGCCAATACTCGAATTTAATAACAAAACTAAATCATAACATTATGGATACAATTGTTTTAGAAAAATTCTACAATGAATTATTACAGGCGGACAATCTGAAAACCGCTCAATCGATTCGGAATATGTTGAATGAATTGCCTGGATATCTGGCTGCTCGAATACAAATGAAGTTTTCAGGAAATTGTTTTCCTTTTTCAAAAATTTGGATTTATAAATCTCAAGATGCTGTTTTTGAAGGAGCCATTCTTCATAATGTGTATTATAAAATGGATATTTGGTGCTACGAACATGGTTATGATGTTCTGTTTTGGTGGAATCCAGACAATCAGGCGTATAATAGAATTACTGAAGAAGAGTTTTTACAATTCGTAAATAGCATCAATTCTTTATCTACTTTTGAAATAAATCCACAAAGCAAGCACCAATGCGTCAAGCACTTTGACTTTTCAGATGAGGTTGGATTATATAGTTTTATTTCAGAATTATTGGGAGAATTAAGATCCCTCGTATAATAAAATTCTTTTTGAATTAAAATGCTTTTCAAGCCTGTGCTTCAATCCAGCACAGGCTTTTGTTTTCTTTGCAGCGTGATTCAAAACAAAACACCATGAACATCAAAGACTTATTACAAGACGATGCCTTAAAGGCACTTGAAGACCAAATCATCATGTCGTTTGAAGGGTTTTGGAGCAAAGACCACGACTACACCGATGAGCGTAGTCTTATCGAAGTCAGGAAACACATCATCAACCATCGTGTGCTGCAACATCAGGATTTGTTGCTGCCCGACATCATAGCCTTCAACGACGCGATACGCGAAGCCTTGCGCGAAATGTTCGACAAAGCCCACGCCGTGTATGAAGCCAACAAAGGCTTTGGTGAAGATGTGGAGGTCGAGGCCTGCTGCTATCTTAGCAATGACTATCCGGCATTGCACCCCGTGCAAGGCGAGGACCGCCAAAATCTTTGGGATGCTTTGCAGGATTCAGGATGGAACCAGCTGTATGAATACGGTGTGTCCTTTCCTCTCCAATTGAGAGGGAACGACGATCCTGATTCCAACGACTTTGACGAATTTATCGGGATGAATTGTCCACCGCCCAACTGGAACGAAGGCCTCGACCAGGAACTGACCAAAGACCTGCACCTGATACAAGCCTTTCACAACCTGTTCGACCACACCGATTTTGCCATCACCGACTTTATCTATTGCCGTGAGTTTTACTATGAAATCAAAGTTGAGTTCCGTAATGAAGCACAGCAAAACCATTGATGCGGCCAACATCGCCCGTCTGCTCAATCACGTTGACGAGCACGGCATGAGTCACGTTTTTATGTATGCTTTCCTCAATGAAGTGATACGGCAGAAACGACCATTCCCGTTCGATTGTGAATCCGCCCAAGTAAGTTCCGACTTGATGATTGTTGACAACCAAGGAAGAAGCATTGCCGTTGAGCATAAGCGCAATCGGCTTAGCTTAACCCTCAATGACCAGCGAACTGAAGCACCAGCAAACATTGAATACAAAGGCGAAGCCTATCGCCAAGCGATTCTTGCTTGGCTTACAGCCTGCATCCGATATACTTCGTTGCAGCCTGAACTTCGTAAAGAACTGACAGGGTATGCCCAATCCATTCAAAGAAGAATTTGGCTTACAAAAGTTTTGCCTGTGCGTCAATTCGGCACGATTTTTGTAATGTTTTTTCCATATTTTAAACAACAAATACATCAAAAATCATCATTATGAAGAAAGCATTTTTTAGTTTGGTGCTTCTCTGCGGCCTCGCACTGATGGGCACCAGTTGCAAAGACAACAACAATGGAAACAACAATGGCAATGGCAATGTCACTCCCGAAGTGCAAAGCGGTGAGGTGGCCGTCGGCAACAACACGGCTAACATTGTCACAGCCAAGGCCGTCAACTATGGCCAAAAGAATGCCATCGTCCTCGCATCCAAGGAGATGACCGCAGCCGAAAACGAAGGCATCGCCATCGTCTTCAACGGCAACATCGTCCCCGGCACTTACAGAATGGGCAGCAACACGAAAGATCCCGTGCCCACCGTGGTCGGCTTCCACGAATTCAACCTCGGCGAACTGCCTTTCATTATGGGCGCCGACACCTTGTGCTATGGCGACACCTATTTTTGGATGAACGGCGAACTTTCCGTCACCGAAAACAATGGCACCTACACCGTCATTTTGTCACAATGTATGGGCACCAACGCCAACGGCTCCAATGTCCATCTGGCCTTGAACTTCAACGGCACACTGCCCACCTACACCTTCGACACGGAAAACAAGTTCAAAATCGGCAACACCGAAAGTCCTGTCGGATTGGCGGGCATCACTGCGCTTAACGGTCTGAGCGCGCTTGGCCTCGATGTGAAGTCGATGCTCTTTATGTCGGCTGACCGCAAACGTTTCTTCATCGTCAGTTACTTGGGTGGTCAGGTCGTCGATGGTGAGTACAGCCTCGGCTATATCGGCACACCTTATCTGCCCAAATTCCCTTGTGTACACGTTGCCCTTGACGGCGATTTCTGGACCTTCCAACCCCAAACGGGTTACATTGCAAAGGATGGCACATTGAAGGTCGTCACCAACGAAGATGGCACCAAGACCGTCACGATGGAGAACCTCAAACTCAAGAATGTGGAACACGACAGCGAGTTCTTCTTCCCCATCCTCGATGGCGAGTTGCAATACCACGGCTATATGTATGAACTGAGTTTGTAAGACTTTAGGAAGCCAAATTATGCGCCCATTTTCCCGCGAGATTCAGGGGAAAATGGGCGCATTTTTTCAAACGCCTACAGGCAGAAAGTCATATAAGGCGGAAGGCAAACAATGTCGTCCTTCATAGAAAGGTTCTTCGGATGAATGACATAGCAGCCCCCAACGCGCTCGTGGAATTTTTCCTTGAACCGCTCAAGCGAAGTGGTCGAATAGTTTTCCGTCGACTTCACCTCGACAGGGAAAACCTTGTATTTCAGCCTACTATTGTTCGACAGAAGGAAATCAATTTCAATGTCGTTGCGATGTTTTGTCTCGTTGTAATGGGTGTAAAAGTACAACTTATGCCCTGCCACCATCAGCATCTGCGCAATCGCGTTTTCGTACAACATCCCCTCGTTGAGCGATAGTTTCCCGTGCAGGATTTCACGATACAATTCGCCATCGGAAACATCATTTTCGCTGAAGGCGTGACTGACCAACAGCCCTGTGTCGCCCATATAGCACTTCACGTATGTGCGGTCTTCGTTGATGGAAAGCCCAATGTTGGGGTCGGAGCAATTGAAGCACTCGTTGGCAATCATCGAATCGGCGAGCCAAAAGAAAGTGTCTTCATATTGCACAAAATCAGATCCTGACACTATCTTGCTGAGAACCACGCGCTTTTCGTGCTTGGAAAGCAGCCCTGGAATCTGGTCGTAGATGGCCAACACCTTCGAGCGATATTGGTTCCCTATCTTCATAATGTCCTCTCGATATAGCCGCAAAACATCACGCTTTTCCTCATCACACAAGGCGAAATCCCGCGCATTTTCAAGGAACACCGCCAAAGGCTTCGGCATCCCACCGACAAGCAAATACTGCCTGAACAGCATCATCGCCTTTCGGTGCAAATCATTAGTGAGTGGTCGCTTCTTTTCAAAACACAACTTGATATAATCGACAAGTTGTTCCTCGCCAAAAGCCCAGCAAAATTCCTCGAAATCAAGCGGATACATCCTTATGCAACGCTCCTCTGAAGGAATCACGATGTCCGCCACATTCTCGTGAATCGAAATGAGCGACCCCGTCTCGATATAATCATAACGGCCATCTTGCACCAAATACTTCACGGCCTCACGCGCCCGTGGAAATTTCTGGACTTCGTCGAAGATAACCAACGACTCCCTTTCATACAACTTCACCTTGAACTCGCTGGAAATGAGCATAAAAAAAGTGTCGAGGTCGTTGAGGTTGCTCACAAAGGCCTCTTTCACCACATCCCGCGCTTTGGCAAAATCGATAAGAATGTAACTCTTATATTCGTTTCGGGCAAACTCCTCAACGATGGTCGACTTGCCAATTCGCCTCGCGCCTTCGATGAGTAAAGCCTTTTGCCCGCCCATCCTTTTCCATTCGAGGAATCTTTTGTATATCTTTCTTTTGAAAATCATATAGTTAGTATTTAATTACCGAGAGTGCGCAGGTGGAAATATGCTGCAATTTCCGATAGTACGCAGGTGCAAAGGTACATAAAATTCAGAGAGTGCGCACCTATGGAGAAATATTTTTTTCCGAGAGTGCGCAGGTAAACCGAAATGTGTACCTTTGCGACCTAAAAAAACGACCAGTGATTTACCCGACCAATTTTGAACAGAAAATCGGCTTCGTCAGCATCCGACAAATGGTTTCCGGCCACTGCATCAGTCAGATGGGCTTGGAGAAAGTGGACGAAATGGCATTTTCGACCGACAAAGCCCTTATCCTCAAGAGTTTGGAGCAAACTGACGAGTTCATCCACCTGCTGCAAACGGGCGTGCCTTTCCCCGTGCGCGATTTCCACGACTTGCGCGAGGCTTTCCATCAAATCCAAATCGAGGGAACCTGCCTCAGCGTGGAGGATTTGTTCGCTTTGAAACCTTCGCTGAATGTTTTGGAAGCCATTTTGCGTTTCGGCCATTCGGAAGGCGCGGTCAATTTCCCTCAACTCAAATCGCTGATTGAGAACATTTTCATTGAACGCAGTATCTTTACCGAGGTCAATCGCCTCGTTGATGATAAGGGCGAAATCCCCGACAACGCTTCCACCGAATTGCTGGAAATTCGCCAAAGCATTCGCCGCAAGCAAGGCGGCATTGAGAAGCGAATCCGCCAAATTATGGGCGACGCCAAGACTGCGGGCTGGGTCGACCAGAAATCGGAAATCACCATCCGCGACGGTCGTTTGGTCATCCCCGTGAAGGCGAGCGACAAACGCGCCATCCGAGGTTTCATCCACGACGAGTCGGCGACAGGGCAAACCGTTTACATCGAACCTGCCGAAATTTTTGACACTTCCAACGAAATCAAGGAGTTGGAATATGCCGAAAGGCGAGAAATCCACCGCATATTGATGGCTTTCACACGCTTGCTGCGGCCTTACCTCTCCGAATTGCGCAAGGCTTGGAATATGCTCGGCGAACTTGATTTCATTCGCTCCAAGGCATTGTTGGCCAATGAAATCGGGGGCATCAAGCCCGAAATCAAAGACACACCTTATATTAATTGGATTCAGGCGCGGCACCCGCTTTTGGAGCAAAAACTGAAAAAGCAAGGCAAACAAGTTGTTCCGTTGGATTTGAAGTTGGACGAAACCGACCGCATTTTGGTCATCAGCGGACCCAACGCTGGCGGCAAGTCCGTGTGCCTGAAAACCACTGGCCTGCTGCAATATATGCTGCAATGCGGCCTTATGCCACCAATGCGCATCGACTCTCAGTGCGGCCTTTTCGACAGCCTCTTCATCGACATCGGCGACGAGCAGTCCATTTTGGACGACCTTTCCACCTACAGTTCACACCTTATTAATATGAAGGCCCTGTTGGAAAACGCCGACGGAAAAACGCTGTTCCTCATTGATGAGTTTGGCACGGGCACCGAGCCGCAATTGGGCGGAGCCATCGCCGAGGCCATTTTGTTGGAACTCAACAAGAAACAGGCTTTCGGTATGGTCACGACACACTATGCCAACCTGAAACTTTTGGCCGACAACCACGAGGGCATCATCAATGGGGCAATGCTGTTCGACACGCGCTTTATGCAGCCGATGTACATTATGCTCACAGGCAAGCCCGGTTCCTCTTTCGCCTTTGAAATCGCCAAGAAAATCGGCTTCCCGAAACAAATCCTCGACGACGCAGCCAACATCACCGGCGACCAACACCTGAAATTCGAGAAGCAACTGCAACAGTTGGAAGTCGACAAAAAGGCCATTCGCAAGAAGGAACAAGACCTGCGCATCGCCGACCAACTTCTGACCGAAGTGGTGGAGAAATACAAAAAACTTTTGGCCGAACTTGAAGGCAAGAAGAAACAATATCTCCGCGACGCAGCGGCTGAAGCTCAAGAACTTATAGCGAAAGCCAACAGCCAAATCGAGCGCACCATCAAGGAAATCAAGGAGGCTCAGGCGGAAAAAACCAAAACCAAGGAAATCCGCCAAAACCTTGAAAAGACCAAGGAAGAAATCGCGCAAAAAGCCAAGGAAGTGGCCGAAGCCAAGAAAAAAGAAGAAACAGAAGTGGTGCTGAAAGTGGGCGACACAGTTTGCATAGAGGAAATGCAAGTGGTGGGCGAAATCCTCGCCATCAGCGACACCGACGCCACCATCTTGTTCGACAGCATCCGCCTGCGCACCTCGCCCGACAAACTCCGCAAGGTGAGTCGCGCCGAAGCCCGCAAAACCCAACGCCGCTGGCAGTCGGGCATCGCCGAAGACCTCAGCGAAAAGGCCGAGCATTTCGACCTCACATTAGACGTGCGCGGCAAACGCGCCGAGGAAGCCTTGGACATCGTCGACAAATATTTGGACGAAGCCAAACTCCTCAGCATCAAGGAAGTGAGCATCCTACATGGCAAGGGCAACGGCATCCTCCGCAAGCTCATCCGCGAAAAACTCAGCCACATCCACGAGGTGGAACGTTTCTGCGACGCATCGTTGGAAACCGGCGGAACGGGGATTACGCGAGTGTATTTCAGGTGAACCAACATTTTTCTTACCTTTGCAGGCCGATTGTACAACCAGTTCGGCTGCCACGATGTGACAGCCCTACAACTATCAACTGATAACTATCAACTGAATGAAATATTACCTCCTCCCCTTAGGCTGCCAGATGAACTTGAGTGACTCGGAGCGCGTGCGCACGGTGCTCAACGGCATGGGCTTCGTGCAGACCGAAAACGAAGACGAGGCCACCATCCTCGGCATCATCGCCTGCTCGGTGCGACAAAAAGGCATCGACAAAGTGTATGGCCGCATCGAGAAATGGAACGCGATGAAAAACCGCCAAAGCGTAATCACCTTCGTGTCGGGATGCGTGCTGCCTGCCGACCGCGAGCGTTTCCTCAAGCTCTTCGACTTGGTCTTCCCCATGAACGACCTGCCCAAACTGCCCGACATGATCAGGCAATACGGCATCGTCACGCCAGCATCGTTGCGTTTCGGAGAAGAAATTGGTTTTCAGCCTGTTGTCAAGCCCATTGCGCCGCTATTCCACAAAAACGACAAAATCAACCCCTCGGCCAATATGGACAAGTTTTGGTCGATTGTGCCGACGCAAACCTCCAATTTCGAGGCCTTCATCCCGATTCAGAACGGTTGCAACAAGTTCTGCACCTACTGCGCCGTGCCCTACACCCGTGGCCGCGAGGTGTCGCGCCCCTCGGAGGAGATTCTGGCCGAACTGAAGGCGTTGGTCGAAAAGGGCTACAAGAGCATCACTTTGTTGGGACAAAACGTCAATTCCTACGGCTTGGACAAGAAAGGCGAAGAGATTGATTTTGCGCAACTTCTGCGCCGCGTGGGTGAGTTCGGCAAGGCCAGCGGCAAGGAGTTTTGGGTGTATTACACCGCGCCGCATCCCCGCGACATGAAGGACGACGTGATCGAGGTGATGGCGCAATACGACTGCCTCGGCAAGCAAATCCACATCCCCATCCAAAGTGGCGACGAGAACATGCTGCAACGCATGAACCGCCACCACGACTTGGCCACCTACCGCCACATCATCCAAACCATCCGCGAGAAACTCCCCACCGCCACCATCTTCACCGACATCATCGTGGGCTTCACGCACGAGACCGAAGAGGAGTTTGAGAACACGCGCAAGGCCATGGAGGAGTTCAAGTACAACATGGCGTTCATCGCACAATACAGCGTGCGCCCAGGCGCGGTGGCCTCCGAGTGGGACGACGACGTGCCCAAGGAAGTGAAACGCCAGCGTTACCACCGCCTCACCGAGGAACTGATGAAACACAGCCTCGTCTATAACCAAGGCCTCATCGGAAAGACCGTGAAGATGCTCGTGGAGAACCACGACCGAAAAAACGGTTACCTCACCGGCCACACCGAAGGCAAAATCGTCATCCGTTTTGCCTCGAAAGACACGAGCCTCATCGGGCAGATTGTGAATGTCAAGGTTACTTCGGCTTCGCCGCTGTCGATTGAGGGGGAAATGATTGGATAATCTTCATACGCATCATAATCGGGCAAAAACTTGGAAAAAACAGATGTTTTTGCCCGATTAAAACCTTAGACACAGTCCCCCAAAAAAGCATATAAGTATCTAATCCACAAATAGTTCATTCATAGTTATCGGGATTGGAGAAATCTCAGAATACATATTATTTTGAAGAGAAAAAGTGGTGACTATGCTTGCCTGAACACCGCCTTTATAACACGTTTCTTTTTGGAATGTCTCCATGCGATGTACGATTTTTTTGTATTCTCCTTCTGTCAGCGTGTAGTCATCTTTGGAATATTTCATCTCGCATATCGTCGCCATGCCATCAGCGCGGTCAATGACCAAATCAATCTGGACGGCTGGTTTGCTATTTTGGCTACGCCATGCATAATAATCATGCCTGATGGCATCCAAGCGCAAACCTCTAACTATCTGTCTCACATGCCATAGGCAAACCCGCTCAAAGGTTAACCCATACCAATTGTTCTGCTCAGGAGTACCCAAGGCATTGCGCCAAAAGTGTTCATCGGTGACGCGGTTCGTGCCAAACTTATAATGGAACAACGAGAAAAAGTCTATCAACTGGTAAATGCCGTTTTTTTGCAGCGTGCCGTTATTGTATCTTCGGACGAAGTCGCAATGTTCCAGGTCATCCATCATCTCACACAAGTGTCCGTTATCCGCGATCTTCAGTTCCCGCGCGATTTCCGCTCTCGTATAGCCGTCGCGATGAGAACTGAGCAACCGAATGATTTCCATATAGCCTTCGGCATTCTTAAACAACGAGTTGAAAAGCCGCTGATACTCGTTTTCAAGTTCCGGTTCGGCAGAGAAAAACAGTGCGTCAATGTTGTCAGGGACATTTAGTTTCGGGTCGAGCAGACTCAAATAATACGGCACGCCGCCAAGCACCATATAGGCCTGCAAAACCGCAATCCTCGGCCATCGGAACTTCCTGCTCTTGAGATATTCCTCGGTCTGTCCCAAAGTGAATGGGCGCAGATGCATGGTGTGGGTTGTACGTTTATGCAGTCCAGCCTTGTTGTTGACGATATTGCGCATCATCCACGAAGTTGCCGAACCGCACACCACGAAATAGATGTTGTCCATCCAAGAAGCTCGGCTGTTCCAGAACAAGTCCAACGCCGACAAAAAGCCTGAACGAGGCGTGTCGAAGCAAGGCAATTCATCGAGAAATACAGTCAAACGTCGTGTCCGATTGCGGTTTTTGCGTTCCAGCAAATCCGCAAGTTGGGTAAAGGCCTGAATCCAAGTCTTTGCCCGCTCGCCCTTATATCCATATCGCACAAGGGCATTGTGGAAAGCCTCCATTTCGGTTTCGCGCGACCCGTCGATAACCCCGGTAGCATAGAAATCGAACTTGTCTTTGAAGAAACTTCTGACGAGGAATGTCTTGCCCACACGACGGCGGCCATAAAGCGCGACAAACTCGCTCCTCCCCGACTCAAAATAATCGTTCAACTTTTCTAATTCCGTTTCTCTTCCGATAATCTTTTCCATTTGATTCTCTTGTTGTTAAACCCGACCACAAAGGTACAAATCTTTTCAAAACAAAAACCGAAATCGGGCAAAAACTTGCAAAAAACAGAAGTTTTTGCCCGATTTAGGAAAAGATTACTCATTAAAATGCTGAAAGAAAACCATGTTTGAATCAGATAGTGAATGTCAAGGTGACTTCGGCTTCGCCGCTGTCGATTGAGGGGGAGTTGTGATGTTTCTCCCGCCCCTATGGGGCTCATCGGTGTTTTTGTTTCGTTTTTGGCAGGGGTTGACACCGCCTGCCTTATGTGCTGTCACCCCTTTGGGGTTCCCTCGTGCCCCTGCTCAGTCACGGAGTGACGATGGATATTAGGCAGGGGTGAAATGCAATGCAACCCCTGCCAACAAAAAAAACAATTCCCAAACAAAACAAAAAATATTTCGATAACGAAAGCGATTTGCAAGCCTTGCGAAACGAAACATTTTGAAAAAATCGTAATTTTGCGCCATGAAACAGGAAGAGCGAATGAACAAGGCCAGAATCTCCTTCAAAACCCTCGGTTGCCGCGTCAACCTGTATGAAACCGATGCCTTGGCTTCGCGGTTCAAGGCGGCGGGATATGAGATTGCCGACGGCGACAGCGCGGCGGACGTCTTCGTCGTGAACACCTGCACCGTCACCAACACGAGCGACCAAAAATGCCGACAGGCCATCCACCAAATCAGGCGGAAGCATCCAGAAGCGCTGATTGCCGTCACGGGCTGCATGGTGAACCATCGAAAGGAGGAACTTTTGCAATCGGGCTTGGCGGACTATGTCATCGACAACGAGCGCAAAGCGGCCCTGTTCGACATCATCGACGAACATTTCCGCAACGGGCATAGCGACCCTGAAGGCTACGACCGCGACCTCTTCAGCTACCGACCCGCCTTCGACACCTTCCACACCCGTAGCCTCATCAAGATACACGACGGGTGCAACAACTTCTGCTCCTACTGCATCATCCCGATGGTGCGCGGAAGGGCGACGAGCCGTCCCGCCGAGGACATTTACAACAACGTGCGCGAAGTGCTTGCCCACGGCTTCAAGGAAATCGTTCTGACGGGCGTAAACATGGGACGATACCAACACGAAGACACTAATTTCGAGCAACTTGTAGAAAACATTTTGGACATCAACGGCGACTTCCGTGTGCGCGTTTCCTCCATCGAGCCAGACCAGTTCAGCGACCGTTTTTTGGCTTTGTTCCAACACGAAAAACTCGCGCCACACATGCACATCTGCCTGCAAAGCGGCTCCGATGACACCCTGAAACGCATGAACCGGCATTACACCGCCAACCAATTCCGCGAGATGTGCCAGCGCATCAAGACTTTCCGCCCCGACTTCAACCTCACTACCGACATCATCGTGGGCTTCCCTGGCGAAACCGAACAGACCTTCAAGGAAAGCTGCGACTTCGCCCGCGAAATCGGCTTCAGCCACATCCACACCTTTAAATATTCGGTGCGCACGGGAACAAAAGCTGCCACCATGCCCAACCAAGTGCCTGAAAAAGTGAAATCGGAACGAAGCGAGGTGATGCGGCGGATTTCGTTGGAAAACAAGACCAAATACTTTGGAATGATGCAAGGCCACAGCCAACGGATGCTCATCGAACGCATTGACAGCAAGGGCGTTGCGCGAGGCTATGGCGAGAATTACGTTCCTGTTTTGCTGAAGGATTCGTCCGCCGAAAAGAACACCTTCATTAAGATAAGGCTCGGCGAAATCATCCATCGCGAAAACGAGGAAAAAATGGCATTTAACGCGCTTTAAATCAAATATTTAAGCAATTGAAAGAAAAAATTTCAACAAATCGGTTTGCAATTCGCAGAAAAGTTGTAATTTTGCAGCCCGATTCAAGAAGAATTATATAAGAAAAAAGGAATAAGAGATATGGCAAATCACAAAGATGCATTAAAGAGAGTCCGTCAGTCAGAAAAAAGACGTTTGCACAATCGCTATTACGCCAAGAACATGCGTAACGAGGTCAAGAAATTCAGGGCTTTAACTAACAAGTCGGAGGCCGAGGGTCAACTTTCGAAGTTGTATTCCATCATCGACAAGGTGGCCAAGCGCGGCATCATCCACAAGAACAAAGCCGCCAACCTGAAGTCGAAACTCTCGAAGTTCACGGCAAAATTGGCATAATTGGAAGTTTTATTCATACATGTTGGTGCCTCTTCTACAATGTGGAAGGGGCTTTTTTGGTTGAGATGACATGAACGAGAAAAAATCCATCAAGGAATGGGCTGCCGACGACCGCCCACGCGAGAAAATGATGGCCAAAGGCAAGGCCGCATTGAGCAATGCCGAACTCATAGCCATCCTCATCGGATCGGGCAACAGCGAACTGTCGGCGGTGGAACTGTCGCGCCGCATCCTTGACAGCGTCGGCAACAACCTCATCAGCCTCTCCAACCTCACTTTGAGTGACCTAATGCGCCACAAAGGCATCGGCGAGGCCAAGGCCATCACCATCATGGCCGCTCTCGAACTCGGCAAACGCCGCCGCGCCGCAGAAGCCAACCTGCCCGCCGAGGTGAAAGACTCAAAGGACACTTTCGAGCGTTTCCTGCCTTTCATCGACGACCCGCGACAAGAGCATTTCTTGGTCATGTACCTCGACCAAAGCCACCATGTGCTCAAGGTGGAATGTGTCAGCAACGGCGGAACTTCCAACGTCATCGCCGACCCGAGAATCATCTTCAAGAGCGCACTGAACATCGGGGCATCTTGCATCGTTTTGGGGCACAACCACCCTTCGGGCAACACACGCCCCAGCGAGGACGACCGCCTGTTGACCAAAAAATTCGTCGCCGCCGGCAAATTGTTGGACATCACAGTCGTCGACCACATCATCATCGGCATCGAACGCTACCATAGTTTCCGCGACTACGGAGAAATGACCTTCTAACAACAAGACAAACCATGAAACTCGTCACCATCATCGGGGCGCGTCCCCAAATCATCAAGGCCGCTGCGTTGAGCCGCGCCATCAGGAACCATTACAAAGACCAAATACAGGAAATCATCGTCCACACGGGGCAGCACTACGACGACAACATGTCGCAGGTGTTTTTCGACGAACTCCAAATCCCACGTCCCGATTATAATTTGCATGTCGGATCGGCCTCGCACGGCGTTCAAACCGCCCGCATGACCGAAGGCATCGAGGACATATTAATAAAGGAGCAGCCCGACTTCATCGTGCTATACGGCGACACCAACTCAACTCTTGCCGGAGCCGTGGCCGCCGCCAAAATCCATGTGCCCATTGTCCACATCGAGGCGGGACTGCGCTCGTTCAACAAGGCCATGCCCGAGGAAATCAACCGCATCGTGTGCGACCACTGCTCCACCCTGCTCTTCACGCCTACCGAGGCCGGATTGGAGAACCTGAAACGCGAAGGCTTCCCTGTCGAAGAGGACGGCGTTGCGACCCTTCGACAGGTTCAGAGTCCAACGACCTCTACACCAACCATCGACAATCCAAGAGTCTTCCATTGTGGCGACATCATGTATGACAACAGCCTGCACTTCGCCGACATCGCCGAAACCAAAACCGACATCATCAACCGACTGAACCTCAGCGGGAAACCCTTCGTTTTGGCCACCATCCATCGCGACAGCAACACTGACCATCCCGAAAGGCTGAGCGCAATTTTCAAGGCCATCATCAGGCTTTCTGAAGAATGTCGGATCGTATTGCCTTTGCATCCAAGGACATCCAAACTCTTGAAAACCAATCTTGACGAGGAATTGCAAAAGCAAGTTTTCAACAACGCGAACATCAGTCTTATCCCTCCAGTATCGTTTTTGGAGATGATAGCCTTGGAACGTCATGCACGATTGGTAATGACCGATTCAGGCGGCGTGCAAAAAGAGTCTTATTTCTTCAAAAAGCCCTGCATCATCCTCCGGCCTGAGACGGAATGGGTGGAAATCGTGCAGACGGGCAACGCCATCCTCGCCGACGCCGACGAAAGCCGCATCATGCAGGCTTGGCAGCATTTCAAGGACAATCCGCCGACCTCGTTCCCCGAAATCTTCGGCGACGGACACGCAGCGGAATTCATGCTGGAAAAAATTATTTTGTGCAAATCGCTGTAGATTAGGAAAAAATCCGTACTTTTGCACCCGCAAATCAAGCAAACAACAATAACAATTTATTCATTTAACAATCAAACAGTTATGAATCAGTACGAAACCGTTTTCATTTTAACTCCCGTTTTGTCTGACGAACAGATGAAGGAAGCGGTAAAGAAGTATGAAGATCATCTGACCGGTGCTGGTGCAGAGATCGTTCATGAAGAGAACTGGGGCATGAAGAAACTTGCCTACCCCATCCAGAAGAAATCCACAGGCTTTTACCAACTCATTGAGTACAAGGCCGAAGGTAATGTCATCGCCGATGTCGAAACCGAACTGAAGCGCGACGAACGCATCCTGCGTTTCCTCACCGTGAAACTCGACAAGCACGCTATTGCCTACAACGAGAAGAAGCGCAAGAAGGCCGAAGCCGCCGCAGAAGAAGCACAAGCCTAATGTTGAACAATTAAAACCGAAGAAAAAATGGCACAAGTGAACAACAACAACGACATCAAATATTTGACTCCCATAGCAGTCGATACCAAGAGAAAGAAATACTGCCGCTTCAAGAAGAACCGCATCAAGTACATCGACTACAAAGATGCCGACTTCTTGCTGAAGTTCGTCAACGAGCAGGGTAAGATCCTGCCCCGCCGCATCACCGGCACTTCCAGCAAATACCAGCGCAAGGTTGCCCAAGCCATCAAGCGTGCCCGCCACCTCGCCCTGATGCCATTCGTAGCAGATTGTTTGAAATAATTTGAAGGAGGACAACACATGGATATCATTCTGAAACAAGACGTCA